>CALEHW010000074.1 GCA_937877715.1 uncultured Methylophaga sp. | reverse complement strand
TCCTCTTGCATTTTCTGTGCCTGCTTCATCAGGCCACCAAGACCACCTTTCATCAACTACTCCAATATTTTTCAAAAAGTTAAACAGACAATATAAGTTAATTTGTTAATGGTTTTACAGAGCCCTCAACCACAGATCCATCAAAAGCCGAGAGTAGCGATTGGAAACCCGCATCCTGACTAATCACCTCTTCCGCATCGGCCCGGGCCTGGTCAGCCCTCTGCTCAGACTGTTGTGCCGGGGTCTGCAGATCTGCAGATTCGGTCACCACAATAGAGAGCTTGACTTCACCTCCGAGGTGACTCGATAGGGCCTCTCTGACCCGCTCCTCACTCTTCTTGTTGAGAACTGTTGCACTCTTCTCCTGAACCTCCAGGGTAACCCGCATCCCCTTCTGCTCCTTCAACATACTATTCTGTGCCAGCTGCCCTGCCAGCCCCCTCAACCCCAGCGCCTCTACAGTTTTCTCCCAGCTCTCCGGTGAGAGCGATGCCTCCCCCTTGGCCGCCATCACGGATGGTGCTGCTCCACCCTCTGGTTGCACAGCAACAGCCGCACCCTGACTACTCACTGCAGGAGTGCTCCTGGAGTGCGCCTGCCCAGTGACAGAGGTGCCGCCGCCAGTTGCCGGCCTGAAGGAGAGCATGCGCAACAGCACCATCTCCAGACCACTGCGAGGGTCCGCGGCCAGCGGTAGATCCCTGCGTCCGGTTAATGCAATCTGGTAGAAGAGTTGCAGCTCCTCAGGGGATATCTCTGCGGCCAACTCGGACCAAGCGGAATCCACTCCACGGTCGGCAGCCATCTCAGGAACCATCTGCAACAGCGCCATCTGGTGCAGTTGCGCTATCAGCTCCACCAGCACTGCACTGAAATCTACTGCCTGCGTAGCCAGCTCCTCCACCTGCTGCAGCATTGCAGCCCCATCCTGCCTGCTCAGCGCGTTGACAATCCGTAACAGCTGTCGATGCTCGATTGTCCCCAGCATGGTGGAGACATCATCCTCGCACAACACCCCGCCACCAAAGGCGATAGCCTGATCAAGCAGACTCAATGCATCCCGCATACTCCCCTCAGCCGCTCGCGCAAGTGGCGCCAGGGTATCGCCCTCACTCTTGATATTCTCCCTCTGCAACAGCTCTGCCAGGTACTCCTCAATTCTGGATTGAGGAATGCGCTTAAGATTAAACTGCAGACAGCGGGAACGGATAGTGACTGGAAGCTTCTGTGGATCTGTTGTTGCCAACAGGAACTTTACATGCGGTGGTGGCTCCTCCAGGGTCTTCAATAGCGCATTGAAGCTGTGGTTGGAGAACATGTGCACCTCATCGATAAGGTAGACCTTGTAGCGCCCCTTGGTCGGCATATACTGCACATTGTCAAGCAGCTCACGGGTCTCCTCTACCTTGGTGCGGGATGCTGCATCAACCTCAATCAGATCAACAAAACGGCCCTCATCAATCTCGCGACAGGCATTGCACTCACCACAGGGGGTTGAGGTTACACCATTGGTCTCACAGTTGAGTGACTTTGCAAAGATCCGGGCAATGGTAGTCTTGCCCACCCCACGGGTACCGGTAAAGAGATAGGCGTGGTGCAACTGATCCCGATCCAGCGCATTGACCAGAGCCTGCAGAACATGCTCCTGCCCCACCATTTCGCTGAAATTTCTGGGGCGCCATTTACGTGCAAGGACCTGGTAGGACATTAGGTAAGGTTATAAAACTCTGCAGTAACTTGTAAAAAAGGCGGCCTCCCGTATCAGCCACACCCCGGCACATGAGTCCGATGCTGCCGCTGCTCCCTTCCGGGTCTGACGGGGTTCACAACCTGTCATTGCGAGGGGACCGATACGGTTGACCATTAACTGAACCGGCTAATCATAACAAATCTGAACAACGGATGAACCACTCAATTCGACAGCTTGGGCCATGCATTGAGCTCTGCCCACTCAAGTTTTTTCTCCCGGGAAACCCCCTTCAGTTCTAGCTCCGCCACAGAGGCCTCGCTCCTGTCCGGATAGCTCTTCTCTCCCATGATGCGCAGTGGTGGATTGATCCTGGTAAATTTTGCCCCCTTGCCCTGTTGGTGCTGCAGAAAACGTCTCTCCATGTCGGTAGTAATCCCGGCATAGAGATAACCGTTCTCACACTCCAACAGATAGAGAGACCACGAATTCATCGCCAGAGTGTACACAACTACCAGCACAAAAAGACGACCACCTACTGTGGATATTAGTTGTGCCTAATGATCAGCTTGGCGAAGAAATGGCTGCACAATAGAAAAACAAGAGGTTACAAACAACCTCTCTTCGTTGAAAAACACAGATTCATATCAACTAATATTCAGTTAGTTACAAAAACATCATGACTTTGATTCTGGTTCGGTCGCACAATCTTTTGACTCAACAAAGAGAAACATGGTTCTCCACAAAAGCTGTGGATAAAGCTGTAGATAACAGTATTTTTACCTCTATCCCACAGGCTATTTTCAGATAGAAGCAGATTGCCTGTTTTTTAGGCACTCACTCCAAAGTTTTCCATTGCGGAAAAAG
>CALEHW010000073.1 GCA_937877715.1 uncultured Methylophaga sp. | reverse complement strand
CCCGCGAAGCACGAAGTACTACCCCGCGAAGCACGAAGTACTACCCCGCGAAGTACTAACCCGCGAAGCACGAAGCACCTACGTTCTTCCCGTTTAGTCCGTGCCCCTTCATCACCTCTGGAACTATGCCCAACCAGCGAAGTACAAAGTAAAGGGGCTTGTTTGATCAACCAGCGGGGAGCAAAGGGGTAAGGGGCTTGGTTGTTAGCCATATCGTCCAGCTTGCTGGGCGGCGTGGCGATGTGACGCAGCTCGCTGCGACTACGCTGTTAACCAGTAAAGAGCGAAGTCACAAAGTGGCTCGCTCTGCTCTGGTAACATGACTCGGTGTAACCGAGACCATGCTGTAACAGACGAGGCAGACAAGCGCGAAGCGCTGCGGCTGCACCCAACGGGGTTTGGGGCAGTCAGCCCCAACTCCCACGGATTTCGCTCCGCGTTAGGGAGGGGTAGGGGACCCCCCTAGCTCGGAGCGGGACTCCGGGGGAGGGGGAAGGAGTACTATTACAGCTGTAAATTGTAGAAAATTTTTCACAAAATTTTTTTTCTGAATTTTTTAGCTGAAAATGTTCCACGTGGAACTACCCCATGTTCTTCGGATATGGGGCACACTGTGACAATGAAACAATGTACCCGATGTAACGAGAAAAAAACACTTGATGAATTCTATAATTGAATAGGGACACCAGATGGTAAACAATATTGGTGTAAACAATGCCGGAGGAATGATGGAAAAACAAATCGTAATAGGTTTAGAGAGTATGATCGCCGAAGTTATATCTACAACCGACGTAAGCATATAGGTCGTAGTCAATTAGCAAGAGCACTTAAAGAAGGTAAAATTATGAAACCACCCTGTATGCAGTGCGGAGCTACGAAGCCCGAAGCTCATCATACGAATTACGACAAACCATTAGTTGTATTGTGGTTATGCTCGATGTGCCATCACTGATTGCACTATCCTATTTAGTTTTACAAACTAATCTGTTTAGTATACTGTAGCGCCATGAGTACTACCCACGTCCAAGCCTCACCGCAACTGAGAGCCTATGAGCGCTATCGAAATTACGGATTAGGTCACGAGCAAGCACTAACTGCGGTGGGTGGAGCCACGATGTCTTCTGTATCTTCTATCGCCTCACCACGGCAACCAGAGGTTGCACCACCCCAAGAGCTGGATCTTGAGGTAACACGTAACCAACTTAATCTGCTTTTATTGGAGGCGCACAAGAAATCAGCCACTGCGACAGAGGAAGTTGCGGCGATTAGGGAACTTGGTAAGATTAACGGGTTGTACGAGAAGGTTGAGCCTGATATCACGATAAACATTCAACATAATGTTCATAAGTTGGAAGTCATGAGTGACGCGGAACTGTTGAAGCTGGCAGGGCGCGAAGAGACTTTGTTGACTAATGATCCTATTGATGCCGACTTTGAGGAGGTGGAGTATGGAGAAGAAAGCGAAGAGTAAATGGATTCAAAAGGCTATTAAGAAACCAGGCGCGTTGCGCAAAGCTCTAGGTGCTACTAAGGGTAAAAGGATCCCTACCAAGAAGCTTGATGCAGCCACCAAGAAGAAAGGTAAGATTGGGCAAAGAGCGCGACTTGCCAAGACATTAGGTAAGATGAGGAAAAAGCGCTAAGCTGCCCGCGCAAGAGACGAGTATGGGAATCAGTACATTATTAAGTAAGTTTTCACGTCACCCACCTGTTGTGCGGGATGTCGCCGAGACAATTGCTGTCGAGCGTAATCTCCCGGCGCACCCTACACCAGAGGAGTGGGAGCAGTATCGACAGGAGGTGTTGTCGGTATCACAGGGACGAGGCGCGGAGCTCCCTGATGCACTACCTATGGGGGTGTCATCTAAGGTAATAAGTGATTCACAGCTGCATAGGTTCGCATCACCAGAGGATGTAGCACAGGGTGTCCAGCATCAGATTCACCAGGCTGAAGGTATAGG
The DNA here is from genome assembly GCA_937877715.1 of uncultured Methylophaga sp. GTDB lineage: Bacteria > Pseudomonadota > Gammaproteobacteria > Thiopontia. The sequence continues at coordinate 8,646 of CALEHW010000073.1, read as the reverse complement.
GGAACCATCACCTATTACGAGTCAGATACCTCGTTATATGCAGGAATATCACACGACTCCGGAGATGGATGTAATGGTAACTCCAGATAGGGAGTTGCGGGAGACAGCGTACTATGCCGAGAATGGAAGCCGTCAGAGGCATCAGTTCACACCGGGGAGTATTATTATTGACCGGTCTAAAGCTACGGAGGAGACAACAGCGTGGACACGTAGTATGCCTGCGAAGGTCGGCCCTCAGCAGGATGATTATTTGATGGTGTTGGAGTGGCAGGAGAACCCTGAGCGGTTATGGGGTATGAAGGTGCGTGCGCCTAGAGATGAGATGAGGAAGAAGGTACCCCAGGTGATGAAGAACCTGGCAGAGATGGAGGAAGTAGACCCCGCAGTTCAGACGAAAATACGTAAGTGGTTACACACCCCACGTGAGCAGCGCAAGATTGTTGATGCACTGGATATAATGCAGCACGATGTATCAACGGGCTCGTATAGGGGAGCGGTTGATTCGGTATATACCCCAAAGCGCGCGAAGGCCGCTAAAGAGTTAGCGAACGAGCTCCACGATCGTACATTTGCGCCAAGTGAGGCAGCCGAGGCTGAGATGCATAGACCGTATTATCGGGAGTTAGAGGCTGAGTTTATAAATAATCCTCAAGAAGTGGGGGGAGAAGACTTCACTAACCACTACTTGGATCTCTTTAATACTGAAGAAGAATATGACGCTGTTGTAAACAGATTTCGTAGGAATGCGATACCTGATTCGTACAAGGTGTTTAAACGATCTGATGAGACTAATGGGATAACACTTCGTGATAGATACGAAGCCATGGGGAATACACCCCCGAGCCTGCAGCGCGGAGATCGGGTTTATGATCACCTCGTTGCTCAAATGTTATCTCGGGCATTGTCGCAGAAACAGAGAGGAGTACTATGGCCTAAGAGTGAGTTTAAACAAACATTCGCAATGATGAAGAAACCCCAGGCGGATAAGATTTATGGGGACGTAGCCCCAAAAACTAAACCATTAAAGCCCAGTAAGATTGAGCAGGCGTGGGGTAGGTTGTATAAGTATTATGGGGTGGAGCCACCGAAAGTTGGCACATACCCGATGAAGGTGAATGACCCTTATGATTCAACGCCGTTGTTAACTAACGGGATTGCGTTCACTGAGAGATTATTAAAAGCGGTGGAGAAGAAAGGTATTCCTCTGTTAGGAACAGGGGGCGTTGCAGCGCTCCCCGTTGATGAGACTCAAGCTGCTGAAACCCAATCTCCTGAACAAGTAATGCTCTCCAAAATGCAGGAGAGCGGGCAAACGCCTAAAGATAAATGGAACAAACCTCGGTATTATGAGAGTGACGAAGCTCGCCAGGCTGCAATTATTAAGGAGATGCAGGGTAAGGAGTGGAGTAACGTGGGGGTATCGGGTTTTATGTATCCTACAGGGGACGGGGAAGTTAGACCTACTGGGCCACTAGACATAGTAATGACCGAGACCCCCGGACTTGCTCCGTTGTATAAAGGTGTCTCTACGGCGAACGCAGGGATTGCAGCGATGGTGGAGAATGTATACCCGTTTACCCATGGGCTTCATTCTGATATGTCCACCCAGTGGCGACACCCTGGGGAGTTCCCTGCCCTCTCGCAAGTGGGACAGGAGTTCTCTTCGGATATTGGTAAATGGGAAGATCGTTTACAAACTGATCGTTGGGGCTATGAACCAACACCGGGTAATCAGATGATACGAGGCGTTGGAGAATTCGTAGGGCCAATCGCAGGGACAACTGCGAAAGTTACTCACGGCGCACTCCGTACTCCGATCACTAAGTTGAGTCCTTCGATTGATGAGGTTACGCATAGGTTAACGCCTGATTTCAGCATCGGACGTAGGGAAGCGATGGGTACAATAGGTAAAGGAGCTGTGGCCACAGGTGTAGCACTAACAACTGGGAAGTTGTTACACCACGCAGATGACTTAACGCGAGTTGGTAAAGCTAAAGCAGGGCGCGTGGCTGCTAAGGCCACAGGTGGTAGATGGGATTCACTGGTGGATGAAATATATGCCCCGGATATTGTGGTGTCAAAAGCGCAGAGTAAGGGGGTTGCGGCGCAGTTACCTCGTAAAAGCTACCGGAGGCCGGCGCACCTAGCTTGGGCACATGAGCCCTACCTGGACGGTTCACCGATGGGTAGACCAGGGGATGAGTTAATTCAGAGGTTTAATAGGTATTACGACTTAGAGCAGATACCAGGGGGCAAAGCGTTTGTACATAGAGCAAAACAGTTGGGCAAGGAGCGACAAGCACTGATTGATAAACACGGGTTGGGGTGGCATACGACAAAAGAAGGAAAGCAGTTGCTTAGGGAACGAGCGAGGCATTACAATAATGCCCCAGCTGAGTTGAAAGAATCTATGGATATTATGGGTATAGCTAACAAACAAACCATCGCCCGTATGACCCCGAAGAATCGTGACCTGTTGCGTCGTAGATATGAGTTGGAGGGGCAACAGGAGACATTAGTTGACAAAGCCTATGATGAAATATACGAATTAAACGCATTAAATAACAATGATTTGGGGGAGGCCGGGGTGGACGAGGCTGTCACGAGACTGTTGGGTAAAGATATAAAAGCCCAACGAATAGCCAATGAACTCGATGCGCTACCTTCCAGTTATGAGATTGTTAAATACGACCCGAACACGATTAGGTATCGTGCGGTACGGATGAAGGCGATGTTGAAAGAACATGGTGAGGAGTTGTTTCACGCCGAGACTAGGCGACTGCGGGAGGTTGTTAAGGGCAACCCTGGTAACCCCGAGGCGGTGCAAGGTTTAGAAAACCACCTGGAGATTGGTAAACGCCTTAGCATTGGCACGAAACCAGTAACCGCTACTGATATTCTTAACAAGATTAAATGACACAATCTTCTGAAACTCCGAGCCCTGCCGAGTTAGCCAAGCAGGAGCTTGCATCCCGTACACTTTCGCGTAGGAGATTATTACCCTTCGTGCTGCGTAATGAACCGGACTATCGGGCGGGGTGGGTGCATAAGGAGATTTGTGAGAAGTTAGAGAAGTTCGAACAGGGTGTGGTAGCAGGAGAGAGCCCCCGACTTATGCTCTTCATGCCACCGAGGAGTGGTAAATCAACGCTAGCATCGACACAGTTCCCAGCGTGGTACCTCGGGCGTAATCCACAGCATGAGGTGATTAGTTGTTCGTACTCAGCATCACTTGCACTTTCATTTTCACGCAAGGTGCGGCAAGTGCTGCGTGAGCCTAATTATCAGACAGTATTTCCAAAGACTGAACTCTCCAAAGATTCACAATCAACGGAGAACTGGTTAACGACCAAAGGGGGTGGTTATCTAGCGGCAGGTGTGGGCGGTCCGATTACGGGTCGGGGTGCGCACTGTTTGATAATAGATGATCCTGTAAAAAATAGGGAGGATGCAGAAAGTGCAACTGATAGAAATAAGGTATGGGATTGGTATAGCTCTACTGCTTACACTCGTCTTGCCCCTGGTGGGGGCGTTTTGGTTATTCTTACTCGCTGGCACGTCGATGATTTGGCTGGCCGACTTCTTGCACAGATGCGTGGAGAAGGTGATAAATGGGAAATTGTTTCGTACCCTGCTATAGCGGTACATGATGAGAAATTTAGAGAGGAAGGCGAAGCACTTCACCCTGAGCGGTATGACGTAGAAGCACTGCACAGAATACGTAGAGCAATTGGTCCTAGAGACTGGGGTGCGTTGTATCAGCAAAACCCAGTTGCCCAGGAAGGAGCGATAATTAAAAGGGCTTATTGGAACAGGTGGGGTTCGACCCAGCCTCCGGTGTGTGACTACGTTATTCAGAGTTATGATACGGCGTTCCTCAAATCGGAGACATCGGATTACTCAGCGATTACGACATGGGGAGTGTTTTACCCCGAAGGACATATGTCCCAGCACGAGGTGAAGGAAGACGGGGAAGAAATATCGAAGATATTTGATGGTTCCGAAGCGCATATTATTTTACTGGACGCAGTTAAGGAGAGGTATAACTTCCCGGAGTTGAAACAGAAAGCGTTGGGGCTTTATCAGTATTGGCAACCTGACAGTGTGATTGTGGAGGGGCGAGCCTCGGGGATGCCTCTTACTCATGAGTTGAGGCGCATAGGAGTGCCGGTACAGAATTACACCCCAGCGAGGGGAAATGATAAGATCATGAGGGCGAACTCAGTTAGTGATATTTTTGCTAGTGGGTATGTCTGGGCACCCAAGGAAGAGTGGGCAGAGGATTTGATTGAGGAGTGCCATCAGTTCCCCAATGCTCGCTATGACGATCAGCTTGACAGTATGACACAAGCCCTGCTAAGGTTCCGACAAGGTGGGTTTATACAGCTTCGCTCAGATTATACTGAGGAGTATGAGCCACGTTCAAGAAAAAGGATTTATTACTAATGCCGATAGATAGAGCATACGAGATTCCGGGTGAGTCGATACCGACTCCTGATGAGGAAGTTTTTCTCGAAGAGGAGCCTATACTCGATAGTGATGTTGAGATTATCGAAGAGCCAGATGGCGGAGCAGTTGTGGATTTTGCACCCCAGGTCGAAGGTTCTGACTTATCTCAGATACCACATTTTGAGAACTTGGCAGATGCGCTTGACGCAGAGGTTCTTGAAGATATCGCAGGTGATCTTGCTGATGCCTATAAGAAAGATGACGACTCGCGTTCTGAATGGAAAGAGGCGTATGTTGACGGTCTTGAGCAGTTAGGCATTGGATCAGAGGATCGAGAAGATCCGTTCCCTGGTGCGAGCGGAGTATATCACCCACTCTTGGCGGAAAGTGTTACTCAGTTTCAGGCCCAAGCGTATAAAGAGTTGCTTCCTGCCAACGGGCCGGTTAGTGCTAAAGTCTTAGGTGCCGAGACTCCTGAGCTTATAGACCAGGCCAATCGCGTTGCGGAGTATATGAACTATCTAGTGATGGAGGTGATGGACGAGTTTGATCCTGATCTCGATCAGATGCTTTATTATTTACCTCTAGCAGGTTCGGCGTTTAAGAAGACTTATTACGATCCGGTGTCACGCCGACCAATTAGTAAGTTTGTAACTGCTGAGGATTTGGTTGTCAACTATGGAGCAACCAGTCTTAAAACTGCAGATCGCATCACCCACGTTGTGACTATGAGTGGTAACGACATTCGCAAGAATCAGTATAGTGGGTTCTATCGTGATACTGAGTTAGAGGATGCAGGAGAGCTGAGTATCTCTGATATTCAGGAGCAGGTCGATGAGCTGCAGGGACTATCTGCTGTGCGCTTCGAAGGTGATGAGAATTATCGCCTGTTGGAGATGCACGTAAATCTGGACCTTGAGGGATTCGAACACACAGATTCAGACGGACAGGTTACAGGTATTGCTCTGCCTTATATTGTTACTATTGAAGAAGATAGCGAAGCAGTGCTGGCTATTCGTCGCAATTGGGCAGAAGGTGATGAAATAATAGAGCGACTCGATTTCTTCACTCATTACAAGTTTACACCCGGGCTTGGCTTTTACGGTTTCGGGCTTATTCATATGATTGGGGGACTTACTAAAAGTGTCACCTCAATCTTACGCCAGCTCATTGATGCTGGCACTCTTGCCAATCTCCCTGGCGGCTTCAAAGCCAAGGGTATGCGGGTTGAAGGTTCAGATGATCCGATAGCCCCTGGGGAATGGAGAGATGTAGATACCCCGGGTGGGAGTTTGCGTGAATCCTTGATGCCACTACCCTATAAAGAACCATCTGCCGTATTGATGCAGCTCCTCGGCGCATTGGTTGAAACAGGACAGAGATTCGCATCTATTGCAGATGTACAGGTGGGCGATACGGCAGGACAGCAGCAACCAGTTGGGACGACTGTTGCGATGCTGGAGCGTGGGACTAAGGTGATGAGTGCAATTCATAAACGGATGCACAATAGTCAAAAGCAAGAGTTCCGAATCCTTGCCCGAGTAGTCAAGGAGAGCTTGCCCCCACAATACCCATATATGGTGGCAGGTGGTGATCAGATGATTAAACAGGGGGATTTCGATGATCGCATTGATATTCTGCCTGTTAGTGATCCAAATATTTTCTCAATGGCGCAGAGAATAATTCTTGCCCAACAGCAGTTGCAGATGGCAACACAGGCACCTGAGATTCATAATCTGAAAGCGGCTTATGTGAGCATGTATAAGGCAATGGGTATTGATAATGTAGATGCGTTGCTCAAACCTGAAGATAAACCACAACCAATGACTCCAGCTCTCGAACACGCACGAGTGCTGGAGAATAAGAAGCTGGCCGCCATAGATGGGCAGAACCACATGGCTCACATTGAGGCGCATATTCTGTTTGTTCAGAACCCAGCGGTGAATCAAAACCCGGAGTTCTATGCCAACATAGTACAGGATGTCATGCAGCACATTGGGTTTATAGCGCAAGAACAGAGCGCGGAGCAATCCCAACAGATGCAGCAACCCCAGCTCCCTCAGCAAATCCCGCAGGGTTTCGCAGATGGTGGCTTCATGCCTGCGCAACAGACGCAATATCAATCTCAACAGATGCAACAAGGTAGCACTGTTGAGGAAATTGAAGCGCGACTCATTAGTGAGATATTACCTCGCCTTAACCCACCACAACCTAAAGACCCACTGGTTGAGCTACAGGATAAACAGATTGAGATGCAGCGTGAGAATAATACGTTGGACCATGAGGCGCAGATGGCAAAGCTGGAAAGTAATGAGGATATTACAACTGCTAAAATTACAGCTGACGTGTATAAAGCAGATCAGAAAGCGGCGATTGAATCAGCCAAAGCGGGGATGGCACATGTGGAGAAAGTGGTACAACATGTCGAGTCAATTACACAGGGGTTGAGTAATGATTAGTGATTGGGAAAAGGAGTTAGAAGCTAAACTTGCTGCCAAGGCAAGAGCTGCGGAACTTCGTTCTGAGACGGATGATAATGTCACAAAGAAAGAAAAAAAGAAAATGGCGAAGAATCGAAAGAAACGAACTAAAGACCGTGATGCTCGTTTGACTCCCACTAAGCGCAAGGGGTCCATGGCTAAAAGGGCGAAGAGGTTGGCGGGTAAAGTATTGAAGAAAGCAACATTACCCGTAACCCTTGGGCAAGCTATAGGGGAAGAGGGGTTGATCGGCGGTGCTAAAATATTACGAGACGATCTTGAATATTTTACCGGCACTGGTGACGATGATAATAATCTGTATAAAGACTTAGGTTTCGCTAAAGGCGGCCTGGTTAAAAACAAAGGTTCAAAACGTTGTAAGTGTCGAGGTATGGGTAAAGCCACAAGGGGTGGGGATTATAATACATAACAGAGATCATTATAGTTGACCTTATTATAAAGATTCTACTGGTAATCATATTAAACTTATAGGATACTGATGGACATAATAAGTTTCTCGGAGTACTTACTTAAAGAACTCCGTGCACAAATTGAGTTACGATCTGAACATCTCACCTATGGTGGTGCCTCGGATTGGGACGCATACTGCAAGGTAACGGGAGAAATCACAGGTCTATCTTCCGCCGAAAACCTTATTAAAGACCTGCTCAAAAGAATGGAGAAAGTCAATGATGACTGAACCAGCAAAGTCCTTCGGTTCGGAAGGCAAGTCAACTGTGCCTGACTTTAAACCACTGCACGATATTGAAAAATCTCTACCCGAGGAACCTACACTTACTCCCCAGACAATCGAAGCGGGTGAAACCTCAAAACTACCGCGCCCTACAGGTTATCGTGTTTTACTTCTACCTTATACACCTAGTAATAAGACTAAAGGTGGGATCATATTGGCTAATGAGACACTAGACCGTGAAAAAATCGCGACAGTTGTTGGTTATGTAGTTGAGCTAGGCCCTGATGCTTATAACGACACAAACAAATTTCCCGATGGTCCCTGGTGTGACAAGGGGGATTGGGTAATTTTTGGTCGTTATGCGGGTGCACGGTTCAAAATAGATGGTGGCGATATGCGATTACTAAATGATGATGAGATTTTAGCGGTTATTGATAATCCGGAAGATATACTTTCCGCATAACATGGAGAAGACCATGCAAAAAGAAAATGTAGCAGAAGAGATTGAATTGGAGCTCGAAGTTCCAGAAGATGAGGTTGATATAAGAGAGGCGGATATCGATGTAAATGCTGCTGATCAGCTATCACTTGCTCCCGAAGTACCTACTGAAGAAGTTACCACCCCTATTGTTGCGGATGATGAACCAACCCCGGAAGATACTGAAGACTTTAGTGACAATGTACAGAAGCGTATTAACAAACTGACCTATCAACGAGAAGAAGCTAAACGTCGGGAAGACGCGGCTGTACAATACGCACAGCAGGTCCAGGCAGACCTACAGGCGTTTCAAACACAGACTCAGCAAGTTAATTTACAACGTGACGAGCAGATGTTGGCAGAGTATAACAATCGAATTACTGCCGAGCTAGAAACAGCTAAACAGCGTTCTAAAGATGCTTATGAAACAGGGGACGCAGACCTTATTGTCGAGGCAAATAAAGAATTAGCAGCTATAGCGGTTGAAGAAGATAATATGAAACGGCGAGTTGCGCAGCACCAACCAACTGTTCAACCCACACCTA
>CALEHW010000072.1 GCA_937877715.1 uncultured Methylophaga sp. | reverse complement strand
TTTCTCCTGCTCTTGATTATCGTTTTCATTGCCCTGTCTTCCTAAATTAGTACCGCTTCTCATTAACCCTGAGCGGTGCAGGTTTATCAATCTGACCGTGAGCCGCCTCACGATCTCAACCTAATGAGTGGTTGGGAGGATCAAAACGGTATATCTTCCTCGATCTCTATTGCTGTGGCACTTTGTTGTACTGCATCCCCTTGAGCCTGGTATGGTTCTGATACAGATAGAGACATATACTTTACTCCCTTAGCGGATGTTTTCAGCCATGCTGCTATCTGCTTCTCCTTACCGTCTACATTAAGGTTTCCTTTGTAGTCTGGTGCTTTATCGTTTCCCTTTTTATCATTTCTGAATAATGCTCCAGAATTAGTATTGTCATACTCCATCTTTTTGCTCCTTATATATGCAAAACTTACTAACATTACAATAACGTGAATCACACCTTACAGCCTCACCCTTGCGAAACTGTACATAGTGTTTGTTGCTTAAATTATCTACTCTGGATTGTGCGTCTTTCTCCGTATCGCATAGTTTAACAGCAGACTTTCTACCCTCTTTCATTACTGCATATACATCTGGCCGCTGCCAGCGATCTATACATATAGCAGGTTCCCCCCCTAGAGAAAGTATATCTTGTGCTATCTGGTGCTTGCGAATACGCTCCAAGATGTATGCTTTCTGCTCTTCCCTACTCCATTGAGGAATGGGTATCTCCACGACTTGTTCTTTGGGGTAATTCCCTTTCACTCTGCGCCAAGACCAGTCTTTGAGTATTGCAATAATAGCTAGCTTATCAACGCCACCGACAAGGTAATCAAGTATATTTAACTGATTAACCCAATCATCCTTTGCACCATCTAACACTGACCAGACAGAAGTAACCTTATAATCGTATAGAGTGCCATCTGAGAGCAGATCAAACTGACCTGCTATAGTCCAACCCCCTATCTCCTCGAACATGCGCTCTTCTGTACGATCTGAATCACTCGTTGCTCTCTCTATAACGTGATGAACTGCAGTACCAAGCAGACTCCATATCCGGTCAGAAACATCCTCTTCAATCTCATCAGCGTGCTTCTTCTGTAGTGCTACTAGCCTAGCTGGTGCTATCAATCTGGTAGCAGATATATCAGCCTTTCTCCCGTTGTAAGAATCCAGATAGGGATCGTTAGTGACCGCCCTAACTATTGCGTCAGGGAGATTGTACTTGTTGGTGATTTTCACTTCTCTTCTCCCCAAGTTACATCCTCAAGAAGTGTCTGTATTGATTCATCCTTGTATTCTTCCCACAGATGATTGATTAAGACCTCCCTGATCTCTATTTTCGTGTAGGTATCAGCTAGTCTATTTATCAGTTCCGCTGCTTCTGTGTCCATGAGATTCATTCTATATCCCCCAAGTCCTCTCCAGCATATAACGACAAACCCACACCATGAAGTGCTATGGCCTTAGCTAGTGCCCTCTGGATTGAGGTGTTAATCTGAAATGATGTAGGTTGGGCAATAGGTTGATTCCTTCCGTCCAGTACGGGATGAACCTGTGTTCTGGTGAGCTTGTCAGCCGTGACAGATACCTCTACATAATATCCTGTAGAAGTCCTGTTGTATGGTACTGTAACTCCATCCAAGACATAGTATTCTGCTTCCCCCTCCACCTTTCTGGTGAATAACTGAGGGAAGTTCCTAACCTCAAAGGAAAAGTCAGGGTATGCAGTCCCTAGAATATGAACTGCATGCGCCCATGATAGGTAGTCGAATCCGTCACGACCCTTAGTTTGAACTTTATTTCCTAACCTCGGCTTTGTTGTAGACTTAACTAGCTCATTAAAATTCATTATCTTTCTCCTCGAACAATTCATCTGCGTACATTTCTAGCAGTTTCAGCAATGCTCTGGCGTGTTCTTTTGTAATCAGCATCATGGACTTACCGTGAACAATCCTTTGCGCCTCCCGAGCTATTGTAAGTAGGTATCTCTCTTCCTGAATTGTAGACAAGTCCTCTCCATGGGGATCATCTTGAATGTCATCTACAGGCGGGTAATCGCTCATTTCTCTTGCTCCTTTCTTGATAAAAACAGTTGCTACATTTCAAATACTATAGTATGTTTAAGCACATTACAAGAGGTTTCGGTAAATAAATATAGGGAATCAGTATGACAAGGGTAAAGGGCTATTATCATAAATCAGTGGAAAAGGTGTTACTTGATGAGATTGAAGATCCGCTTGCAAGATCGCTTGCTGCTCGTGAGGTTGCTATTGAGTTCTTTGGTGGACGTAAAGAGTTAGCTGAAAGGTTGGGGCAATCTGAAAGCCATATCAATAAGTTACGCTATTATGACCTACCTCTAACGGAATTGATGGCATGGAGGATTGATAGTTGGAATGAGGGATTGAGTATTAACGATCTGCGTCCTGACCTGTACCCACCGAACGAGGTTGGAGTACCTGAACGCTGCTGGAATTGTTCTTGGCGCACTGGTTTAACCTCCACCCCTGATTAAATCGTTAAATAGCGTCTGCTTTACGCCACCCCTTGCCCTACTAGCTATTTTCCCTGAACGCCCCTGAGAGTCGCTGGTATGCGCTCCTAGTGGGCAATTAAACACCTTCTTACCCCCCATACTGTTTCATCTCGGCTGTTTTAGCGTAAATCTTCGTTTTCCATGAGTCGAATTGCTGTTGTTGCAATACCAATTCATAGCGTAGTTTTTCCTCCTGCTCCACGGCTTCTCTGAGTCCCTGTAGAACCTCTATGTATTCAGAGTCAGCAGTTGCTTCTCTCTCTTGAGCCGCAGCAGTCTTGTGGCCTTCTGTTTCGTACTTCTTCATCAATATGGAGCGTTTTGACTTTCTGAATTCATGTAGATAGATTCTGTCAGCTTTCGCCTTAGCGTAGTCTGCCACGACAGCCCTTATCTCGTTTAACCGTTGCTCTTTCTCCATTTCCCCTCTCCAGTGTGACGTTTGTAATCGTTAAGCCCTTCTGTTTTGCATCAATCAGGAATTTAGCCAGTTCTGGCATGTTGTCCTGTATCCATTGCCACTTTTTTCTTTTGTCCATATGACCTTTTTATTGCTAGATGTTTTAAGTATGCGAATGTTGCCGCTGAGGGTACTGCTGGTCTGATTCCGGTCTTCTTGTGTGGAAAATGCCCGAATCTCTCCTTATGTTTCCAAGCAGCCCACCCAGTCTTGTAGTTCTTTGATTCAGCAATGTAGAGTAATTCTGAGTAGAACCTTTTTTTCTCCTCTACGCTTACTTCTCGTTTTCTCTTTGAGAGTCTTTTTAGTTTGCCATCCTCTACAACTACTTCACTCTGCTTGGTTGGTGTGAATCCACATTTGGGGCATTCACGAATACCAGCAGGCTTGAGAAACTTACACTTAGGACACTCTTTTGGCTTTAACTCTATTTCCTCTTTTTGCTTCGTAGATTGATCCTTCTTTTCCCCTATATCGAGATAGTCAGGAGATGGGTCAGTGATAAACCCCATCCTCAAGTGATTGCCAGCGTGATCCAGAATTACCGCATCATCTTTTCCTTCTGTTGTACGTATGACTCTACCAACCTGCTGAACATGTATCATTCTGGACTTTGTGGGCCTAGCAAGGATTAAACAGCTTGCAGCAGGGTTATCGTAACCCTTGGTAAGTACGTCTCTTGATGTAAGTACCTTAATATCTCCGGCGGCGAACCTATCAAGCCTATCTCTACGTGTTTCTGGGTCAAGTTTCGAGTGTACCGCCTCTGAGAGTATCCCTGCTGCTCTAAACTCTTCTGCTACTGCTTCGGAGTGAGCTATATCTACGCAAAATGCTAGTGTCTGGCGGTTATCGCCTCTCTCTAGCCATGTTTTAACTATTGAGGCTACAAGTTTATGCTTATTAACGGCTTTCCCCAGCTGCTTCTGGTTGTAATCCCCTGCTTGTATCGCTACGTCGGCCAAATCAGGTGTTTCTGGCGCATAAGCTATAAACGGTGCCAGTTTACCTATATCGATTAGATCACCTGTAGTGAGTGGCTTTATTAAACATTCCCAGTGTTTGCCTAGCCCCTTTGCCCAAGGTGTAGCTGATAGCCCTATAAATGGAACATTGTTATGCCTCTCCATCCATTCCAATTGCGCTTTGTACATACAGTGAGCCTCATCCACGATCACGAAACTGAAATCCTTGTACTTATTTTTCAGGGTTTGGATGGTGCATATCTGCAATGGATGTTCTTTGTTTGTTCTCCAGTGAGTAGATTGGATGATTCCGTGGGGGATGCCGAATTTATCGGCGGCCTGTGATGCCTGTTCTAGCAGTTCCAGATTATCAACCACGAAAGCAACCCTTTTCCCTTTCTCGACTGCAGAGTGAATCATGCTCATAGCCAAGATCGTTTTTCCTGAACCGCACGGTAGTTGCAGCATTACCGTTCTTTTGCCCTTCCTGAACGAGTCTCTAATTAACTCTAAGGCCTCTTGTTGGTGTTTCCAGAGAGTTATAGCCATGATGCCTCCCTGAGTGTCTTATACGCTTGATTAGCACGTATAGCATCTGCTGGTTTCAGCTTGCCCCTTCTTTTGTCGCTGTAGGCTATCCAGACTATTGTGGCTTCGTGTTTCAGTTTTTCCTGTGAGTGATATTTTCTCTTCTCGATTCGCTCATCATCTGATAATTCAGTATGATAGAGATCAACGAAAGTAAGGCCAATCGCACCTATGACCGCGCTGGTATCACAACCACCCCAACACCTTACAAGTGTTCTATCGCCTGTATCTTTGATAGAGACTTTGGCGGTTCTATGTGCGATATTTGGACAATCAGCAGTCCATTGGTTAGAACCAGCAGGTTTCACTACTTCAAAGGATTGCAGAATTTCATGTGTAAGCACTTACACTCTCCATTTTTGCCTTGTTGTATTCCTTGATAGCTTTTTTGTGACGCTCAACAGAACCTTTCCAGCAGAAGTGAGGATCTACAAGTAACCGCCTTCCTTGCTTGATAACTAATCCATGCTCAGAGAGTAGCTTGATGGATCTGCTAACATTAGATGGTTTCATCTGTATATCTATAGCGATAGCAGATTGAGATACCTTGCAGTGATTATCTCTATCAAGATTAGAAAGGATCGGGAGCATCACCTTGATCGCTTCAGAGGTTAGTGTTGAGAGCCTAGATAAAGCTTCTTGGTCAATAAATAGAAAACCATTACCTGTAAAGGGGCTTTTATTTTTGATTCTCTTGATTTCACCATCACTGTTTACAACCTCGTCCCTTCTCAAGGGAGACGGCTTGAATGTGCTCATCTAATATAATCCTTATTAATGCACTCAGGCTGCGTTTATCTGCCTGGGCTAAACCTACAAGTGACTTTAGACTTTGTGCTTTTATCCTAATGGAAACCCTTTCATCGTTATTCATTAACCTATAATGTCAGACAATTACAGACGATACAAGGATTATTTGTTATCACTGGAGATAACTTTTGTACGCGAAAGTTATCACTGGAGATAACTTTTGTTATCACTGGAGATAACAAAACATAAAGTAACCTCATGAAAAACCTCATATTCCCCTCTACTCTAGTACCTCTGGTGTGTTTTATGTAAAAGTATCTCCATATTTTCAAATAACAAGTAAAAAGTATCGTATAGGGT
>CALEHW010000071.1 GCA_937877715.1 uncultured Methylophaga sp. | reverse complement strand
GTATAGAGTTCAATGGCTGCGTGTGCCGTATAGATCCCCGCACAGCCGCACCCGCTCTCCTTGGCGCCGCGCGGGTGAGGGGCGCTGTCGGTACCGAGGAAGAATTTGGGGTTGCCGCTGGTTGCAGCTTCAACTAGTGCAACGCGGTGCTGCTCTCGCTTTAGCACTGGCAGACAGTAGTGGTGGGGGCGCATGCCACCGCTGAACATCGCATTGCGGTTCATCAGCAGGTGGTGGGCAGTAATGGTTGCTCCCACAGTTGCTGGGGCCTCTTCGACAAACTGGACCCCGTCACGTGTGGTTATATGCTCAAAGACCACTCGCAGGGATGGAATTTCTACGAGGAGCGGTTGCAGCACCTGTTCGATGAATATCGCCTCACGATCAAACAGGTCAACCTCTGGATCGGTGACCTCACCATGGACCAAGAGCGGCATCCCAACTGCGGCCATCATCTCCAGGGTCTCGGTGAGAAGGGAGATATTGGTGACTCCAGAGTCGGAGTTGGTGGTGACTCCAGCTGGATAGAGTTTGGCGGCACTGACCAGACCACTCTCAGCTGCCAGCTGAATCTCACCTGGCGGGGTATTGTCGGTAAGGTAGAGCGTCATCAACGGCTCAAATGAGGCACCTTGTGGAATATGGCTGAGTATCCTCTCCCGATATCGCAGAGCCTGCTCGACAGTAGTGACTGGTGAGGAGAGGTTGGGCATCACAATTGCGCGTCTAAAACGTCTGGCACTATCTGCCACCACCGAATTCATGGCCTCACCATCTCTGAGATGCAGATGCCAGTCATCTGGACGGGTGATGGTGATCGATTCAGTCATGGATTCAGTCTGCCCCACAGGGGGTTCTCCTAGAGTAGTGGACAGATAATGTCATAAATCGGGACAGTTTGTCTCCAAAACTTCGCCCATCAGGAGGATGTTTTCTTGACCTGTTTGGTCAAAAAACCGATGATATGCAGATCAACTTACAGGCAGGTCATCTCTCTGAATGGTGACCAGTTTCCCGACTGAAACAGCGACGTACGGTATTGTACGCAATGAGGCTTGAAATGGCAGAGATGAGCGATAAGGATCCACAGGAGACTCGGGAGTGGCTGGATGCACTGGAGTCTGTGATTGAATTTGAGGGCACGGATCGAGCCCACTACCTTATTGAGAAGATGATGGACCGGGCCCGCCGCTCTGGAGTCAATCTCCCCTACAGCTCCAATACCGCCTATGTGAATACCATACCGGTAGCACAACAAGAGCGAATTCCTGGTGATCAATCTATTGAACATAAATTGCGTGCCTATATTCGCTGGAATGCGATGGCCATCGTGGTCAAGGCAAACCACCGCCCTGGAAATGTAGGTGGACATATTGCCAGTTTTGCCTCCTCAGCCACCCTCTATGATGTCGGTTTTAACCATTTCTTTCAGGGTAACGATGCAGAGAAGGGGGGAGATTT
>CALEHW010000070.1 GCA_937877715.1 uncultured Methylophaga sp. | reverse complement strand
CAACCCACGGTTATCCTGGCCAAGACGGTCAAGGGGTATGGAATGGGTGAGGCTGGTGAGGGGCAGAATGCAACCCACTCCCAGAAGAAGATGGGGCTGGAGCATATGCGCCGTTTCCGTGACCGCTTCAGTATTCCGGTCTCCGATGCAGAGATGGAGGAGATCCCATTTATCTGTCCGGAGAAGGATAGTGAGGAGCTTAAATACCTCCATGAGCGTCGCAAGGAGTTGGGTGGATATCTGCCAGATCGCAGACAGGATGATGAACCATTGGAGATCCCTGGTCTGGAGGCCTTTGAGGCACTTACCAAGGGTAGTGGCAAGCGGGAACTCTCCACCACCATGGCCTTTGTACGCATGCTCTCCACTCTGGCGAGAGACAAGAAGATCGGTAAACATGTGGTGCCAATCGTCCCGGACGAGGCCCGTACCTTCGGAATGGAGGGGATGTTTCGTCAGCTTGGTATCTACTCATCATCAGGCCAGCTCTATGAGCCCGAGGATTCCGACAAGGTGATGTGGTATCGAGAGGATACCAAGGGGCAGATCCTCCAGGAGGGTATCAATGAGGCTGGGGCGATGGCAGAGTGGATGGCAGCAGCTACCTCCTATACCAACCACGGCATCGGCATGATCCCGTTCTATATCTACTATTCGATGTTTGGATTCCAGCGTATTGGTGATCTGGCATGGGCGGCTGGTGATATGCAGGCACGTGGCTTTATGATAGGTGGAACTGCTGGCAGAACCACCCTTAATGGTGAGGGGCTGCAGCACCAGGATGGCCACAGCCATATCTTCGCCGGAACCATCCCCAACTGCATCTCCTACGACCCAACCTACACCTATGAGCTAGCAGTCATTATTCAGGACGGTCTGCGCCGGATGTGTGCAGAGCGTGAGAATGTCTTCTACTACATAGCAGTGATGAATGAGAATTATGCCCACCCGGATATGCCTGAGGGGGTGGAAGAGGGGATCATCAAAGGGATCTATCCACTGCGCAAGATGGAGAGCGGTGAGCTCCACGTCCAGTTGATGGGGAGTGGTGCCATTCTGCGTGAGGTAGAGGCAGCAAGCGAGATGATGCAGTCAGATTGGAGCGTTACCTCTGATGTCTGGAGTGTTACCAGCTTTAATGAGTTGGCGCGAGAGGGACAGGATGTGTCACGCTGGAATCGACTCCATCCAACCGAGCCCCAGAGGGAGAGTTATGTTGCCAAGTCACTGGCTGGGGCCAAGGGGCCAGTAATCGCCTCGACCGACTATATTCGCCTCTATGCAGAGCAGATTCGTGACTTTATCCCGGGCAGTTATGAGACCCTGGGAACGGATGGCTTTGGGCGCAGTGATACCAGGGAGAAGCTGCGAGATTTCTTTGAGGTAGATCGAAATCATGTGGTAGTTGCAGCCCTGAAGGCGCTGGCAGATGAGGGTTCAATTGATAGCTCAGTGGTTGCGGAGGCGATCAGCAGGTATGGCATTGATGCGGATCGTGCCAATCCAGTGACTCGATAACAGAGGGGATCAGATAATGGCAGAGATAAGAGAGGTCACTGTTCCAGATATTGGGGACTTCCTGGAGGTTGAGGTAATTGAGGTTCTGGTTGCTGTTGGAGATGAGATCGAGCAGGAGGAGTCGCTGATCTCCCTTGAGAGCGACAAGGCAACCATGGAGATCCCAGCTCCGTTTGGTGGGGTGGTGAAAGAGTTGAAGGTCTCTGTTGGAGACAAAATCTCTGAGGGGGCACTGATCATGATGGTGGAGTCATCTGAAGGGGCTGCCGTTTCGGAGTCAGCGGCAGAATCGCCAACAGAGTTACAAACAAGTGGTGGTGCAGAGCATGCTGCAACTTCCACATCTTCTGCAGCAACAACTGCTGCCCAGCCACAGATAGCCACTCCGGCTGTACCGGTCACTCCAGCAGGTAAGGCGCACGCATCTCCTGCGATTCGTCGTTTTGCCCATGAACTCGGGGTGGTGCTCTCCCAGGTTGGGGGAACTGGTTCCAAAGGGAGAATTCTTAAAGAGGATGTGAAGCAGTTTGTGAAGGCGGCACTTTCGGGTGGCGCTGCTCCACAGGCTGCTGGAAGTGCAATACCGGAAATCACACTTCCCGATTTTTCCAAATTTGGTGAGACTGAGAGCCAGCCACTATCACGAATCAAGAAGATCTCTGGAAAGCATCTACATGCATGTTGGCTCAATATTCCCCATGTTACCCAGTTTGATGAGGCCGATATCACACGTCTGGAGGAGTTCCGTCAGTCTAATAAGGAGGAGGCAGAAAAGAGGGGAGTAAGGCTAACTCCGCTGGTCTTTATCATGAAGGCGGTGGTTGCAGCTCTCAAAGAGTTTCCACAGTTCAATGCCTCTCTCGATCTCGATAATGAGCAGCTGATTATCAAGAACTACTACAATATCGGGGTGGCAGTAGATACCCCAAATGGATTGATGGTGCCGGTAGTCAGGGAGGTGGATCGCAAAGGTGTCTACGATCTGGCAGAGGAATTAATGGAGATTAGCTCACGTGCCCGTGATGGTAAATTGAAGGGTGATGACCTGCAGGGTGGAACCTTCTCCATCTCCAGTCTGGGCGGTATTGGAGGCACCCAGTTCACTCCTATTGTGAACGCTCCCGAGGTGGCAATCCTTGGGGTTGCACGCTCCCAGACCAAGCCGGTATGGAGTGGAACCGAGTTTGAGCCGCGCCTGATGCTACCGTTGGCACTGTCCTATGACCACCGTGTTATTGATGGTGCAGATGGTGCCCGTTTCATCACCAGGCTCAACCAACTGCTTCGTGAATACTGCAAGGTACTGCTCTGATGACTACAGAAGTAAGACTGCCGGATATCGGTGATTTTGATGGGGTTGAGGTAATCGAGATCCTGATTTCACCCGGAGATAGTGTTGCCAAAGAGGATTCGCTGATATCGCTTGAGAGTGACAAGGCGACCATGGAGATCCCATCGCCATACGATGGTGTAGTGGGAGAGATCAAGGTATCAATTGGAGACAAGATCTCCGAGGGTGATCTTATTCTGGTTATGGAGTCTGCCTCAGCGGATAGTGGGGCAGCAGATGGCGGCAATCCAGACAGTATAGAGATCATCGGTGGGGAAGAAAAACAGAGTGCTGCAATAGTAGCGCCACAGGCTGCTACTGCCCCTGCTAGTGATGCAGATATCCATGCGGAGGTGCTGGTGCTGGGGTCGGGGCCAGGTGGTTATACAGCTGCCTTCCGTGCAGCTGACCTAGGCAAAAAGGTGGTTATGGTTGAGCGTCACCCATCAATAGGTGGGGTCTGTCTCAATGTTGGCTGTATTCCATCCAAGGCACTGCTCCATACCGCACAGGTTCTAAATGAGGCCAACTCCATGGCTGACCACGGGGTTCGCTTCAGTAAACCTGAAATTAATCTCGATGAGATCCGCTCCTGGAAGGATGGGGTTGTTACCCGTCTTACGGGTGGTTTGGGGATGCTGGCAAAACAGCGCAAGGTTGAGGTGGTTACCGGAGAGGGTAGATTCACCTCTCCCAATACACTTGCAGTCGAGACCGCAGATGGAGAGAAGAGCGTATCGTTTGATAATGCCATTGTTGCCGCTGGCTCCCGCTCCGTAGAGGTTCCAGCCTTTCCCCATGATGATCCACGTGTCTGGGATTCCACTGATGCACTACGCCTCAAAGAGGTTCCTGGGCGTCTGCTGATTGTTGGTGGTGGGATTATCGGCCTGGAGATGGCGACCGTCTATGAGGCGCTGGGATCAAAAATTACCGTGGTGGAGATGCAGGACTCACTAATTCCCGGTGCAGACAAGGATATTATCCGTCCACTGCAGAGGCGGATTGATAAAAAATACGAAAACATCTACCTCAAGACTAGGGTATCGGCTATGGAGGCCATAGATAATGGTATCAAGGTAAATTTTGAGGGGGCAAAGGCACCTGAAGAGGATCTTTTTGATGCGGTACTGGTCTCTGTTGGACGTGCCCCAAATGGAAAACTGATTGATGCAGAGAAGGCTGGTGTAGTTGTTGATGAGTGGGGATTTATCCCGGCAGATGGACAGATGAGAACCAATGTCCCCCATATCTTCGCCATTGGAGATATTGTTGGACAGCCGATGCTGGCCCACAAGGCAACTCATGAGGCCAAGGTGGCAGCAGAGGTGATTGTCGGCCACAAAGCTGTATTTGAACCACTGACCATTCCAGCTGTAGCCTATACTGACCCTGAGGTGGCATGGGCTGGGTTGACTGAGATTGAGGCCAAGGCACAGGGAGTTGAGTACACTAAGGGCGCATTCCCATGGGCAGCCAGTGGTCGTAGTCTCAGTATTGGTAGGGACGAGGGGATGACCAAGGCATTGTTTGACAAGGAGACAGGATGTCTGATCGGTGCCGCCATGGTTGGGACCAATGCCGGCGAACTGATTGCCGAGGCAGTGCTCGGAATCGAGATGGGTTCAGATATGCAGGATATCGGTCTTACCATTCATCCACATCCAACTCTATCCGAGACCCTCTGTTTTGCCGCAGAGATGGCTGAGGGGACCATTACAGATTTGATGCCCCCAAAGAAGAGATAGAGCCACTACTTCTTTATCGGTAGAATACCCAAAAAATTCAGGGAAACAGATAGATGTCAGATATAAAGAAAGTTGTGCTCGCCTACTCAGGTGGGCTGGATACCTCAATCATTCTCAAGTGGCTGGAGGATGTCTATGGTTGTGAGGTGGTCACCTTTACTGCTGATATTGGCCAGGGAGAGGAGGTAGAGCCTGCCCGCGCCAAGGCGGAGGCAATGGGCGTCAAGGATATCTATATTGATGATCTGCGTGAGGAATATGCCCGTGATTTTGTGTTCCCAATGTTTCGTGCCAATGCGGTCTATGAGGGCGAATATCTGCTGGGAACCTCAATTGCACGCCCACTGATATCCAAACGCCTGGTTGAGATTGCAAAAGAGACCGGTGCTGATGCCATTGCCCACGGAGCAACTGGAAAGGGAAATGATCAGGTACGTTTTGAGCTTGGTGCCTACGCCCTGATGCCGGATGTGAAGATTATTGCCCCATGGCGTGAGTGGGATCTCAATTCACGCTCCAAACTGATGGCATATGCAGAGGAGCATAATATTGAGGTTGATTTTGCCAAACAGGACAAAAAATCACCCTATTCCATGGATGCCAATCTGCTCCATATCTCCTATGAGGGGGATATCCTGGAGGATCCATGGAATGAGCCTGAGGAAGATATGTGGCGTTGGAGTGTATCTCCCGAAAGTGCACCAGATACCCCTACCTATATAGAAGTTGATTTTGAGAAGGGTGACCCAACAGCGATCGATGGTGAGGCGATGAGTCCAGCCACTATTATGGAGACACTCAATAGATTGGGCGGCGATAATGGTATTGGGCGTGATGATATTGTTGAAAACCGCTATGTGGGGATGAAATCACGCGGCTGTTACGAGACTCCTGGAGGAACCATCCTGCTGAAGGCGCACCGAGCGATAGAGTCACTGACGCTGGATCGTGATGCGGCCCACCTCAAGGATGAGATGATGCCTCGTTATGCAGAGCTGGTCTATAACGGATACTGGTGGTCGCCCGAACGTACCATGCTGCAAGCGGCAATTGATGAGACCCAGAAGACAGTTAATGGGACGGTTCGTCTCAAACTCTACAAGGGCAATGTTATTGTGGTGGGCCGTAAATCCGAGAGCAATAGCCTCTTCAGTGAGGAGATTGCCACTTTTGAGGATGATGCCGGGGCCTACGACCAGAAGGATGCAGAGGGCTTTATCCGTCTCAACTCACTGCGCCTGCGGATTGGCGCTAAGCAGAAGGGGTGATTTTTGCCTGGAAGGAAGGGGTCATGGTGCTATGAATTCCTCCACAAGTTTTCAACTTCACTTACGGAATTCATAGCACCATGACCCCTTCAATCCGTACAGTATTAACTAACCCGATCCACTTCGTTGCCTTCGGCTTTGGGTCTGGATTGACTCCGTTTGCACCCGGAACGGCTGGTACCATTGCTGCCATTCCACTCTACCTCTTACTGGAACAGCTATCACTGCCCTTCTATCTGGTGGTAGTTGTGTTGGCATTTCTGTTTGGAATCTGGGTATGTGGTCGTGCAGGGGATGACCTTGGGGTTCATGACCACGGGGGCATTGTCTGGGATGAGTTTGTCGGTTTCTGGGTAACAATGGTTGCAGCCCCTGCTGGTTGGCAGTGGGTTGCGGCCGGATTTCTGCTGTTTCGTCTGTTCGATATCTGGAAGCCGTGGCCGATTAGCTGGGCAGACCAGAAGGTCTCCGGTGGATTTGGGGTTATGCTGGATGATCTGATTGCTGGGGGGTATGCTCTTGCTGTCCTTCAGTTTTCTTCCCTGTTTGTGCCGCTATCTGGGCAGTGAAATAGAAGCCAGAAGACCACCTTCTGGGCGGTTTTTCAGGGTTAGAGTGCCATCATGTGACTGACAGAATTGGTTGACAATAGAGAGCCCCAGCCCAACCCCACCGCTATCCCGACCTCTTGACAATTCTGTTCTGAAATAAGGCTGTGTGACTTGATCAATCAGCTTTTCGTCAATGCCTGGGCCATGGTCACTTACCTTGATAACTAGCTGTTGTTCTGTATCGATGATACGGAGTGAGACATCATTGCCATATCGCAATGCATTATTAATCAGGTTCTCAATTGCACGCTTGAGCTGTAGCAGCTGACACATATAAGGCCAGCGTATCTCTCCACTAACCTTAATGGTCTGCCCGCTCTCTGCAACCTCACGCTCTATCGTTTTGACAAGATCGTCAATATTGCAGATCTCCGGCATCTCCTCTTGATGCTTATCCTGTAGGTACTCTAGTGATCCCTCTACCAGTTTACCAATCTCATTGGCATCAACCAGACATTTGGCACACTGCCTCTGGCCAGATATGGAGGAGCGTAGCTTTAGACGTGTCAACGGGGTACGGATATCGTGGGATATTGCATTGAGCATTTGAACACGGTTTTCTGTCTGTAGCAGTAACTGCCGTTCACTTCTCTCTGCAGCACTTTTGGCACGGTTTTTGGCTCTAAGGTTCACGCTGATGAAGAAAAAATAGAATATTGAAAAGAGGACAAAGAGCAGCATGGATTGGGTAGATAATGAGACCAGTGGGATTTCACCAACCGTCTCCAGCAGAAATGGCTGGCTTCTGGGGTTCAGTCTGGCAGTATTATTTAGAGTGGTAGTCATTAATCCAGAGGTGGGGATGGCAGGTTGGGTGGCCGTCAATACCCTCTTCTGTTGGGTGGCGGGGTTGAACATGGAGAGCGAAAATGAGAGGGGAGAGTTCTCTGGAATCATCATCTGTGGATCTATCAGCAGGGCAACGTGAGTGGTGGAGTACCATGGGAAGTTGTCATCCCTGATATTGAGTGGCCGTTGTGCGTTGGTAACAAGAAAGTAGTGATCCCTGTTTGCAACACGGTATGGCCGAGAGCTTAGATGGTGATCAGTAGCAGTTATCTCAATGGTTCCGCTGAGTGCATCAACCGCCCGGGCATCCATCCACAGCATCTTCTGTAGTGTCTCATCCTTGCTGATGTTGAGGATGACTGGTGAGAGCAGTGGTGGCAGTTCTCCGCTCCTGTATCTCTCCAGTTTTGATGCTACCTTCGGTGAGTTCATGGCTTGCAGGGTTGAGAGCAGCTCCCCCAGTTCATCCTGATCAACGGTAGGAAACAGCAGTACAGAACGGATATGTGGGTGGGGTCTGATCAGCCGTTCTATGGCCCAGCGTATATTTTCCTGCTGAAAAAGGTCTGCTGGCCCAGTCAGTGCAGAGATACTCTCCAGGATTGATGAATTTATATGTAGTTTGCTCTCTATTGCGCTCTGAAATGTGGTGGTGCGGTGAGAGAAGTTTGTTCTCTGGTCCTGATGCTGTGAGATAGCCAACAGATAGAGCGACAATATAGCTGCAAAGAGCCAAAACAGTAGAGCTGCGGCGATATCTCTGGAGTTGTTTTTTAGATTGATCCAGCTCATTCCGTCGTTTTTTCCTCTTTCAATATTTTTTCACTATCTGCTGTTCTCTGTTCAAGCAGTTCATATGCGGCAAGTGCCTCTTTGCGGTTCCTCTCCAAGGCTGATGCCATCCTCTGTAGATCCTCCGAGAGTTCCCCTAACTCACCCTTTTTGGGAAGATCCTCGCTAAGAGGGGAGAAGTCGCCACGGCTAATGTGGCCCATTGCCGAGCGCAGGTTGTTGAAGATTAGTGTAGATCGATAGGAGATGGTAGAGACCAGTAACATGATAATGGCGATAATCACCCCACCAATGGTGAGTGCCTGGTAGAGTAACTTCTCTCTTGCCAGCAGCAGAGAGTCATTGGAGAGGCCTATCGAGAGATAGCCAATAGTTGTAACGGTAGTGCTGACACTATCTGCAGCATCATCAACTTCCAGAGTAGTTGAGTGTACTGGTGCAGTAAACTTCCGGATTGTGCTGTTATCATCAGGCAGAGTTGAGTTACCAAGATTGGTAAGTAGGTGGTATTGGTTATCGTAGAGCTCTATCCACTCTACATCTGAACGTGATACCATATTACCTAGTAGTTGGTTTAGTGGATCCATATCTCCAGAAAAAATAGCAAACTCACAACTGGGAGCCATCTGGGCGACCATCATCTCCCCATGTTTTATATGTTCATTATGCAGTATGTCCCAACTGGTATAGAGAGTAGTAATTGTCAACATGAGCCATGTCAGGAGTGCTGGTATGGCGCCGACAAGAATCATCTGATAGCGGAAGGGCCAGTTCTTCATGGCACAATCTCCTCAAATTGAAGAAGTTCTTTGGTAATAAGATCAGGGTGTTTAAGATGCAATCCAAGTGAGTGAGCAACCTTGGGATTGGTGGCGACAGAGAACTTTTTGACCGCCTTGGGGGGTGGAACTGTTTTACCGTCTCTTATGGAGATGTCATGAATCAACTCCACTGCATCTTCAAGCATGTCCTTCTCTTTGGCAAAAGCTCCGGCAATACACCCTGCGGTGACGGCATTTTTTGTATGGCAGACCATTGGAATCCTCTTGCGGTAGCTGGAGAGAAGGATATTTCTGAAGTTGCCGCTGTTGTAGAGCCTGGAATCTGCAATAGTTACCAATACATCAATCTTGGGGAGAATCTCTTGTAGCGGTGCATTGATCTTTCCATCTACGATGTTATAGATGACATCAAGTTCACTGCCGGTTGTAACGGCAGGAGATAAACTTATAGAACTACTCTGTAGAACCCCGACAACACGAGCAGAGGGAATTGCAGTTTGAACCAGATTGATAAGTTTCTGGAGTGGGGGGTCGGAGAATGTGGCGGTGATCTTTATTTCTTTTCCGCGACTCTCCAGGGTGTGGCGGTACTGCTGCTCTGTGACCATCAGGGCTACGGTTACTGCACCGGGTTGCTTCTGATGGTGGTGTGATAGGTGGTGTGTCAGCGCCTCAATCCCAACGGTAACCCAGATCCGGTGTTGGTCAGTTATTCTTTGGGGTTGGTCTGTTGTCGTGAGATGTATGGTCTGGAGCTGCAGGGCGCTGAGTGAGGTGACCAGTTTTTCAGCAAAGGCTGTACCTCTATTGTCACCTGCTGTAGATAGCAGGGTGACACCGGCAGCAAGTATATTGCTACTGCCAAACAGCAGAAGCAGATAGAGGATCCCCCTAGCCAGTCTGTTGTTAAGCTTGGTGAGTGGGGTAGACATGGAGATGATTTTGGCTTTTAGAAGTGGAAACCGAGTTGTAGCCACCCCTTATTCTTGTCGTTGTAAAGGTTATCCTGACTATTTTCTGGATTATCATCCAGCCGGTGCTGTAGTACTAATGATAGTTCTGCACTGCTTCCATTGCCTAGCTTGAGCTGTTTGGAGATTCTTGTATCAATCCTGCGGAATGGTCCACCGATAACTCTGTCAGTTCCAGCCATCTTTCCTGAGTAGTAGAGGGTGGTAGATGCGTTGATCCCACTACCGAAATTATGAATACCCATTAGGCTTCCGCTATTAGTTGGGAAAGAGTCCGCAGTTTTCGTATCGTTACTATTGAGGTGGAAGAGGTGGGCGCCACTTAGGATTAGGGTGTTGGCAGGTGAAGGGGACCATTTTATCTGGCCCTCTATACCGCTTATATTTGCATGATTTTGATTGATGATAACTGAAACATTGCTATTGACCCCACTACTTTCAGCTCCTGTATCTTCATAGAGATCACTGATTTTTTCTTTGAATAGTTTGAGATCTAGGTCAAGGTGCTGCTCCGGAATATGGCTAATCCACCCTATCTCACGGGAGGTGATATGCTCCGGTTTTAGTGTGGTGTTGGGGAGTCCCAGGGTCTCATTAAGGTAGTTGGTTCCAACGTTCAATAGACAAGGGTTTGTATATAGAACAGGGATACATGGCGCACCATATACTCCAAGCCTTACCGAATTGATTGTGTTTGTTGCCAGTAGGTCAGGTGTACTGACAGCCTCGGAGTAACTGGCACGTATTGTATGGTGGTCATTAAGGTGGTGATTTACAGCTATCCTGGGGGAGAGGTTGGAGTTTGCCTTGCCGCCGGTTGCCTTCTCACGTTCCCACATGGCGCCAGCATGGATGACAGTATCTTCCGTGGGGCCCCACTCCAAGTTTCCAAAAGCACGAATAGTATCCTTTTTTACCTTTCTGTTTTCTGTATAGAATGCTGATTTCCAGTAGTCTCTGCGCAGTGAGCCACCACTGCTGATGCGCAGTGAATCGTCAATGATGAGAGTATCCTCAAGTTCCAGATCAAAACGCTCCTCTCTGTAGCTGGCATCATGTGTGCTTACATCGTATGCCACAGCTGCTGTAGTTCGTTCGTTCAGGGAGACTACATCACTTAGATGGTGGAAGAACTGAAGCTTGAGCTTGTGGTCAGGATTAAGATGGTGAACCCACCTTACATGTTCGGAGTTAAAACTCCACTCTTCAGTCTGATATGGATTAGATACATACGTTGGGTATGTGGAGGCTGACTCATCCTTGTCCCCCCGCTTGTGTCCCAGGTCGATGGTGAGGGTATCTTGGTCAGAGAGCAACATCTCTGCCTGCAGGTTGAGGAAATTCCCTTTCTGGTAGTCATAGCGTGGATCGCCACCGCTGTCGTGGTCAAAACCATCATCACTGTGGTGTTTTATCGAGAGCCGGTAGTTGATATCATTAAACGTATCAGAGATACGAACGAATCCATCACCAATACCGTCCGTTCCACTATTTATTCTCAGTGCGGTGCCGTGGGTATCGACAGGGTTCTTGGTGATTATATTGATGACACCGAGAAAGGCATTGCTGCCGTGGATGGTGCTGCTGGGTCCTCTTACTACCTCGATACGCTCAATATCCTCAATAGCAATGGGAAGATCGGACCAGATCACCCGTGAGAAGGCAGGCTGGTAGACTGAGCGACCATCAATCAAAACCTGTAGATGGCGGGCATTGCCACCGTCGTCGAGCCCATGATATTTTACATTGGCCTTATGCCCACTCTCATAGCTCACGACCATTCCGGGGATCAGGCGGAACAGCTCAGGAATATCACGAATTCCACTAGCCTGGATCAATTTGCTGTCAATTATTGTAGTAGCTGAAGCAGCTTCATTGATTGGCTGCGCCATTCTGGATGGGGTGATAATGATCGGGATTCCCTCAATATCATCCAACAGAATGCTGTTTACCGTCTCTGGAGTGTGTCCAGCCATTACCATGCTGGATGCAAGGGCCATAATTGGCAGGGCCAGTCTATACATCCCCCCCCCAGGGATATCTGTTCTGGTCATGAGTGGGACGGGATAACGGATGATGCAAGTATGTACCCCTCATTGCGCAGGGTCCTGATGATATTTCCACCACTGTCTCCCAGTCGGTTGCGCAGTCGACTGATCTGTACATCGATAGTCCGCTCCGAGACAAAATCTACCCCGCCATTGAGTCCTACAGTCAGCATCTTGCGTGATAGTGGCTGGTTGGGGTGGTCGAGAAAATATGAGAGCAGCTTGAACTCGCTGCCTGAGAGTGGAATTTTCCTCTGGTCCTTGCGGATAATGACCCGCTCCGGCATTGATAGGGTGATGTCACCAAAACGGAACTCCTGTTCACCACTGACAATGACGCCATTTGATCTGCGGAGGATGGCGTGGATACGCGCCAGTAGCTCATCTGTATCAAATGGTTTGGTGAGGTAGTCATCAGCTCCCGCATTTAATCCAAAAACCCGGTCGTCCAGTTTAGTCAGAGCCGAGATTATAATTATCGGGATTGTGCTCTTTTCACGTATCGACTGTGCAATGGAGAATCCATCCTCCCCGGGAAGCATGATATCCAGAATAATCAGTGAGATATCTTCCCTTTCCAGAATCTCACGTGCCTCCCTGCCATCACCTGCAGCGGAGATTTTTGGAAAGCCATGTTTTTCCAGAAACTGCTGCAGTAGAGTACGAATCTCCCTGTCATCGTCAACGATGAGGATATGTGTTGAGCTCTCCATGCCTCCGATTATATATCCTCGGACGAGCCATGTTTGTTACAAAATATTACAACACGACGGACTCCAGAATTTGGTCTAGTCGAATCTCGATTGTCTCCCCGTTGTGCATGGTTGCTTTCATATACTCAATACCATCTCTGGTATTCAAGTCGGTGGGATAGAGCTCTCCACTCTCAACCTCTCCGGGTGAGGCTCGCCAGCTAACCTTGATAGCTACGCGGCGCATAATGGCCAACTCATACTCGCTGTAGAGTGCACAGGAGATGGGGCTATATCTGGACACCTACCGGATCAGGAACTCAAGCAGTGCCTTCTGTGCATGGAGGCGATTTTCTGCCTCATCCCAGACTACACTATGGGGGCCATCGATGACCCCGCTACTCACCTCTTCTCCACGGTGGGCAGGGAGGCAGTGCATAAAGAGGGCATCACTATTTGCATGAGCCATCAGCATCTCATTGACCTGATATTCTCTGAAGATCTCATTGCGAGTGTCGCTCTCTTCCTCCTGCCCCATGCTGGCCCAGACATCTGTAACTACCAGGTCGGCACTGCTTACCGCTTCGACCGGATCGCTCACAAGAGTGATTGCTGGCCCACCGGCATCGGCGATCTCTCTCTTTGGCTCATATCCTTCGGGGGCGGCAATATTCAACCGGAAGCCGAATTGACGTGCTGCATTTATATAGGAGTGGCACATGTTGTTGCCGTCCCCGATCCAAGCGACTGTCTTTCCACGAATCGATCCACGGTGCTCAACATAGGCCTGAACATCAGCCAGCAATTGGCATGGGTGGTAGTCATCAGTCAGGGCATTGATCACCGGGACGGATGAGTATTCGGCAAACCGTTCCACCTTCTCGTGCTCAAAGGTGCGGATCATCACCGCATCTACCATGCTGGAGAGGACACGTGCACTATCCTCAATGGGTTCGCCGCGCCCCAGCTGGGTATCCCTTGGGGATAGGAAGATGGCACTGCCACCGAACTGCGCCATTCCGGCCTCAAACGAGACACGGGTACGGGTGGAGGACTTTTCAAAAATCATCCCCAGCACTCGGTTTTTCAGTGGCTCATGAATCGTGCCACCATGCTGCATCTCCTTTAGCTCTATGGCGCGCTGGATTATCTGCTCCAGCTCCTCGGTTGAGAGGTCGAGTAGAGTCAGAAAGTGGCGGGTAGAAGTGGAGCTCATGATCTGCTCTCCTCACTGTTGTCTGTTGTGAATTGGTTTATCAGTCCACCAACCTGTTCAATAATCTGCTTCGCTTCATCATCGCTCAGAATCAGTGGTGGTAGCAGGCGAACTACATTGTTGGCAGTTACGTTGAGTAGAATTCCCCGCCCCAGTGCCTGACTGACTAGGGCGGCACAGGGCTGGCTCAGCTCGATCCCCACCATCAGCCCACGACTGCGTATATCCAGAACCTGGCTGTTGTCAGCCAGTTTGGTCTCAAGCCCCTGTTGGATCTGATTGCCCAATGCTGCTGCGCGATCCAGCAGTGCACCCTGCTTGATGGTATCAATAACTGCCAACGCAACCCGGGTAACTAGCGGGTTTCCACCAAAGGTGGAGCCGTGCATGCCAGGCTGGAACAGTGTTGCTGCCTTGCCCCGTGCCAGACAGGCACCTATGGGCAGGCCGTTACCGAGCCCTTTGGCTAGGGTCATTACGTCGGGGGTGATAGCCTCATGCTGGAATCCGAACCATTTGCCGGTACGTCCCATTCCGGTCTGGACCTCATCAAGCATCATCAGCCAACCTTGTTGATCACATATTGCACGAACTCCAGCCAGATATCCCGCATCCGGGATTTTTACTCCGCCCTCTCCCTGTACCGGCTCCACCATAATGGCAACTGCCTGTTTCGAGTTGACGGCAATCTCCCGCAGGGCCTCAAGATCGTTGTAGGGCGCGCGGATAAAACCCGACACCAGCGGCTCAAATCCCGCCTGTATCTTGCGGTTCCCGGTGGCACTCAAGGTTGCCAGTGTGCGGCCGTGGAAGCTGCCCTTGGTGACAATGATGGCTGGTGCCTCGATCCCCATGTTATGGCCATGCAGACGTGCCAGTTTGATAGCAGCCTCATTGGCCTCGGCGCCAGAGTTACTGAAGAAGACATTTTCCATTCCGGAGATCTCACAGAGACGGTCAGCCAGCTGCTGCTGGTTGGGGATCCCGTAGAGGTTGGAGGTGTGGAGCAGGGTGGAGGCCTGATCACAGATCGCCTCGGTAACTGCGGGGTGGCTATGGCCAAGCCCGCAGACTGCGATGCCGCTGAGGGCATCCAGATATCTCTTGCCCTGCTGATCCAGGAGCCAGGCACCCTCGCCCTTGACGAAGGAGACGGGAAGACGCCCGTAGGTGGGCATGATGGTATTACTCATAACTTCTGTTAACTTCTTTTGCCAAAATAAAAAACGGCAGCCTCAAGATGATGCTGCCGACCAGTTGAAGAGATATTGTAACGGTTGTTTGTGGTTTCGCAACTATATGCATTAGTTGCTCTAAAAGTATTGGCAGTTTTATGCAGGCAGCCGTTTGCGGACAGGAGGTCCGCAAACGAGCGCCACATGGATGTGCCTGAGCGGACTGCATAAAACTGCCAATGCTTTTGGAAATATTCATGTCGGTCCACCAAAAAAAACCCGGCAGTGCCGGGTTTTTTTTGGTGGCTTCAGATGGCGGCCTAGAATGGCAGCCCGTGTCCCTGCGCGGTCATCCCCAGCAGCATGGGAATAGAGAGCAAGGTATTGGTGCGGGAGGCCATCAGGGCAACAAATTTTGCCTTGGCGATCTCCTCGGCAGATGCTTCTCTCATTCCCAGAATCTTCTGCTGATTGGGCCAGATCAGGATCCAGACATTGAACAGCATGATGGTGCCGAGCCATGCTCCCATGCCGATAACCGTGAATCCTGGGGCAAAGATAAATGCTGCAACCACACCGGATCCAGGCGCGGCGTGGAGTGACTCAAGCGCCATCGCCCCGGTAATCCAGGTCAGCAGTGCAGCCCAGCGGAACCAGAAGAGGGCGCGTGGGGCGATATATTTGTTGATCGCAGCGGGCCCCGGCTCTTCATCAGCCAGCGCCTCTCCCACTGCAGGAACCTGGATGGCATTGAAGTAGTAGAGGATGCCGACCCAGGCAATACCGACAATGACGTGGAGCCATACCCAGAACTCTAGGTGGTTGATTGTGCCGGTGGGGCCGAGCATAAAGATGAAGATGATGGCAAGGACGATGCCGCTGATCACGGTACCGATTCGATTCTGCAGTGGGTTCATGGGTTTTTCTCCAGTGATTGAGCAAAAGACACAGTAAATATGTCAGGTATTATATGGGTGATTTTGACAAATAACAACATAAAACGTAGGTGATGAGGCGGGGTTGGATATGGCTGTCTTCTCACCTCTGCAGGCAGTGGTGGAGACTGGACATTACCCAACTTAGACTGTAGTTTGAGGCCACAATGAATGCGATTGATTTGACAATATTCTCCAGCCGGATCGAGGCGGTATGCGATGAGATGGGGGCTGTGCTGCGTCGTTCGGCATTCTCTCCAAACATTCGTGACCGGCTGGACTACTCCTGCGCCATCTTCGATGCGGAGGGGGAGCTCTGTGCGCAAGCGGCACATATTCCGGTCCACCTAGGGAGCATGGCCTTTGCGATGGGCGGGGTTGTCAGCCAGATGGAGTGGCGAGAGGGTGATCTTGTGGTGTTGAATGACCCTTTTCTTGGGGGGACCCATCTGCCCGATGTCACCATGATCTCCCCGCTGCTGGTTGGGGAGGAGCTGCTAGGTTTTGTGGTCAACCGTGCTCATCATGCTGATATAGGTGCAGATACTCCTGGCTCAATGCCGATCTCCAGCTCACTTGAGGAGGAGGGGATGGTGATTCCACCCAGTTATCTGCTGCGCGGTGATGAGATCCAGCAGCCACTCTACTCTGAGATCCTGAGGGCGCTACGTAATCCACAGCTCTCACAGGGAGATTTTGAGGCGCAAATCAGTGCCAACCGTGCGGGGCTGGCCCGTCTGCGGAGCTGGATTGGTCAGTTGGGAAGTGAGGAATTCAGAGAGGGGTTGGTGGATCTGAACCGGTATGCTGAGCGGCTCGCCTCCGCTGCCCTGCAGACCATCCCGGATGGCATCTACCGGTTTGAAGATGTCATGGATGATGATGGGATGGGAAATCGCAATCTTCCAGTAAAAGTATCGATTGAGGTTGATGATGGCAGAGTTGCGGTTGACTTCTCCGGTAGCGCTGCTCAGACGGAGGGGAATATAAATTGTCCGCTCTCTGTCGCTGCCGCCGGGGTCTACTACCTGTTTCGTTCTCTGATGCCGCCACAGATCCCTGCTGCTGCCGGGAGTTTCCGTGCAATTACCATAACCGCCCCGGAGGGTTCTCTGCTCAATGCGTCCCGACCGGCTGCAGTGGCAGCAGGTAATGTGGAGACCAGCAGCCGTGTAGTAGATGTGGTTATGGGGGCGTTGGCGGAGGCTATACCGGAGCGGATGGCCGCGGCTAGCCAAGGCTCAATGAACAATGTTGCCATGGGGGGCAGGGCAGCCGGGGGCTACTGGGACTACTACGAGACCATCGGCGGAGGGATGGGGGCGAGCGTGCAGGGGAATGGACTCTCGGCGGTGCAGACCCACATGAC
This sequence comes from uncultured Methylophaga sp., assembly GCA_937877715.1. Classification (GTDB taxonomy): domain Bacteria; phylum Pseudomonadota; class Gammaproteobacteria; genus Thiopontia. The sequence goes on along the minus strand of CALEHW010000070.1, from coordinate 78 downwards.
CAATACCCTCAACACCCCCATTGAGGTAGTGGAGATGACCACCCCGCTACAGCTGACCGAGTATGCGCTACGCCGGGA
>CALEHW010000069.1 GCA_937877715.1 uncultured Methylophaga sp. | reverse complement strand
TCATAATCACTACGGGGAGGACGCCCAAAGACTGCTCGTGCAATATTTGAGTTTGGATGCCAGCGCTTATAGTTATCCTCATCATCGCGATATATTGCAACTGTTGGAGTTTTTGTTGCTGTTGCAATGTGTACTGTACCCGTATCAACAGAAACCAGTAATTTTGAGTGGGCTATCAATGACATAACGTGGTCAATACTATTGGCACTTTCCATTATTGTTACATTATCAGTTGGGGATTTTTCAAGAACAGCTCTTACCTCTTCTCTTAGGTCTGGAGGTGCTAATATTACAAGTGCATACTGCGGATATTGCTCATTTAGTCTTTGTATCATTTGACCAAGTTTATCTGCCCCAATCTTTCTACTTTTAGCATTACCATACGGATTAATTGCAATATAGTCTTGTCCAAGGTTATTTATAAAATCTGCTACATCACTCTCGACATCATTACTCCATTGAATAAAATAAGAATGATCATAGCTGGTCACCCCAAAAACACTTAACACCTCCTCAAATATTTTGGCTCCATGTGTTGCTTCATTCCCCTTATCAATCAAAATATTTACTAAATTTAGACCTTCTTCCCTACCGATGATATAGGATGGATCTAATTGATCCAGAAGATACAAATCTCTTGGCTTTAGCCACCTAACAGGAAATACAACAGTTTCATAATGTGGAATAGACTTACAAAATTCCCTGATTAATGAGAATCCTGGTCGTTTTTTTAGGTGATAAATTTCATCAATAAATGGGTTGTTTCGATATATCCCATCTACATTAGGCAAAGTCAGAACGGCAACCCTCATTTCAGGAAATGCCCCTTTTAATGCCCTGTAGACAAATGATGAGACAACAGTATCTCCCACCTTTCCATCCATTCTGATAAATAGGACGCTATTTGTGACAAGAGGAAATTTTACTCTGCCAGACAATTTCCTATCAATAATGATACGCGCCAGAATGAATCTGATTCTGTCTCTTGTTACAACAAATTTATGCTTTATATCCTCCAGCAAAATCATATTATTATGTCCTATGCTTAGGATGCCCTATAGTTTTTTTGCAACACAAATAATATAGTCTGAATGAGCCCATTTCTTCGCTGAGGCAATTAGCAATTTTGTTTTCCAGTTCACTCTTCCTTCCGTTAATGCCTTGGACCATGATTCAAAATCAAGCACTCTAAACCCAGATTTCTCTAACGCCACATTAAGACTTTTTTTGTCAAAATGATAGATATGCGCTGGAAACCCGAAATGATTAAAGGTCTTCTTAAGACCCCATTTATTTATTTTTGCCTTATATCGATTACTGATTCCACGATGATTTGGTACATGGATAAAAATATAACCACCCTTTTTGATCCTGTCTGCGCACTCTCCTAGCGTCTTCAATGGATCATACAGATGCTCCAAAACATCCAGAATCATTAATCCATCAAATTCTTCATCAGGATGAAATGAACCAAGCTCCATCTCATGCACAGTTATCCCAGTTTTCTCTCTGGATATCTTTGCGCCCAAACTACTGGGCTCTACCCCCTCTGCAATATAACCACTATCATTTAGTGAGCGTACAGTAAGGCCAATATCACACCCGACATCAAGAATTCTGGATCCAGATGGGAGATACCTTTTTATCAACTCAATATTTTGCTGTACAAGATAATAACTATGGTCCCTCTCCTCTTTCCACTTATCAAATGTCCAGTCACCATACTCAGAGACATCTTTCCACTCTTCACTTTCATAAATATTTAATAGTGATTTCTCAGTAAATCTTGGTGATGCAAACTGTATGTTGCAGCCCTTGCATCGGTAGAAGCCAATTCCATCTTCTCGAAGATAAACTGTCTCTCTTCCAGCACCTTTCCCACATAATGGGCAATCGACCTCCTCCAGATCGCCCTCAAATTTCTCAATTTTCACCAGCTACCCCTTTGAACATTATTAATACCTCAAATCCCTACCTTCTCTCTTTGCATAACGAAATTCATTGTTTCCTTTAATCTTTCTCCAAAAACCTCTGTTAGTCGTTCCTGGAAAGATCGATATTCTTCTTATCTGCAACATATCCCTGTGCATTGCCAATGGCCCTGAGTCTGTTGCAACAGCGTAAGTGTATCCAGCTTTAGTTACGATCTCTTTTGTTTTTACTGAGAGATCTCCATATGGATAGGCAAATGAGGCCGGTGTAATCCCTGTAATCTGCTCTAGATCCTGCCGATTACCAACCACTTCATCAATCACCAACTGCTCCTCAAGTTTGTCAAGTTTGGGGTGGGTCCTGGTGTGTCCCCCAAATTCAACTAGGCCTGAACCTGACATCTCCAATATTTGTCTCTTATTCATCAATGGAAATAAAGTCTCTCCACTTTTCTCCACGTCCCATCTATTATGATCTTCCCCCGTTACCTGATAGATGGTTGCCTTGACCCCATATTTCTTCAACAATGGAAACATATTTTTATAGTTATCATTATAGCCATCATCACAGGTGATAATTATAAATTTCTTACCATCCTCCAGCCTGCTTACCACCCTTTTTTTGTCCAAATCAGAGAAAAATAGCGACTCTATTCCTCTTTTTTTTAAGAGCCTCAGGTGACTCTCAAACTGCTTTTCAGTCACGTATATTCCATGCTGCCCCCTTTCATCATCTTTAGATATAACACGATGATACATAACAACCGGAACCTCATACTCTTTCTGGTAGACATATTCTGACTGATATATTTCCTCAAGACGGTCAACAATATCATTTAGTGAGTATTCTTTTTTGACCCTCTCCACCACCTCTCTCTCTACCGCTCCAACAAGACAAGCATCAGCAATCTGCTCATCCAGGGAGGAGAAATCGATATCCATCTCCTCCCCACCGACATCGCCAAAATTACTCCTGAGAGCCTCATCTATATTTTCTTTAGTAACCAATCCTATTGATTTTGCCTCACCGATTGCAAATGTTGCACACCCCATCAGGATAGACTCTATCGACACTCTCCCTGCACCAATAACTAAATCAGACTTTTCAATATAGGGACGTACATCGTCCACATAACCAACAAAATTAATTCTGTCGCTAAAAACAGAGAACCTGTCAGGCAATTCTGCCCCACCCACACTATTTACTTGATAGAGGCCACTATCCAATACAGTATCCAACAGAGAAAACAGGAGATCTCCCTTCGGTCCTGAGAGCCTGCCTATAATGGTGATAATTTTTTTTCTGTTGTTTGGGACCTCTCGCGGAGGGAAGTCATCTGCAGACACCCCGTTACGGAGAACCTCAACTATCGATTTTGGAACCCCAAGATCAGAAATAATCTGCTCTGCCACATTCTCACAAACAGCTATCGCCTTTGTTCCCAGCGCATGGAATTTTTTTCTTGAACGGTGTACAGGTTGCCGGCCATGAACCGTAGTAATCATCGGGGTATTGGTTAGCTTGCATGCAACATAACTACTCCACCCAGATGCTCGGGAATGTGCATGAACAATTTGTATTCTATATCTCTTGATAAGATAGACAAGGTAGCTTATGTGCCACACCCTTCTAAACAAGTTTCTCTTGTTGAATCGAAGAGTAAAAACATTACCAGACACCTCTTTTGTAAATGTGTCTGAGATATAAAACATTCTATGCCCCCTACCAGAGAGTTGATTGCCCACTGTGGCCGCATAAACCTCTGCCCCCGTCACCTCGAGTTGCGATAATGCAAATAGAATATTCATCGAACAGCCATACTTACAATCATGATAAGTTTATTTATGACGATAGATATCATTATGATTCTTTTCAATATACTCATGAACCTGCTGCTCATAACTGACTGTATATGAATATTTGCCACTATCATTTGCAGCAACCAGATTAACTATAATAAAAAATAGTGCCGTTAAGCTAAGCCACTTTGTAAATAGCCTTGCCTCATGAACATTTAACTTATCTGCAATATAGAGCGCTGGAAGCAACGAAAATGGAAACGTTATGATTAGATGCCAATAGGAAAAGGTAATTGGAGAGAGGATCGCGCTAATAAAAATAGCCAACAGCGCTGAAAATGAGTAAAGAGCAAGCCAATCAGCATTGGCAACATACTGATTATTTAAAATAATTTTTGACTTAACAATCTTCCATACTTGCCAATTTATTTTTACTGAGAAAATAACTGTTGCCAAGCCAGCTATAAACAACACTCCCCTCCACAAGTACTGAACCGTTATCCTCAACCATTCAACGTTGGTTACCCAGTCAAACTCTGCCCCCATCACAGCTCTTGTCGGAAACAGTAATGAGCCGTAACGAATCCAATATAGAATTGATTTTAGTACAGGATAAACATGCACTCCTCCCCATCCAATATAACGGTCACTCTCTTGCGCGGCAATTGATTGATTCACCTGTAATTCCAGAAGATATGGTATCAGAGAGGCAAATATAGCCAAACCACCCATAATAAAGCCAGGCCATGACACCTTTATAATCTTCCTGTAGAAGAGATAGGATGAAATAATCACCAATATTGGCCATGAGTAATGTAACTGCATTGCCATACCAATCGACAAGACATGAATTATCGTATAGATAACGGAGCAGTTATCACGCATCTTGTATGCAGACCAGAGATGCATTGCCGTAAAAAGTGCCAGATAGGATGGATTGTAGATCAGGCTATCATAGAGGAACCATGGGTTTAGCCAGTAGATCACCAGAAATGCTAGTCGCAATGGCTGGCCAAAGACACTCTTGATAACAGCATCAAGCAGCAAAAATGAGACGATTCGCAACACAATCAAAAACAGCATTGGCGACCATGGAGAATCCCATAACATCAATGGCCATCCAACCAGCCATGCAGACAGTGATCCTGGAACATTTCCAACAGCACTTGCCGCATTCCCATAGCTCATCCATATATCACTATAGGCTCCCAGATATCCTTTATAGAGCATCTGGGTTTGATCTCCTGTAACAATCTGATTGCCCGCATACAAGAGTGACAGAAGGATTCCCAGGATAAATCCTGCGCTATAAATTATGGGGAAATATCTATTTTGACTTTCAGGCATCATGATTCAGATCGAGCAAAGGTCCATCCTCTGTGAATAAAAAAGGTCACTACAGGCAAGATAATAGCAACAAACAATACACGATAATAACTGTTGGCCTCAGCATCCAGTTCACTAATCATCTGTGAAATCAGCAGAGCTGCAAACTGTACAACAAAAAATCTGCTCGCATTATCCATGCCCACTCTACTGTTAAAAACAAAGCGACTCTGTGCCAGATAGGAAAATCCGAATGCACAGGAAAATCCAATCAGATTTGCCACAAACACCTGATCAGCCAAGAAATAGATATAAAGGAATGCCGCAGTAATATGGATTAGTGTTGCGACTCCGCCCACTAGCCCAAAACGCACAATGCGTATAGCCAATAGACGTCTGAATAACCTCTGAACCACTAATCTTCTTCTTCAATAATGTAAACAGGACGTTTTTTGCTCTCCATATACATCCGTCCAATATACTCCCCCATAACACCCAACCCAATTAACTGGATGCCGCCAAGAAATAGAATTACCGTTATCATTGATGCATATCCTGGCATATCAACCCCAAGAATAATTGTTTTTACTACAATAATTGATCCATAGATAAAAGCCAGAAATGAGATAATTGACCCTAAATAAAGCCATACTCGAAGTGGTGCCGTACTAAAACTTGTAATCCCCTGTAGCGCAAAATTCCACAGTGTCCATCCATTGAAGCTTGTCTCTCCAGCCTCACGTGGCTCACGCTTATACTCAATTACCGAAGTTTTGAATCCAACCCAGGAGAATATCCCTTTCATAAAACGTTGGTTCTCTGGAAGCAATTGCACAGCCCGTACAACCCGCCTACTGATCAGGCGAAAATCGCCGACATTTTCTGGAATATCTACCTGAGAAATATTGTTGTGAAGTCTATAGAACAGCTCCGCACTGAATCTTTTTGCCCAGCTATCACTACTACGATCTACCCGCTTTGCGACCACAACATCATATCCCTTCTTCCACTCACGCAAGAAGTCATGGATTAGCTCTGGTGGATCCTGAAGATCAGCATCAATAGGAATAACTGCAGCACCTTTTGAGTAGTCCAAGCCTGCTGTAAGTGCCGCCTCTTTTCCAAAATTACGAGAGAGGTTTATGATGCGAACAAAATCATTCTGTTGTCTGACCTCTCTTAATTTTTCCAGTGTATTGTCTTTACTGCCATCATTTATAAAGATAATTTCATAACTATATTCAATCTCACACATCACCTGCTTGATACGCTCCATAAAGGAGTCAATCACATCTTGTTCATTAAAACAGGGACATACAATCGAGATGTCTGGATCTAATGTCTTCATGGCACCCCCCTAACAAGGCTACTGCGAAATAGGTCAAACAGAGCAATTGTAGCATGCAATTACCCCCTCAATTTTGTCATCAACAAGGTTCTAGCATATTCAAACCCAGCCCAGTATCATGAGATACATCGTGACTCACTCTGCCGACAAAGAAGAGAGAATCCTGCTGATTCGAAATGACAAGCTTGGGGATTTTATGCTGGCCTGGCCAAGCTACGCCATGCTAAAGAAGAACATACCCAACTGCACTACCTTCGCCTTAGTTCCTGAATATACCAGAGAGATTGCTGAATCATGCCCCTGGATTGACCAAGTATTAATTGATCCAGGAAACTCCGCTGGATGGCGTGGCGTCCTTAAAATCAGGAAATCAATTCGTCGCCATAGAATCGATGCCATCATTACACTCTTTTCAACAACAAGAATTGCATTTGCAACACTATTTGTTGGCGCTAGATATCGAATTGCACCAGCCACAAAGTTTGCACAGCTCTTTTACCACAACAAAATCACTCAACGCCGCTCACAATCAAGAAAACCGGAATTTGAATATAATCTGGATTTGGTTCGCGCCTATCTGAGGAACCGTAAAAAAGCCACCCCGACTATTGAGCCAGCTCCGCCCTATTTTTTCTTTCCCGCTCAACAGATCCACTCTCTTAAGGAGCAGTTTCTTAACAGGGAAGATATTAATCCAGAACAGAAACTGATCATGATCCACCCCAGCAGTGGCGGATCTGCGAGCAATCTTTCGCATCAACAATACGCTGAACTTGCCAGAAAAATCACCAGTGACAGCAATTCATACATCATACTTAGTGCAGGCCCAGATGAAGAGAGACTAATCCAGGAATTTTCAATGCTGCTGAAAGATGTGCCTCACACTATATTTATCTCCACTGCGGGGCTCACCTCTTTTGCCCAACACATCGCTTTTGTTGATCTGTTTGTTAGCGGATCAACTGGCCCCCTACACATCGCTGGCGCCCTAAATCGCCCAACTGCAGCATTTTATCCTCGCCGAAAATCGGCCACTGCGCTGCGCTGGAAAACAATCAATGAGCAGTCAAGACAGCTTGCCTTCTCTCCACCGGAGGGCGCAGGTGAAGAAGAGATGTCTGCAATCAGCATACAGAATGTAGCCAATACAATCTGCAGTCATTTTTTATGATCGTTCCATTTCACCCATAGTGCTGCATACTTCACAAAAACCGAATGCGCGGATAAAAGTGCCAGCAAAAAACCCTGCCTTCCATCAAGAAATCCTGCCTTGATGAGATACATGCGAAAGAAATACCAGCTCCCATGAATAACTGCCTGCAAGAGAGAGGCTTTTTTCCCACTCTGATAACGCTGCTCCGACCACTCCTCTGCATAATTTGCCGATTTTGTTAGATAGTGACGCAGATCCCGGTAGGTATAGTGAAGCAGATCACCATTCAGTTGCACAGTTGAGACATTTTTACTGTAGTTGAGTTTCTCATGCACCCTCTCCTCCCCATAGGAGGCCGCCTCTCTTGGGTAGAGCCGAACCTTGGGAGCTGGATACCATCCACCATGCCGGATAAAACTACCAAATACCCACGGCAATATATTGATTCTGTAGACTTTATTATGATTATTTTGAATCAGGACCGACTCAATGGATGCACGCAACTCTGTAGTTACCCGCTCATCCGCATCAATCATCAGCACCCAATCCCCTGTGGCATACCCCTGAGCACGCTGACGCTGGATACCAAACCCCTTCCAGTCATGCTGATGAAAAATCTTGTCAGTAAATTTTTCAGCAATCTCAAGACTATTATCGCTACTTCCGGAATCCACAATAACAATCTCATCTACCCAGGCAATGGACTGTAGACATTCCTGCAGTACATGACCCTCATTCTGGATAATCAGAACTGCCGAGATTGATGCTCTGACCCCCATCACTCCTTCTCTTTTACACTGTTGTCATGCACCATTGCGCCTATCGCAACAGCCAGATAGACAAGATTAAATGAGATGTAATTTCCCTTTATCATCAATGATGCCTCAAACATTCCTGCAATAAACAGAGAACTGACAATAATAATCATCCCATTGGTTGCGTACAAACCATTTGTAAGGCATCTGAACGCCCAGTAGTAAAGATATATTATCAGTAACAATAATATAACCACACCAACCAATCCATTGGATAAAAGTGACTCGGCATATATATTATGTGGGTGTCCATGATTTGCTGCCACAGGATTGATCCTGCCTGAGTCAACATACCCTTGAATTACATCAACATACCCACCTCTGCCTATACCAAACAGCATGTTATCAGAAAAAATCTGGTATGCCGCATGCCACATCACGATGCGTTGCTTGGTGCTGGAGCCACTCTCACCAGTATTAACTGTCGCCAAGGAGTCAGCATCCATAATTTCACTTAGTCCATCTGCAACACGATCCACACTCTGCGTTATTTTTGGTACAAACTGATGGGATAAGAATACAGCAGAGATCAATACTGCAACCCATACTGCCCTCATGCTCTTTCTATCAACCAGGATCAAAATGGTAATAATAGACAGTGCAACAACAAGAACATAGGCGCTTCTTGAAACAGACAGATAGGCAGCATAACCCCCCAATGGGAGAGCAAATAACGATAGATAACGCCAAAAAATTGAACCATCCATCAGACGGAGATTATTCACCACAACAAAAACCATTGTAGCCACGACCGGTCCAAGTAGCAGTGGGCTGTAGGCACCAGTTGCTCTCCCCACACCAAGAACAGAGGTCTCATAAAGAGCCACCCCAAACGTAACAAAAATACCCAGAACAGAGCCCTGCACCAGGTATTTCATTACGCCATCTACCCTTCTTACCAGAAGATAGATGGGCGCAAACAGCAAAAATCTGATCTCATCCTCGATGTGACGCACATGGTAATACTCCCAGCCATTTACCGTGGCGCTGAGCAGGAATGAGAAGAACAGCAGTGCAAACAGCAGGATAACAATCTTCTCCTCCCTCTGGAGTTTGACAAGCGAGAGATTCTTTCGGAGAGAGAAGAGCCCCAACAGGACAAGTACAATAAAAAAACCAGAGGACCAGTGTTCAACTGTTACCAGACCAATCGGGAACAGGAACAGAGCCCATTTTGTTGCCGCCTCTATTATGTCGATTGACCTATTCATCTCATTATCTGTTCCAAATATCCCTTTTACGCCGCAACAATAGCAAGAACAGCCTGCTATGCAAATTATTTCAAAGTGTTACAACTAGAGAGAGATAAATAATTAGAGATGTACTCAACTGCGATAAGGGTAGATATCACACCAATTCTGTCACCTTACATCTATAGGCGTGAAATCAGCTTCATCTAGTTGTGATGGATTAGTGCCAATACCTGTTGTGGCGTGATCTCTGCAAGACATTTTGTATGTCCAAAGCGGCACTCACGTTCAAAACAGGGGCTGCACTCCAACCGCCTGTATAGTATTGACACCCTCTCCGTTAGTGGCGGCGTATAGTCCGGTGTTGATGAGCCATAGATGGCCACCACATCTACCCCAACAGCTGCAGCCACATGCATCAGTCCTGAGTCATTGGTGACAGCTGTCTCACAGAGTGAGAGCAGATCAATCACATCCTCTATTGAAGTTTTTCCACATAGATTCAGGATATCTCTATCTGCAAGCGATACTATCTTCTCCCCGGCAGCAGAATCCTTATCAGATCCCATAACCACAACCTGGCACTCTTTCCTGGATAACTCAGCACCAACCTCTGCATAACATTCCAATGGCCACTGTTTTGCCGGGCCATATTCTGCGCCAGGCAGCAGCGCAACGACATTCCCATGCTCCAGCCCAAACCTCTTTGCAAGGTTATCTCTTCCTCTGTCCGATACTCTCAATTCTGGAAATGGTATTGGTGGTGCCACTCGATCATCACCATTATGGGCCAGCGCCACATAACGCTGTACCGTCTGCGTAAGCACCCCCTTATCCAGTTTCTTGATGTCGTTCAGGAGCAGATAACGCATCTCCCCAAGATATCCCCTGCGTTTTGGGACTCCTGCAAAAAACGGAACAAGCGCAGATTTGAGTGAGCGGGGGATCACAATGGCTCTGTTGTACCCCTTCTGGGACAGTCTCCTTCCAAGCCGCCATCGCCTGCCAAGACCCAGTTCACCATGCTGCAGATCCAGTGCAATGACATCTCTGACCTCTCTCATTCTTTTAAGTATTGGTAGAGACCAAGCAGGCGCCACAACATCAATAATGGTATTTGGATTCTGCTGTTTTAGTGTGATGCAGAGGCTCTGCATCATCACCATATCACCAACCCAGGATGGGCCAATAATTAGTACCGAGGGGGTCGAACCTGCTTTTTTAGCATTATTATGAATATCCGCAATCATTACGGATACCTAAAGAAGCGATAATGCTAAAAAAGCAGGTTCGACCCCGTTAGCCATTTAGAATATCCATATACTCTGCCACCCCTTCCTCAACAGTCAGGAATTTCTCGGAGTATCCGGCATTACGCAGGTTACTGATATCTGCCTCTGTAAAGCTCTGGTATGCACCTTTGAGGTGATCGGGGAAGGGAACATATTCGATCTTGCCCCTGCCATGCCAACCAATTACCGCATTGGCCATATCGTTGAATGATTGCGAACGCCCTGTCCCCAGATTGAAGATTCCGAATTTTTCCGGGTTATCCATAAACCAGAGGTTGACCTTGATGGCATCCCCTACGTAGATGAAATCACGACGCTGCTCTCCATCCCCGTAGCCATCACAACCGGCAAATAGTTTGGCAATACCACCATCCTTAATATGATTATTAAAGTGGAATGCTGTGCTCGACATGGTTCCCTTGTGCTGCTCCCGTGGGCCATAGACATTGAAGTAACGAAACCCAACCACCTGGCTCTTCATCTCTGGCTGCAGCCTTCTCACATACTGGTCAAACTGGAATTTGGAATAGGCGTACATGTTGATTGGATGCTCATATTGCCTGTCCTCCTTGAAGGTCAGCCCTGCCCCATAGACCGATGCAGACGAGGCATAGAGATACTGTACACCCCGTTTCAGGCACCAGTGAAGCAGTGACTTGGAGTATTCGTAGTTATTTTTCATCACAAAGTGGCCATCCCACTCTGTGGTGGCGGAGGTTGCCCCCTCATGAAAGATCGCGCTGACCTCTCCAAATTCCTCATCACCATTGATACGGTCAATGAAGTCAAGACGATCCATATAGTCAGCAATATCAAGATCAGCCAGATTACGCATCTTGTGGC
>CALEHW010000068.1 GCA_937877715.1 uncultured Methylophaga sp. | reverse complement strand
AGATTGGCTTCAGTAGCGGGATGGTGCGTAGAAACCAGTGGGTCAGGGTAGCTCTGCTCAGCTTGATCCCCTCCTGCGCCATCCGCTGGTGTTGCCGATAGAGCGGAAGGTGGTAAACAAATTTGTCGACCAGCATTCCTGCCAGCAGACTGACATCGGCGATGGTGCCTTCAAACAGAGCCGGTGGAAATGGAGTGGTGATGATGTCGATCTCGCCCTCAAACTCCTTAGGTTTGACCACTGGCGTGTAGTACTCCAGCACCACATAGCTGCCAGGGCGTTGCGCCAGTCGGTGGAGTACCTTCTCTCCGATCACCTCATACTGGTCAGCATCCTCTCCGTTGAGTTCTGGTGAGGGGATCTCAATACGTTCTACCGGCACGGTCTCATCGAAACGCAGCCCACTATCGGTGACGGCATCACCCCGATCCTTCTTCCCCTTCTTTCGGGTGTAGCTGATTTGCTCGTCAGGACGCTGGCCTGCTGGGGTGTCGGGGGCAGAGAGCGCATCAAACAGGGATTGTTGTGCTGAGAACTGGAGCTCGGTACGCTTCTCTGATTTCTCCCCAAAAAGCTGCTTCTGAAACCACTCCATCTGGGTTTTTAGATGCTGAACAGTCTGCCGTAGAGACTCATTTTCAGCTTTTAGCTGCGCTATGATCTCTGCTGGATATTCTGTAGAATCCACTGCAATTGCTACCCTATTCATGGCATGAATTATACTGGATTATAGGGTATAAATGTACGTATTCTACTGTTTTTTAATTGTTTTTCCTGTTCATCCGTTTGAATTGATGAAGCTCCGAAGTATCGATCCCCTCGATAATCATCTTCAGTCTCGCCCAATCCAGTAGACGTTTTTCACCACCATCCTTGCGGTAATGAAACTGCCCCTGCTCCAGTCGCTTGCTCCATATGCAGTAACCACTACGGTCAAAATAGAGGATCTTCATCTGGGTCTGTTTGCGATTGATGAAGACGAAGAGGTGGCCGGAGAGCGGATCCTCTTTGAGCTTCTGTTTCACCAGTACCGATAGACCATTGTAGGA
>CALEHW010000067.1 GCA_937877715.1 uncultured Methylophaga sp. | reverse complement strand
AGCTACATCTAACCTAGGACTAGGTACAGGAGCAGTAGATAGTATTACTACTGGTAATTACAATGTAGGTGTTGGTGATGGTGTTTTGACTGCTTGTACTACAGGCGCTAGAAATACAGCCAGTGGTTACAGGGCTTTATACAACAACACCACAGGTTCTTACAACACAGCTAGTGGTTATTATGCTTTATACAACAACACCACAGGTTCTTACAACACAGCTAGTGGTTATAGTGCTCTACACTATAACACCACAGGTGCTAATAATACAGCCAGTGGCATGTACTCCTTAAGGTTTAACACCACGGGTTCTAATAATACAGCTAGTGGTTATCAAGCTTTATTCTCTAACACCACAGGTACTAATAACACAGCTAGTGGTTCTCGTGCTTTATACTATAACACCACAGGTGCTTATAATACAGCTTCTGGTAAAGATGCTTTACACTTAAACACTACTGGTGGCTCAAATGTAGCAGTAGGTATGTATGCTTTACAATACAACACCACAGGTGGTAACAACGTAGCCAGTGGTTATCAAGCTTTATTCTATAACACTACAGGTACTAACAACACATCCCTAGGCTACGCAGCAGGTGACAACATCACCACAGGTTCATCTAATATCATCATCGGCTCAGGCGTAGATGCCCCATCTGCCACTGGTAGTAATCAGTTGAATATTGGTGACTGGATTTATGGTAGCTCTGGTAACATAGGTATTGGTACGAGTAGTCCTAGTTCTAAGTTAGATGTAGCTGGTAGTGTTACTTGTGATGGTATTAGTATTGAGGACAATGATAGCTCAAATCTAACACTCAAAGTCACAAACACAAGTGGCGTTCGAAATAATTATCTATACCTAAAAGATGGTTTGAGCTCTGAGGGGCATATTAGGTATAACCATTACAACAAGTTTCTTGATATTAATAATACTGAAACAAATGGTTGGTTGACACTTTCGACCGAGAACACAGAACGCCTACGCATAGACTCCTCTGGCAACGTAGGTATTGGTACGAGTAGTCCTAGTGGAAAGCTAGATGTCGCTGGGAGTGTTACGGCTTCAGGGTCTTTAACCGCTGCAACAGGGCATATATATCAAACATCTGATTATAAGCATCATTTCGATTATGGTGTAAGTGGTGATTACTATATCCAAAAGACCGGGACACGCTTGGATTATTATTCTGCCGGGGATCATAGTTTCACAGGCAATGTGATTACAAGTGGTACAGCTACAGGCGCAGATGACCAGTGTGAGTTAAGCTCAACTATTACTATACGTAGAGCTACTGGTGGTAGTAGGACTATGGCTACTTTTTACAATGGTGCTTCTGTGGTTGGCACTATTTCAACAAGCACTACAGCAACAGCTTACAACACATCCTCAGACTACCGTCTCAAAGAAAACGTAGTGCCTATGACTGACTCAATCACTCGATTGAAGTCTCTCAAGCCCTCTCGCTTTAACTTTATAGCAGATGCCGATACAACAGTTGATGGCTTCTTAGCACATGAGGCCGCAGAGGTGGTACCAGAGTGCGCCACAGGCACTAAAGACGCTATGCGTACTGAGGAGTATGAGATTACTCCTGCACTTGGTGATGTTTATATTCCAGCGGTTGAGGAGGTTACGGAAGAGCGCCAAGTTACCGAGACTGTAGAGACTGGAACTTACGTTAATCTTGCTGGTGAGACTATCACCGAGACTGCTGAGCAACCTGTAACAACCGAGGTGGTTAATACAGTCATTGAGCGTCAAGAGATTGATGGTGTGATGACAGAGGTTGAGGTACAGAAGATAACACAAGATCCAGTGATGGAAACGGTTGTAACTACTGAGGCAGCCGCAGAAGTCATTATTAAATCAGGTGTGGAGAAACCAGAAGAGGGCATATGGCGTGAGACTACTCCGGCGGTCATGGGAACTAGAGAAGTTCCTGAGATGCAGGGAATAGATCAAGGAAAACTGGTACCACTACTTGTTGCTGCGCTACAGGAAGCAGTGGCTAGGATTGAAACTTTGGAGGCGGCGTAATGACTGAATCATCGGATCACAGAAGGATGGAAATGCCTCAGTTTTCTGAGAAAGATATGCGGCGAATAATGGACTTACACCCAGCCGAAGTGGATGAGGAGGGCGTAGAGATTACCCTAGAGGTAATTGAGGTTACTGATGGTGCTGCTAAGGAGTAGGCAATATGTGGCTCATTTTAACAAGTTTAATAATCTGGGTAATTGCCATAACTACTTTTGCCATATGGTTTGAGGATCATATTGCGCAGTCAGATTATTATTCAGGCTGGGCTAGGATTAACAAGTTACCACACTATTTTAAGTAACTAAGGAGAGACGATGGAAGAGATAACAGCGGAAGAGATTGCACAACACTATTCAGCAGCAATAGATAGTGTCAACCTAATTAACACGGGGCAACCGGCAGATATGGATGATACAGAGTGGGCAGATTGTAAAGCTCGTAATGTTGAACATCTGAAAATTATGGTTGCAAAAGATTTTATGCAAGGTGAAGACCTCGCACCACTAAATGCTGCAATTGCAGCATAACAATGAAGGAGAAGTAACTATGTCTAAAACACAAAAAGACCAGACTATTAGCATTAACGATGTTGACTATAACGTAGAGGATCTAACTGAGGAGCAAGTAGCACTGGTGAACCATGCAAATGATCTTCAGAGAAAATTATCTTCTGCCAAATTCAACCTAGATCAGTTACAAATTGGTTTCAATGCTGTAATGGGGATGCTAACTGATTCCCTTGCTGAACCAGAAGAAGTAGAAGAAGCCGCTTAGAGGCAATGCCCCTTCGGGGGCTTAATAAGGATAACTATGGAACAGAGAGTAGATAACCTTGAGCGTGCAGTACAGCGGCATGAAGATCAGATCGCAGCACTGTTCAGCAAGGTGGATGATGTGAATATTCATCTAACCAAGATTCAGAATACTTTGAATCAGATCAGGTGGATGGGTACAGGTGCTATCGTTTGGTACGTGTTTGCCGAGATTGGGATACTTGCTGCATTGAAAGTAGTGGCATGACTCAGTTAGTAACTGTAATCGGCTCTCTGTTGTTAGCTGCCCCTATCGTGGTGGTACTAGCAATGGTGATCCTATGCCTACATCAGAGATGTTGGGACGAAACATGAGTCAGCAGGGTTTATCTATGCCAACGGCAAAGACACCACTCCTCCCATCGGTGATCCTGCTGACTCTTTTAATCTCCGGATGCACTATGTACGCAGGCGATCATAAGGTAATAGTGGAAGACTACTCACAGCCTACTACAACTAAGAAAGGGAAGTTTCCTGATCCAGTATTGAGAGACAATATGTACGAGGTGAGCGTCTGTTTCCCTAGGATTTATAAGGATTGCTGATGGACATTTTGACGGACATGAAAGAAGGTTATTACTGTAGGTGGGGGAAAATAGTATAATATGGATAAGCAACTAGACTTAGCGGTTGAAAAGGTAGCCACCACAGCTACTCTGTTGCACTTTCTTAAAATGTGGCTCAATCAAGTGGAGATTGTTATGGGTAAGTTTATAGACCTGTCTGGTCAGCGGTTTGGTTCTCTCGAAGTTATTTGTCGGAGCGGATATGATAATCATGGAAATGTCCGGTGGTATTGCTTATGTGATTGCGGAGGCTTTAAGAAGCCAATTACAGCCGCGTTAAAATCTGGCAGATCAACATCATGCGGTTGCTATCAGAAGGCTAGAGTATCCCTGCTTCGGAATACTTTAACTCACGGAGATGCCGGATCAAGATTGTATGGGGCATGGTCTAACGCAAGAGAAAGATGTAAGAACCAAAACTATAAACATTTTCATCGCTACGGAGGACGGGGCATTACCTTCACAGAAGAATGGAATGATTATCAAATATTCATGGAGTGGGCATTAGCTAATGGTTATCATGATGATCTTACTTTGGATCGAAGAGACAATGATAAAGGGTACTCTCCAGAGAATTGCCGTTGGATCACACAAAGAGAGCAAAACAGGAACAAAGGCAACAATAAGCTGAGCGCAGATGATATACCTGTTATTAGAGTGATGCTAAATGAAGGTATGGTTTCGCATAAAATAGCTGAATTGTTTGGATGTTCTGGGGGACTGATTAGAGATATTAACTGCGGGGGAGTATAGGTAGATGCTTGAGAGTAATAAAAATTGGGATTCTTTCACTTGCTGCTGGTGTGGGACTGAGATTGTCACGGATGAAGGAGTCCAACGGACAAGCTGTACCCATAACCCAAAACCAACCAACATCCCGCCTATTTACAAACAGCTTTACAGAGGAGACATTTATGAAACTGAGAGACGAGAACGGTAAGTTTATGACGGACAATTGGATCAATCGGCTGCTGGCGCGAATACGCGCAGCACTGAAGGCCTGGCGGACAGCTGCCTAATGTTCGGTCTACCGCTGGA
>CALEHW010000066.1 GCA_937877715.1 uncultured Methylophaga sp. | reverse complement strand
ACCAGATACGCCGCCTGATTTCAACCCCTCAAACACCAGATTCGAGCATAACTCCAGATCGCCTGCCATACAGCGCAGATGAAACGATTCAGAAGTGACTGCAACCAGCTGAATCACAATGATTTACATATGTAATTGCTATATGTTACAACATGTTACAACTCCCAATAACTACATACTGTACTATGAAGTAAAGTGCCCAGCATAGTCAAGAGAAAACCGTCCATTTTTTAACAAATTATTGATTCCACCACACTCTGAAATCCAAACAAATAACGTCAGCTACAGCAGATCATTCTGCACCAAGTAATCCTCAGCAAATCCACCAGAGAAGTTGACATCACCATTGGCCACAATGGTCCAGACGGAAGCACTATCTAAGTCACCGGAATCAAGCCACGTCACCCTATCCCCCGAATCATCGATCAGCTCAAAGTCATCAATAGTCTCTAGACTGACGATATGACGTAAAATGCTAATTGCATCGCTGATGTTGATGTTACCATCGTTATTAACATCCGCTGCATGATAACCGGCCGAACCATCAGCAAATGCTTCTAGACCAACAATATGGCGCAGCACATCGATTGCATCTGATATATTGATGCCTTGAGTGTAGGCATTGTCAGTTGCTATTTTAATGACATCAAAATCACAACTCTTATCAATATATAATTCTCCATTATCAATACTTACATCTTGATTTATGTCACCATTATCCCGATAAAGATTAAAACTAACATTGTTAGTGAGAAATGAGGTATGGTCTGCAGCCCGCTCAAGATCATACAAATCATGCATTGCATAACTAGCAACTTTATAGATAAATTTATCAGCAACATCTAGTTGATTTAAACTGTAATTAATCAGAGCTCCACTTTCTGTAAAATTACCAACAAAAGAAGAAATATTATTGCCCACACCCATAGAAACAATAAATTGAGCATCAGTAATAGCTTTTCCATTTAGCAAAGCATCACTAAAACCGATAGACATCTCAAGATTTTCATTATCCCAAACATTTGATGGAGATATAATTTGATCATAACCTAGTGCCTGTAACATAAAAAAAGCTATTTCATCATTGGTGGTTGCGCTCTCAACCTTATCCAAAACATCAACGGCATAATATGCCTTTTTAATAACTTGCTTTTTTGTGTCACTTACATCTGCAGGTACAATATTAGCTCTTATGCTTACATTGCCAGGAACTAACATAGCTTCTGCATACAGGCTTGTAAGGTCACCTTGATCATTCATATAGATAATCATCTCTATATCAATAGCATCATCCCCTCTAAAAGATCCACTATCGATATTAGCCTCTAATGTATTAGAATTAATATTCCAATTCGATGAGATGCTACCCGTTACCTCAGCACCCATTTCATTAATAACAAATAAAATTAAATCATTAATGTTTGCTTGTGAAAGATTAGAGACCGCATTAACTTCTCTAGGTGCTGAAACAACGATTTGCATAGTAAATAAATTATATACCACCCACAGAGTAGGTTATTGTTAAACTCCAGCCAACCGCATTTGCTCTTGACGCTTATTGGCCCCATCCTGAATTGGTTTTTCTTCTAATCTGGCTGATTATAGTATATTCGATGAGTTACAGACGTGGTTAATCAGACTTTCCGGCACCATCTCTTCCTGAGAAACCAAATGGCATTCTACACCAAATCCACTGGAACAATATAGCTGTCAGCAAACTCCCCGGATAAATTTACATCCCCATTTGCAACAATAAGTAATATTTGTGGGTCGCCATTACTGTTGACATCAAGTTGTTGAATTCTGGTGCCCTGCTCATCAATCAAATCAAGTGAGTCAATGCTCTCCAGATTAACAATATGCCTCAGAATAGTGATTGCATCGGTAATGTTGATATTGTCATCATTATTGACATCAGCCGCATGATAATTGACCCCGCCCTCTGTGAGCAATTCAAGGTTTACGATGTGTCGCAAGACATCGATGGCATCGGTGATATTGATATCAAAATCATAGACACCTTCCGGCATTATGACACTATCAACCGGTAGCCCATCTTTTATCCGTAACTCTCCTTCACTAACCAGAAACGGGGAGTTGATCTCATTCCCACCGGAGAGGTAGCTTATCCCCGTCTGGGTTAGATAGTGGATGTCATCCGTCTTGACCATTGCATCGACAGCTGTGGGGTCAACACTGATCTCGATATTATCAATGATCTCATCAATGCCATCGCTCACCATAATCGTAAATGTATCGGTCACAACCTGATCCCCAGTCAGGGCAGCCGTATCTAGATCATCCTTGTCCAGGGTATAGCTCCAGTTTGCACTGTTATCCAGGGTGATGGAGCCATAAGTGCCCTGTGGGGTAGCAACAGTATAGAGCAGCCCCTCTCGATGCACGGAGTGGATACCATAATCAGTGGCTGTAGTTATGACCAGAACAGGGGCACCACTCTCATCCACATCCATACTGGTTATCGCCACCTCTCCTGATGGGGCAATACTCTGACCAGTTATTGAGGTTGCAACTCCTGATGCATCGTACGTGATTATCCCGGTTGCATCCGTATAGAGGGCACCATAGTACTCTCGACTGCCAGAGAGGGATGCCTGATATGAGCCATCCCCACTATAGGTGATGATATCCGACTGATTCTCACCAAGGCTGTTGGTTCTGGTTATAGTCTTGTTACCACTCTCATCCGTGACCACCTGCTTGCTGTGCCAGTCACCATTGGCCAGAATGATGTTGGTAGACTCTGTAAAGGCACCATCCAGATCACCCTCAATCGTAGTGACCATGGTGTCACCCAGAGAGTTGCCATAACTTCTGACCACCCCGCCCTGCTCATCGACAGTCTCGACTACTGTGGTCCAGTGTGTAGCGGTACCATAATGGGGGTAATCATCCACATCAGAACCCGCAAGCACCCCGCCAACAGAGTGGATCCCACCGATATCGGTAACTGTAACGCCACCAATAAAATCACCACTCAGTGTAGGTGCATCATTGGTGTTGTTGATCACAATATACAGATCATCACTTATGGAGATGCCCTCAGCATCAGTGGCAGTAACGGTTAATTCAAGAAGATTCACATCATCATTGGATGGGGTGCCAGAGAGCAGTCCAGTTGCCGAATCCATCAGAATCCATTGCGGCATGGTGCCCCCATCCTTTTGTTGCGTACTGTAGGTGTAGCCACCGTTATTCTGCTGACAGAACAGACTGGTAGAGATGTCGTAGCTGAATACAGTATCCTCATTCAGAACGGTATCTGCATAGATGGTGGTTCTGTCGCCAAAGTCATCATACCGGTATTGGCTAACAGAGATCTGGCCTGTGTTGGCATCAATCCTATTGATAGTTTCGGTGCTGGTTGCAGAGTCCCACTGCCACACCTTGTCAATCGGGTTGCCGATACGGTCTCTGTAACTACTGCTTTTGGTTGCCGTGTGGGATCCGTCCCCATTCCAGAGGGCCTGCTTTTCAATGGTGTCCCCACCCGCATTGGTAAGAAGCTCACTATAGGAGTCTGCGTTCATGGTGTAGTAAACAGACCACTCCACACCATCCTGGTCAAGATATGTGCGAGTCTGGCTACCATCACCATGATCAATCAAATCGGTTACCAGATAGACAGTCTCAACAGTTGTATAGGGGATCCCATTGCCTCCAACACTCTGTGGTACTGTGACTGGAAAGAGGTTACTGGTTATATCATCACTCAATACGCTGATCGGATCGTATACCCAACCATTGTTGAAATCGACCAGTATCGGTGATGAGACGGTGGAGAGCATAATATCTACAATATCAGCGTAGGGAAGTGACTCTGTTGCCAACATCTCCTCTGTAGTCAACTCACCAGACAGAAGTTGTTGGTTGACATCCTCAAGAATTATATCCAGCTCATTGCTCAGCTCTGCTGCCACCCTTGGTGTAGCGAACGAGGTACCAAAAGTAGACCCCCACTCCTCATGCACCACATAACCGTCAGCAAAAATATCCAGGGTTTCGTCTGTACTGGGATCAGCATGAAGGGAGTTGCCATCCTCATCTACATTCCAGGCACCCACGTTGATCACATTTGGATAGAGCCCACCCCAGTTGTACGCCCCCTGTCCCACATTGGGGCTGGCCTGTACGACAATGGTGTATTGGCTCTCCATCCAGTCCAAAGCAACACTCTGGTTAAAGTCTGGCAGCACACCGGCGATAGAATATGAGAGTGCGGAGAATAAGTAGGCCTCCTCTTCACTGTTATGTTCAGCAAGCCAGGAATCAACAATAAGTTGCAGTTGTGTTACCTGCCCATCTGCATATGGGGTATCAACAAGCAGAAACAACTCCTGTAGATGGATATCCAGCACATCCCCAGACCACTGATCGACATCGATCAGAATAATGTCGGTATCCTGGTTATCCAGCTGGTTAAGAAAGGAGTCTAGAATCCAGTCACCATGCAGTTCTGTCTCATCCGAGGTTGGCTCATCCCCGGTAAATTCCAGGTAGTCGCTATAGTAAATAGTGTTCCCGGATGGATCCAGGCCAGTATCGTAGAGGGTTCCCTCCTCAATCATCTCAAGGGTGTAGTAGCTCTGCTCGGGCTCGGTAAAATCAGCTGGGTTGATCGGATAGAACCCGCCAAGTTCATCAAGGTACAGATACTCGAAGTCATCCACCTCCCCATAACCATTGTAGACATAGTCATAGAGACGAACGCTGTCCATGCAACCAACATCATAGTAATAAACATTATCACTCCCAAGAGAGCGATAACTGAAGTCATCAATAATGACAACTACCTGGTCCAGCCTGACGGCCATATCCCCCACCCCTGATTGTTGTTATTCTGCAATGATTGTATATCAGGGATGTAGGTTGCAGTGGCCCCATCTGGATAATTGAGAGTAATTGTAGAACTAGTTGATGAGTAGCTGGAATAGTAGTAATAGTTAGCCGAGGTTAATGCCTCAATCGGCACAACCGTATCAAACATATCTGATAGTGAACCGTCACTTCCTGATGCGCCTGACGATTCATACAAATCTGCTAAATCATCAATAACAGCCTGGGTAACATCAATTAACAGTTCTGATCCATCAACTGAATTGACATCAATGACTACAGGAATTGCTGTGTCTGAACTCTGAGCCCCATCTGTTGCGCGAACAGTAAATGCCTCAACTGATCCAGTATCTCCCGACGATGGAGTCCATACTAATGACTCCATCACCGAAAGGGTGGTTACACCCTCGGTAACTGTCAGTCCATTTTTTGTTAACGTACCATTGTTAACAGTCAATAATGAAGCTGATCTCGTCACCATCAGGATCCGCTTCATCTGCTGCAGAGACAAGATCTACCCATGAAATCACATATGGCATACTCTCATTCGCATCAGTCAATGAGTTAACGTTTGTTCATGTAGGCACAGCCATTTATACGCTCCCAATACAACAGAACCAACGATACCGTATCATCCGACAGTATATACCCACAGGCGGTGATATCAAGTTGATTGGCAAGGAGTTTTGTTACATATTGTTACAAGCTACCAAGAAAGTAGCCTTAGATGAGATCACTCTGAATAATATAGTCAAATGACTTCAGTCACTATTCAAGCTCGTCCTTAAGTTCAGCAATGGTCTGCTTGCGAGCGAGGGCGGCCTTGTCCATCTGAAAGCGCATCTCGAGCATCTCTTTGTCAACTCTCTGGAGAAAACCGATCATGTTTTTTGCCTTATCAGATAGTTGCTCCAGATCATATTCAGTTCCATCGATATTTACCTTCTGTTTGTTATTTGTCTCATCCATAAATTACTCCTCTCCTTGGTTAAGAATTAATATGTAGTGTTAAAATCACAAGGTCTGAGCCTACACTCTTTTTCATCTGTTGCCGACAAAAAGTGACTGGAAATTTTCTGTAGTGATCCGGTCTACCTCTTCGATGCTCCAGCCACGTAGCCCTGCCACCTTCTCCGCCACCTGACGTACGTAGGCCGGCTGGTTGGGCTTGCCGCGATATGGAACTGGTGCCAGGTATGGGGAGTCAGTCTCGATCAGTAGTCGATCCTGCGGTACTTTTTTCGCCACCTCACGCAGCTCTGCTGCACTGTTGAAGGTGATAATCCCGGAGAAGGAGACATAAAACCCAAGCTCCAGTGCCTGGCTTGCCATCTCCCAGTTTTCGGTAAAGCAGTGCATCACCCCGCCACACTCATCTACCCCCTCTTCCTGCATGATCCTGATGGTATCCTCACGCGCATCACGGGTATGGATGATCAGCGGTTTGTTGCCCTCTTTGGCTGCACGAATATGGGTTCTGAAGCGGTTGCGCTGCTGCTCCAGCTTCTCTGGCTCGGTCACATAGTGGTAGTCAAGCCCGGTTTCACCGATTGCAACCACCTTCAGATTGTCTGCACGCTGCAGCAAATCATCCAGGGTTGGCTCCTGCATCTCCATCTCGTTTGGGTGGACGCCAACCGATGCGTAAATCCTTTGATCTGAGTTAGCTATGCGTAAAACCTCATCAAAGTTCTCAAGATCGATACAGACATTGAGGAAGCCGTGAACCCCCTCCTCCTCTGCCCTTGCGAGCGCATCCTCAAGGGTCTCCCCCTCCGGGATCTTGAGCCGGTCAAGGTGGCAGTGGGAGTCGATCATCTAAAACTACTGGCGTCCAGTGGGTCGCCCGCAAGACGAATCCACTCCAACAGCAGCCCCTCAAACAGCAGCTCTTTGTTGACAGGTGTGGTTGATAGTCGGATCGCCTGATTGAGACGATCAGAGAAGAGAAAAAATCTCTTCCGGTCAACCCGTTGCAGCAGTCGGAATAGGGACGAGACAGGTTCCGTTGTTGCCGGATCGTTGCTGAATTGCTGTTTTATAATGGTGGTTACCCACTGCTGAAGCCAGCGTAACGTGGTGGTTGGGTCCAGCTTCTTGCTGTTCCAGCGATAGGCTACACGGATCGGATTCGCCCTCCCCTGTAGCAGCTCAACCAATTCTTCCGCCATCTGCTGGTAGTGCGCCTGCTGCCCCTCTCCGGAGAGCGCCAGCGCCCGCAGCGGTGCCCCCTCTGCCATCCCAAGTATAGTATCGGCCATGCTCTTGTCATCCAGCTGCCCACCAAGCCATGCAAGCGCCTCCGTTCTGGACGGCTGGGGAAAGGCAAGCTGCTGACAACGGCTGCGAATGGTCGGCAGCAGGGATGCCGGGGCATGGGATATCAGCATCAACACTGCTTCTCCGGAGGGCTCCTCCAGTGTCTTCAGCAGACTGTTGGCTGCACTGCTGTTCATCGTCTCTGCGGGGTTGATAATTGCCACCTTGCGGTTGGCGATCTGTGGGGTGTAGGAGAACTTCTCCACCATCCCCCGAACCTGATCAACAGCCAGCACGCTCTTTCCCTCCTCCGGCTCCAGCAGATGAAGATCTGTATGGGTATGTGCCACGAACAGTCTGCACGAATTACAGTGCCCACACCCCTCCCCGGACTTCGTCCTCTGCTCACAGAGCAGGCTCTTTGCCAGCGCCAATGAGAGACTCTTTTTTCCTGTCCCCTTGGGGCCATGCAGCAGCAGTGCGTGAGGCATGCGCTGCTGTTCAATTCTCCGCTGGAGCCCCTGCCAGATCTGCTGCTGCCATGGAAGGATGCTATCCACTGCGGCCACCTGCTGCCAGTGCGTGCTCGACAAATTGGATCAGCAGCTCATCAATGCCGGCCTGCACCAGCTCCAGTGGTTGTGATGCATCTACAATCCGAAAACGCTCCGGGAACTGTTGTGCACGCTCCAGATAGGTTGCCCGCACTCGATGGAAGAAGGCGATCTCCTCCTTCTCGAAACGGTCAAGCGCCCCTCGCTTGCCAGCACGCTCCAGCCCGATTTCCGGCTCAATATCGAGCAGCAGGGTAAAATCTGGCTGCAGCCCCTTCTGCACCCACTGCTCCAGGGTACCAATACGTTCGGTTGGAATCCCCCTGCCACCACCCTGATAGGCGTGGCTGGCATCGGTAAAGCGGTCGCAAAGCACCCACTTGCCGGCATCAATCGCGGGAATAATCACCTGGTTAAGATGCTCCGCACGGGCCGCAAACATCAACATCAACTCGGCATCCTGTGACATGCCGGTGTGGCGATGGTCGAGCAGCAGCTCACGTATCTCCTCACCAAGCGGTGTACCACCGGGCTCTCTGGTCTGCACCACCTCAATTCCATACTCCTCCAGACGGGTTCGGACATGGTTGATATTGGTACTCTTGCCTACCCCCTCAGAGCCCTCAACGGTGATGAATTTCCCTCTCGACATAGGGCGTTATGATGGCCTGTTCAGGAGTTGAATACAATGTATAGTCATTGGTCCCGGCGCAGAAAATCCTCTATCCCCAATCTGCCGTATTGGCCAGATATGGATTAGGCTGTTGCTACAGAAGGCCTCGTCGAACGCATCCAGTTCACCCAGGGAGATGGGGCGAATCGTAACTGGAATCTCCTCTCCCTGCAGGCGATCGATCAGCAACTCTCTCATCACCCCGGCAACCCCACACTTGGTCAGCTCTGGGGTTATGAGCTCATCACCTTTCACAAAAAAGATGTTGCTCATGGTTCCCTCAATCAGATTATTTTCACCATCCAGCATCAGCCCCTCTGCAATCTCTAAATCGCTCCACTCGTCTCTGGCAATAACCTGCTCCAATCTATTCAGGTGCTTTATGCCAGCAAGTGACGGATTGTTGCCCAGCCTGGTTTTACAGATATGGAGCCTGGCACCGGTTCTGTAATACCCCGCCGGGTATTCAGGCCATGGAGAGAGCGCAAGAATACGCGTTGGCGTCGGACTCTCTGGTGGACGGTATCCCCTCCCCCCACTGCCGCGGGTAATGGTAATTTTCAGCACAGAATGAGATGAATCATCACTGCCGACAATCTGTTCTGCCTCGGCTAGAAGCAGTTCTTCTGGCGGCAGAGGAATAGATAATTTTTCTGCCCCCCGTTGTAGACGTGCCATGTGGCGCCCCCAAAACTCCGGCTTACCGTCAACAACCGCAATAGTCTCAAATAACCCATCCCCGTACTGAAGCCCGCGATCTGTAACACTGATCTGCTCCGTCTCAACTCCATTAACCAGAATCACGTCTCAACCCCCAACGCCATCAACATCCCTCTCGCCTTGGCCCGGGTCTCCTCCAGCTCTCTCTGTGGAATGGAGTCGTGAACAATACCGGCACCCGCACGTAGAGAGACAGTGTTACCCTCTTGGGTGATAGTTCGTATCAGAATATTCAGATCCATATCGCCATTGTGGTTTAGGTAGCCGAAACTCCCTGTATATCCGCCGCGTGGTTCCGGCTCCAGCTCATCTATAATCTCCATACAGCGCACCTTGGGGCATCCGGTAATGGTACCACCCGGGAAGAGCGCACGAATAACATCACCGGGAGTAACGCCATCCTGCAGCTTCCCGCCAACATTGGATACGATATGATGGACATGAGCATAACTCTCCAGCACCATCAACTCATCCACCTCGATAGTTCCTGGTTTGCAGACACGGCCCAGATCATTACGCTCCAGGTCAATCAGCATAATGTGTTCCGCCTGCTCCTTGGGGTGTGCCAACAACATCTCAGATAGCTTCTCATCCTCATCAGATTCCGCACTACGTGGATGAGTGCCTGCAATGGGTCTGGTTTCGGCAACCCCATCAGTAACCCTGATCAGCCGCTCGGGAGATGAGCTGATAACTGCCATGCCATTGCGAACAGCCAGCCCTGCAAACGGGGCCGGATTGCTCTCTCTTAGCCTCTGATATATCTGGTATGGCTCTACCAGCTCAGAGAGCTCACCCTGCCACTTGCGGGAGAGATTTACCTGAAAGACATCACCCTCGACGATATAGTGTTTGATCTTCTCGACACCATCAAGAAATTTGCCGGATGGCTCCTCAATGATTGTGGCTGGTATGGTTTCCGCTGCTGGGTGATGTAGTGACTCCGGGTTTGAGAGATCCTCCTGCATGAGCCTGACTCTATCTGTCAGCTCACCATCCTCGTCCATAAAATAGATGTGGCCAGTTGAGTGCTCCTGAAGAATAGCTGCCGGTATGCGGGTGGCATATGATCTGGAAATCGACCGAGACTCTTTCTTACTGGATAAAAGTACCGGCTCAATCTCATGAACGAGTTCGTAATCCAGAAACAGAAACCACCCTCCACGAAAAGGGATGCTTTTGTCTACCCTCTCATCTTTGCTGGCTCTGTTCCAGCTGGCATCCAGCGTAGCAAGAAAGCCTCCATCATCAGTATCTATTGTCTGTTGCGGAAAGGCGAAAAGGATATCCCACTGCACGCCACTGCTGGATGCAGCACTCTCAAGCAGATATGGGTAGCGCTCCGGATTTGCCGCATGCAGCGCAAGCAGGTCAATCACATCTTTTTCAGGACAACAGTTCCGTTGGTTCCACCAAAGCCGAACGAATTAGACATTGCGACATCAATCTTCATCTCACGCGCCGTATTGGCAACATAGTCCAGATCACACTCCGGATCCTGGTTGAAGATGTTGGTGGTAGGTGGGGAGACCTGATCTCTGATTGCAAGAATAGAGAAGATGGCCTCAATGCCACCAGCCGCGCCCAACAGGTGTCCGGTCATCGATTTTGTGGAGTTGACCGCAACCTTATAGGCATGGTCACCAAATGATTTTTTCACTGCGGAGGTCTCTGCAAGGTCACCTGCCGGGGTAGATGTACCATGTGCATTTATGTAATCAATCTCTTCAGGGTTAATACCAGCATCTGCCAGCGCACTGTCCATACAGCGAGACGCTCCTTCTCCGCCAGGTGATGGTGAAGTCATATGATAAGCATCGCCACTCATCCCAAACCCAGTCACCTCGGCATAGATATTGGCACCGCGCGCCTTGGCATGCTCATACTCCTCAAGCACCATCACACCAGCACCATCACCCAAGACAAAACCGTCACGGTCAACATCCCATGGGCGGCTAGCTGTTTGTGGATCATCATTACGGGAAGAGAGTGCCTTAGCCTGAGCAAACCCACTTAGTCCAACTGGGCAGGTGGCATTTTCAGCACCACCTGTAATCATTACATCTGCATCACCATAGACGATCATCCGTGCCGCATCACCAATACTATGGGTGGCAGAGCTACAGGCTGTAACAATGGCGGTATTTGGACCCTTGGCACCAATCATGATGGAAAGATTTCCAGAGACCATATTGATGATATTGGAGGGGACAAAAAATGGGGATACCTTTCTGGGGCCGCCATTCACCAGTGAATCTCGCCCCTTCTCTATACCTGGCAGACCGCCAATACCGGAACCTATCGATACACCTATACGGAATGCATTCTCATCCGTAATCTCCAGTCCGGAGTCACGGAAGGCCTGAACTCCGGCAGCCATGCCGTAATGTATGAAGGCATCCATCTTGCGAAGATCTTTTTTAGTTAGGTACTCCAGCGGGTCAAAACTATCTTTTACAGAACATGAGAAGGTGACTGGAAACTCTGCAGCATCAAAATGGGGGACCGGCCCAGCCCCACTCACTCCAGCAAGAATATTCTTCCAGCTCTCATCAACCGTATTTCCGACAGGAGATACCATTCCCAGCCCTGTCACAACAACACGTCTATCACCCTTCATTTTGTTTCCCTATCAATTTAAAAAGCCGCACTTCTGGCATGAAGTGCGGCTCTTTCGGTCTTCAATCAACTTTTTCAAATAATCGTAGTGAAAACGATATTTGCAGTTCTACCGTAGTTAGCCGTTCGCCTTGTTGATGTAGTCAATGGCCAGCTGAACTGTGGTGATCTTCTCAGCCTCATCATCAGGGATTTCGCAACCAAACTCCTCTTCCAGAGCCATCACCAGCTCAACTGTGTCCAGTGAGTCTGCACCAAGATCATCTACAAAGGATGACTCATTGTTGATCTCACCCTCATCAACCCCCAACTGCTCTGCAACAATTTTAGTAACCTGTACTTGAATATCGCTCATTTGAATCCTCTACGATTTGTTGTTTATCTCTTTTCAATTTTACAACGATGGTTGAAAAATTGTGGCTGATTTTACCACTATATTCTCTATTGCAAAACCTAATTTGGTCTGTATCCAATTCCTACATGTACATGCCACCATTTACATGGATGTTCTGCCCGGTGATATAGGAAGCATCTGCCGAGGCGAGAAAACCGACCGCATTTGCAATATCCTCCGGCTGCCCCAATGCACCCAGTGGAATCTGGGTCTTTAGTGCATCCTTCTGCTCCTCTGGCAACGACTTGGTCATATCAGTATCGATAAATCCCGGGGCAACCGTATTAACAGTAATGCCACGAGAGGCAACCTCACGAGCCAACGCCCTGCTGAATCCCATGACCCCAGCCTTGGCTGCAGCATAGTTGGACTGCCCAGGATTACCCATGACACCCACAACCGAGGTAATACTTATGATGCGTCCGGCACGAGCCTTCATCATCCCCCGCAGGCAGGCTTTGGAAACCCGATAGATAGAGGTGAGATTAGTATCCATAATGGCGCTCCACTCCTCCTCTTTCATCCGCATCAACAGATTGTCACGGGTAATTCCCGCATTGTTAACCAGGATGGTTACTGCACCATGCTCATCGGCAATACGCTTGATAATCACACTGACTGCATCACCATCAGTCACGTTTAGATTCATCCCCTCGCCGTTTATACCCTCTTCCCCCATATAGACAGAGATATTTTCAGCGCCACCATCAGAGGTTGCAGTTCCAACCACATAGGCACCCATCTTTCCCAGTTTTAGCGCAATAGAGCGCCCAATTCCACGACTGGCACCTGTTACCAGTGCAACCTGACCCTCAAGACTGACAGCACTACTCATAACTATTCTCCATTTACCGTATTAATGGCAGACTCCAGACTACCGGCATCAAAAACTGCCATCGCCTTCATACTTCTCTCAATTCGTCTATTGAGTCCAGCAAGAACCTTACCAGGCCCACACTCTATCAATGTATCAACACCTTCTCGATGCATCTCATTGATAATCTCTACCCAGCGTACCGGATTATAGAGCTGGCGGGCAAGAGCTCCACGAATGGAATCCGGCTCAACCTCTGCACTTACATCAACATTATTGATGATGGGAATCTCCGGTGGGTTTATGACCACAGGAGCCATTGCCTCCGCAAAACGTTCTGCTGCACCATGCATAAGTGAAGAGTGCGATGGCACACTCACCGGAAGTGGAAGTGCCCGCTTGGCGCCCGCCCCTTTTGCTGCTTCAATGGCACGTCCCACAGCATCTGCGCTACCAGCAATCACCACCTGCCCGGGAGAGTTGAAATTGACCGCCTCAACCACGCCACTGCCTGCTGCATCACTACAGATAGTGCGCACCTGATCATCCTCCAGCCCCAGAATTGCCGCCATTGCCCCCTCACCCTCGGGAACAGCCTCCTGCATCAGTCTGCCACGCTCAGCAACCAATTTGACTGCATCTCCAAAATTGAGTGCCCCTGCACAGACCAGAGCTGAATACTCTCCCAGACTGTGGCCAGCCATTATTGAGGGCCGGATATCCATCTGCTGATTCCAGACTCTCCAGGTGGCAACCCCGGCAGCGAGCATGGCCGGTTGTGTATTGGTAGTCTGGTTCAGGCTCTCTTTTGGCCCTTGTTGAACCAGGCCCCACAGATCCATACCTAAGGCATCAGATGCCTCACTGAAGGTTTCACCGACAACCGTGTAACTGTCGGCAAGTTCAGAAAGCATACCGACCGATTGTGAGCCCTGACCGGGAAATACAAATGCTAATTTCATGACTGCCTATCCTTTCTAAATGGTTACAGGAGTAGTTAATTACAGACGGGCCAAAACAGATCCCCAGGTAAAGCCACCACCAAAAGCCTCCATCAGGATAGTCTGCCCCTTTTTGATCTTTCCACTACGCACACCCTCATTAAGCGCCAGCGGTACCGAGGCAGCTGAGGTGTTGCCATGATCCTGTACAGTCAGGATGACATGATCCATCGACATCTTCAGCTTCCTTGCTGTTGCTGCAATGATACGAGTATTCGCCTGATGTGGTACCAGCCAATCGATCTCCTCCTTCTCCATCTGATTAGCTTCAAGAGTCTCATCAACAATACGACCCAGCGTATTGACTGCCATTTTGAAGACCTCATTGCCCTTCATCTCGATATAGGGCTCACCATCATAACCACTGGATATGCCTCCAGGAACGTGTAGCAGCTCCTCATATTTACCATCTGCATGAATATGGGTAGAGAGAACACCAGGCTCCTCCGATGCCTTAAGTACCACTGCCCCAGAACCGTCCCCAAACAGAATTGCAGTACCACGATCATTCCAATCCACAATCCTGGAAAGCGTCTCCGCACCAACAACCAGTGCGCATTTGGCAGAACCGGCACGGATAAAGTTATCTGCAACCGAGAGCGCATAGACAAATCCGGTACAGACCGCCTGTACATCAAATGCCGGGCAGCCATGAATATCGAGTCTCTGCTGTAGCAAGCACGCGGTACTTGGAAAGATCTTGTCTGGGGTGGTGGTTGCCACAATGATTAGATCGATTTCGTTGAGATCAATTCCGGCAGCCTCTATGGCCTGCCTGGATGATTGCTCCGCCAGATCACAGGTGGTCTCATTCTCGGCAGCAATATGGCGGGTACGGATGCCGGTTCGAGCCACAATCCACTCATCGGAGGTATCCATCATCTTTTCCAGGTCCGCATTGGTGCGAACTGCCTCCGGCAGATAACCACCAGTACCAACGATTCTAGAGTAGCTCACTATTTTTCCTCGACAAATGTACGATGCAGATGCGCATCAATCTTCTGTGGAACTGCATGCTCCACCTCAGCAACTGCCACATTAATCGCATTTCCAAATCCCATTATATCGGTGCCTCCATGGCTCTTGACCACAATCCCTCGCAGACCAAGAAGGCTGGCACCATTATAGTTGCGTGGCTCAATACGGCTACGAAAAGCCTTCAAAACAGGAAGCGCAATCAGGCCAGAGATCTTGGTCAGCAAGTTTTTACTGAATCCAGTTCTGATAAAATGGCTCACCATATGGGCCAGCCCCTCGCTTGCCTTGAGCGCAATATTTCCCACAAAACCGTCACAGACAACAACGTCAACAGTTCCCTTATAGATATCATCTCCCTCGATAAAACCGTAATAGTTAAGATCGCTACGAGAGAGAATATCCGCGGCCTGCTTGACCATTTCGTTACCCTTGATCTCCTCTTCACCGATATTGAGCAGACCGATTGATGGATTCTTCTTGCCTGTAATCGCAGTTACAAGCTCCGCTCCCATCACCGAGAACTGAAACAGGCTCTCTGGGGTGGCATCGATATTGGCACCAAGATCCAGCATGTAACTGGTTCCACAAACCGTGGGGAGTGCCGCACTGATTGCGGGACGATCAATACCAGGAAGCATCTTCAGCACAAAACGTGAGGTAGCCATTAGCGCCCCAGTATTTCCGGCACTGACACAGGCGCCCGCCTCGCCATCCTTTACAAGATTTATGGCTACACGCATGGATGAATCTCTCTTCTTGCGTAGCGCACTGGATGGGGGCTCATCCATCTCCACCTGCTGGGAGGCATGATGCACCTGGATTCTATTCTTGAACTTGCTGTCCGCAGACTCCAGACGCGCAGAGATCTCATCCCGATCCCCCACAAGGATCAGATTGAGTGAACGATTTTTTCGAAGTGCCTGGAGCGAGGCCGGGATGGTGACATCCAGACCATAGTCACCGCCCATGGCGTCAATAGAGATTGTTGCCGTCATGCCCCAGACAGACTGCAGGTAACGAAGTTAATCTTCGGTGCTGTTCTGAACCACTTTACGGCCACGGTAGTAGCCATCTGGGGTCACGTGGTGACGCAGGTGAGTCTCACCGGTCTCTGCGTCAACAGAGAGTGATGGAGCGGTCAATGCATCATGAGAACGACGCATGCCACGTCTTGAACGGGTCTTCTTGCTTTTCTGTACAGCCATTGGATCTCTCCCAACAAAATTGGATACAAAAATAAAAAAAGCAGCAACTCAGTTGAGTAGCTACGAAATAGTGGTGCGAATTATAATTGAATTTCTACCGTTTTGCTTGGCTTTTATACGGTTACTTTAGTCACTTTTTAAGTGTTGCAGAATCTGAAATGGATTCTCCCTCTCCTTTCCATCCTCGATAACTGTCGAATCCTGAAGATATCGGGATGCACTGCACTCATCAGGCTCATGGGTGACCACCACTGGAATCGCCAGGATCAGCTCATCCTCCACAAATTCCAGCAGTGAAAACGCCTTGCCATCCACCAGCAGCGGCTCATACTGTTCCGACAGTAATTTCGACTCATCCTCACTACGTATCAACCCCATATTGAAACTGCTCTCGACAGGTACTGTCATCGCCTCCATACAGCGCTGACACGGAATCTGCAGATTCACAGAGAGTGCTCCGGAGAGGAACGGGATCTGCGCCCCATCCACACCAAACCGCAGATGAACGGTTACTGTTCCACTCTGCTCCAGCAGTAGTGTGGCTACACGCTCAAATTCCTTGATGGTAAATGAGTGGTCGACTGTTGCGGCGGATGATGCAAGCAGAAACGGGTCTGCCTGGTTTGGAAAGTGATCTGACATAAGGGTAAAAATGTTATGATCTCGCCCCCCACAAGTCAAAGAATAATTACAAGATGAACCTTCCACTTCCGTTGATTCTCGGTTCCAGCTCCCCCTTCAGAAAGGAGCTACTGTCACGACTGCGGCTCCCTTTTGAGACTAGCTCTCCAGATATTGATGAGAGCCCGCTTGATGGAGAGCCCCCGCAACAACTGGTTGAACGTCTCTCCCAGGAGAAGGCGGCAGAGATTGGGCGCAGATATCCGGCTCATCTGATCATCGGATCCGATCAGGTTGCCGTAATCAACGGCAAGATCCTGGGTAAACCGGGCTCCCACGAAAAGGCAGTCCAGCAACTTGCGGCAGCCTCGGGAAACAGCGTACGATTCTTTACCGGAGTGACCCTCCTCAACTCGTCAACTGGAGAGAGTCAAACCGAGATGGTGCCATTTCAGGTCCATTTCCGCAATCTTGACAGTGACAGAATCGAACGCTATCTACGCGCCGAGGAGCCATACAATTGTGCCGGAAGCTTCAAGTCGGAGGGGTTGGGAATTACCCTGTTCGAGCGTCTTGAGGGTGATGACCCCAATGCACTGATGGGGTTACCGCTTATTCGTCTGGTCTCTATGCTGGAGCAGCAAGGGGCAGAATTTCCCTGATTGCTGCAATAGACTCAACACAGGCAATGGGGCCGTGGCGCTGTAACCGCTCTGCGGAGTGAACCCCGTAACAGACCCCGATCGAGGGGATCCCGGCCCGCTGCGCCATCACCAGATCGTACTCTGTATCTCCCACCATCAGGGCAGCCTCCCTTTCGATCTGCAGCTCATGGAGAATCTCGTTGACCATCTGCGGATCAGGTTTTGAGCAGGTCTCATCAGCACAACGTGTAGAGTGGAACAGGTTGTCCAGCCCGGTCTCCTCCAGCACCAGACCAAGACCGCGGCGACTCTTGCCGGTTGCAACCGCTATCATTACCCCATCCCTCTTCAGACCATCAAGCAGATCCTCAACCCCCGGAAATAGATCATCTCTCCCCTGTGAGGTCCCGAAAAAGTGGGCACGATAGCCATCCGCCACTTGCTGCGCAAAGGCCTCATCAGTTCCCGGATAGAGCGTGGTAACCGCCTCATTGAGACCCAGCCCGATAATATTGCTGATCTCGCTATGGGAACGAGACTCAAGCCCAAGATCACCAATCGCCCCCAACATGGCGTGTACGATCACCTCCTCCGAGTCCATCAAGGTTCCGTCCCAGTCAAATATGACCAGCTCAACAGGGCGACTCAAAAGTGGCGGCATGACTCACTCTTCTCAATTCGTGCCACTACCTCAGCCAGACGCTGTGGAAGCGGGGCCTCGATTCGCATGGTGGTGCCGTCTGCAGGATGGGGAAAGACCAGCTCCCGGGCGTGCAGAAAGAGGCGCCCCAGCCCCATGTCGGACATCTGCTGGTTGTACTCTTGCAGACCGTAACGCTCATCCCCTGCCAGCGGGTGTCCTATATGGGCCCCATGGACCCGAATCTGGTGGGTGCGGCCGGTCACAATCTCCACCTCTACCAGAGTAGAGGATTCACAGGACAGGCGCGGGATAAAACGACTCTCGGCACTCTTGCCCTCAGGATCGACCCGCACCATACGCTCCCCCGAACGCAACATACTCTTGCTCAGTGGTGCCAGCACCACCTTGGACTTGCGCATCTTTCCTGCCATCAGCGCCAGATAACGCTTCTCCATTCCGTGATCACGAATCAGATCATGCATAAATCGTAGCGCACTCCTCTTTTTTGCAATCAGCAACACTCCGGAGGTTGCACGGTCCAGGCGGTGAACCAACTCATAATTGACCGCCTCGCTGCGCAGGGCACGTAGCGCCTCGATTACCCCGTAACTAATTCCGGAGCCACCATGGACCGCAATACCCGATGGTTTATCCAGCACCAGCAGCAGATTGTCCTCATAGAGAATGGCATCCTCAATCCACTTGACCGATGATCTGGCTAGCGGGGCACACTTCCCTGCAGTGCGTATCGGTGGAATCCGCACCAAGTCACCCTGTTGCAGCCGGCTGGTCTGTTTTACCCGCTTCTTGTTGACCCGCACCTCACCCTTCCTGATGATACGGTAGATACGGCTCTTGGGGACCCCTTTGAGTTTGGTAATCAGAAAGTTGTCAATCCGTTGCCCGTGCTGTTCCGCCCCGATTTCAAGGTAGCGTACCTGGTGATTTTCTGCTGTGGATTTCATAGGGAGACATTTTAACCGATTGCGGAGTAAAGAATTCACTGGTATAGTTCGAGACCACACTACTCATTGTGAGTAAACCATAATAAGTTTGGAAAACCAAAAACATGGAGACATTATTGAATGCCCATGCTTTGAGAGTGATGTAATTAAAAGAATTTAATGGGCAGACCCTGTCATTTGATGGGGTAATCGAGAATAGAACAAGACGGTCCGGAAGAACACGTTGTGAAGAGAGACCAGAACAGAAGGTTTTGAGAGTCATCTTCAGCAGAGGAATATATTTCTGACATGGTGATGCCGTGTCAAGCTTGTGAGACATTGATCTCACAAATGGTAAACAGAACAGTAACTAAGTGTTTTATAATAGAGAAACAAGTTATTTTACCCTGTAATACGAGAATCATATTCTCGATCACCTACTCCCCTGTCTGATCGATTTTCCCCTCCATCCCGAGTCTCTCTGATTTGGTAGCCGGCCTATGGCTGACTCCGTCGGTTCTTGCCGGAACGAAAAATAGAGAACTTGATAATGAAAAGAATTTTAATGAATGCGACTCAACAGGAAGAGTTGCGTGTTGCACTGGT
This sequence comes from uncultured Methylophaga sp., assembly GCA_937877715.1. Taxonomy (GTDB): domain Bacteria; phylum Pseudomonadota; class Gammaproteobacteria; genus Thiopontia. Next base: position 48,852 of record CALEHW010000066.1, on the reverse strand, counting down.
CGATGGCCAGCATCTTTACGACCTTGATATCGAAAGCGCCGCTTATGAAAAGAAAAAGGGCAACATCTACAAGGGCAAGATCACCCGCGTTGAACCCAGTCTGGAGGCAGCCTTTGTCAACTATGGTTGCGATCGACACGGATTCCTCCCCTTCAAGGAGATCTCCCGCAACTATTTCAAGGATGGTGCATCCGATGGTGGCGGCCGCCCGAATATTGCCAATGCGGTAAGTGAGGGGCAAGAGGTCATCATTCAAATCGAGAAGGAGGAGCGCGGCAATAAAGGGGCTGCGTTGACGACCTTCGTCAGCATGGCTGGACGTTATCTCGTCTACATGCCCAATAACCCCCGCGCTGGCGGCATCTCTCGCAGAATCGAGGGCAAAGAGCGCCAGGAGCTCCGTTCCGCAATGCGCGATATGAATATCCCCAAAGGGTCAGGTGCCATCATCCGTACCGCCGGGGTTGGCAAGACAACCGAGGAGCTGCAGTGGGACCTTGATTATCAGCATCAGATCTGGAGCAGTATCGAGAGTGCGGCTGAGAAACCGGCCCCCTTCCTGATCTACCGTGAGAGTGATATCGTCATCCGTGCCATCCGTGATTACCTGCGTGATGATATCGGTGAGATCCTAATCGATGATGAGGACACCTATCACACCGCTCATGAATTCATGTCACGAGTGATGCCACGCAACTTGAAAAAGCTGAAACACTATCAGGATGGATCGCCAATCTTCACCCGCTTCCAGGTTGAGAGTCAGCTCGAGTCCGCCTTTCAGAGAGAGGTACGACTACCGTCTGGAGGCTCAATCGTAATTGATCCCACCGAGGCCCTGATCTCAATTGATATCAACTCCGCTCGGGCAACCAAGGGGAGCAACATCGAGGAGACCGCCCTCAACGCCAACCTCGAAGCGGCTGACGAGATCGCCCGTCAACTGCGCCTCAGGGATAGTGGTGGACTTGTGGTAATCGACTTTATCGATATGCGGGCGAGCAAAAACCAACACGCAGTTGAGAACCGTCTGAGGGACGCCCTGCAGTATGATCGGGCACGAGTTCAGGTCGGACGAATCTCCCGCTTTGGTCTGCTGGAGATGTCACGCCAGCGCCTACGCCCATCTCTTGGTGAATCCGCACATAACGTCTGCCCTCGCTGTAGTGGACAGGGAACTATTCGTGGCACTCAGTCAATCGCCCTCTCGGTCCTGCGTCTGATTCAGGAGGAGTCTCTAAAGGATGGAGTTGGGCAGGTTACAGCCCAGCTTCCTATCCCTGTAGCAACCTATCTGCTAAACGAGAAACGTGACACAATCTCCGAGATGGAGTCACGCTGCAATGTCTCTATTATCCTTATCCCCAACCACTCACTGGAAACCCCTCATTACAGCATTGAACGCGCAAAGGCAAAATCGGGAGCTCAGGACAAAGAGCAGGACAGGCGCCCCAGTTACCAGCGTGTAGAGGAGCATCCACAGGAGAGAGATGAGATCATAAGTGAGGCGGCCACAGCACAACGTGACAAGCCTGCTGTTAGTGAGATCATGCCGTCCGCACCAGCCCCTCAGGTAGAGAGAAAGAGAAAACCACAACCCCAGAAAAAACAGACGGAGGAGTCCCCATCCTTTATCAAAAAACTCTTCAACACCCTATTTGGTGGAGGCAAGGAAGAGAAGAAAAAGAGAGAGGAGGAAGAGAAGAGAAGATCCTCCAATCAGCGCAATCGTGGCCGTGGGCGCGGGAGAGATCGCCAGGGCGGAAATCGTAGCAGCGGCGGTGGCAGACACCCCTCTCGTCGTGGCCAGGGCAACAGAAGTCGCTCCCAGTCCAAACGAGGCGGTGGCGAAAAACAAGAGCAGAGAGGCAACCAGAGTCAGGGAGAGCAGCAGGGGCAAAAACAGGGACAGGGACAGGGACAGAAGCAGGGTCAAGGTCAGGGCAAACAAGGTCAAGGACAGAAAAGAAGACGTTCACGCTCTGGTGGCAATCGCGGAAGGCAGCAGCAGGGAAAAGATCAGGGTCAACAGCAGAACAGCTCTCAGCAAACCGAAACAAAGGGCGAAAAGCCAGCTCCGCAAAAAAGTGAGGGGCAGCAGAAACCTAAACCTGCTAACGAGAACAGAGGCAGAGCCACGAAACCGGCAACCGAGAAAGTGGCAAAAAATGAGACTGCTTCCAGTGATGCGCCAAGGAGTGACTCAAAATCATCTCCAGTAACCGAAAAGAGGGATAGTAAGACAAAACAGCCTCCTAAGAAGCCTGCTGAGAAGCCTGCTCAGACTAAAGAGAAACCTGCACCAAAGCCTACTGAAAAGGCTCCTAAAGAGCCGACAGCAAGCGGAGCTGCAGAATAGGAAAACTACTCAAGGCCATACTGCTCCCGCAGATGGCGGATCAGTCCGCGGGAGGCGTCCTCTACCATATCAAACACCTGCTCAAAACCGTTGGGGCCACCATAATATGGGTCTGGCACCTCACTGGTGCGCCAGTGGTCGGGGGCAAATTCCATAAACAGCCGTAACTTCTCTGCTGTTGCCGAAGTAGTATATGACTCGAGGATGGCGTAGTTGTCACGATCCATCGCCAGTACCAGATCAAAACGGTCAAAATCACGCTCCTTCGCCTTGCGAGCACGCAGATCGCTCATATCCAGACCTCTGCGCTGTGCAGTCTGCTGTGCCCTCTCATCGGGCGGATGTCCAACATGGTAGGAGTGGGTGCCCGCTGAGTCGATCCCGATCTGCTCACTCAACCCCTCATCATCAATCATCTTTCTGAAGACGCCGTGGGCTGTGGGTGATCTGCAGATATTTCCCATGCAGACAAACAGGATTGATACCTTCTCTTCATGCTTCATTTAGTTGTACCGTTCATGACAATAGGGCCACGCTTTTGATCTGTGCATAGAGCGATTTCCCCTGTTCAAGACCAAGCAGATCGGCCGATTTACGGGTGATACGGGAGAGCAGTGGAATCCCCTCTGTAACCAACCGGACCATAACCTGCGCATTCCCCTCAATAGTGATTTCATCAACAACCACCGGGAATATGTTGAGGATACTTGTGCCAGATTGGTGCTCCCGGGTCAGGCTGACATCACGTGCCGCAACCCGCAGACGCACCGGGTGACCTATTGGCAATGCCCTGTGTGCCACAGTAAATCTGCCCCCTAGGAAATCTATATAGGTTAGGTTAAATTGGGCATCGTGACTTGCCACCCGGGCCTCTATAAGTGCAGCCGCATCATCACCGTGGGCAAGTGGGAGATCAAACCTGGTCAATATCTCACCAATCGCACCAGTACCTCCAATCCGCCCATTCTCCAGTAGCACCAAATGGTCTGCCAGACGGGCAACCTCATCAGGTGAGTGACTCACATAGATCAGTGGAATATCGAGCTCATCATGCAGTGACTCCAGATAGGGCATGATCTCTCTTTTGCGTACCATATCAAGTGCCGACAGCGGTTCATCCATCAACAGAATTTTAGGGCTGATTGCCAACGCCCTGGCAATTGCCACCCGCTGCCTCTCCCCGCCAGAAAGACCATCGGTTGCGCGCTCCAGTAGCTCCCCTATCCCCAACAACTCAACAGCCCGCTCCATTGAGACCTTACGCTCTGCCGCCGGCACCCGTTTGATGCCGTACTCAAGATTCTGTCGTACATTAAGATGGGTAAAGAGGCTCGCCTCCTGAAACACATAACCGAGTTGGCGCTTGTGGGGAGGGACAAAGTTTGTACCGTCCTGCCACAGCATATCCCCCACTCGCAGAAAGCCGTCATCACTTCGCTCCAGCCCGGCAATGGCCCGCAACAGTGTAGTCTTGCCACACCCCGAGGGGCCAAACAGGGCGGTAACTCCACGTGCAGGAATTTCGAGATCAACATCGAGCAGAAACTCCTCCCGATTGATCTTGAAGCGGCCCTCAATGGTCATATCTTCACCACCGAGAAGCGACGATTAAAGGTGTAGACTGCAACCAGCATCAGGAATGAGAGCAGTAACAGAGCGCCAGACAACCAGTGAGCATGGCCATACTCAAGCGCCTCAACATGGTCATAAATAGCTATGGAGAGCACCTGAGTCTCTCCTGGTATATTGCCCCCAATCATCAGTACAACACCAAACTCCCCTACCGTATGGGCAAATCCGAGTACCGCCGCAGTCAAAAAACCAGATCGAGCCAGGGGCAGGGCCACAGTGAGGAACCGATCCAGAGGTGAGGCGCGCAGAGTTGCAGCCACCTCCATAGGGCGCTGCCCAATTGTACTGAATGCGCTCTGCAGTGGTTGCACCACAAATGGCATGGAGTAGATTACCGAACCGACAACCAGACCGGCAAAGGTGAAGGCCAGGGGCTGACCACCTAACCACTCCATCAATCCGCCCACCGGGCCATGAGGACCAAGGGCGACCAGCAGGTAGAACCCCAAAACTGTTGGCGGCAACACCAGTGGCAAGGCAACCACCGCCTCCAGCAGAACCTTGAAACGCCAACGGGTACGAGCCATCCACCAAGCCAGCGGTGTCCCCAATAGCAGCAGGATCACTGTACTGATAGCGGCCAATTTGAGGGTAATGGCAATAGCTGCAATATCTGATTCAGCTAGCATCATGGTACTCCATACCCAAATTCACCGATAATCTCCCGGGCCTCACTACCCTGCACAAATGAGAAAAAAGCACGCGCCGCACTACTGTCGCCACGTTTCAGCAACACCGCCTGCTGTATGATTGGTGGATAGAGTCGCTGTGGAACCTCCCAGAGCGCCCCCTCAACAGGATAGTCTGGACGCTTCACCTGGGAGTAGGCCACAAAACCCAACTCGACATTGCCACTTTTGACAAACTGAAACGTCTGCCCGATATTCTCCCCACGCACCATCCTGCCCCTCAATTCACTCCATAACCCACGCCCCTGCAAGACCTTCTGGGCTGCCTTGCCGTATGGTGCAAGCTTGGGGTTGGCAATAGCCAGATAACGGAATCCCCCATCCTCAATAATTTCCCCCTCTGGGTCCACATAACCATCCAGCGGACTCCAGAGAACCAATCTGCCGATAGCGTAGGTAACTCTGCTTCCTGACACAGTCACCCCCTCCTTCTCCAGAAGTTTCACCCTTCTCGCATCAGCGGCAAAAAAAAGATTAAAGGGAGCACCATTCATGATCTGCGCATAGTGCTTTCCGGTAGAACCAAATACCAGCTTTACAGTGTGCCCGCTCTCCGCCTCAAAGCGCTGAGCAATCACCTTGATTGTCTCAGCAAAGTTGCTTGCTACCGCAACGCGTATCTCGTCTGCCACTGACTGGGGTGCATTCAGTGTGATAATGAATGTCATAACGAGCAGATGAAGTGGTGCTAGTTTCTGCATGCCGCCTATCTTACAGAGCAATCCATTTCAGCACCATACCGAAAACAGCGGAAGGCACTGAACATACTGGAGGCAGGAAATAATGGCGGAGAAGGAGGGATTCGAACCCTCGATGGAGCTATTAACCCCATACTCCCTTAGCAGGGGAGCGCCTTCAGCCTCTCGGCCACTTCTCCATTAAGAAAATTTACGGGTTCCCGGCGGACAGAGAGGAAGGCCCCGGACAGGAGCTCTGCTCTGCTTTAAGAACGGCGCAAAGGATACCTTTACGCGGCCAGCAGGTAAAGATGGCAGCTACAGTTTTATCCAGTTTTTTTACAATGGCTACTCTTCTTCGTTGCCATTTTCCTCACCGAGGATTCTCTGGTAGATCTCCTCACGGTGAACCGCAACCTCTCGTGGTGCATCAATCCCAACCCGCACCTGATTGCCTTTTACCCCCAATACAGTGATAGATACATCATCCCCTATCCGCACTGTCTCTCCGACTCGCCTTGTCAGTATCAGCATCCCTCTCTCCATTTATTATTATCGTCTCAACGGCTCCATTCCGTTGACAGGGTCGAGTATACCGCTCAATCAAACAATTGCTAGAACATTAGAAATTCACCCTTTAGTGAAGTTGGGGCTCCGGATCAGTTGGCTGCCGGTTCTGCATCAAGCTCAAATGAGTTATGCAACGCACGTACCGCCAGCTCCAGGTATTTCTCGTCAATAATGACCGAGATTTTGATCTCCGAGGTGGAGATCATCTGTATATTGACCCCCTCTTTGGCCAGTGCCTCAAACATCTGGCTGGCGATACCGGCATGAGATCGCATTCCCACACCTACCAGCGAGAGCTTTACAATTTGTCGGTCACCAATGGTCTCACGGGCTCCCAGCTCCTCACCTATCTTTTCCAGAGCAGCCATTGCCTGCTGGTAATCATTGCGATGAACTGTAAATGTGAAGTCGGTGGTGCCATCATTGGCGATATTCTGCACAATCATGTCAATCTCGATATTCTTGTCCGCAATTGCAACCAGAATCTTGCTGGCTACTCCTGGCTCATCGGGTACACCACGTACCGTCAATTTGGCTTCATCACGCTGAAAGGCAATTCCTGAGATAACTGGCTGTTCCATTCCTTCTTCCTCAAATGTAATCAGTGTTCCGGAGCCATCCTCAAAACTGGAGAGCACCCGAAGGGGGACATTATATTTTCCGGCAAACTCCACGGCACGGATCTGTAGCACCTTGGAGCCAAGGCTGGCCATCTCTAGCATCTCCTCAAATGTGATGCGATCCATGCGCCGCGCATTGGGGACGACGCGGGGGTCAGTGGTATAGACACCATCCACATCTGTGTAGATCTGGCACTCGTCAGCATTGATTGCGGCGGCTATTGCAACCGCAGAGGTGTCGGAGCCGCCTCTCCCCAGGGTGGTTATATTTCCATTCTCATCTGTCCCCTGAAAGCCGGCAACCACGATAACATGCCCTTTATCCAGATCATCACGTACTCGTCGCGCATCAATATCGAGAATGCGTGCCTTGTTGTGGGAGCTGTCGGTAAGAATCTGTACCTGTGGACCGGTATAGGAGCGGGCCGGCACCCCTCTCTTCTCCAGCGCAATTGTCAACAGGGCAATGGTCACCTGCTCTCCGGTTGCCATCGCTACATCCAGTTCACGTGGAGTCGGGCTGGGGTCGATCTCCTTCGCTAGAGATACAATCCGATTGGTTTCACCACTCATAGCAGAGACTACGACAACCATCTGGTTGCCACGATCATGCCATTCCTTGACCTTGTCCGCCACCGCTTCAATTCGTTTAACGCTACCAACAGAGGTGCCACCATATTTCTGTACTATAAGTGCCATTACTGCAGTACCTCTTGTGCCCAGGCTTGGGTTGATTTAATGGCCTCTGGTATGGCTGCCGGGTTACTACCACCACCTTGCGCCATATCAGGACGACCGCCGCCTTTGCCTTCAACTAGTTCAGCGGCGTGTCGTACCATATCACCAGCCTTTATTCTGTCAGTTGCGTCCTTGGTTACTCCCGCCACCAGAACCACCTTTCCATCACTGGATGTTGCCAAAAGAATTGCCGCAGTTCCCAGTTTATCTTTTAACTGATCCATTGTTGTTCGCAGGGTCTTCACATCTGCCCCATCGAGATTGGCAACCAACACCTTTACCCCATTTATCTCTACTGCATCAGAGACCATATCACCTGATGAGGCACTGGCCAGCTTCGATTTTAGCTGTTCCAGCTCCCTCTCCAGTTTTTTGCTCTGCTCAACCAGAGCCTGCACCTTGGCGCCAACACTATCTCTATCCCCTTTTACCAGAGCTGCCAGTCGCTGCAGAGTCTGTTCGCCAGCCTCTACATGGACCAGCGCACCCTCACCGGTAACCGCCTCCATCCGACGCACTCCTGCAGCAACCCCGCTCTCCGAGAGAATACGGAACATGCCGATCTCGCCAGTTGATGCTACATGGGTTCCGCCACAGAGCTCAGTCGAATATTCATCCATACGGACAACTCGCACCTCATCACCATATTTCTCACCAAACAGTGCCGTCGCCCCTGTGGCCTTGGCATCATCAATTGACATAACTTGGCTATCAACTGGATGGCTGGCGAGGATCTGCTCATTGACCTGGCGCTCCACCTTATGGATCTGCTCGTCTGTCATTGGCTCAAAGTGGGAGAAGTCAAAACGGAGGCGTTCGCCATTGACCTGTGAACCTTTCTGCTGGACATGGTCTCCCAGAATCTTTCTAAGGGCAGCATGTGCCAGATGGGTTGCCGAGTGATTACGTGCCGTTGCCTTGCGCTCAGCCCCATCAACTTTGGGGTTAATCGCATCACCAACAGTGATTATTCCAACCCCGACACTGCCGATATGGAGAATGGCTCCTCCAGCCTGTTTCTGGGTATCCTCAACCTCAAAGTAGGCCAACCCCTCACCGTGGAGCAGACCTATATCACCAGCCTGTCCACCCGACTCTCCATAGAATGGGGTACGCTCCAGTACAACCACCCCACTATCTCCCTCATCAAGAGCCTTAACAGAATTGCCGTTTTGAAACAGGGCGACTACAGTTGAGCTATCCTCAAGATGGTCATAGCCACTAAACTCGGTCTCCCCCCCAACCTCCAGCCCCTCTGCCTGTGCTGTCTTGAAACTGCTTGCTGAACGGGCTCGATCGCGCTGTTCCGCCATCGCCTTCTCGTAACCATCAAGATCCAGCGTTAGCTTGCGCTCACGTGCGATATCTCCAGTCAGATCAACCGGGAAGCCGTAGGTGTCATAGAGCTTGAATATGGTCTCACCCGGAATCTCCTCCCCATCAAGGACGGCTATACTCTCCTCAAGAATGCGCATCCCCTGCTCCAGGGTCTCGGCAAAACGCTGCTCCTCTTTCAGCAGCACCCTCTCCACCTGCTGTTGTGCAGCAGGCAGCTCAGGATACGCCTCCCCCATCTCGGCCACCAAGGGGGCGACAAGTTTGTGGAAGAATGGATCAGGCTGGCCCAGTTTGTAGCCGTGGCGAATCGCGCGGCGAATAATGCGGCGCATAACGTAACCACGTCCCTCGTTAGATGGCACTACCCCATCCACTGCAAGAAATGTGCAGGAACGGATATGGTCTGCAATCACCTTGACTGAGGTGTGGTTGTGGTCGTTAACACCAGTCTCTCTGGCCACCGCCTTCATCAGATTCTGGAACAGATCGATATCGTAATTGCTGTGTCCATCCTGCAGGATAGCTGCCAACCGCTCCAAACCCATACCGGTATCAACCGACGGATGAGGCAGCGGATTCAGATTGCCGTCACTGTCACGATCATACTGCATGAACACCAGGTTCCAGATCTCGATATAACGATCTCCATCCTCATCTGGTGAGCCCGGAGGACCACCGGCAATATCCTCACCGTGATCATAGAATATCTCGGAACAGGGCCCACATGGGCCTGTATCACCCATCGACCAGAAGTTATCCTTGGCTCCGCAACGTGAGAAACGATCGGCAGAGATCCCCATCTCCTTGAGCCAGATCTCCTCCGCCTCCGGATCCTTCTCATATACAGTGACCCAGAGCCTCTCCTCAGGCAGCCCCATGGTTTCAGTCAGAAATTCCCAAGCATACTGAATTGCATCACGCTTGAAGTAATCCCCGAAACTGAAGTTTCCCAACATCTCAAAGAATGTGTGGTGACGTGCCGTATAGCCAACATTCTCCAGATCATTATGCTTTCCACCAGCACGCAGACAACGCTGCACTGATGTTGCCCGATTGTATTTACGCTTATCCTCTCCAAGAAAAACGTCCTTGAACTGCACCATTCCGGCATTTACAAAGAGCAGAGTCGGATCGTTGGCCGGAATCAGTGGGCTACTGTCGACAATCTGGTGCCCCTTCTGTTCAAAGAAGTTTAGAAATGCGGCTCTAATTTCGTTACTTTTCATTACTTGCTATCTTGCTCTCTCTGTTACACATCACTACTACTGTTGTCTCTCTGAACCACTGCGTTCGATTGCAGCCCGAATCTGCTCATGGGTAAATCCCCGGTACTGCAGAAAGCGCTGTTGCCGTGCCCGTTCAGTGAAACCATCAATTCTTCCCGTACCAAATTTTTTCTCCCTGACCGCCACTGCAGTACTATTCCATCCATCTGCGTAGGGTGCCATGGCTGACTCAATCTTGCCATCTGAAACTCCTCGCTCCTGTAGCTCCCGCTCTATACGGTATGGCCCCAACCCCTGGCCAACTCGTGAGCGCACATAACTTTCAGCGAAGCGCTCCTCACTCAGCACTCCCTCCTCAACCAGCTCACTCAGCAGGGGGGTAACTATCTCCTCCCCATAACCCCTGCCGACCAGCTTGCGCCTCAACTCAAGTATCGAGTGTTCTCTCCGTGCCAGCAGACGCAGGGCCTGGTCACGCGCATGGGAGCTATCTCTAGCCTCCACTTTCCAACGGTGCCAGTTGAACTGAACTATCTTTATCCGAACCTGTTGCCACTCCACCTGACCGCTCCGGCAACAGCTGTTCTCGTATCTGCTGCTCAATCTCCTGTGCTATCTTGGGATTGTCCTTGAGAAATTGTCTCACCTTGTCCTTGCCCTGACCTATTCTCTCACTACCGTAGCTGTACCAAGCTCCAGATTTCTGCATGATCCCCTGTTGTACGCCAAGATCGATTATCTCCCCCTCTCTGGAGATCCCCTCTCCGTAGAGGATATCGAAGGTGACCTGTTTAAAGGGAGGGGCTACCTTGTTCTTTACCACCTTGACCCGGGTGTCATTACCGAGGATCTCATCACCTTTCTTGATGGCTCCAATACGGCGAATATCGAGACGTACCGAGGAGTAAAATTTGAGGGCGTTACCACCAGTAGTGGTCTCGGGATTGCCAAACATCACTCCGATCTTCATCCTGATCTGGTTGATGAAGATAACCAGGGTATTGGAGCGCTGGATGTTGGAGGTGAGTTTTCTCAGGGCCTGAGACATGAGTCTGGCCTGGAGCCCTACGTGATGGTCTCCCATATCTCCCTCAAGTTCTGCCTTGGGGGTGAGTGCTGCTACTGAGTCTATGACGATGATGTCTACAGCTCCTGAGCGTACCAGCATATCGGTTATCTCCAGGGCCTGCTCTCCGGTATCGGGCTGGGAGATGAGAAGGTTATCTATATCAACCCCCACCTTGGCGGCGTAGCTGGGGTCGAGTGCGTGTTCGGCATCAACAAAAGCGGCGGTACCACCAAGTTTCTGCATCTCTGCCACTGCATGGAGGGTGAGGGTGGTCTTGCCAGAGGATTCCGGGCCGTAGATCTCTACCACCCGACCTCTGGGGAGTCCCCCTATCCCCAGTGCAATATCAAGACCCAGAGATCCAGTGGAGACGGTATCGATATCACGCCGTGCAGCGTCGTCTCCCATCCGCATCACAGAGCCCTTGCCGAACTGACGTTCGATCTGGCTCAGTGCCGCCTGCAGTGCTCTCTGTCGATTCTCGCTCATCTTGAATTGGTATTGATCAAACTGCTAAAACTGCTAAAAGAACCCGGAATTATCCCACAAAGAGGAATCCCACCCAACCGGTTTTGGTTCTGCTCCTGCCCCGCTGCTCTTGGTCTATCCGCTCAGGTGGAATCTCCGCGGAGAAATTTGGAGAGCCCCTCCACCGCAAGCAGAACCGTCTGCCCGCGCACTGCGGCACGATCCCCATCCAGGATATGTTGCTCGCAATGGGGCTCTTGGCCGCCACACTGCCAGCCAAACCAGACCAGTCCAACCGGCTTCTCCGCACTGCCGCCAGATGGCCCGGCTATACCGCTGACGGCCAAGGTAACCTCTGCGTGGCTACGAGCCAGGGCACCAGTGACCATCTCCCTGACTGTCTCCTCACTTACTGCGCCATATTGCTGAATTGTCTGCTCGGAGACCCCCAGCATTTCCACCTTTGATTCGTTTGAGTAGCTCACAAACCCTCGCTCGAACCAGGCTGTACTCCCGGCAGGATCGGTCAACGCCTTGGCGATCCACCCCGCGGTACAGGATTCTGCGGTGGCCACTCTCCACCCCCTCTCCTGTAACTGGTCTGATAACCACTGCACCGCCTTCTCGATTTCGTACTGCATCCTCTTTTCCGGTAAACTTCCTGACCTTATGAGTAACAGCAATCATACCCCGGTCATGCAGCAATTTCTCCGCATCAAGGCGGATCATCCGGACTCGCTGCTGTTCTACCGTATGGGGGATTTCTACGAGCTCTTTTTCGATGATGCCAAACGGGCCGCCGAGCTACTCGATATCACCCTGACCGCACGCGGCAAATCCGCCGGCAATCCGATTCCGATGGCTGGAGTGCCATACCACGCCGCAGAGCAGTATCTGGCCCGTCTGGTGAGGCTGGGAGAGTCTGTTGCCATCTGTGAACAGGTGGGAGATCCAGCCAAGAGCAAGGGGCCGGTTGAGCGACAGGTAGCCCGTATCATCACCCCTGGAACCCTGACCGATGAGGCCTTACTGGATGACCACTCCGAGAGCCTGCTGCTCGCCATCCTGGATCGAGCAGCACCATCCGCCACTCTGACCCCGGACGAGCGGGAGCCACAATACGGGATTGCCCTGCTCTCTCTGGCTGCGGGACGTTTTCAGATCATGGAGATCACGGATCAGCAGAGGGTGCTGGGAGAGCTGGAGCGGCTGCAGCCATCCGAAATCCTGCTGCCCGAGGAGTCGCCACTGCGTACCACAATGGAGAGCTGGAGTGGGCTACGCTCCCAGCCGGAGTGGAACTTTGATGTCGAGAGTGCAGGACGTGAACTGGCCAGGCAGTTTGGTACCCAGGATCTCTCCGGTTTTGGCTGTGACGGCCTGACCATCGGACTGGGCGCAGCAGGGGCCCTGTTGCAGTATCTGCAACACACTCAACGCTCCGCCCTGCCACATATCAACAGCATTCAGGTGGTGCAGCAGGATGAGAGTGTCACCATCGATGCTGCCAGCCGCAAAAATCTGGAGATCCTGTGCAACCTCTCCGGTGGTGAGAGCAATACGGTGGCAGAGGTGGTGGACCACACTTGTACCGCGATGGGTGGACGGATGATCCGGCGCTGGCTGGGCAACCCGATCCGTAATCAAGCCACGCTCGAGCAGCGCCTCTTCTCCATAGAGTCAACCCTGGAACAGCGCCTCCACGATACGGTACGCCCACTGCTACGCGCAGTTGGGGATATGGAGCGCATTCTCTCCCGTATCGCCCTGCAGAGCGCACGCCCCCGTGACCTCACCCGTCTGCGAGACTCCCTGGCGATACTGCCGCCACTGCAGCGAGAGCTTGCTGAGGAGAGAACCGGGTCACTAAGTGACTTGGCCCGGAGAATCTCCACCTTTCCGGAGACCGCAGAGCTTCTGCAGCGGGCCATTATAGAGAACCCGCCAATGACCATTCGCGATGGGGGGGTGATCGCGGAGGGGTATGATTCTAAGCTCGATGAGCTGCGTTCGATCCGCAGCAATGCCGGTGAATTGCTACAGCAGCTGGAGCAGAGGGAGCGAAAGAGAACCGGTATCGCCACCCTCAAGGTGGGATATAACCGGGTACATGGTTACTACATAGAGATTGGCAAGGCGCAAAACGGGGAGATTCCAGTCGAATATGTACGCCGTCAGACCCTGAAGGCGGCCGAACGTTTTATCACACCGGAACTGAAGAGTTTTGAGGACAAGGTGCTCTCAGCTAATGAGAGGGCCCTGGGGCGCGAAAAGAGGCTTTATGAGGAGCTGATTCAACAGCTGATCACTGAGCTTCCACCACTACAACTGTGTGCTGCAGGGGTGGCTGAGCTGGACGTGATTACCAATCTCGCTCAGCGGGCGGAACAGCTGGACTGGGTGCGTCCACAGCTGGTCGATAAGAGCATCCTAGAGATTACCGGTGGCAGACACCCGGTAGTGGAACAGGTATCCGATAAGCCGTTTGTCGCCAACGATCTCAGCCTCGATGAGTCAACTAGGATGTGGATCATTACCGGCCCCAACATGGGGGGCAAAAGCACCTTCATGCGCCAGAATGCACTGATTGTGCTACTTGCCCATATTGGCAGCTTCGTCCCTGCCTCAGCCGCCACCATCGGTATGGTTGACCGGATTTTTACCCGCATCGGGGCCTCGGATGATCTGGCCGGTGGACGCTCTACCTTTATGGTGGAGATGACCGAGACTGCAAATATTCTGCACAATGCTAGCTATCGCAGCCTGGTATTGATGGATGAGATTGGTCGTGGCACCAGCACCTATGATGGCCTCTCCCTGGCTGGCGCCTGTGCCGAACATCTAATCCGTGAACGAGGTGCACTTACCCTCTTTGCAACTCACTATTTTGAGCTGACTGCAATGCCGGAGAGGGTGGCACAGGTAGAGAATGTCCACCTTGACGCTGTCGAACATGGGGACGGAATTGTATTTCTTCATGCTGTACGTCCAGGCCCGGCCAATCAGAGCTACGGGCTGCAGGTGGCCAGCCTTGCCGGAATTCCCAGACAGGTTATAAGTCAGGCACGACAGAAGCTGGTTGAGCTGGAGCAGGGGCAGACGGAATCACCTCCATCCGGATCTGCAGATGTGAGCGTAGATGCAGCTCTGCAGATGTCTCTCTTCAGCCATTCCGCCATTGATGAGTCACTCAGCAAGATTAATCCTGATGAATTGACCCCACGCGAGGCGCTGGAGGCGCTCTACCAACTTAAAAAAGAGCTATAATCCGAGTTTGTTGATCAGATTGGCGGCTGGCATATAGCCACTGATCACCTCTCCATTATCAACCACTATATGAGGGGTTCCCTTGAGGCCAAATGAGGAAGCCAGGCGCATCTGTGACATAACCGGATTCTCGCAACTTATACTGTCGAGCACCTCTCCTGCCTTCGCTTGCGTCATTGCAACGGCTCGATCCTCGGAACACCAAACCGTTACCGCCTTGTCGTAGGACGGAGAATTGAACCCTGCACGTGGATAGAGCAGATATCGCAACTTGATCCCTGCATCAAGCAGTGCCTCTCTCTCCTCATGGAGGCGGACACAGTAGGGACAATCAATATCAGTGAAGATGGTCAGGATCAGTCTGGCCTCCTCCGGTGCATATACAACCATCTCTGACTCATCCAACCCATTCAGGATCTCTACACGCGCAGCTGCTATACGGCTGTCGGTCAGATTCTCTTTACTCCGCAGATCTAGGATCTCCCCATCAATCAGATAGCGTCCATCTGCAGATAGATAGAGAATCGTGGCGCCATAGCGGGCCTCATAGATACCTGGAATCGGAGTTGTACGAAGCTCACTAAGGCTATTTCCTGGCAACATGGCCTGGAGCTGATCAACCACAGCTTGAGGAATCTCTGTCTCTGCACGGAGCGGCAGAGAGGCGATAAGCAAGAGCATGAACTGGGCTAAATATGTTTTTATTTCTAATCTATTTTTCATTTTATTATTAACCTCTTGGGTGATGTTCCTTATGTATACTCTTCAACCTCTCCCGAGCTACGTGAATGTAGATCTGAGTGGTGGAGAGATCGCTATGGCCCAATAGCAGTTGAACCGAACGCAAATCTGCTCCGTGGTTAAGCAGGTGGGTAGCAAATGCATGGCGTAGAGTGTGGGGGGAGAAGTGGGTCGACACACCCGACTCTCTGCCATATTTTCTGAGCCGGAACCAGAACGCCTGCCGGCTCATTCCATCCCCTCTTGCGGTTACAAAGAGAGTATCCGAGAGGCGTCCCCGCATCAACTCGGGACGCCCATCCTGCAGATAACGTTCTGTCCACTGCAACGCCTCACCCCCCAATGGAACCAACCGCTCCTTTCTCCCCTTGCCGACAACCCTCACCACCCCCTGCCGCAGATTGAGCCCATCCATACGCAGCTCTACCAACTCGGAAACTCTGAACCCCCCACCGTACATCATTTCGATCATCGCACGATCTCTTAACCCTATGGGGGTCTCTACAACAGCGGCTCCCAGTATTGCCTCTACATCCTGCTCAGTCAGAGTTGCCGGCAGAGTGCGGCCCACCCGAGGAGAGTCTATCTCTACGGTGGGATCATCTCCACGAATCTCCTGGCTCAACAGATAGCGGTAGAAGCGGCGCAGCGAACTCAATACCCTTGCTAGGGTTCGCGCATGTCTACCCTCTGCCGTAAGGTAAGAGAGATACTTAAGCAAAACCCCACGAGTAGCCTCGACAATACCAGAGTCTGATTGCCCCTCCAGCCAGAGAGCATACTGATTGAGATCACTTCTATATGCAGTCAGCGTGTTCTCACTCAGGCCATGCTCCATCCAGAGGGAATCCAGAAAATGCTCAACCTGATCACCATCTCTCTTCACCGTTTTCAGTTACCCATAAAAAAAGCGAATCATCAAATGATTCGCTTTTTCTGCTTTGGTGACCTTAACTGACACCAGCAGGAGACTATATCTTCTCTCTGATACGTGCCGCCTTTCCTGTACGCTCTCGCATGTAATAGAGCTTAGCCTGACGCACCACACCATGACGCTTGACTGCAATACTGTCAACCAGCGGACTGTAGGTCTGGAAAACACGTTCAACACCCTCTCCGTAAGACATTTTACGGACAGTAAATGATGAATTCAGACCGCGATTTTTCTTCGCGATACAGAGCCCCTCAAAAGCCTGTAGACGCTCACGATCGCCCTCTTTTACCTTTACCTGAACGACCAGGGTATCACCCGGATTGAATTCAGGTATTTCGCGGCCCATTTGCTCTGCTTCCAACTCTTGAATAATATTGCTCATCTCTTTAATCTCTCTGATCGCCTCTCTCGACACCATTAAACTGCGCACGAGTTTTGAAGCGGCGAATTATACTGTTTTCTCAGATTTTTTCACCATAAAAATGGTTGTAACCAACTATTTTTCTCTACTCTTTTTTTTAACCAGATCAGGTCTGCGCTCCTCTGTACGCAATTCAGCCTGCTCCCTTCTCCAGCGCGCAATAAACTGATGATTTCCGCTGAGCAGAACCTCCGGTACCGCCCTGCCATCTACCACCTCCGGGCGACTGTAGTGGGGGCAATCCAGAAGACCACTGGAGAAGGAGTCCTCTGCCGCAGAGTCGGCATGCCCCAATGCCCCCGGTAGCAGACGAATTACCGCATCCATCAGGATCATGGCCGGTAGTTCACCGCCACTGACAACATAGTCCCCAACCGAGATCTCCTCATCCACCTCGGACTCTATCAGCCGCTCATCCACCCCCTCATAACGCCCTGCGAGCAGCATCACCCCTTCCATCTTGCTCAACTGTTCCGCCCTACTCTGGGTGAGTGGCTCTCCCTGTGGTGAGAGGTAGATCAAGTGTGGCTCTATCCCCTGCTCAATCTGACTGTTGCGGGCCTGCTGAATGGCCTGCTTCAGCGGCTCATACAACATGACCATACCAGGACCCCCGCCATAAGGTCGGTCATCTACTGTACGATGCCGATCCTCCGTATAGTCTCTGGGATTCCAGCAGCGGAGCTCCATCAGACCTCGATCCACAGCACGACCGGTTACACCATAATTGGTAACTGCCTGCAGCATATCCGGGAACAGGGTGACAATGTCGAAACGCACTAGAAATCAGCCTCCCACTCCACGGTGATCCTCTTCTTCTCCAATTCAACCTCCACCAGCCAGGGATCGACAAACGGAAGCAGGCGCTCTCCTCCCTCACCCTTGACAACCATAACATCATTAGCCCCGGTCTCGATCATATCCTCCACCTCACCCAACAGCTCCCCCTCAAGGTTGATAACCTGACAGCCAATCAGATCCGACCAGTAGTACTCCCCCGGTTTCAGACTCTTCAGCTCATCACGTCCAACCGAGATCTCGGCACCAATCAGCTGCTCAGATGCCGTTCTCTCATTGAAGCCATCGATAAGGGCGACAATCCCCTTGCTCTGCCTATGACCCTGGCTAAGAGCAACCTCCAGCTGCTTGCCGTCCAGCGACAGATTCCATCTCTTGTAGTAGAGAATATTTTCGCGAGGAGAGGTATGAGAATGGATTTTCACCCACCCACGAACGCCAAAAAGTCCACTAACTCTTCCCAGAACAACAGGGGAATCAGTGGACTTCTTATTCATCTGATGATGAGCCATCCGCTCTGCTCGACGAGGAGCAAAACGGCAAGTCAATTAGGCAGCTACGGCCTTGCCGTTCTCTTTGACCAGACTGGCAACACGATCCGAGAGCTGTGCACCCTTGGAGACCCAATGCTCCAGACGATCCACATCCATCTCCAGACGCTTCTCACTGCCAGAGGCAACGGGATTGAAATAACCCAACTTCTCCAGGAAACGGCCATCACGGCTGTTTCTCTTGTCAGTTGCAACAATCCTGTAGAAAGGACGCTTTTTTGCACCACCACGTGCAAGACGAATTACTACCATTTTTTATTTCCAGTTCTCAAATAATTACGGATGAAAAAAACCGACCTCAATCAACTTATATGAGCCGGTTCCTGTTGGCGGAGCATTATACTCCATGAAATTATTGAAGTGAAGATTTTTACTTGAGAGATTACTGGTTGTGAATATGGATGGAGGTTGATTATCGACGAATTGACGGCGCCCTGTTTTTCTTTAACTTTACAGAATAAGCCCACTCGTGTTTGAGCGTGGCAAGTTTGAGCAGGTGCCGAAAAATTAAAGAAAAACAGGGGAAGCAGCGGCCTCTGAGGAGATAATCAAACCCACATTCATAGGCATAAGCGGTTACCCCCTTAAAATGGCATTCTGCCGCCGCCGGGCATTCCGCCCCCTGGCATACCTCCTCCCATACCACTCATCATTCTGGCCATCTTTCCACCCTTCATCTTTTTCATCATCTTCTGCATCTGCTTGAACTGCTTGAGAAGACGATTCAGATCCTGAACCGTAGTTCCGGACCCCTTGGTGATTCTCCTCTTTCTCGACCCCTTGATAAGATCAGGGCGACGTCGCTCCTTGGGGGTCATTGAATTTATCATCGCCTCCATACGGACAAACTCCCGATCATTGACCTGCCCCTTTACCTTGTCCGGCAAATTGGCCACCCCCGGCAATTTATCCATCATCGATGCGATACCCCCAATCCCCTGCATCTGCTGCAGCTGGTCGCGAAAATCTGCTAGGTCAAAGCCCTTGCCCTTGCGCACCTTTTTGGCAAGCTTATCGGCCTTCTTCTTGTCAACCTTGCGTTCCAGATCCTCAATCAGGGTGAGGGTATCCCCCATACCGAGTATTCTTGATGCTATGCGGTCGGGATGGAATGGCTCAAGGTCGCCAACCTTCTCCCCAACCCCGAGGAACTTGATCGGCTTGCCGGTAATCTGTCGTACCGAGAGTGCAGCACCACCTCGTGCGTCACCATCCGTCTTGGTCAATACAACACCCGTCAGCGGTAGCGCCTGGTCAAATGCTCTGGCACTGTTGGCGGCATCCTGCCCTGTCATGCTATCGACCACAAAGAGCGTCTCTACCGGCTCTACCGTAGCATGAAGCTCTCTGATCTCTCCCATCATCTCCTCATCCACGTGAAGACGACCGGCAGTGTCAAGAATCAGAACATCAACAAACTGTTTTCTGGCCTGCTGCAGTGCCGATTTTGCGATATCTACCGGCCTCTGGCTCGCATCACTGGAAAAGAAAGAGGCGCCCACCTCATCAGCCAGAATCCGCAACTGCTCAATTGCAGCTGGACGGTAAATATCCGCACTGGCAACCATCACCTTTTTCGTCTCACGCTGCTGCAGAAGGTGAGCAAGCTTGGCTACACTGGTTGTCTTACCGGCACCTTGCAGACCTGCCATCATAATAACGGCGGGGGGTTGCGCTCGGAGATCCAGACTTTCATTGACCTCACCCATCAGTAAGACAAGTTCAGACTGGACAATCTTCACAAGCGCCTGCCCCGGGGTAAGGCTGGTGGAGACCTCCTGACCAACAGCACGCTGCCTCACCTGCTCAATAAATAACTTCACCACGGGAAGCGCCACATCCGCCTCCAGCAACGCCATCCGTACCTCACGAAGTGACTGGGCAATATTGTCGTCACTCAGACGCCCCTGCCCTCTCAGACTCTTGAAGGTTCGATTTAGCCGTTCACTCAGATTATCAAACATGGTTCTTATTCTGCTCTCTTAAATTTTATTCACAAGATACAAATTATATCCAATTCTACTGACTAAACGCTGTTGGTATGACATCATCAACAAAAAAACAGTATCAAGGAGTACATATGAGCTTTACCACCTCAGGAATGGTTGCCAGCCTGCTCTATCTGATTGCAGCAATAGGGCTCGGTCGACTGCTGGCACAAGGCATCTCCTGTTTTGACCATCACAGAAACGGTCTCAAGTTGATTGGTGCAGCTGGTATCCTTTTTCATACCCATCTGCTCACTATTCTGGTGGTGGAACAGTGGGTAAATCTGGGCTTCTTTCATGCCCTCTCCATCACCAGCTGGCTGCTAGTACTACTACTTGAGATTACCTGGATATTTCGTCCGGTTGGTAACCTTGGAATCATCATCTTTCCTGTAGCCACAGTGACGGTACTGCTGCAGATAGCCAATCCGGAAGCGGTCAGACATGCTGCATCAACCGCACTTGATGCCCATATTCTGCTCTCCATGCTGGCATACAGCTTGCTTGGAGTTGCCGCCCTCCAGGCGATCCTGCTGGCTATTCAGGAGAAGCATCTACGCAACAAGCAACCGGGAGGGTTTATTCGTGCGCTACCTCCAATGATTGAGGTGGAGCATCTGATGTTTCAGCTAATTCGGGCCGGGCTGGTCATGCTTACCCTGGCACTACTAAGTGCAATCCCGCTGGTCGAGGATATGTTTGCCCAGCAGCGTGCACATACCGCTCTGCTCTCCATCATCTCATGGATGGTGTTTGCAGCACTGCTCTGGGGGAGGAGAAGACATGGCTGGCGTGGAAGAACCGCAGTACGCTGGACCCTGAGTGGTTTCGCCGCACTGTTCCTCGGTTACTTTGGCAGCCGCTTTGTGGTTGAAATTTTGCTCAGCACCGCAACAGGGGGTTAACCTTTGAGCGAGATCCCAACTGAGATTCTTGCAGGGATTCTTTTTTTGCTGGTTCTGATCTCCGCATTCTTTTCCGGATCAGAGACCAGCATGATGGCGATCAACCGCTATCGCCTGCGTCACCTCTCACGTATTGGCCATCGCGGTGCCCGCTCCGTATCCGCCCTGCTGGAACATCCAGAACGGTTGATCGGACTGATTCTGCTGGGCAACAACTTTGTCAATATTCTTGCCTCGGCAATTGCCACCCTGATCGGTCTCCGCCTCTTTGGTAATACCGGTATTGCCATCGCCACAGGCGCCCTCACCTTTGTGATCCTTATCTTTGCAGAGGTTACCCCAAAGACGATTGCAGCACTCTCACCGGAACGCTTTGCATACCCAGCAGCATTCATCCTGACCCCTCTACTGCGTCTGCTCTATCCACTGGTGCGGCTGATCAACTGGATCACCCGCCTGATTCTGCGACTCGCCGGGGTCAAGATAGACCCATCCCAGGCCGACCATCTATCCAGGGAGGAGCTCAGGACTGTGGTCAAGGAGGCAGGCGGGCTGATCCCCAAGAAACATCAGGCAATGCTGACCAGTATCCTTGATCTGGAGGAGGTGACTGTAGAGGACATCATGGTCCCCCGCAACGAGATCGTAGGGATAGACATCGAGAACGACTGGAACGAAATTCTTACCCAACTCTCCTTCACCCAACATACACGACTCCCGGTGTTTCGCGACAATACCGAGCACCTTCTCGGCATCCTCCATATGCGTGACGCCCTCCACCTCCACACCTCAAAATCGACACCATCAGAGGTATCTAAAGGTCATCACGAGCCCGCGATAGAGGTGATTGAGCAGTATAAAAATGATGAGAAGAGTGATCTCATAAATGTGCTGCGTAGTCCATTGTTCATTCCAGAGAGAACCACCCTCAACAATCAGTTGCTGCAGTTTCAAAAACTCAAGAGACGGATGGGGCTAGTGGTAGATGAGTACGGCGATATTCAGGGGCTGGTTACCCTGGAAGATCTGCTGGAGGAGATTGTGGGAGAGTTCACCACAGATATATCGGATACCATCTCCGAGGTTCATCCACAGGATGACGGCTCTTTTCTGGTTGATGGTGGTGCCAACCTCAGAGAGATTGAGAAGAGCATGGGGTGGGATCTGCCACTGGATGGGCCCAAAACCATGAACGGGCTTATCCTCGAGCATCTGGAGAATATTCCAGAGAGCGGCATCAGCATGATGATCAACGGGTATCCGATTGAGGTGGTCGGGGCGTCAGAGAGTGTTGTCCACAGCGTGCTTATCTTTCCCCTGCTGCGAAAAAAGCCGTAGCTACTCAGAGGCTGGTCAACACCTCAGACAATCTTGAGACCGCCACCACCTCCAATCCATCAATGGACGTTCTGGGGCTGTTTGCCTTGGGAATAATGGCACGGCTGAAGCCATGCTTTGCAGCCTCTCGCAACCTCTCCTCACCGCCCGGAACCGGACGTACCTCACCAACTAAACCCACCTCACCAAATACTATGGTCCCCTCTGAAATCGGACGATTGCGCAGGCTGGAGATAATAGAGATGATTGCCGCAAGGTCTGCTGCTGGTTCCGAGATGCGCACCCCTCCAACCACGTTTACAAATACGTCCTGATCGTGACTGACAACCCCTCCATGTCGATGGAGCACCGCCAGCAACATCGCCAGACGATTCTGTTCCAGACCGATAGTAACTCTTCGTGGGTTGGATAAATGGCTCTCATCCACTAGCGCCTGCAACTCAACCAACAGAGGGCGTGTCCCCTCCATGGTCACCATGGTAACGCTACCGGCAACCGGGGTCTCGTGGCGCGAGAGAAATATGGCTGATGGATTGGAGACCTCCCGCAGTCCACGCTCGGTCATCGCAAATACCCCTAGTTCATTAACCGCACCAAAACGGTTCTTGATCGCCCGTACAACTCGATAACGACCACCACCATCACCCTCAAAGTAGAGCACCGTATCTACCATATGCTCCAGCACCCTGGGCCCCGCAAGCGATCCATCCTTGGTGACATGTCCCACCAGGAAGATCGAGGTGCCTGTCTGTTTAGCATAACGCACTAGCCGTGCCGTGCTCTCCCGTACCTGGGCAACCGATCCGGGGGCTGAGGTCAGCTCCTCTGTGTAGATGGTCTGAATGGAATCGATCACCACCACCTTCGGCTTACGCGACTGTGAAGTTCCAATAATCTGCTCGGCCTGGGTCTCGGTCAGCAGTTCGATATTCGATGGGTCCACCCCCAGACGTCTGGCCCGGAGAGAGATCTGCAGCACCGACTCCTCGCCGGTCACGTAGAGTACCGGCATCTCTGCAGAGAGTTTTGCCATCACCTGTAGCAACAAAGTCGATTTGCCAATCCCCGGATCACCGCCAATCAGCACCACCGAACCCTGGACCATACCACCTCCCAGCACCCGATCCATCTCACCGATCCCGGTTGAGCTCATTATCTCTGCCGACGACTCCAACTCATTCAGCGTCACCACTCTGGCCCCTTCGCCACTATATCCAGAGAAGCGTCCACCATCCTTGGACTTGAGGGTGACCATCTCGGTCAGACAGTTCCACCCCCCACACGAGGAACACTGCCCCGCCCACTTGGGGGAGGTGTCACCACACTCGCTGCAGACAAATTCGAGCTTGCTCTTTGCCAAAATGCTACCCTTCTTGCCGCTCCACCCGTGAGGTGAGGCGACAGAGCAGTTCGTAGGAGATGGTCTCCGCATGGGCCGCGATCTCGTCTACCGGCAGCCCCTCTCCCCACAGGGTTGCCAGATCCCCAACCCTGGCCTCTGGCAGTGAGCTCAGATCAACAGTAACCAAATCCATCGAGACTCGCCCGATCAGCGGCACCCTCTCACCGCTGATCAGGACAGGGGTTCCAGATGGCAGGTGACGTGGGTAGCCATGGCCATACCCAATGGCGATCACCCCCATACTCATATCCTCCGGCGCACTCCAGGTTGATCCGTACCCAACCGAATCACCTTTTTTCAGGGCCTTGATTGCAATTAGTGGTGCTCGCAAAGTCATGGCCGCTTGCAGCCCCAGCGGCTCCGCACCCTGCTCTGGGAGTGGTGAGCTGCCGTAGAGCATGATTCCCGGGCGGACAAACTGGTAGTGGCTGGCACTATTGGACAAGAGAGCGGCCGAGTTCGCCATGCTGCGATCGAGTCCAGATTCCCGACAGCAGCTCTCAAAAATATGCTGTTGCTCCGAGTTCATCCCGTTGTCAGGATCATCTGCATTGGCAAAGTGAGAGATCAGCACCACCTCTGACACCGACTTGTGGCGCTGCAGTTCACTTAACACCTGCTCCGCACGCTCGGCGGGGAGCCCAAGTCGATTCATTCCGCTCTCTATCTTTAACCAAATGGTGACCGGTTTTTTCAGCTCTGTGGAGCGCAGCAGTGCCAACTGCTCCCTGGAGTGGATGACGGTCTGCAGCCCCAGTTGCGAGATTGCATACAACTCCTCCTCCCCTTCAAACCCCTCCAGCAGCAGAGTTGGTCTATTGATACCGTGCTGTTTCAGGGATAGTGCCTCATCGATACAGCCTACTGCAAAAAGGTCACTCTGGTGGAGAGCGCGAGCTACTGTTATCAGACCATGGCCATAACCATCGGCCTTGATTACGGCAACAATCTTTACCCCTGCGGAGATCCGCTCCCTGACCTGCTGTAGATTATTCCGCAGTGCCTGCAGATGAATGGTGGCTGTTGCCAGTCGGCTCATTCTTGTGGGTTTGGGTGGTTGGTCATATAGGTAGGGGCCAGATTGTCAAAACGAGTGTACTCTCCGTGGAATGCAACCTTGACCGTGCCGATTGAGCCGTGCCGCTGCTTGCCCAGAATGATCTCAGCAACACCCCGATCAGGACTCTCCTCGTTGTAGACCTCATCCCGATAGATAAAGACGATGATATCTGCATCCTGCTCAATTGAGCCTGATTCACGAAGATCAGACATTATCGGACGACGGTTGGGACGGGACTCCAGCGAGCGGTTGAGCTGTGACAGTGCAACTACCGGGATATCCATCTCCTTTGCCATCGCCTTCAGTGAGCGTGAGATCTCAGCAATCTCGGTTGCCCTGTTCTCCGAGGCCGACCTGCCAGATCCCTGCATCAACTGCAGATAGTCGATCACCACCAGATCCAAACCATGATTGCTGCGGGCAATTCTGCGCACCCTGGAGCGCAACTCCGTAGGGGTGAGAGCTGGAGTGTCGTCAATAAATATATTACTGTCTTTCAGTTGATCAACAGCCTTGATCAGATACTGCCAGTCATCCTCCTCCAACTGCCCGGTACGCACCTTGTTAGCGTTGATTCTCCCCAGTGAGGATATCAGCCTAGTAGCCAGCTGCTCACCAGACATCTCCATGCTGAATACCGCCACCGACGCCCCACCCTTGACTGCGGCAGTCTCGGCAATATTCATTGCAAAGGATGTCTTACCCATTGCTGGACGCCCCGCCACAATTATGAGATCAGACTTCTGCAACCCTGTGGTCATGCGGTCAAAATCGACAAAACCGGTGGCAATTCCAGTCACTGCACCGCTTTTGGTGTTGTAGAGGTCATCAATACGATCCACCGCCCGTGAAAGCAGGGTCTTCATATCCTCAAATCCCTTCTGGTTTCTGCTCCCCTGCTCCGCAATCTGAAATACCAGCTGTTCTGCCTGGTCGAGAATCTCCGACACCTTGCGCCCCTCCGTATTGAATGCCGAATCGGCAATCTCGTTGGAGGCCTTGACCAGGCTGCGCAGAATGGAACGCTCCCTGACAATATCGGCATAGTGGCGAATATTGGCCGCACTCGGTGTATTTTTTGCCAGGGTTCCCAGATAGGCCAGCCCCCCCGCATTTTCTGCCTCGTTGCGACTCTCCAGCCACTCGGTCAGAGTGATTACATCAAAAGGTTTACTCTCCTCTGCAAGGCTGGCAATGGAGCGAAAGATCAGGCGATGATCCTTGCGGTAGAAATCCTCCTCCACCACACGATCAGAGACCGTATCCCAGCTACTGTTATCCAGCATCAATCCGCCCAGAACGGACTGCTCAGCCTCAATATGTTGCGGTGGTAGTTTTGGTGAGGATTCAGACATGGCCGACTAGGATAATCCAGAATGGTGAACAATTCGACCACTAAACAGACAAAAAAATAGCCCCTTCCAATCCGGAAGAGGCTATCTATAACAACCTGCTGAAATCTCAGAAGGTTATCGGTTCTCCATTACTCCTCAGCAACAATTACCACCGTCACATCACAACTGACATCGGTATGAAGCTGAATGGTAACCTCATGGTCACCAAGTTCACGTAGTGGGCCAACTGGAAGGCGGACCTCACTCTTGGCAACCTCGACACCAGCCTCGGTAATGGTGGCCGCAATCTCGGCACCGGTTACGGAGCCAAACAGCTTACCCTCCTCACCAGCCTGGTGGGCAATTTCCAGTTTGATTGTCGCCAGCTGTTCAGCTCGCGCCTCTGCAGTAGCGAGCGCCTCTGCAGCGATACGCTCCAGTTCCGCACGACTCTCTTCAAACTCTTTCAGATTCTCCGCGGTTGCAGCCTTGGCCTTCTTCTGAGGAAGAAGATAATTACGGGCATAACCGGGTTTGACTGAGACCTTGTCCCCGAGATCACCCAGGTTAGCCACTTTTTCAAGCAGGATCACATCCATTTTAATTTCCTTTTTTATCTACAGACTCTCTTTGAAAATGGCAAAGAGCCGTGCCATTAATTTGATACTTTCAGTTACCTACCACCCTACACGGCAAACTGTTTTCGATAATTCACCCAGGCATCGGTCACCCCGACCATAGTCACAATAAAACCCATCGGGGTAAACAGTGTCACCAGATAGAGGGCAGCAATCCATCCTCTCCGTTGTGTCCTTATATCCAGCAGCGCATGTGCTACTGCAATACCCTGAAGCATGAACAGTGTCATCCATATTTGCATCAGATCAGGAACCATGGAGGGTACACTATCCCCCATCAACATCCCGGGCAGCATTACTGCCAACCCAAGAAATACCGCATTTTTCCCCAGCTGCAGTGCTAAAAACTCCTCTTTCAGCCCCCCGGGGTTATAGAGCATCGCCTGCCAGCCCCGGGCAATCAATGCCATTACAACCAACCCCAGGAAGAATCCTGCAGCCATAATACCTGTCAGCACCTCTGCCAGGCGTGGATCCAGCAACATCTCAACACCTTGCCCACCGTTGTGGCCACTCACCTCACCGGCAGCTGCAAAGAGCTCCTGTACTACCTCCTGCCACCAGATGGATGGATCACCCTCTGCAACAAGATAGAAGAGGAACAGTACAGCAACCCCAAACAGTGCGGCAACCTGAAACATGACACTGAGTGACTGACTGGATCTCAACAACACCAGGAGGGTCCAGAGCGGAAGCCAGAACAGCGCCAGAATACCAACTGTTACCGCACTACCACCATTCAGACTGTTGACTATAGCAGCCAGCGCCAGACCGCCCACCAGGGTCAGCAACCCCTCGGATGCCCCGTGACGCAGGGTCACCAGGCCAATAACTGCACCAGCCAGGTAACCGACGGGTGGCAACAGCAGGGTTGTAAACGCTAGCATCGCAGTCATCCCCATCGCATGGAGACGGCTACGCATCACGAATTCAGCAAGTGCTCGCATTAGAGAATGCGGTTATCGTAAAGGTAATAATTTAGGCGTACAACGGCAACTTGGATTATTAGCGGTCGTGGGCGTCAGAGTATGGCAACAACGCCAAGAAGCGTGCGCGCTTGATCTCTGTTGCCAACTGACGCTGGTAACGTGACTTGGTTCCAGTAATTCTTGATGGGATGATTGCCCCGGTCTCGGAGATGAACTCCTTCAGCAGATCAATATCCTTGTAATCGATTGCTGGTGCATCTTTCATGCTGAATCGACAAAACTTTCTTCTACGAAAATAACGTGCCATTTTATTTAAATCTCACTTATCGGTATTAATGGTTACTCAGGCCTCAGCGGCCTCTGTCTCAGCCGCGGCCTCTGTTTTAGGCTCAGTTGCGGCGGTCTCGCTCTCTGCTTTTTTGTCTCCACCATCGGCAGCAGAATCACGCTCACGACGTCTCTCCGGACGATCCTTGCGGCTTGACTCCTTCTCCTTGGCAGTCATCATTGCAGATTGCCCCTCTGGAACACCCTTCATGGATAGTACCTGGCTGCGGATAACAGCATCATTGAACTTGAACAGGCCAGACAACTCATCCAGTGCGGCAGTTGTGCACTCCACATTCATTAGCACATAGTGGGCCTTGTGAATCTTGTTGATGGAGTATGCCAGCTGACGGCGTCCCCAATCCTCAAGACGGTGAATCTTGCCGCCATCACCCTCAATGACAGAGCGATAGCGTTCCACCATCGTCTCCACCTGGTCACTCTGATCCGGATGGACCATAAATACGATTTCGTAATGTCTCATTCTTCAATATCCCCTTATGGATTGATAGCCTGATATGAGGTTATTAAACTCATACGCAGGCAAGGAGGAATCGCCAGCAACACTGTCCCTGACGATTCGGAGCGCAAATTATACTGGTACCCCAACTTATAATCAACGCTGTCTTACCGCCTCAAACAACGCAACCCCCGAGGCTACCGAAACATTCAGACTGCTCACCTCACCAGCCATTGGAATCTTCACCAGCTGACTACAGTTCTCCTTGGTCAGACGTCTCATCCCTCCCCCCTCAGCTCCCATTACCAGCGCTAGGGGGCCGCTCAAGTCGGCTTTGTAGAGAGAGTCGGTGGCCTCTCCTGCCGCCCCAACAATCCAGAGACCCCTGTCAGCCAGACTCTTCAACATGCGTGAGAGATTGGTAACCATTACAAACGGCAGCGATTCTACCGCCCCAGACGAGACCTTGCGTACCACAGGGGTAATACCTGCTGAACGATCTTTTGGCACCACTACCGCATGGACTCCTGCTGCCTCAGCACTTCTCAGGCAGGCTCCCAGATTATGCGGGTCGGTTACCCCATCGAGAACCAGCAGAAATGGTGCCTGAGATAGCTGGTCCAGCATCTCCTCCAACCAGTTCTCATCATAAACTCTCTGCTCTATTCCGCTAGTTGGTTCAGCAACCACCCCTTGATGGACTGCCCCTCCAGTGATCCGGTCCAGCTCTTTTTTAGAGACCTTGCGAACTGAAATCCCTTGCCATTTTGCCTGTCGCAATAGCTCCTGAACTTTTTTGTCGTGACGACGCTCATCAACCAACAGGCTGTCATCAGATTGTGGCTGCCCGGACTTGAGCCAGCCACGAATCGCATGAATGCCAAAAATTTGCCCCATGACTAACTCTTTCCCGATGATCTCTTTGTTGATCGTCTGTTTTTACCGCCCTCGCTCATCTTTCCGCCGCCTCTCTTCTTGTCTGCCGCTTTTTTCTTGGTGATATTTATCTTGGCAGTTTTTTTCTGCGGGGCTTTTTTCTTTGCAACCTTTTTTGTTGCCACCTCTCTCTTCTGCCTCTTCCCCTTACTGCCTTTACCTCTGCTTTCACCACTGCTCTTGCGCCGACTCTTCCCTTTCGGTGCAGTGCTCTTTTTCTCCAGATGGAGAAAATCGATCTTGCGCTCATCCAGGTCCACTCGTGCCACCTGTACCCGAATGGTATCTCCCAGTCGGAACCTGCGCCCGCCCTGCTCACCGGTCAATTGATGACGCACTGGGTCAAAATGGTAGTAGTCATTCTGCAATGCAGTGATATGGATCAGTCCATCGACAAAGATATCGTCTAGTGTTACGAATAGTCCAAAACCGGTGACCCCGCTTACCACTCCACTGAACTCATCACCAACGTGATCCATCATGTATTCACACTTCAGCCAGTCGGTCGCATCCCGGGTTGCATCATCGGCCCGCCGTTCATTGGTCGAGCACTGCTCTCCGAGTCGAACCATATCCCCCTTGCTGTAGTGAAAGTTTCCAGCCCCCTTTTTCATTGCCGACCTGATCACTCCAGTACCGAGCAGATGGCCAATGGCACGATGGACCAGCAGATCCGGATAGCGGCGAATTGGGGAGGTGAAGTGGGCATAGTCATCATGTGCCAGACCAAAGTGGCCCACACCCTCCGGAGAGTAGACCGCACGATTCAGGCTTCTCAACAGCACAGTCTGGATAAGATTGAACTCGGGGCGGTCACGGGCCAAATCAAGCACCAGCGCATAGTCACCCGGCTGCGGACGGTCACCACCTGCCAGAGTCAGCCCAAACTCCCTGAGGAATAGACGCACCTCATCCAGCCGATCCGCTGCCGGCTGCTCATGAATGCGGTAGAGGGTCGGAATCTTGTTACGTTTCAGATAACGAGCAGTCGAGACATTGGCGGCAATCATGAACTCCTCAATCATCTTGTGAGCATCATTGCGGATAGTCGGCACAATGCGCTCAATCTTTTTGTCATCACCAAAGACAATCTGAGTCTCCACAGTATCGAAATCTATTGCCCCACGGACACTACGTGCCTGTCTGAGTACCTTGTATAGCGTATGAAGCTCCTGAAGTTGTGGCAGGTATTTGCGGTAGATATCTGGCAGTGATTTGCTCTTTCCATCCAGCGCCTGGCCGACCTGGTTGTAAATCATCCGTGCTGCGGAACGCATTACCCCACGATGAAAACGGGAACGGGTAACCTGTCCCTGCTCGTTGATCTGCATCTCACAGACCATACAGAGCCGATCCACATCGGGGTTGAGTGAGCAGAGTCCATTGGAGAGCGACTCCGGCAACATCGGCACCACATGGCCAGGGAAATAGACTGAGTTCCCGCGCACAATAGCCTCGCGATCAAGCGGACTATCTGTCTCAACATAGTGAGACACATCAGCAATGGCAACCAGCAGACGCCACCCCTTGGCGGTGCGACTACAGTAGACTGCATCATCAAAATCTCGGGCATCCTCGCCATCAATGGTCAGCAGAGGAGTATTGCGAAAATCCTTACGTCCCTTTTTGGCTTTATCGGTAACCTCTACCGAAATCGAAGCCGCCTGACGCTCCACTGCATCGGGCCAGACATGGGGGATCTCGAATGCCCGGATGGCAATATCAATCTCCATCCCGGGGGCCATATGGTCACCCAATACCTCAACCACGCGGCCGATAGGGGCGCTCCGTTTGGAGGGCTGCTCAATCAGCTCAACCAGTACAATCTGATTGTCTTTTGCACCTGCCCGCAGCTCTGATGGAATCAGGATATCGTGAGTAATATGTTTGTTGCTGGGAACAACCGTACCTACACCACGCTCAAGAAAATAGCGGCCAACAACCTGTTGCACCCCGCGCTCCAGAACCTTGACGACCTGCCCCTCCCTCTTGCCACGGCGGTTCACCCCAACAATGGAAACCAGCAGACGATCTCCATGCATCACCGAACGCATCTGTTTGGCATGGAGAAAAACGTCCTCACCACCCTCATCAGGAATCAGGAAACCGAAACCATCAGGATGTCCCTGTACTCGTCCACGCACCAGATCCATCCTTTCAATCAGGCCATATCCACCACGCCTGTTTTTGGCGATCTCTCCATCCCGTGACATTGCAATCAGACGACGGCGCAACCCCTCCTGACGCTCCTCATCCTCATACCCGAAATGGTCGATCAGATAACGTAGTGACTGGGGGGCGCTACCACTCTCCAATACTTCCATGATCTCGCGCCGTTCCGCAACAGGAACTGCATAAACTCTACTATTCTCTTCTTTCAATTGTTCTCTACTCTAGTTTTTTACTATGGTTATTGACACCGACCCACCGGGTCGGTAAAGTGCGCGCTCATTTCCTGCTACAGGAAATTCCACACATTGCCTGGGTGGCGGAATTGGTAGACGCGCTAGCTTCAGGTGCTAGTTGGGGCAACCCAGTGGAGGTTCAAGTCCTCTCCCAGGCACCACATTTTCTCCTTTTTCTTTTCAATGTGCGGTATCTTACGCCATTGCTCTTTTTTCAGGGGGAAATTCATGACTCGCATAACTCTTACTATCTCTCTTCTACTCTTGTTGGTGGGCTGTTCCGGTGATCAGGGTGACAGTGGTGAGGCTGTCTTGGCCCCGGAGCTGGAGGGAATCCTGGTAACCTCAGCCGCACCAGTTGTCATGGCCAACCTGCAGGAGCAGCGTGTATATCTATACTTTTTCGCCATGGATTGTGAGAGCTGCTGGAGCAATATCAGGGAGATGAACAGGAAGCGAAAGAGCCTCAATATGGTTGGTATCGTTATGACCGAGGATAATTTTGCCGCCTATGAACTGGGGCGCCAGTACTTTATCAATCTGCTTCCGGTATATGCCGACCACGATGAGAATATTGCCTACGATTATGATGTTGAGGAGCCCTCAACCTGGGTCACTGTTGATGAGAGCGGGGAGATAACAAGGCGCGCGCCAACCCCTCCACCAGAGGTGCTGGAATATCTATCCATCAAGTAGGTGAGGATTGGGCTCAGGCGAATGGATGGTTGAGAACGATGGTCTCTTCCCGATCAGGACCTGTAGAGACAATATCTACAGGAACCCCACAAAGCTCTTCAAGACGACTCAAGTATGCCTTGGCATTCTCTGGCAGGACATCATAATCACGAACACCAAGAGTTGATTCACTCCAGCCAGCCATCTCCTCATAGATAGGCTCACATGCCTCAAAGGCGTCTGCACCAATAGGTGGGGAGGTTCTTACTTCACCATCCATCCGGTAACCGGTGCAGATCTTGAGTTTCTCCAGGCCATCCAGTACATCCAGCTTGGTGATACAGAGGCCGGTAAAGCTGTTTATCTGTACGGCACGACGTAGTGCAACTGCATCAAACCAACCACAACGGCGGGCACGTCCAGTGGTAGCACCAAACTCATGTCCCTTCTCTGCCATATGCAGACCATTCTCATCACATAGACCGTCTCCGTCGTAGAGCTCAGTTGGGAAAGGGCCAGAACCGACACGTGTAGTATATGCCTTGGTTATACCAAGGATGTAGTCCATATAACATGGACCAACTCCAGTTCCTGCAGAGGCACCACCAGCAGTTACAGTTGATGAGGTGACGTAGGGATAGGTTCCATGATCAATATCAAGCAATGTTCCCTGGGCCCCTTCAAACAACAATCCCTTATCCTGTTCCTTCAACCTGAATAGCTCCTCGGTAACATCCGTTGCCATTCCTCGCAGCTCTTCAGCCATAGCTAGTGAACTATCCAGAACCTCCTGGTAGTCCACGGCATCCGCTTTGAAGTGGTTGACCAGAGCAAAATTATGGTACTCCATAACCTCCTTGAGACGATCCCTGAAGCGCTGCTCATCCAGAAGGTCACCCAAACGGATGCCTCTACGAGATACCTTATCTTCATAGGCTGGACCAATTCCACGTCCTGTAGTTCCTATCGCCTTCTTACCTCGCGCCACCTCTCGTGCCTGATCCAGGGCGATATGGTAGGGCAAAATCAACGGGCAGGCCTCACTGATTCGGAGCCGATCACGAGCAGGAATCCCGTTCTCCTCCAGCATGCGAATCTCACTCAGCAAGGCATCTGGTGCAAGTACCACACCATTACCGATAAAGCAGGTTACATTGTCACGCAGGATACCTGACGGAATCAGGTGAAGAACCGTGGTCTCACCATCAATAACCAAGGTATGACCGGCATTATGGCCGCCCTGAAAACGGACCACTGCGGAGGCACGGTCAGTCAACAGATCAACAACCTTGCCCTTGCCCTCATCACCCCACTGGGATCCGATAATTACTACATTCTTTGCCATCTGATATTTCTCTACTGATTAATATTCAAAAATAGTTCAACACAATATCTAAAACTAGCTGACCGGTTCCACGCTCCAGCTGTCGCCACTCAGCACCAGCTGGCGGTCGCATCCCATCTCTACAGCACCCTCGCTCTGCCCGGGCAGCTCAACAACTACTCGCTCACCCGTGCTACGCAACCTCTCAATTTCGTTATGAAGCGAGGACTTCTCACTATGTGGCGCAAAAATCGCTGATGGAGGATAGTTCCGCTCTCCGTCCAATGCAACGAGATTCTTGATATCCGCACTGAATCCGGTTGCCGGGCGTGCCCGTCCAAAGACCGCGCCAACATTATCGTAGCGCCCACCCTGGGCAACCGCCTCCCCCTTTCCTGCAGTATATGCCGCAAATACAATCCCGGTGTGGTAACCATATCCACGCAACTCTGCCAGATCGAAGTGAAGCTCCACCCCCCACTGCTGTTGGGAGGCGCACTCGGCAATCTGCCTTAGGCTCTCAAGAGCCTCCTCGATAGCTGGGCTCGGCTCTCGACGACCCGCAGCGGTAAAGAGGGTTCGTGCCTCTTCCAGCACCTCCGTCCCACCATTGAGATCCTTGAGCGCAATGATTTGGCCTCTCAGCAGCTCATCATCAATTATACTGCCTGCAATCTCCATGACCTCGGCAGAGGCCTTGCGCTGTAACGCATCAAACAGCAGAGCCTGCTGCTCATCCGCAAGTTCCGCCTGCGCAACAAGCTCCCGATAAATTCCAACATGGCCAAGATCAAGCACCACTGAATCAAGACCGGAGAGTTTGAGCATCTCCAGCATCAGCCGCACCACCTCCAGATCACTCTCAACCCCCCCGTGGCCATAGAGCTCAGCACCCACCTGGATCGGGCTGCGGGTTGCTCCCGAGATCTCGGGACGGGTCTGTAACACTGAACCCAGATAGCAGAGCCGAGTCGGCCTCTCACGATCAAGACGATGAGCATCAATCCGTGCAACCTGTGGGGTCATGTCTGCACGCACCCCCATCATCCTTCCACTCAGCTGATCGGTCAGTTTGAAAGTCTGCAGGTCGAGATCGTTGCCGGTACCTGTAAGCAGTGACTCCAGGTACTCGATAAGTGGCGGGATCACCGTCTCGTAACCCCAGCTGTGAAACAGATCCAGCACCTGGCGACGCAGCGACTCAATCTTTACCACATCAGCCGGCAGCAACTCCTCGATGCCATCCGGAAGCCTCCAGCGCTCTAGCGACTGTTGCAACAGTTTGTTCTGTGATTTCATACCATTCTCACAAAATAGAGTATGCTGGCACCAGCCACCATACTGATCAACCCCATCCTTCTCAACTGCCTGCTCTCCATCCCGGCAAGTCGCGACATGGTATCTCTCCAGCCCCGTGGATTGAGTGCTGGCAACAGCCCCTCAATAACCAGTACCAGAGCCAGCGCGGCAAACAGATCGCTCCAGGCCACGGCCGTTATTTGTCAACCTTCCCGGTAAAATACTGGAAGAACTCACTATCAGGCTCAACCACCAGCAGATCATCTCTACTATTGAAGGTGTTCTCATATGCCCCAAGGCTACGATAGAAGGCATAGAACTCCGGATCCCTATTGTAGGCATCAGCATAGGTCTCCGTCGCCTTGGCATCTCCCTCACCACGCATTTTCTCAGCCTTCTGGTTGGCCTCGGCAATAATGACCGTACGTTGACGGTCAGCCTCTGCACGGATTCTCTCCGCAGCCTCTGACCCCTCGGAACGGAACTCCTTGGCAATTCGATCACGCTCCGCCTCCATACGACGGAACACCGAGTTACTCACCTCTTGTGGCAGATCGACTCTCTTGATTCTGACATCGACCACCTCGATCCCAAAGGCTTTGGCCTGAATTCCGGCACTTTCAGTAATGGCCGCCATGATCTCGTCACGCTCACCGCTGATAACCTCCTGTACCGAACGTTTACCAAACTCTCCTCGCAAACCATCCTTGACCACCTGTGATAGGCGCTGATTGGCAACCCAGAAATCACCGCCAACCGACTTGAAGAAGGTCTCGATATCGACAATGCGCCACTTTACAAATGAATCAACCTGAACATTCTTCTTTTCGGCCGTCAAATAACGCTCCGGATCAGCATCCAGCGTCTGAATGCGTTTGTCGAACTTGCGTATATTATTGACAATCGGGATCTGAAAATGGAGTCCTGGAGCATATTCCGTCTCCGCAATCTGTCCCAATCTGAACTTGATCGCTAGCTCGCGCTCATCCACGATAAAGGCAGACATCGAGAGCACGACCAGCACAACAACAACCAGCCCTGTAACTATTTTAATTCCTTTCATGATTATCTTCCTCTGGAGCGCTCTGAGCGTATAGATGAGGATGAACTGCCTCCACGTGATATACCGGGAGCAGGAGTACCAGAGGTACCTCCCTGGGTCATGGTTCTGACCCCGCCACTATTGGCGCCCACCATCTTGTCCAGTGGCAGGTAGAGCAGGCTGTTGCCTCCATCCACATCGACCAGCACCTTGCTAGTACTGGAGAGTACCGCCTCCATGGAGTCTACGTAGAGCCTCTTGCGTGTAACCTCAGGCGCCTTCTGGTATTCATTAAGAATCTGGTTGAAACGAGAAGCCTCACCATCTGCCTTCACAATAACCTGGGCACGGTAGGCCTCTGCCTCAGCCAAAATTCGTGCCGAGGCACCACGAGCCCTGGGAATAATGTCATTACTATAGGCCTCAGATTCATTGATCAGACGCTGTTTGTCCTCACGTGCCTTGACTACATCCGCAAATGACCCCTGCACCTGATCTGGTGGCTGGGCATCCTGCATATTTACCGTCGTAACCTCCAGACCGGTGTTGTAACGATCAGCGATAACCTGAATCAGATCACGGGCACGAGAGGCGATATCTGCCCGCCCCTCGGTCAGCACATGATCCATGTTGCTCTTGCCGATCACATCACGCACCGCACTCTCTGTCGCCTGACGCAGGGTGGTGTCCGGATTCAGTACACTGAAGAGATAGTCCTGGGCACTCTTCACCCGATACTGCACCGCAAACTTGATATCGATGATATTCTCATCCTTGGTCAACATCAGTGATTCACGCGGCACCGAACCGACTGACTGGGTGCCACCACGGGAGCGGTATCCAATCTCGATATTACGGATCTCCTCAACATTGACCTTCTCTACAGTTGCTATCGGATATGGTGGTGCCCAGTGTGGCCCCGGCATTGTGCTCTCACTATATTTACCAAAAAAGAGTACAACTCCACGCTCTGCAGGGTCGATAATGTAAATTCCGGAGAGCAGCCAGATTGCAATCACTGCCCCAATCAGAGTACCAACTCCTATTGAACTACCGCCACCACCAGATGACCCACGCGAACTGCCGCCACCTTTTTTACCACCCCCGAAAATCTGGGTGATGGACCCCTGAAGCTTCTTCACTACCTCATCCAGATCAGGGGGCTGCTGCCTGTTGCCGCCCCATGGATCCTTACCCGACGGGGGTTTGCGACCGGAGTCATCGTCCCACCCCATATTCATCCTCCCTGGCTGGTGGTCGGCCTCTGACCGACTCCTCCCCGACTGGTGGTCGGCCTCTGGCCGACTCCGGTAAGGCTGGTTCAGTGCGGCACTCACATCTGTTGCTGCAGATCTACTATCTGTCACTTGATCCTTCATCCATTATCCTTTGGTGGTTATTCTCTCAAGAATCTGTAGATGATCCAGTGTTTTGCGTGGGAGTTCAACCTCCATCTTCCATCCCCCCTGTTCAGGGAGTGACTCGGAGACAACCCCCCCCTCCCGGTAGAGCTCTGCATGGAGCCTGCCCTCATGAGGGAGGAGAAAAACTGTCCCCTGCACCGACTCACCACAGTAGCGTTCAGTCAACACCTCCAGCAGCAGATCGATCCCCTCACCACTCTTGGCAGAGAGCCATACTCTTACCGCCTCACCCTCTGCATTACGGTCAACCCGCGGCTCCAGCGATTCGGCAAGATCGATCTTGTTATAGATCTCCAGTTGCGGCACTTGGTCTGCACCAATCTCCGATAACACCTCATTAACCTGATAGACATGATCCTGACGATCATCATGAACCGTATCGATCACATGCAGCAAAAGGTCTGCCTCACAGGTCTCCACCAGGGTGGAACGAAAGGCCTTGACCAGATCGTGTGGCAGATCACGAATAAATCCCACCGTATCCGCAATTACTACATCCGGCCCGCCCGGAAGTTTGATACTTCGTAGTGTGGGGTCGAGAGTTGCAAACAGCTGGTCCGCCGCATATATGCTCTCATTGGCAAGCCTATTAAAGAGGGTGGATTTTCCGGCATTGGTATATCCAACCAGGGAGATTGTGGGCACTGTGGCCCGTTTTCTGGCGCGTCGTCCCAGGGCACGGGTCGCATCCACCTTCTGCAACTTCTTGGTAATCTGTTTAATGCGCAGGGAAATCATCCGGCGATCACTCTCCAGCTGGGTCTCACCTGGCCCACGTAGACCGATACCACCCTTCTGACGCTCCAGATGGGTCCAGCCACGAATCAGGCGGGTCGAAAGGTGGCGCAGCTGAGCCAGCTCGACCTGCAGTTTACCCTCATGAGAGCGGGCCCGTTGAGCGAAAATGTCGAGAATCAGGGTGGTGCGATCCAGCACTCGACACTGGAAAAGTTGCTCCAGGTTACGCTCCTGAGCCGGAGTCAGAGAGTGGTTGAAGATCACCACATCTACATCCTCGGCAGCAACCAGCTCCCGGATCTCCTCAGCCTTGCCGCTACCGATGAAATATTTTGGCTCAATAGAGTTGCGCCTGACCACGATGGTACGCACAATCTCCGCGCCGGCAGAGTCTGCCAGCAGCTCAAACTCCTCAACCACCTCGTAGGGATTTGCCTCATGCAGATCCAAGTGGACCAACAGGGTGCGATCACCACCCTGGTGCCGTTCAAAGAATTGTGCCAAGCGTTATGAAGAGGCTACTCTTCGTCCTCGTAATCGACACTAATCGGTCTGGAAGGGACAATGGTTGAGACGGCATGCTTGTAGACCATCTGACTGACCGCACTCTTAAGCAAAATAAC
The DNA here is from genome assembly GCA_937877715.1 of uncultured Methylophaga sp. Taxonomy (GTDB): domain Bacteria; phylum Pseudomonadota; class Gammaproteobacteria; genus Thiopontia. The sequence goes on along the minus strand of CALEHW010000066.1, from coordinate 9,910 downwards.
AAACTGGTCAAAAGAGTCAATCTGACCCTGCAGTTTGATGCCGTTAACCAGAAAGATTGAGACCGGAACCTTCTCTTTACGCAGAGCGTTGAGAAACGGCTCCTGTAACTGATGACTTTTCTTGCTCATTGTAGGTACCCGTTATTATTGTTATCGAACCGTTAAGTATACCAGAGTAGAGAAAAAATTAAAATCATATATCGATCATATTCTTGAGTATGCGTTCAGCAGCACCACTCTCTCCAGGCTCCATCCACTGCACTGGAGCAGGCCAGTTACGCAACCAGGTCAATTGCCTTTTTGCCAACTGTCGGGTGGCGACTGTGGCACGGAATATCATCTCTTCACGATCTATTCCACCATCCAGATAGTCCCACACCTGCCTATAGCCAACCGCACGCATGGAGGGGATATCAGGAGAGAGGTCAACACGCAGTTTCAGCCCCTCCACCTCCTCTATAAAGCCTCCATCCACCATATCCAGAAGACGCCGCTCAATCCGCTGATGAAGAACAGAGCGATCATCAGGGGAGATAGCGACCATCAAGAGAGAATCTGCATCCAGCCCCCTTCTTTTCTCTTGCTCCTGAAGAGTGGTCATAGGTACCCCGCTGATCTCATAGACCTCAAGGGCGCGCATTATTCTCTGCGGATCATTGCGGTTTATCCGCTCTGCTGCTACCGGATCAACCTTAACAAGAAGATCATAAAGATACTCCAATCCATTGTTTTTGAGCCCATACTCAAGAGTGGATCGCACCTCAGAATCAGACTCTGGGAGGGTGGAGAGACCAAACTGCAGGGCCTTGAAATAGAGCATAGTGCCGCCAACCAGCAGGGGGATATTTCCGTTGTTACGGATCTCCTCAATCTCCCGTGCCGCATCATTGCAGAAACGTGCCGCCGAGTATGGCTCCGCAGGGTCGAGAATGTCGATCAGACGATGTGGGGCACGCCGTAGAATCTCTGCATCCGGCTTGGCCGTTCCAATATCCATCCCCCTGTAGACCAGTGCAGAGTCAACGCTGACAATCTCAAATGGGTATTTCTCAACCAGCTCCACCGCAAGAGCGGTCTTTCCCGCCGCCGTGGGGCCAGTAAGAAACAACATCTTGCCCTCTGCTGTGCTGGTGCTACTGTCCACGCAGAAAGAGCCCATCCAGCTCATCCAATGTGAGCTGTCTCCAGGTTGGCCTGCCATGGTTGCACTGACCACTACGCTCAGTCTGCTCCATATCTCTCAACAGTGCATCCATCTCTGGCAGCGTCAACTGTCTGCCCGCACGGACAGAGCCGTGGCAGGCGATGGTTGCAACCACCTCGTTGATCTTCTCCTCGACTCTGGCACTGCTCTCATGCTCCATCAGATCTGCCAGCAGATCTCGTGCAAGCTGCCCCACATCTGCGTTGGAGAGCAGTGCCGGCACCTCACGAACCACCAACGAGAGAGGACCAGCACGATCGATACCCAGACCAAGTCTGCTAAACAGTTGCTGTTTCTGCTCAGCAAACTCAGCCTCCTTCTCACTAACCGATAGCGTTACCGGAACCAGTAGCTGCTGGGTACGAACCCCCTCCTCTGTCAGCGCCTGCTTCATGCGTTCATAGGTGATCCGTTCATGGGCTGCATGCATGTCAACCAGCACCAACCCCTTCTCGTTCTCCGCAAGGATATAGATTCCATGAATCTGGGCCAGTGCATGGCCCAGCGGATGATCCCTGTCCGAGCCATCTGTGGAGACACCAACATCACCTTCCCTGTATGGGGGAGATGAACGCTCTCCAATCTGCAGACTCACATCCCTCTGGCGCAACCCCGCAAGCGGTTTCTGTCGAGGCATCTCAACCCAACGCTGCGGTGCCGCAGATGAGTCTGCATCCCTCAGCTGCTGAATTTCCCCGGTCTCCCGATCCACCACCTCTCCGGCAGTGACGGCAGATCCCGGCCTATCTGCTGCCAGCACATCTCGAACTGTCTTGAAGAGAAAACTGTGCAGTTGACGACTCTCACGAAAACGGACCTCATGCTTGGTGGGGTGCACATTTACATCGACCATCTCAGGATCCATCTTCAGAAACAGCAGCCATGCCGGATGACGGCCATGGAACATGACATCCTGATATGCCTGTCGTAGCGCGTGACTGACCACACGATCCTTTACCATCCTCCCGTTTACAAAAAAGAATTGCTGATCGGGCTGACTACGCGATGCAGAGGGACGGGCGATCCACCCTTTTAGTCCCAGTCCGCTCGTCTCACTCTCAAGGTAGAGCGCATGGCCGGTGAAATCACCGCCCAGCACAGCCTCTATTCTGCGCTCCCACTCCTGTTGCCCGTTCCCTGCCGGATACTCCCTGACCACCCGGCCGTTATGGCTCAGCACCAGCATGATCTCCGGATGGGAGAGCACCACTCTTCTTACTACATCCTCAATATGGCGAAACTCTGTTCTCTCGATTCGCATGAACTTCTTGCGTGCAGGGGTATTGAAGAAGAGGTCCCGCACCTCCACCGTAGTTCCCTGCGGATGAGGATCCGGCTGTGGTGGTTGCAGATCGAGGCCGCCATCAGAGAACAGTCGCCACCCCTGCTCCTCCCCCTCTGCACGAGAGGTCAGCTGCAGCCTTGAGACCGAAGATATGCTGGGCAGGGCCTCACCACGAAACCCCAGGGTGGCAATCCTCTCCAGATCCTCCACACTCCCGATCTTGCTGGTGGCGTGACGATCAAGGGCCAGCAGCAGATCCTGCTGGACAATTCCTATCCCATTATCTCTCACCCTGATCAGCTTCTGCCCACCCTCCTCAATATCAATCCGGATACGGGTTGCCTGAGCATCCACACTATTTTCCAGCAGCTCTTTGAGTACAGAGGCGGGGCGTTCCACCACCTCGCCAGCTGCAATCTGGTTGGAGAGCTGAGTAGAGAGTTTCTGAATTCTTGCTGTTGCCTTTGCCATCAATTTATTCTCAGTTTCTGACCAATACTCAACATGTCACCTAGGCCCGGGTTGAGTCTGCGCAGACTACTCAGAGAGACCCCGCTCTTTCTCGCAATCGAGCTGAGGGTATCTCCCTTGCGAACCCTGTATACATTCACCTTTGCTGTGGAAGGTCTGGAGGCCGCTCTGCTCGACAGAGGGGCCGACTCAACCACCGGATATCTCTGCGCAAACTGGCGCACAGCCTTCATCATTGCCCCAGCCAGCTTCTGCTGATATGCCGCCGTACGCAACTTTTTCTCCTCCCGTGGATTGGTAATAAAGCCGGTCTCCACCAACATGGAGGGGAAATCAGGCGCCTTCAATATTGCAAAACTCGCCTTGTGAACCCTGTTGCCATGCAGATCACCGATCTTCTTCAGCTCACCAAGTACAATCTCCGCCAGCTCCAGCCCCACCTTCTGGTTGGCACTGCGCTCCATATCCCTAAGGGCATAGGCAAATGAACTTGACTCCCTGACCTTGTCCACCCCACCGATTCTGTCAGCACGATTTTCACGCCTTGCCATCCAGCGCGCCATTTCGGAGGAGGCACGCTTGTTGGAGAGCACAAATACCGAGGCGCCATGGGCTGAACGTTTCTTGAAGCCATCCGCATGGATGGATATCAGCAGATCCGCGTGGCTTCTTCTGGCCTTGCGCACACGCCCCCCAAGACTGACATAGTAATCTCCCTTGCGAACCATCACTGCCCGCATCCTCGGCTCTCTCTTGATCAGCTTCTCGAGACGGCGAGCAACACTCAGCACGATCCTCTTCTCTTTGGCACCCTTGTACCCCACCGCACCAGGATCCTCCCCGCCATGACCTGCATCGATGGCAATAGTCAGTTTGCGCTGCTGCCTGACTGCACTCGGCGGTTGCGTACGCTTCTGTTCAATATTATGAAGATCAAGCACCAAACGGTGGCCATAATTCTCATTTGGTGGCAGCAGGAATGAGCGCGCCTCCACCCCCTTCAACAACACAAACTCAACAACAAAATCTGCCCCCCCATTGGCAAACCATGTCTTGACCGACTTGAGCCTTGGATCATCCTTAACCATCGCATCCAGAGAGAGGATGGGCTGGGTCTGACTCATCTTGAGAATAATCTTCCCAGGGCTGCCACTTTTGGTTAGCTTGTAGTCAACACCCCGGTCCAGATCCAATACCACCCGTGTATGGTCTGGTGCCGGCCAGAGGCGGATACCGTAAATTGAGGTAACCTCATCCGCAGCGGCCGGAATGGTCCCCAACAGAGGCAGGGAGCCAGCAAGCTGGAGAAATCGACGTCGATCCAGTGGGGTTGAATCCATTATCCGGAGAACCTCTCTTCAACCAGCCTGAGAGTAGCTGAGTCACCCTCACACTCCACCTGACGGCCGCTGCCAGACTCCCTGAATGACAACACAACACTAGGGGCAGGCAGAACCCCTGCTCCGCGACCTGGCCACTCCAGCAGTGAGATGGAGTCCTGCAGATAATCCCTGATCCCCATCAACTCCAACTCCTCAGGATCACAGAGACGGTAGAGATCAAAATGGTAGACCATTCCCCCGCCGACCGTGTATGGCTCAACCAGGGTATAGGTAGGGCTCTTCACATTGCCCTGGTGACCAAGATATCTGATAAAACCGCGGGCAAAGGTGGTCTTTCCCATTCCAAGGTCACCCTGCAGAAAAATCAGCACAGGGCTGGACACCACCTCGGCAAAAGAGGCGCCCAACCGTTCCATCTGTTTTTCATCGGGAATTTCAACAATCATTGATGGGCATTATACTAATAGACCATGAACCCCAGACAATTAAAAAAAGAGATCCAAAAGTGGGCCGCCGAGCTTGGGTTTCATGGGTTTGGTGTTACCCATTGTGATCTTCAGATACATGAAGCAGCACTGCAGCAGTGGATAGAGCAGGGATTCCATGGAGAGATGGAATATATGGTTCGCCACGGCAGCAAGCGCAGCCATCCAGAGGAGTTGATTCCCGGAACCCTCTCCCTGCTCTCTTTCCGCATGAACTATCTCCCCCCGGAGGCTGCCGATTCATGGGAGATTATTGACCAGGATGAAAAAGGGTTTATCTCCCGCTACGCCCTTGGACGTGATTATCACAAGGTGATGCGAAAACGTCTAGCTCAACTGGCAACAAGGATAAGCACGGCAGTAGGTCCCTTCGGGCATCGCGTCTTCGTTGACAGTGCTCCAGTTCTGGAGAAGGGAATTGCTGAAAACAGTGGCGTGGGGTGGATTGGCAAACACAGCAATGTAATCAACAAGAGAAATGGCTCCTGGTTCTTTCTCGGAGAGATCTACACCGATCTCAAACTGGATGCAGACCCCCCTGCAACCAACCACTGTGGCAGCTGCGATCTCTGCATCACCAGCTGCCCCACCAACGCTATTGTCACCCCTTATCAGGTGGATGCCAGGCGCTGCATCTCGTATCTGACAATCGAGCTTGGTGGATCTATTCCCGTGGAGTTCCGCAGAGCCATGGGTAACCGAATATACGGTTGCGATGATTGCCAGCTAGTCTGTCCATGGAACCGTTTTGCCGATGACACCACAGAACTCGATCTGCAGATCCGCCACGGCCTGGACGCCCCCGAACTTGTGGATCTGTTCGCCTGGAGTGAGGATGAATTTCTGAAAAAGATGGAGGGGTCGTCAATCCGGCGCATAGGCCATGAACGCTGGTTACGCAATATTGCGATCGGCCTGGGGAATGCAGAGGGGTGCCAGGGGGCAGCGGAGGCTCTTCAGAAGAGGCTGGAGGATCCGTCAGAGATAGTCAGAGAGCATGTAACCTGGGCACTTGAACAACAACGTGGGTACTCTCCGAATCATGGGGAATGACAGTGTTAAGTGTATATCGGGGATGATAGTGTAAGTGCGTATATGGTCACAGCGAGATAAAGTGCTGACGGTAGAACCGCATCTCCTCAATCGACTCACGAATATCTGCCAGAGCAGTATGCGCCCCACTCTTTGTAAACTGCTCCAGTAGCTCAGGCTTCCAGCGCATCGCCAGCTCCTTGAGGGTGCTGACATCGAGGTTGCGGTAGTGAAAGTGATCTTTCAACTCCGGCATCTCGCGTGACATGAAGCGTCGATCCTGACAGATGCTGTTGCCACACATGGGGGATTTCCTCTCTGGAACATGATTTCGCACAAACTCCAGGGTTTTGAGCTCTGCCTCCCTCATCGAAACCCCCTCCTCCCGAATCCGTCGAATCAACCCAGACTCTCCATGGGTCTTGGTGTTCCACTCATCCATTCCAGATATAGTCTCCTCAGAGTGAGAGATGGCAAAGACTGGGCCCTCTGCAATAATCTCCAGATCCGCACTGGTCACAATAGTTGCTATCTCGATAATAGTATCGCTCTCTGGATTTAACCCAGTCATCTCCAGGTCGACCCAGATTAGATTATTTTGATCCATATTCCTTACTCACCATTTCCTCTCTATAATTGCACAATTGTATCAAACACTCTGGGGAACTATTTTGGAAAGCAATCAACTTTTTACCGCTATCTTTATCCTGCTACTCACACTGAATACGTTAGTTGAGTGGTGGCTATCCAGGCGACAGGTCCGATCTGTACAACAACACCGTGCAGCAGTTCCCTCCCACTTCTCTGACACACTCCCTCTTGATAAACACCAGAAGGCAGCAGACTACACCTCTGCCAAACAGCAACTGGGGCAGATTGAGCTATTATACGGAACAGCTCTACTGCTCTATTGGACCATCGGTGGCGGTCTGGAGTGGCTCGACCATGGCTGGCGGGCAACCGGGATGGAACATCTCTATCTGGGAGTTGGTTTCATCCTCTCATTCTTCATCGTCGGCACCCTGCTGGGTCTCCCTTTCGCGATCTACAACACATTTGTACTGGAATCAAAGTTCGATTTCAATCGCACAACCGCCTCCATCTTCATCACTGACATGGCAAAACAGCTACTGCTTTCATTGGTTATAGGGATTCCACTACTACTACTTATACTCTGGCTAATGGGTGAGGCAACCCCTCTCTGGTGGCTTAAGGTATGGATAGTATGGATGGGCTTCACCCTGCTGATGATCTGGGCCTGGCCAACATTTCTGGCGCCCCTGTTCAACAAGTTTACCCCCCTGGAGAATGAGGAGTTAGCGGGAAAAATCGAGGAGCTGCTACAGCAGGCAGGTTTCGACTGTGACGGAATCTTTGTTGTCGATGGCTCCAAACGTTCCGGCCATGGCAACGCCTACTTTACCGGGCTGGGGAAGAAGAGAAGGATTGTCTTCTATGACACCCTGCTGGAGACCCTGAGTGATAACGAGATACTGGCCGTACTGGCTCATGAACTGGGCCACTTCAGAAACGGGCATATAAAGAAGAGGTTGCTGCTTACCGCCACAATCTCACTCGTTGCCCTGGCCCTGCTGGGGTGGTTAATTGAACAGAGCTGGTTCTACCAGGGGCTTGGAATAACCATGAAATCAGACCATGCTGCACTTGTACTGTTTCTGGTAGCCTCTCCCGCATTCTCCTTCTGGATTCAGCCAATAATGGCTGCCTACTCCAGAAAGCATGAATTTGAGGCTGATGACTTTGCTGCGGAGCATGCCCAGGCGGCAGATCTGGTTAGTGCGCTGGTTGCACTCTACCGCGAAAACGCCTCAACCGTGACCCCGGACCATATCTACTCCGCCTACCACGACTCCCACCCACCTGCACCGGTAAGAATCGCACATCTTGAGGATAGAGGGTAAACTCAACTCATTCTTATCCATCATTTAACAAATTGGATCTGTAGAAAATGATTAAATTATTACCAGCCATGCTTTTTATCCTGCTTTTCCCTCTGGCCGGAGCTGCTGACACGGACAACGGCAAAGAGCTGCATGATGCCGACTGCATGCGTTGCCATGGCAACGAAACCTACATGAAAGATGATACAAAACTAAAAACACTCTTCGACCTGAAACGCCAGGTCAGCATGTGTATCACCATGACTGGTGCTGGGGCTGACTGGTTTCCTGAGGATCAGGATGATGTGGTGGAGTACATGAACGAGGCCTTCTATCAACTCAAGTAACATCCTCAGCACCCCGGATGGCTAGTAGCCTCACCGAGAATAAAGGGCAGATCATCACCCGCCAGGGAGATCGCCTGATTGTCTCCCCATCATCCCGTACAGTAGAGCAGCCAACAACCATACGCTGTGCGCAACGCAAAAAACTCCCCCCGCTGACTGTTGGTGACTGGGTCAGATGGGAACCCAGTGGTGATAACGAGGGGGTAATTACTCTCCTCGAGAAGCGCAAAAGCCTGCTCACCCGTCCCGACCCCTTCAACCAACGCAAGAAACCGATCGCAGCCAACGTAGATCAGCTCATTATCGTCACTGCACCAGAACCGGGAATTGACCTTCTGCAGATCGACCGGATTCTGGTCGCCGCAGAATCTATCCCCATCCCCTCCATTCTGGTCATAAACAAGCTGGACCTGCTTAGTCAAGATGAGAAGATAGAGCTGAAGGAGAAGCTACTCCACTACAAAAATCTGGAGCTTCCACTACTCTGGATCAGCACCAAAATTACCGGTGGGGTAGATCCCCTGCAGCAGCAGTTGGAGGGCAAGAGCAGTGTACTGGTAGGGCCATCTGGTGGAGGCAAATCCTCTATCATCAAATCCTTACTCCCGGACCTGGATATTGCTGTGGGAGCACTCTCCGAGGGAATAGGGCAAGGGAGACACACCACCAGTGTATCCACGCTATACCATCTACAGAATGGAGGAACACTAATTGACTCGCCGGGTATCCGGGAGTTCGGAATCTGGGATCTGGACGAGGAGACCCTGCGGAATGGCTTCAGGGAGTTTGGTCACTACGCAGGGATGTGCCGTTTCAGCAACTGCAGACACCTCAATGAGCCGGGATGTGCAGTCAGTGCCGCTGTTGAGAGTGGCGAGCTCTCAGCCACCCGTGTGGAGAACTACCGCAACCTGATTCAGAATCAGTAGTCTTGACGCCCAGTCATGGCATGTCCCAAGGTGCCGCTATCCACATACTCCAGCTCCCCCCCCAGAGGAACACCATGCGCAATACGGGTAGTACGGATAGCTCTGGCATGAGCCATCTCGCTGATAAAGTGGGCAGTCGCCTCACCCTCAACAGTCGGATTGGTTGCAAGGATGACCTCCTCGACTACCCCGTTATCGAGCCTCTTCTCCAGCAGATCCAGCCCCAGCTCCTGTGGCCCGATCCCATCCAGTGGTGAGAGATGCCCCATCAGCACAAAGTAACGTCCGCGGTAACTGGCGCTCTGCTCCAGCGCCAAGACATCCATGGGGCTCTCCACAATACATAGCAACGAGTCATCTCGCCTGGTGTCAATACACTGCGGACAGAGCTCACTCTCACTCAGAGTACGACAGCTCCGACAGTTGCCCACATGCTCAATTGCCTCGGTAATACCATGTGCAATTCTGCGCCCACCCTCACGATCCCGCTCCAGTAGATGGTAGGTCATCCGCTGTGCCGACTTGGGTCCTACACCGGGGAGGCAACGGAGTGCCTCTATGAGCTCCTCAATCAGAGACATGAAATATCAGAACGGCAGCTTCATCCCGGCAGGGAGATTCAGCCCCGCAGTCATTCCAGACATCATCTCCTTGCTGCCATCCTCGATCTTGTGGACGGCATCATTAACCGCAGCTGCCACCAGATCTTCCAGCATATCCTTGTCATCACCAACCAGAGAGTCATCAATCTGCACCCTGCAGATCTCATGACGTCCAGTCATGACCACCTTGACCAGTCCGCCACCAGACTGCCCCTCAACTTCCCTGGAGGCGAGTTCCTCTTGTGCCTTCTGCATGTCCTCTTGCATTTTCTGTGCCTGCTTCATCAGGCCACCAAGACCACCTTTCATCA
>CALEHW010000065.1 GCA_937877715.1 uncultured Methylophaga sp. | reverse complement strand
CTTATAGGTCACCCCCTCCTCCTGATAAACGGGCAGAGGATTGGGCTATTGAGAACAACTGGTTTGGGGAAGACGAAGCGATGACACATAGCGCCCTCGGTTATCATCGTAAACTGGTAGAGGAAGAACGAATCGATCCACACAGTGAAGATTATTATACGAAGATTAATACGTATATGAGAACAAACTTCCCTCATAAATTTGACAATACTGCAAATAGTGGTACTGTTAACAATAACAGTCCCGTTCAGACTGTAGCTTCGGCAAGTAGGACCGCCGGAAGTAAAACCGGACGCAAAGTAAAACTCACAGCGAGTCAGGTAGCTATTGCTAAACGCCTCGGTGTGCCTCTTAAAGAGTATGCAAAATATGTATAGGAGTAATACCTTATGACAGCAAACACAGCTAAGAAAACTAGAGCTGCTTCCACTCGGAATTCCGAGTCACGTACCAATAAACCGTGGGCACCGCCCGCAATGTTGGACGCACCTGAGCCACCGCCAGGGTATCATTATCGGTGGATTCGTGAGGCCGCAGGCGGTCAAGGCGATGCGACAAATATGAGTAAACGGATGCGTGAAGGTTATGAGCCTGTTCGTGCAGAAGATCACCCAGAGTTTGCAGCGCCCACTGTTCAAGATGGCCAGCACGCTGGTGTTATAGGCGTAGGTGGATTAATCCTAGCCAAGATCCCGAATGAGACTGTGGGTCAGCGAAATGAGTACTATCGTAACCAAACGGAAGGACAAATGGATGCTGTAGATAACAATCTTATGCGGGAAAGTGACCCTTCAATGCCAATGGGTTCACCGCAGCGTAAATCAACAACTACGTTCGGAAACCCAGAAGCGGGCAATGGTTAATATTTTGTTAACTTTATAAAGGAGGTATTTAGCAATGGCTAATACTGATAACCCCAATGGGTTTACTCCCGCGTATCATTTGACTGGCGGTACTATTCGTATGACTGAAATGCGTATCGCTGATGACTATGCCACTAGTATTTTTTCTGGTGATCTTGTCACGTTGGTCGCGGATGGAGTAATTGAAGTTGGAGCAGCGTCTACGCCAGCAGTTGGTGTGTTCGCAGGTTGTTCCTACACTAAGGACAATGGTGAAGTAGTGTTTAGTGCATACTGGCCAGCATCTACAAGTGTCCAGGGTTCTTACGCGACTGCGTATGTATATACCGATCCTCAAATTGTATATCGTGCTCAGTTTACTGGGGCATCTGGTATTGTGGAAATTGGATCAGCGGTTGATGTACTGGGGACAGCAGGTAGTACTACCAATGGTCGTTCAGCACAAGAGCTGGATTCTACTGACCTAACCGACGTATTGTTGAAGGTGATTGATTTTGTTGACTCTCCGGATAATGACCCCGCATCTGATAATGCAGAAGCTTATGTTATTATTGCTGAGCATCAGCTTGTCCCTTCAGCAGCTAGCGCTGACATTTAAGGAGATTGAATAATGGCTATTAATCGCGCACAACTCGTTAAAGAGCTGGAGCCCGGTCTGAACGCTTTGTTCGGTCTGGAGTATCAGCAGTATGGTGATGAAACTGGAATTATCTTCGATACCGAAAGTTCTGATAGAGCTTTCGAGGAAGAGGTAATGCTCGGTGGATTTGGAGCAGCTCCAACTAAGGGTGAAGGTGCTGGCGTTACTTATGACGCTGCACAGGAAGCCTGGACTGCTCGTTACACTCACGAAACAATTGCACTTGCTTTTGCACTAACTGAAGAAGCTATCGAAGATAATCTCTACGACAAACTCTCTTCACGTTATACGAAAGCCCTCGCTCGTTCTATGGCTCACACCAAGAATGTTAAGGGTGCTTCTGTTCTCAATAATGCATTCAGCTCCACTTATACTGGCGGTGACAGCACTGAGCTTTGTTCTACAAGTCATCCACTACTTAGTGGTGGTAGCTTGTCTAACCATCTCGGCACTGCTGCTGATTTGAATGAGACCTCACTGGAATCAGCACTTATCGAAATTGCCGACATGGTGGATGAGCGTGGTCTAAAGGCAGCCGTTCGCGGTATGTCTCTGATCATCCCATCTGAATTGGCATTTGTCGCTGAACGTGTTCTGAAGTCTGAGCTTCGTATCGCAACTGCTGATAATGATATCAACGCTATTCGTTCTAAGGGTATGCTCCCAGGCGGATATGACGTTAACCATTATCTAACAGATAGTGATGCTTGGTTCGTCAAGACTGATGCACCCAACGGTTTGAAGCACTACCAACGTGCGTCAATGAAGACCGGAATGGAAGGCGACTTCGAAACCGGGAACGTGCGGTACAAGGCGCGTGAACGATATTCGTTCGGTTGGTCAGATCCACGGGCGATTTTCGGATCACCAGGGGCATAGAACCTCTTGACGTAAGTCAACCAAAGTAGTTTATCTACTAGGAACCCCTCTTCGGAGGGGTTTTTTATTACCTAAAAAAGGTTGACACCCATCTATTGTTCCGTATAGTGAGAATATGCCATATGTAAATGAACATCCCGGTCTTTATACGATAACCTGCAACCCAGTGGGTAGATATTATGTAGGGTCATCGGCTCATGTGTTGAAACGAACACAAGAGCATAAGCGGTTATTACGTCTCGGTACACATCCAAATTCTTCATTGCAGACACTATTTAACGATTATGGAGAAGATAAGTTCGATGTTACAGTCGAGGTGTCTTGTTCAGATATCAATGAGCTGAGGTATCTTGAGCAACAGTGTCTGAACGGAGAGATGTGGTTTAACCATGGGGACAAGAACAATTTACTAAATATAGCCAGTAATATCAAAGGTGTGATGACTAGACGCAAACATAGCGCAGAGACTAAGGCCCTATTCTCCAAGATGCGCAAAGGTAAGACAGATCATATTACAGATGAATATCGAAAGAAGTTAAGTGAGGCACAGGAAGCACGATATCTTAGTGATTCTAAATTCCTTGCAAAGGTTCGATATATAGTGAATAATCCTTCCATGAGTTATGCTGCTCGTGCAAGGCATTTGGGTGTTGACACGAGTAATGTCAGACGATTGTATTTAAGATATAAAGATAGGAGTAATCTATTATGAGCGGTACAGGTTTTTCAGGTAATATTCGACTTGGGGCAGGTTCGGTTGAGGTTTTGGCCGCAGCCAAGACCCTTACTTCAGACGATAACGGTAAGACATTCTTCCTCGGTTTAGCCGCTGGATTTACAGTTACTCTCCCAGCACCTTCTGCTGGTTGTCGTTTTAAGTTCGTTGTGTCCGTGGCACCCACTACGGCCTATGTTATTGCAACCAATGGTGGCGCTGATATACTTATTGGCGGAGTTAACGAGCTAGAAGTTGATACAGGAGATGACGGTCCTTACGATGATAATGCAGATCAGATTGATTTTGTGGCAAGCGTAGCTGTTGTTGGTGATTATGTTGAGATGATTTCCGACGGTACTAGTTGGTACTTCACCGGTCAGACTAATGCTGATGGTGGTATTACTACTGCAACTACATAATGGCTTTTTGATAAGGGGGGGCGTAATCCCTTCCATTAAAGGAGATCAATTATGCATAGTGATAGTAAAATAATTTCATATGCAGCCTTCATGACGGAAACATCGTGCATGGTGGTCTATAACTAATGGCCACGTCAGGCACCAAGGCTTTTAAGCTCGATGTCTCTGATTTAATTGAAGAGGCATACGAGCGATGCGGTCTTGAAATGAGATCAGGTTATGATGCGCGTACTGCGCGTCGTAGTCTTAATATTCTCATGTCAGACTGGTCTAATCGTGGTATTAATCTATGGACGATCGATCAGACCACCACGACGTTGACTATATCTACCAATACGGAAACATTGTCGGCATCTGTAGTAGATATAACGGATATGGTATTGCAGAGAGATAATATAGACTATACGATGGAACGACTGTCTCGATCTGAGTATCATGCACTACCGAAGAAAGCTACGGAAGGGCGACCTACCCAGTACTATGTAGATCGACAAGCAACCCCGATTCTTTACCTGTACCCGACCCCGGAGAATAGTACAGATAAAATTATCTATTATGCGACAACCAGGGTTGAGGATACTAATACCCTATTGAACGATGTGGATATCCCTTCTCGTTTCATCGCCCCCCTTGTGAGCGGGCTCTCCTACCATCTCTCTGTTAAGAAAGCCCCTGAGCGAACACAAGCACTCAAAGCAATTTATGAAGAGGAGATGCAACGAGCTGAATTTGAAGATCGGGAGAAAGTAAGTCTGAGGCTGGTCCCGGCCAGAAGTAGGTAATGGCATATGCCTCAGGTAAAAGATCCAGAGCAATGTGTGACAGGTGCGGTATGGAGATGAAATATACCAAACTACTGAAGGAATGGACGGGTTTCCAAGTATGTAAGGATTGCTTTGATACCAAACACCCTCAAGACTTTCCTGGGGTACATCAGGCGGACGCTGAAATTTTAAGAGATCCTCGTCCTGATAATAATGATATGGATTCTAGTATTTATCAGTACCCGGATAACCAATGGGAGTTGGATAACGCATGAATTATTCTACATTAGTTCAGGATATACAGGACTGGACAGAGAATAACGAGTCTGTGTTCGTCTCTCAAATCGATACGTTCATTGATTTTGCAGAGCTTCGTATCTTACGAGAAACGGATCTAAATGTTGCTCGTAAATATGCAAGTAGCACTTTAACGCAAGATGTTACTTTCTTATCAGTGCCCTCTGATATGGTGGTGTTACGTTCTCTACAAACCGTAGTGGGCGATACACGGACATTTTTACAACAGAAAGAACCATCATTCCTTAACGAGTTTATTGTAGATAGAACGGCAACTGGTTCTCCTCGTTATTATGCTCATTATGATCAGGATGCTTTATCGGTTGTACCCGCCCCGGCTAGTGACACACTAGTGGAATTGGCGTATACTTATCGAATAACTGGGTTGTCTGCTGCTAATACTACAAATTGGATTGGGGATAACGCCCCCAGTGCATTATTGTATGCATGTTTGATAGAGGCCAATATATTCATGAAAGGGGAGGCGGGGTTGACTCAGAACTATACCCAAAAATATCAAGAAGCTCTCCAGGCGTTACTTGCTGAACAGAATGTAAGAAACAGACGAGACGAGTATCGGGCTGGGGTAATTGAGGTTAATTTAGGTTGAGAATACTCATGGGTAATCATTCGATATGGCAGTTATTTATACAGAGAACACTTGGACAGAGCGGGATACGGAGGCTTCATCAACTGGATGGGGAAATGTAGATTCTTCAACTCCCGGTATTTATCCCTGGGAGGAGGCTGTATTAGAAGATTCAATCTGGGGATGGCTTACAGTAAACACATTAAAGGAAAACATATACGACATGAAAGAATTAAGATTAAAGCACGACGCAGCAGGGGTCAGGTTGCAAATTATAGTAGGTGAGTCAGATACAATTCATACCGGAGTTTTGTCTACCACTGCTACTTCGGTTACACCACCAACAGGGGCCAAGTTTGTTCTGTTTTCTGCAGACGATGATTTCTATGCTTCGATGACAGGGACCGCGACAGTACCTTCAGGGGCAGTGACCTTGGACAGTACGGACACCGTACTTAACCCGACTGTACGTGAAATATCTGGGGTAACTACGATTAGTCTAGTTTCGACGGGTGCTCCTAAAATTACTCTCGCTTTTTATTCATGAGGTGAATTATGTTTAACGGGTTCAATAAGGATAGCAAACGAGTAAGAGGTTCAGTAGTAGTCGATGGCACTAT
>CALEHW010000064.1 GCA_937877715.1 uncultured Methylophaga sp. | reverse complement strand
CCCGAACCAGAGCCCGAACCAGAGCCGGAACCAGAGCCCGAACCAGAGCCGGAACCAGAGCCCGAACCAGAGCCCGAACCAGAGCCGGAACCAGAGCCCGAACCTGAATCAGAGACTGAGATCAAAGAGCCACTATCTGAAGGTGCTGGTGCACCTGCGTCTGCTGCTGATTCATTTGTTGAGGCGGTTTACGAAACGCCGCTGATTAACAATCGGAAGCCTAGATACCCATTAAAGGCACGGAGAAAGGGTATGGAAGGTGTGGTTCACCTCTCTGTAGAGGTAAATGCCTCAGGTGAGCCGGTTGAGATTCGCTTGATTCAGTCCTCTGGATACCGACTGCTCGACAGAGAGGCGAGAAGGACTGTCTCTGGCTGGCGTTTTGTTCCTGCTATGCGTGGTGGTCAGCCAGTGAGCAGTTCCGTTGAAATTCCAATTCGATTCAGGCTACGAGACAGATGAAAAAAACAAAATCAAACCTTTTCCACGATCCGAGCAAGCTGGATAGAGAGCCCCATAGCTCTCAATGACTCTGACTCTGCATCAGCCAGAGTGTTTGCAGCTGATATTTATCAAACAAGGAAATACGAAAAATGATTGAAAATTCTTTATGGACTAACTGGTGGAGCGATGCAGACTTGGTGATTCGTTCTGTATTCGTGATCTTAATAACTCTCTCGGTGGTTGGCTGGGGCGTCATTTTCTACAAGGTTGTTAACTACCTCTCTGTGTTACGGACCGAGAAAAAAGTACGTAGCTGTCTACGACAGGAAGAGGGTTCAGGTGTTACAAAGTTAATCATCCTAATTCCTCAATCTGCACTCACTTATCCCTTTCTGAAAAGGCAGGCCACTCAACAGAGAGAGGTTTCCTACGAACATAAAAAGGTTGAGCTAGATACCAGGGCAGAACAGTTTCTGGAGGATAGACGGATTGATCTGGAGAATGGGCTGATCATATTGGCAATTATTGGAAACTCTGCTCCCTTTATTGGTCTTCTGGGTACTGTCTGGGGAATTATGCATGCTCTTCAGTCTTTGGGTGGGAACTCCATGCTAACTATGGATATGGTTGCCGGTCCAGTATCTGAGGCATTGGTTGCTACAGCGGTGGGGCTGTTCGCTGCAATTCCGGCAGCAGCAGCATATAACCTGTTGATTCGCTGGTTGAGACGTATCAGTAGTGTAATGGCAGGAAATCTGCGTGAGATGAGTGATGCAATTCTTTTTTCAGGGGAAGGTAAGCATGGCCATCCATCTGAATAGCGGCAACCATGAAACTCCTCTCTCGGAGATCAATGTAACCCCATTGGTTGATGTGATGTTGGTGCTTCTGGTGATTTTTATTATTGTGGCACCAATGTTTTCTCAGGCCCTACGGGTTGATCTGCCCAAGGCAATTGCACCGAGTAGTACTGATCCAATAGTTGTTGATCTCTCTCTTGATGAGACAGGAGTGCTCTCCATTAACGGGGACGCAACTAATCTGGACTTGCTGCCAGAGCAGTTAAGAGAGCGTGGAGAGGCCGATCCGGAGCTAGTGGTCCGTATCGGGGCAGATGCCAAGACAGATTACCAGAAGGTTGCAGAGCTGCTCTCAAAGGTTCGCTCTAGTGGAATCAATCGTCTTGCCTTTGCAACCCAATCCCCATAATCCAAATTATTAGTACAAGGAGATAACGATGTTAATTAGTAATATTTTTTTAATAAAACAGGAAAAAGTGATGAAAAAGACAATGATTAGTCTTGCCGTACTTGCTGCAATCAATGGTCAGACTGCGGTAGCGGATGGTCGGGTGATGGCTGAAATTCTGGTCGAGGGTTCAGCCCCAGTTAAATCTAGTAAGGCGATGGCAGGTGGTCCGCTGGATGCGGAAGAGCTGACTGGCCTGGGTGCAACTGGTGATGGTGGTGAGTTATTGACCCATGTTCCTGGTGTCTCTGCAGTTCGTATTGGCGGGCATGGGTTTGATCCAGTCATTCGGGGGCAGTCTCAAAACAGGCTGAATGTCATGCTGGATGGTGCCTATGTCCATGCTGGTTGCTCTAGCCGTATGGATCCGCCCAGCTCTTATGCGGCGCTGGAGACCTACGATAAGGTGACCGTAATCAAGGGAGGTCAGACGGTTGAATTTGGTGGTGGTGGTGGTGGTGCTACCGTGCTGTTTGAGCGAGATACCCAACCACCAGAGGAAGGTGACTCGGTCCGAGGCAAGGCAGGTGCAACCTATAAGGACAATGGAGACTTCAAGAGTGTATATGCGGATGGAACCTTTGGTAGTAGTGATGGCTATCTTCGTTTAAGCGGTATAGTAAGCGATGCAGGAGATTATGAGGATGGGCGTGGTACCAAGGTGGCCTCAGGATTCAAGAGTAAGAATGCCAATCTTGTTGCCGGATTTAATCCAGATGTGGACAGTAATGTTGAGATCAGTCTAGAGCACAATCTAGAGGAAGATGTCCTCTACGAGGGGTTGCCAATGGATACAACAGAGACTACCAATGATGCAGCTCGTCTCCGCTATCAAAATAGTGGATTTAAGGTGGAGATCTACCAGTCTGAGGTTGACCATGATATGGATAACTACACTTTTGCACTCCGAGGTGCAAAATCGGGCAATACTGCAATGAGAACTGTAGGAGAGTCTGATACTCAGGGAGTGAGATTTTCTAATGCGTGGCAGAGTGACATGGTGAGCTGGAAGGTGGGTGCTGATTATAAAAAGAATGAGCGTTATGCGGAATCACTGAGAGGTGGGGACAGCTCAAACGGAACAGTATCAACAATATTCAGGAACTATATGTGGCCAGATGCCGAGGTTGAACAGGCCGGCCTTTTTATGGAGTCTGACTTCTCATTAAATGAACGGAATCAGTTAAGCACGGGGTTGAGGTATGAATATGTTGACCCAAGTGCCAGCAAGGCGGGAACTACTGTTACTGCTGGTGCTGGAATCACAGCGGGAAGAAATAGTGCTGACCTTGCATATAACCATTACTACGGAAAAACATCTGCTGATGCTGATAGCGAGAATAATGTCAGTGGTTTTGTGCGTCTCTCCAGAAAACTAGAAAGTGATGGGGCAGTTTATGGAAGTCTGAGTCGTTCAGTACGTACCGCTGATGGTGTGGAACGTTTTGTCTGGAAAGATACTGGCAGCAGTGATTGGGTTGGTAATCCGGCACTGGATCCTGAGAAACAGCATCAGCTTGAGGTGGGTGGTGAATTTGTTATTTCAGGTATGACAATCGCTACATCGATTTTTTATGCTGATGTAGACGACTATATCCTGAAGACCAAGGCGCATGGTGAATCTGGAGTACTGCAAAGTGACAGTCAAACAGTCTATAGAAATATTGATGCAACCCGTTGGGGGTATGAGCTTGATCTAAGCCAGGAGTGGGGTGACCATTTCTATGGTGGGTTGAGTATATCTTATGTACGTGCTGAGAATGATACGGATAACCGCTCAATTGGTCAGACACCGCCACTTAATGGTGCATTGACAGTTGGGTATGCAAAAGGTGATTGGGATATTGGAACTAGACTCCGTTTTGCAGATAAGCAGACCCGTGTTGAGGCAGACAGTAGTGTAAATAGTGGTACAGATACAGGGCAAACGCCAGGGTATGGTGTGATGGATCTCTACGGAACCATGTTTCTACAAAATGATGCTGAGCTAAAAATAGGGGTCGACAACATATTTGACAAGACCTATGCGGAGCATCTAAATCCAGGGTCAGCAGTTGATGGTACATCTGATCAGGTAAATGAGCCTGGCCGTAGTATCTGGGTTAAGGCAAACATTAGATTCTGAATTGCCTGAGGTTGCAGTAGTGTCGGTTCCTTAGTTGTGATCGGCACTATTGTTACCATGAGGGTCTCATTAGGGTCGATTTGAATCTTCTGTTATTACTACAGGCCCAACCACATTGGGTTGAAGTTAAAGAGTGGTACAGTTAACGAGACTAGGATTACGGCCAGCGCAAGCAGCAGCCCTGTTTTGTCAGTTGTCGCTCTGAGTCTTCAGGCATTGTGGTGGTCTGGTGGTGTGCAATAGTACCCAAAAATGTTCAACGATTGATAACTACTTCATAACAGGTTACGGTGATCGAGTGATTCGTCCCAACGGAGAGGTCATGAGTGAATATTTTGTAGGGCTGATGTCAGGTACCAGTATGGACGGGGTCGATGCCGTGGTCGTTGATTTCTCTGCCTCTCCTCCTGTGCTCTCTGCGGCAGAGATAATGCCTATCCCTCCATCGATAAGAGAGAAGATTGTTGCTCTCTCGACGCCTGGAGATGGCGAGATTGAGAGGCTGGGCTCCCTGGACGTGGAGTTGGGACGGCTCTTTGCAGATGCGGTAGCAGCTGTAGTTGAGCGAGCTGGGCTTGCGGCAGAGGATATCCGCGCCATTGGGAGCCACGGCCAGACCATTCGTCACGAGCCGACGGCAGCCATCCCATTCACGCTGCAGATCGGGGATCCAAACGTTATTGCACAACAGACAGGAATTGCCACGGTTGCAGATTTTCGACGCCGTGACATGGCAGTTGGGGGGCAGGGCGCCCCTCTTGCGCCAGCCTATCACCACTGGTTTTTGGGAGCCAAGCGCGGGGTGGTTGTCAATGTTGGGGGGATGGCAAACGTGACTATTATCTCCAGTGTGGGTGATGTGTCGGTGAGAGGTTTTGATACTGGACCGGGCAATGTGTTGATGGACAGCTGGGCGGAGAGATCTCTGGGGGAGAGGATGGATCGGGATGGTGACTTTGCGCGTCAAGGCAGGATCTCCAATCAGTTGCTGGAGGCCATGTTTGAGGAGCCATTCTTTTCGCAGCTTCCACCAAAGAGCACCGGCAGAGAGAGATTCAACAAGCAGTGGCTAGAAACATATAGTTCAGAGATTGAGTCTCTGCCGCCAGAGGATGTGGCGGCCACACTTTGTGAGCTGACCGCACGAACCATTGCTGCGTCACTACAGGGACAAGATGTTGAGGAGAGGAGCTTGTGGGTCTGTGGTGGGGGCGTACATAACTCGTTTCTGTTGCAGCGACTCCGTGCAAACCTTGCTGGATGGGTGGTGAATTCAGCGGAGGTGGTGGGGATGGATCCAGATTGGGTAGAGGCGATGGCGTTTGCATGGCTTGCCCGTCAGACCCTGCGGGGAGAGAGTGGAAATCTGCCATCGGTTACGGGTGGAGCCCAATCGGTGATACTGGGCGCGATTTTTCCTGTAAAATCCAACCGTTCATAACTTATCCAGAGCAGAAAACCCCATGAAGACAAAAGCACGTGATTTTCTCATTCTATTGACAGGTTTGGTCCTCGGGATCTCTCTTGCGGTAGAGCGTACGGTACTGGCCGAGCGCGAGGAGGGGGCCATCACCCCGCTACCTCTGGATCAGTTGCGTGCCTTCAGTGAGGTGTTCAGCAAGATCAAGAAGACCTATGTTGAGGAGGTGAGTGACGAGGATCTGCTTAACAGCGCAATTCAGGGGATGGTTAGCAGCCTTGATCCACACTCGGCTTACTTGCTACCGGAGGCTCATGATGAGCTGCAGGCCAGCACCAAGGGGGAGTTTGGCGGGCTCGGCATCGAGGTGGGGATGGAGGATGGTTTTGTAAAGGTGATATCCCCGATTGACGACACCCCGGCAGAGCGTGCAGGGATACAAGCTGGGGATCTGATCATCCGTATTGATGGTACCGCAGTGCAGGGGATGACCCTTGGAGATGCTGTAAAGAAGCTGCGCGGCAAAGTGGGGACCAAGATCGAGCTCTCTGTTGTACGCAAGGGGGAGGATCAGACCCTCATGATCACTATTATCCGGGATGTGATCAAGATTCGTAGCGTCAAGAGCAGAATGCTGGAGGAGGGTTTTGGCTATATTCGTATCAGTCAGTTCCAGATACGTACAGCGGAGAATCTTGAGCAGTCGATCAAGAAGCTGGTCAAAGAGAATGGTGGGGATGAGTTGAAGGGTATGGTGCTGGATCTGCGCAACAACCCCGGCGGTGTTCTCGGTGCGGCGATCAGCGTATCGGATGCCTTCCTGACAGATGGTCTTGTGGTCTATACGGATGGACGTGTAGAGGACTCCAAGGTGGAGTTTGAGGCAGATTCCAAGGATCTACTCAATGGCTCTCCCCTAGTGGTTCTGGTCAATGGCGGCTCTGCATCCGCATCCGAGATTGTCTCCGGTGCTCTGCAGGACCACAAGCGCGCGATAATTATGGGGACAAAGACATTTGGCAAGGGTTCAGTACAGACCATCCTGCCTATGCGAGAGGGCGCGGCCCTGAAGCTGACCACTGCACGTTACTTCACCCCATCCGGCCGCTCGATTCAGGCGGAGGGGATTACTCCGGATATCGAGCTGAGCAACATCAAGATCGAGAAGAGCGACGACGAGAAGAAAAAGGTGCATCGTGTGTCGGAGCGAGATCTTTCCGGCCATCTAAGTAATGGCAAAGATTCCTCAGATAGTGAGGACCAGAATGGTGATGCACCCGAGCCCGAGGAGGAGAAAAAAAATCTCGCCGAGGATGATTTTGTGCTCTATGAGGCACTGAACATGCTAAAGGGGCTACATTTGCTCCACGCCACACACTAGAAGAGAGGGTAGAGACGTGGGTAGCGAGATATCCGTACTGGTTCCACTGGCTGAGGGGTTTGAGGAGCTGGAGGCAATTACTATCATTGATTTGCTGCGCAGGGCCGGGATCAGGGTTGTGGTGGCCGGCCTGAGTGAGGGGTCAATACGGGCCAGTCACAATACAGTGCATCTGGCAGATATGACCCTGGATGAGGCGCTCCAGCAGGATTATGAGATGGTGGTGTTGCCAGGCGGGCTTCCTGGTGCCAACCATCTCAATGCAGACCCACGTATTCACAAGTTAATTCAGCAGATGGCCGCAGAGGGAAAATATACAGCAGCAATCTGTGCGGCACCGAAGGTACTAGCAGATGCCGGAGTTTTGAGCGGCATAGAGGCAACCAGTTATCCCGGCTTTCTGCAGGGGACAGCTGCCACGGTTATTGAGGATGCAGACGTGGTCACTGATGGCAAGATCATCACC
The DNA here is from genome assembly GCA_937877715.1 of uncultured Methylophaga sp. Taxonomy (GTDB): domain Bacteria; phylum Pseudomonadota; class Gammaproteobacteria; genus Thiopontia. The sequence goes on along the minus strand of CALEHW010000064.1, from coordinate 7,087 downwards.
TCAAGGGGGCCAGGAACTGCAATGGATTTTGCCCTAGAGTTGATTGAGGCTCTGTTGGGTGCTGAGGCACGCAGCGAGGTAGAGACGCCGCTGGTTCGTGGTTAAGCGGCCAGAGCGATAATGGTAGAGAGGGAATTCCTGTGAAACAGCAACTAAAAGAGGTCGTCGAGTCGGCGCTAATAGAACTGCGCAAGAGTGGTGCGCTGCAGCTTGAGCATGCGCCGCAGATCCTGATTGAGCGCACCAGAGACCAGAGCCATGGTGACTTTGCCACCAATGTGGCGCTAGTTATGGCCAAGGAGGCCCACACCAATCCACGAGAGCTCGCACAGTTGATTGTGGAGACCATGCCACCATCTGACCAACTGGTCCGTACAGAAATTGCGGGGCCGGGCTTCATCAACTTCTTTATGTCTGATGCAGCCTATGGTGATGTGATCAGGGATGTGCTGCGCCAGGGAGAGCTCTTTGGGCGTAGCCAGATTGGTGGCGGAGAGAAGGTATTGATGGAATATGTTTCGGCTAATCCGACAGGGCCTCTCCACGTTGGCCATGGTCGTGGGGCTGCTTACGGAGCGGCAACAGCCAACCTGTTGCGCGCGGCCGGCTATCAGGTGCACCGTGAGTACTATGTGAATGATGCAGGGCGCCAGATGGATATCCTGACTGCCAGCGTCTGGTTGCGTTATCTCGACCTTTGCGGTGAAGAGGTTACCTTCCCCAGCAATGGATACCAGGGTGATTATATCTGGGATATTGCGGCAACCCTCCATCGGGAGCGGCAGGATATGTACCATCACCCGGCCGATCTGGTTATGGATGGAGTTCCCGCGGATGCTCCGGATGGAGATAAGGAGGAGCATATTGACGGCCTGATTGCGCAGGCCCGCCAACTATTGGGAGAGGAGCAGTATCGGCAGATCCATGATGAGGCCATGAAAGCGATTCTGGGTGATATTCGAGATGACCTGGCTGAGTTTGGAGTGGAGTATGACGAGTGGTTCTCGGAGCGCTCATTGATGGATGATGGCACTGTCAACAAGGTCATTGAGCGATTGCAGAAGAGCGGTGACATCTATGAGCAGAATGGGGCGCTCTGGTTCCGTTCCACCAATTATGGTGACGAGAAGGACCGTGTTGTGGTGCGTGATAACGGCCTCAAAACCTATTTTGCCTCTGATATTGCATACCACATGAACAAGCTTGGACGCGGGTTTGAGCGCATGATCGATATCTGGGGGGCGGACCACCATGGTTATGTGCCGCGGGTACGTGCGGCGTTGGCGGCCATGGGAGAGCAGCCGGAGCAGCTTGAAGTGCTACTGGTACAGTTTGCATCACTCTATCGTGGTGGGCAGAAGGTACAGATGTCTACCCGTAGCGGCTCCTTTGTTACTCTGAGGGAGTTGCGGGATGAGGTTGGAATTGATGCGGCCCGTTTTTTCTATGTGTTGAGAAAAAGTGAGCAGCATATGGATTTCGACCTTGATCTGGCACGTTCACAGTCGTCTGAGAATCCGGTCTACTATATTCAGTATGCCCATGCGAGAATTCACAGTGTGATGCGTCAGCTAAAAGAGAAAGAGATGGTATGGAACCAGAGAGAGGGGGCAGAAAACCTGCATCTACTGGTCGAGTCTCACGAAAAATCCCTGATGGTTGCAATCTCCCGCTATCCGGAATTGCTGGAGAGCGCGGCCCTGCAGCGTGAGCCTCACCAGTTGGCGCACTATCTGCGTGATCTTGCCCATGAGCTGCACACCTACTACAACGCGCACCACTTTATTGTTGAGGATCAGGGCCTGCGGAACAGCCGTATTATGTTGATCTCTGCAGCACGACAGATTTTTGCCAATGGCCTTGCCTTGTTGGGCGTGTCGGCGCCTGAAGAGATGTAGCAGCAATATGTCCAGGCGCGGAAACATCTCCGGATTTACCATGATTTGGCTGGTGGCGGTTGCTGTGGGGTTGTTTGGGGGGTATCTATACTGGCTCAAGCCCCCTACGGAGGTGACAGAGCAACGTACAGAGGAGAATAGCAGCTCCAGCAAGAGTGGTGGCGTAGAGGATGACCAGTTCCATTTTGACTTTTTCTCCATACTGCCAAACGAGGAGTATACGGGAGCGGAGCAGAGAGACGATGCTCCGGCCGAGAAGGGTGCAGCAAAAGCACGTTCCCGCTCTGTTTCACCTCGTCCCAGCGGAAACTATCTGATTCAGCTTGGTGCTTTCAGGCGTCCGGAGATGGCGGACAAGCACAAGGCAAAACTGATCCTGATGGGGGTGGAAAACGTGGAGGTTGAGGTGGTCAATAGCGCCAAGGGCCCACTCTACAGAGTAAATGTCGGACCGTTCCAGAGTTTCTCAAGTGCTGACAATGAGCAGGAACGACTCAGGCGTGAGGGTTATGACTCATTTCTCAAAAAATATCTCCCAAAATCCCAGAAGGGAGGATAGAGAATATATAACGCGCTGATATTGGTCGGCTTATTTTGAGGCACTCTCTATCCTGAGACGGCCTCGTGTGTCAAAAAAGCGCCGGAATGAGACGGGTATTGCTGATATTGAGCCCGTCCCAGACGTGACTTCATGGTCCTGCGTTGCTTCTCTCCAGAGATCTGGATATATTTCAAATTGTGACACTCCAGAGAGTGTAGTCTCTCCCTTATGAGGATCATATTGTGTCACTGTCGGCGGTAACTAGTCGAGCACTCTCCGGTATCGATGCACCAGAGGTTGTGGTGGAGGTGTTATTGAGCAACGGGCTGCCGGGTATCTCCATTATAGGGCTGGCAGAGGCTGCGGTGCGGGAGGCAAAGGATAGGGTGCGAGGCGCCCTGATCAGCTCAGGGTTCAAGATTCCACAGAGAAGAGTAACCATCAATCTTGCCCCGGCAGACCTTCCCAAGTCGGGTGCACGATTAGATCTGCCGATTGCCCTTGGTATTCTGGCTGCATCGGGACAGATTCCTCTTGAGAGACTGCAGCTGTTTGAGGTAATTGGTGAGTTGGCGCTGGATGGCTCAATCCGCAAGATCAGGGGGGTGCTGCCATCGTCTCTACAGGCCCGGGATGCCAATAGAGCCCTGATTCTTCCGGCAGAGAATGGGGTTGAGGCCTCCCATGTCTCAGGGCTGGAGTTCTACTGTGCAGAGAATTTGCGGGAGGTGGTTTCGTTTATTGTGGATGAAGAGCCGCTTCCTTCTACTCCAGCAGACTCCGTGGAGGGTGTGCGGCAACCAGCACCGGATATGTCCCAGGTGCGAGGTCAACAGACAGCTAGAAGGGCACTGGAGGTCGCTGCAGCAGGCGGACACAACCTGCTGATGGTTGGCCCGCCGGGGACAGGCAAGACATTGCTGGCCTCAACAATGCCAGGGATTCTACCGAAAATGGATGAACAGGAGGCTCTGGAGTCTGCCACCATCTACTCAATTAATACCCCCCATTTTGATCCATCACACTGGGGCATCCGCCCCTTTCGTAACCCCCATCACACAGCATCTGCAGTCGCCCTGGTTGGTGGTGGTGGACGCCCACGTCCGGGAGAGATCTCACTCTCACACCACGGGGTTCTCTTCCTTGATGAGCTGCCGGAGTTCAGCAGAAATGTTCTCGAGGTGCTACGTGAGCCCATGGAGTCGGGTAGCATCACTATCTCCAGGGCAGCTGCACAGGTGGAGTTCCCGGCGCGTTTTCAGTTAATTGCCGCGATGAATCCGTGCCCCTGTGGCTATCTTGGAGATCGTTCCGGCAGGTGCCACTGTACTCCTGACCAGATCCAGCGTTATCGTGGCAAAATATCCGGCCCCCTGCTGGATCGAATCGATCTGCAGATAGAGGTTGCACGTATCCCCTCAGCGATACTGACAGGCGAGAGAGAGTTCTCTGTTGAGGATAGTGAGATTGTCAGATTGCGTGTGGAACAGTCTCGTGAGAGGCAACTGGGGCGTCAGGGGATTTCCAATAATCAACTGCAGGGTGATCAACTGAAAGAGGTTTGTGGTCTCGGCACCGAGGAGCAGCAATTTCTGGTGGATGCCATCGACTCCCTGGGGCTATCGGCACGTGCGTACCATCGGGTGTTGAGGGTGGCGCGGACGATTGCCGATCTTGCTAAGGATGAGTGGGTTGGAATGAACCACATTGCTGAGGCATTCTTGTTCAGAAAGATGGATCGACCAGAGCCGTAGATCAATACCAAGCAGCCATACCATTCCACAGGAGCATCAAGTAGAATGCCCACCGCCATAGAGAATATTCCTAAATACGCGCCCGTAGCTCAGCTGGATAGAGCGCCACCCTCCGGAGGTGGAAGTCAGGGGTTCGAATCCCTTCGGGCGCGCCATACACGCCGACATAAAAAAACCCCGCACGAATTATCGTGCGGGGTTTTTTGCAACTAGAAGAGCAGGTCTTACTGAGCAGCAGGAGCAGCAGGAGCAGCAGGAGCACCGTAGTAGTATGGGGCAACTGGAGTGTTCTCAGTGCGAACGTCAGTAGTACCGTTCATGCGAGCATTCTCAGCAGCGTCCATGTCAGCTTCCATGTTAGAAGAACCCTTACCAGAAGCATTGATAGTCATGCTGAAGTTACCCTCTGCGTCAGCATTTCCCTTACCAGCACCACGACCCTTTCCGTCGAAAGCACCATCAGCAGCACCAGTTCCGTAACCAGACTGATTGTCGTCAGAACCGCCGAAGAAAGCAGAAGCGCTAGAAGCGAAAGCAACAAGGGCGATAGTAGCAATAATCTTTTTCATGATAATTTCCTCAAAAATATTAGTAAAAAAATACAAATCTGTTTAACGGCCTCTATACTGCCAGCATTCAACAATATTGTCAAGTATTAAATAAGAAGTATTTTATTGTAACAATAGCAACGTTATTATCGATAATGCTTTGTTTTTAATGTGATTATATGTAAATAGGCCGGGGCTTGGCAGTGCATACAAGGGATAAAATGGCCATCGTTTGGTGAAATTTACTCAGTTATTGGCCAAATAGTGCTGTTTCAGGGTCTCTTTGAGGCTTCTATATATGGGGCGCTGTGATACCCTTCGCGACTACTGGTTCTCATATCTCTGTATATATGTAGACAAAACATTAATGGACATGGTTTAGGGTATAAATATTGTGATGGCATCAATGGAAGAGGCTGTGGAAGAGATTAGGCGGGGGACGGAAGAGATCCTGGTCGAGTCTGAACTGATGAAGAAGCTGGAGGAGAGGAGACCGCTGAGGATAAAGGCTGGTTTTGACCCTACGGCCCCTGATCTGCACCTGGGACACACTGTCCTTATCAATAAGCTGCGCCAATTCCAGGATCTTGGCCATGAGGTAATTTTTCTTATTGGTGATTTCACCGGAATGATTGGTGATCCGACAGGCAAGAATGTGACTCGCAAGCCATTGACCAGAGATGATGTACTGGAGAATGCGAAGAGTTATGAGCACCAGGTGTTCAAGATCCTCGATCCAGAGAAGACCACCATTGTCTTTAACTCTTCGTGGATGGGTGAGAAGTCGGCAGCAGACCTGATCAAACTTGCCTCTCGTCTTACTGTTGCACGGATGCTGGAGCGGGATGACTTTGACAAACGCTACAAGGGTGGGCAGCCCATCGCCATACACGAGTTTCTCTATCCGCTGATTCAGGGGTGGGATTCTGTTGAGCTCAAGGCAGATGTTGAGTTGGGAGGTACGGATCAGAAATTCAATCTGCTGATGGGGCGTGAACTGCAGAAGCAGGAGGGGCAGCCGCCACAGACCATCATCACCATGCCCATACTTGAGGGGCTTGATGGGGTGCAGAAGATGTCGAAGTCACTGAACAACTACATAGGGGTGAGCGACTCTCCTGATGATATGTTTGGCAAACTGATGTCTATCTCTGATGATTTGATGTGGCGTTACTTTGAATTACTCAGTTTTCGACCTCTCCAGGAGGTTGCCTGTCTGAAAGAGGCTGTAGACAGCGGCGGCAATCCACGCGATGCAAAGGTGGCGCTGGCGCAGGAGATTGTGGAGCGCTTTCACAGCAGAGAGGATGCAGAACAGGCAGAACAGAATTTTGTAAACCGCTTTCGCAAGGGGGCAATACCTGAAGAGATGGATGAGGTTGAGCTGAAGGCAGCAGATGGCGGCCTGGCTATTGCCAATCTCTTAAAGGAGGCAGGATTGACTGGGAGCACCTCGGATGCGCTGCGGATGATCCGCCAAGGTGCTGTAAAGATTGATGGTGCCAAAATAGAAGATACCAAGCTTGTGGTTGCGCCCGGAGAGGCTCAAGTTTATCAGGTTGGCAAGCGTAGATTTGCCCGTGTCATGGTGAAATAGCAGCAAGAGAGAACTTTCTTTTGCAAAACGGTTGACAGGTTGTTTTGAGGATGTAGAATGCGCCTCCCTGCTCAGGTTTCGGCAGTAAAAACGGGACCAGAAGCAGTGGATTCGAGGCCAACAAAAATTAATTTGAATTAGTTGTTGACAGTCGGATAGAGGGATGTAGAATACGCCCTCCTTGCATGACGTGAGTTGTGCAAATGCTCTTTAAAAATCAGATCAGATAATTTGTGTGGGTACTTGCAACGGTATCTTGCTTAGCAAGAAATATCGAACTGTAAGTAACCTGAAAAAACCGTTTTGGATAGAGATATTCGAGACACCAAAGTAATTTTAGCTTACGAACAATTCGAGCCAAGATTGGTTGCCACAAGCAACTACTGTGATTGAACTGAAGAGTTTGATCCTGGCTCAGATTGAACGCTGGCGGTATGCTTAACACATGCAAGTCGAACGGAAACGATGGAAGCTTGCTTCCAGGCGTCGAGTGGCGGACGGGTGCGTAACGCGTAGGAATTTACCTTATAGTCGGGGACAACTTGGGGAAACTCAAGCTAATACCGGATGATCCTTACGAGGGAAAGGGGGCCTCTTCTTGAAAGCTCTCGCTATTAGATGAGCCTGCGTCAGATTAGCTTGTTGGTGAGGTAATGGCTCACCAAGGCAACGATCTGTAGCTGGTCTGAGAGGACGATCAGCCACACTGGGACTGAGACACGGCCCAGACTCCTACGGGAGGCAGCAGT
>CALEHW010000063.1 GCA_937877715.1 uncultured Methylophaga sp. | reverse complement strand
CCCGAGTTCGACAGTTTAACCAAAAATTCACACATTTTTCTACAGTAACTACCTGAAAAATATCATTTCTCCCTGTTTGCCCCATATCCTTCTGTAGGGACACGTTATTTCTTGTTGCCTCTTGTATGAAATTTCATATGTGATACCGTGGTGGCATGTACGTAAAAGTCACCAGATCCGGCCCACGCAAGTATGTCAAGCTGGTTGAGGCTTTCCGTGACGGTAAAGGGAAACCAAAACAGCGGGTCGTAGCCACACTCGGTCGTCTGGAAACCATAGAGGCTGGTAGCGCCAATTCTCTTCTCAATGGTCTGTTACGTGTCACGGGTAATCCTTCACTTGAGGAGGGTACCGGAGAGATTGATTTCATCCCTGCCCGCTCTGTTGGGGATACCTGGTTGCTCACCTCGCTATGGAAAGAGCTGGGGTTTGCAGACGGCTTCCGGCGTATCCTGCGCAGCAGACGTGCCTTTGATGCGGAGAGGCTACTGCGGGTGATGGTCTTCAATCGCCTGTGTGATCCAGAGTCCAAACTTGGCATTATGCGCTGGATGGAACATGCACTGGTGCCAGATATTGATGAGGCATCGGTCACCCACCAGCACCTGCTTCGTACCATGGATACCCTCTCGGAGTGTGGTGAGATGCTGGAGGAGACTCTGGCAGAGCTGCTTCGTCCTTTGATCGATCAGGAGCTCTCGATTGTCTTCTATGACCTCACCACCATTCGCGCTGAGGGGGAGAGTGAGGAAAAAGATGAGGTAAGAAAGTATGGACTCTCCAAGGATGGCGGTATCCGCAGACAGGTAATGCTGGGGGTGGTGCAGACCGCAGATGGACTCCCAATCCACCATGAGGTATTTGAGGGCAATGCAGCAGAGACCAAAACTCTGGTGCCGACTCTCAAAAAAATCCTCGGCCGTTACCCTATTCGTCGTGTGGTACTGGTGGCTGATCGTGGACTGCTCTCACTGGATAACCTGGAGAGTATCCGCAAGATCCGGGTCGGTGACCACAATCTGGAATTTATCCTTGCCGTCCCGGCAAGGCGCTATGGAGATTTTGATCAGATCCTGAAGAATTTCCATAACAGACAATGCAAAGAAGCCACAGCTGAGGTAACTGGAGAGATGGAGTGGTCAGGATTTCGCCTGATTGTCGCCCACCGTCCCGATATGGCAGAAGCTCAACATGACAAACGAAACCAGACCATTCAATCGCTGGAGGAGGATGCTGCCAAATGGGCAGGCAAGCTCGACAGACAAGATGGCGGCAGAGTCTATCGTGGCAGAAAGCTTTCCGATGCCGGGGTGACTGCACGCTTCTACAAGGCGGTGAGTGATGCCCATATAGCCAACCTCATCAAGGTCGATCTCTCCTCCGAGCTCTTCAACTACAGCATTGATGAGAAGGCGCTCAAGAGAGCTGAGATGATTGATGGCAAACTGATTCTGGTGACCAATATGGCCGACCATGCCCCAGAGGAAATTGTCAGCCGCTACAAATCTCTCTCAGATATTGAACGGGGATTTCGGGTACTGAAATCAGAGATTGAGATTGCTCCGGTATTCCACAGAAAACCAGATAGAATCAGGGCTCATGCCATGATCTGCTTTCTCGCACTGGTGCTCTATCGAGTCCTGAGAATGCGACTGAAGAGCAGAGACAAACAGTACTCCCCGGAGCGGATGCTGGAGATTGTGCGGCAGATTCAGTACCACCAGGTAACTCTACACCGCAAACAGTCGGCATCTGGATTATCTACGATGACCCCGGAACAGAGGGATCTATTTGAGGCAGTTAAACTGCCAAAACCGAACAAAAGGCGTTTGTAGGGACAATTTTGAAAACTGAATACAACTTAATCAGTAAGTTACGGCTGTAAGTGTCGAACTCGGGAG
>CALEHW010000062.1 GCA_937877715.1 uncultured Methylophaga sp. | reverse complement strand
CTCATTTTCTGCACTAAATTTCCTATCTTGCGAGCCTTACTCTTACTATCCAAAACATCTGGCAACTTATCCATCCAGAGCTCCCTAATTTGTTGAGGGGTTGCTTGATTGAAATTTTCAAGATACTGTATCAACATATCCATATAATGCTTATCATCAAACCCTCTGTTGCGCACATATTCTGCTTGCAGTAAAGTGGACCCCATGGTCAAGACAGATTTCACCTGAATTTAAGCTATACATCCCATTTCAAATACAGCTGCACGGCGCTGCCCCGATTCTCTCTTTCTGAATTTATCCACAATTCTGGCTCCGCCTCCCTCTCCTGACCGATAAACCTGTTCAGGGGGCTGGTTGGAGAGTGACTGGTGATATAAGGGCCAAGCTCACTGATTCGAGGGGCACCAACCCAGAATCCCTTTCCACCACTCAACGTACCGATAAATGCAAATACCGCAACATCAATATCAGGAAGAGCATTTTGATAGGCAAAAAATAGTGCCACATACAGAGATTGCGTCCAGTCGAGTAACGGCGAGGGAAAACCATGGTGCCGAGCGTAGACCATAAACTCATAGTTTGGAGGGGTTGTGAAAAATTTATTTGAATCATCCCATGCCCGATCTTCAACAGACCATTTTTCACCAGTCAATGATGCTGTAGCAGGATAGATTGCATTGAGTACTGAATCATACAAACTCACTGAAAACATCTTGTCACTATAACGTTCCAATGTTGTTTCTAAACCCCAATCAGAACTTCTCTGACCACGAAACAGGACTTTTGAGAGGGGTTGATATTCATGCTTCTTATGATCGTCAATAAGTTTTCTCAAACCTGAAACCTCTCCCTCTAACTCCTCCAAAGAGCCTACTGTTTTTTCAATCATTGTTCACCCCCTCACCACTCCCCGCAAAAAAATCCCACACTACTCGATAATCCTCTTCTCGGTTGCAACGGTCGAAGGGGGCGTGGTATTCGATGGTGCGTTCTACTGGGCCGCCGGGTTGGGTGTTGTCGCTCTCGGTTTTGGTGATGGTGCCACTTTTTAGCTCACGGATATCTTCCCAGCCGAGGGGGATGTTTTGTGCTGTTCGCTCTTCGGTTTGGATGGCGTAGTTGGGCTCTTTTTTGTTGGCTTTTCTGGGGAGTCCTACGCCAACAAGCCCTTTGGAGTTGGTGAAGACGATTCTGCCGTTGCGGTCGTACCAGGTATCCGCCTCATATTGGCGCATCACTGGGAATTGGACTCGGTAGATAGTGAGTAGCTCCTCTAGGGTGAGACCGAGGGCGATAGCTGCCAATACATCGATCTCTACCAGGGTTTGACGGCGGGCGTAGTCAGTGCGGATGGCACACTCGCGGCTCCATTTTGGGGTGAGGTTGGAGAAAAAGCTGCTGGAGAGGCGTGGGTCGGACTTTGCCCATGTTTGTTGTTTGAATTCGTCTTGCCAACATTCTGACCAGAGGTATGCGTAGTGTTCTGTTAAACAGCTTAGAGAAAGCACCTTGAAGAAAACTTGACCCAATAAAACTGGGTTGGCTTGAATTATGTTTGGAAGACTCTCCCAAATAAAATGCAGGTTTGCCTTGCCAGTGCTCTTAACATAAAAATCTGCAACAACTGAGTATCCAATTGCCGCCGCAGCCAACAACTGTTTTGTTGATTGAAATACTGTAGTTTGTGCACCATTAATATGTGCTGAAAATGGCGGAAGGATAGCGCCAATCAAAGTTCTTTCACCTGACTGAGATAACATTCCTCTGTAACAGAGACGATAAAACTCCGTAACCTTTCTCCTCTCCCCCTGCTGATCTCTCCACGGAACCCGTGGTGTTCGGCTTGCGTACTCCTCCGCTGAGCAGTCTGGAACATAGTTGGTTCTTGGCAGGTACTCATCGGGGAGGGTGGTGAGGTCGAGGATGTCGTAGGAACGATTGGTATTACAGAGCGCCCTTGGTGTTTGGAAAAATGGTTTCCCCACAAAAAAGTGAGGACCAGAGAGAATCCACTCACTGCTATCGCGAGGGAAGCGGGTTTCACGGCGGATGGTGTGATCTTTCTGTGCATTAGTCTCATTCCACATCTCTAATGAGAAGTACTCCCCCTGCATATCTCCGAGTCTGCGGGGCTGGTTGGCAAACTTCTCCAACACTGAGAGGAGTTGGGTAGTATGGAGTGCGGGGAGGCGAGCCTCTCTGGGTGGAGTACCTGGTTGATCATAGAGTTTGGCAAAGGTGGTGAGTGCCGCCTCATCAACCGAGATGATACGGTCAGCGTGCCCTGCGGTTTCCCAGCGAACAGCAACGCCCCCTTTTGGTTTATCTTCAATATGTTTGATACCAGGAACTTCTCCATGTCCATCATGCTCTTCACACTGCTCAATAGTGAATGGAGCAAATATATTTGCCTGATGACTAAATGCCGGATTATCAAAATACTGACCATAAATATTGACACTAAAAAGTGTTTCGTGATGCACCTCTTTAAACAACTTATGTTCGTTATGAAACTGATAATGCCCCCGCAACCGTGAATAGATCTCCGCTCGAAACTTCCCCCCTTTGGGAGCATCATAAACCCCCTCAGGATGGAGAAAACCACTCACCCCAGCAGCTGCCCCGATACGCCAAGCGGTGGGCAGAAAACATTTATAGAGGTTGGTCTGCACCCCTTTAAGTAGGGGATAGTTTTGGGTCGCATTGAGAAAGTTCTGGGTCGCCTCCTGCCCCTCATACTCGGCAAACCAACTCCTCTCTAGTGCGGGATATTTCTCAAAGGCGTGTTGTCGCTCCTCTGCCAGTTTGCTGGCACTCAGTTTATGGAGGATAAAGAGCGGATGGTGGTCTCCGAGCACCCCGCCCTCTTGCCACTCCACTTTGAGCCAGGGCGGGTTTCCGAGAATCAGATCAAAACCGCTACCGCTATCCGCACTGTTGGCATAGAAGATGTCGGCAAAGGTGAGCTCCCAGTGGAAGAATTTATGTTGATCTGCCAACGCCTGCACCCGTTTGAGCCTTGGGGCATACTCAAACAGTTTTTCGATATTGAGTTCTCCTCTGTGGTCATGCAGTTGCGGTTCACTCTGACCAGTTGCGAAAGGTAGTTGTGATTGATAGTGTGGTTGTGCTCTCTGCTGAGTTGAATGTTGAGTTGCCTCTTGGTCAGGCTGCTCCGACCAGAGTTCACTCTGTTTTGGCTCACTAAAGGGGGTGATGGTCTCACTATCGAGAATGTTACCGTAGATCACTAACCCCACATCCATAATAAACTCTTCTCGACTGGGGAGTGTTGCCACTTCATCAATGGGCCAGAACCAGAGGGCGCACCAGTAATCCATCACCAGTTTGAGGCGACGATAGGGGGAGGCGTGGCTACTATTTTCATTGAAGATTCCCTCTCTTCTCACCCGATCTTTATGGCTGGTGGTGGTGTTCTGCTCGCCACCCTTCTCAGCGCCCTCCTCATCCATTGCTGTTGGCCAGACGGCTAGATTGTCTTCGGTGCGTGCTCGATCCTGTTGTAGTTGTTGAGTATGCTCCGCCCAGAGTTGATCAATTTTTTCAGAGAGCTTCTGTAGCTGAATGGTCTGTTCTGCAGTAAAGGGTTGGTTAAACTCGCTATTCCAGGCTTTGAGTTTTTTAAACTCACTCTCTCTCAACTTCTTGGCGACCTTATCCTTGTAGTGTGCCATTCCAGGATCGGGGAGTAGAAAGTGGTAGATCTCGCTCGCTCCGCGTTGCCGTTGTGAGTCAATTTTTTGCGGGGCTCGGCTATACCAGAGACTCTCTTTCGGCTGTTTTTTTAGGCGTGCGCCATCATGCGCCTCTCTTCTCGCTCCAATCAGACTATTGCCGTTGAAGAGCTGGTAGCCAAACCAGGGAACCTGTCGCCCTTTGTGGATGGCATTTAACCAGAGAGAGATCTCTGCCAGCTCGACCGCCACAGGGTTTAAGTCAACCCCGTAGCTGTTGTGGTCGGCAATATACATCCGCACCCGCTGTAGCTCTGCCCCATACGCTTCATGCGGAATACGTCGATCTAGCTCTCTCTGTTTGCGGGCGAGATAGTGTTCTGCCAGTTGGTTAATCGCCTCATTTAAGAAGGCGGCAGAGCCCATCGCTGGCTCGCAGATGGTAAGTTCGAGGAGTTGATCTGCCGTTTTATCTTTTAATAGCTCTTTGAGTGCCTGCTGAACTAGGGCGCGGGTCAGCACCTCTGGAGTGTAGTAGGAGGCGGATTTCTGGCGATCTCGTCCTGCCAGACGGTAGATAAAACTCCCTTTGGGGTAGAGGCGCAGTTTCTGATGTCCCTGCTCATCCTTGTCAAAAACCCGCTCCTCTTCACTGTAGCGTTCAAGATCAGGGGCTGGGACAAAGTAGCCGGTCTCTAGCATATTCTCTTTCTCCCCTTTTTTCTTCACTTTTTTCTTCACTTCGTAGAGATCACTCTGAGCAAAGAAGCCTCGATAGGAGAGTAGTGCCTCATAGACGGCACCAAGCTGGTTAATTCCGAGCTGTGCGTAGGAGACTCTGCCGCGTCGTTTTTTGCCTTTGCCCTTGCCTTTTCCGTTTACAACACGGGTGAGCGACATCAATTTTATGATCTGTTGCAGGGTTTCGTTACGGAATGTGACTCGATTGAGGAGCGGGGTAAATTTGGGATTAAAGAGGTGGCTATCGAGTGGCTCGATATGGAAGCTGTTGTGGATGGTCTGGTGGAGTCCTTGTTGTCCGCCTTCATCGATCCCGCTGTAGCCTTTATGGATGAGGTTGAAGAGTTGACTGATAGAGTGGTGCAGATAGTGTCCATTGCGAGACTCTTCGCTCTCTAGGCGCACCATCTCCAGATTGCGTAGACTCTCTAGGCTGTACCCTTTACGATACGCCTCTGATTGCAGTGGCACATACCCTAGCTCTTTCGGTCTTGCCTCTATATAGAAGAGGAAGAGTAGTCGATACATATAGCGCAGCGATTCGCGGGTTAGCTGCTCGGCATCGAGTGCGCTTTTGCCGCTGTAACCAATATCTGATTTTTTAATGAGCTGTTGTGATGCTTCATTGGCGAGTAGCTCTATCGCCTCACGCAGGGCATGTTTAAGATCTTCACTCACTCCGAAGGCGTGTTTATGGGCATTTTCATCGAGGTTGTCTAGCAGCGATTGTCCACTTTTTGGCTGCAAGCTGGTGCTGTGTAACAGGGCTGATGTTGCTTTAAGGGTGGCATCATCGCGTCTTCCTAGAATCTCATCCCAGTCAAAACGCAATAGGCGGTTCTGACTCCATTTGTGGCGGTCAATCAGCAGTAGATGGCGGTTGGAGAGGAGGAGTATCCAACGCGGTGGATGGTCTTGGGTGTGGATGCGTTTGGTGATAATCTCATTCCAGCTCTGTTTGAGCAGTGCTGGATCAGGCGGGGTCTCTCCGTGGAACTGATCTCTATCTGGGGTGAGTGAGAGTGGATCACTCCCATCTTGTTCACGATCGTATCCACCGATGATCAGTAGCTCTGGGGATTGGGGAGTGCCTCCCATTGCTGAGAGGATGGGAATTTCAACCCCTTCACTGAGTAGGTGGTTGTGGGGTGCCCATTGGTAGCCGAGAATGGCGATAAATCTTTGAAAGATCTCTCTCTGCAATGAGATTCGTAATTTAACACTGCGTTCACGACGAATCTTTTCGTTACTGGCAAAGTAGTGTTGATGTGCTGTTTTTAGGCGATTGTATGGCGCACGCACCTCTTTTGTCTGCTCTCCTGCCTGCTCTCTGCCCTGCTCCTTGCTCTGTTTTTCTGCCTCTGCCCACTCTGTAATCAGACTCTTGATGTCTCCACTAAAGAGTTCGGCGAGGTAGTGGTGGGAGTAGAATTCGTTTTCGTTTTCGATGCCGATCCAGGTTGCGGCCTGCTCTGTAGTAGCCATCTATATTCCTCCCTGAAATACGGTGATTAACTGAATATAGGGGTGGGGTTCCGTGGTCATGGTCTCTTCTATCCACATTAGGTAGCTATCAAACACCTCTTCAATCGTCTGCTCCCCCATTGATCTGCGTTGTGCCTTACGACCTTCTGACTCTCGGGATTGGCTGAGTTGTAGCTTTAGTTGCTGTAGTTGCCCCTGTTTGAGCCGTTCTAGTTCGTTTAGCTGGTGATCGAGTTTTTTGTTGATTTCGTCTTCAAAGAGATCTCGTTTCTGTTTCATCCATTCGCGAGCTTTTGTGACGGCCTGTGGGAGTAGGGATTGCAGTGCTGCAAGGTTGCTACTCTCTCCACGGTTGGGGAGCGCTTGAGTGCCTAGTTTTGTCTGTTCCAGTAGCTGTTCAAAAGAGATGATCTGGTCGAACTGCTCTTCTATGAAGCGTACAGCCAACCACTCGTTAACCAGTGGATGGCTTTTTTGGTTAGGAATCAGACCACTAAAGAGGTAGATTTTTTCGCTCTGCCGCATCCCACTGTTGAGGGTGATGAGTGGTGCCGTATGGCGACCAAAGGCGCTCATCATCCGATCCGACAGCCATTCAGCAATCGGATGTTGTTGCCAGAGGTAGTGAATCTTGGGCCAAGCATTCTCATCTCCACGACTTCTGGCGATCTCTTCTTTAATCGTCTCGATCTGATCAGTCAGAACAAACTGCTCATTCTGGGGGGATATCTCTCTGGGAAGAAATTTAAAGCGGTGTTTTAGGTCATCCGTTGCGGTGAGGGTGATTCGTTGGCTGGTGTCATTCGCTGAATACTGGAGCCTCTCCCCACGCTTCTCTATCTGTTGCAGGGCCTGTTTACACCAGTGGTAGTGGCTGGGAAAGATCGATATTGGCTGAACAATTTCATCGATTGAGGCGGTTGATTTAGTTTGCTCTGATTGTTCTGTCGAATCTATCTGCTCTGTTGTGGTATTGCCTAAAAAGAGTGCCAGCAGTTCATCCCCTTCATTACTCTGTGAGTCGGGCTGATGTTGGTCATCAAACTGTTCTGCCTGCTGCCCCGCTGCCATCGCATCTTCAGTAATCTGCTCCTCTCTCTCTGAGTCATAGACCCCCATAAATACTGAGGGGTCACCAATGTCGTTGTAGGCCTGTTGATCTTTCTCTTCCAGTACCTCAAGGATCCGCATATCGCCACGGATGATCTC
The DNA here is from genome assembly GCA_937877715.1 of uncultured Methylophaga sp. Taxonomy (GTDB): domain Bacteria; phylum Pseudomonadota; class Gammaproteobacteria; genus Thiopontia. The sequence goes on along the minus strand of CALEHW010000062.1, from coordinate 2,492 downwards.
ATTTTGGCTCTCGGTAATGAGGTAGATAATCTGCGGTTCATACTCCTGTCCGTAACGATCAACTCGACCATTGCGCTGTTGAAATACCATTAGTGACCAGGGAAGGTCAAAGTGAATCAGTCGGTGAGACTGGTAGTGAAGGTTGATCCCTTCTGAGGCAACATCAGAACAGAGTAGCACCCTGAGTGCCGACTCTCGGTTACCAAATTGCTCCACAATCTCCTGCTGTTCGATATCACTCATTCCGCCATGCAGCAGGGTAAGCTGTTTCGGTTTGAGCTTGAGATCGGTTGCAAGTTGTTGCTCTAAAAAGTGGAGGGTTTCAATTCGCTCTGAGAAGATCACCAGACGGTCATCTGCCACTTTTTTTGACCAGCCAAAGGATGAGGTGTTGAGGCGTTGAAGGAGTGCCTGATATTTTGGGTAGTGGTCAGGAGCGATCTGTTGCAGTGCACGATCCAGAAATCCTAAACCATCAATCTCTTCTATCTCAGCTTGAGTAGAGTCTTCCTCTTGGTTAGTGAGTTTTTTGATGCGCTCTGCAATACTTTTACGGCAGGCAGCAGGGCTGGAGAAGAGTGCTTTTTGCAGGTTTACGCGTAGTAGTGCCCCCCCTTTTCCAGAGATGCTCTCCCCTTTACGGGTAAATGAGATCTGTAACAGGGCATCATAGGCGATCTCCTCCTCTCTGCTGGCAGGGTGGCGGTCACTGTAGATATGACGCTGTTTGAATTCACGATCAACTTGGTTCTGAATATCCTTTTTGAAGCGGCGAACAACTAACCCTTTGCTGCTGAAATCTTCGCTGCTGTAGTGTTCTGGATCTCTGATGGCGGTAGGATCAAGCATATTCATTAAGCTGGCAAAGCTTTTGGCTCGTCCATCATGAGGAGTTGCGGAGAGCATAATAAGAGTATCGGAACGGCTAGCGAGCAGTTTGGCTAGGCGTGCGCGCTGACTACGGCTTCCTCGCTCTGCTACATTGTGGCACTCATCAATAATGATAATATCCCAGTAGGCCTGTTCCAGATAGACTCTATATTCAGAGTCCTGCTTGAGGGTATCAATCGAGATGATCGCTTTGTCGTAGTAGTAGAAGGGGTTGTGGTTGGTAGGGATGCGATTACGAACCCGTTGCAGTCCGAGCGAGTCGAGCCTTGTTAGAGGGATGGTAAAGCGGTTCCAGAACTCTTTCTGAAATTGGGTCATCATGCTTTTGAGGGTCAGCGTGAGAATACGCTTCCCCCTGCCACGATGAATCAGTTCGGAGACTAGGATTCCCGCCTCCAGCGTTTTACCTAACCCTACGGCATCCGCAATAAGGATGCGTTGACGAGGTTGTTGGAGCGCTTGGAGTGCGGGATCTAGTTGGTAGGGAACCAGATCCATCGCCCCTTGATGGGCAATATGAATTTTTCCGTCATTGATGGAGTGCTGATGTAGCTGGCTTTCGATATAGAGTAGGGAGTCTGCATAACCAGAGGAGTTATCATTTACCAATTTGGTTTCGGCTGGATCGAGCAGCTGAATCTCCCCTTCCAGTTTGGTGAGAAAGATGGATTCTGACCCTTTCACCAACTCAGAGATACCATCACAGGTGAGCTGTTGTCCACCATCTGAGGAGAGCTCTGCCTTGCGGATAACCCACTCGGCATCGCGTATGAGTACGCGCATTCCTGGGGCTAGGTGATTTATGTTATGAGACATCCAACATTTCCTTTGCAATCATTATTCTTTGCCCGACTTATCGTAACTCACCCTTTAGATCCCTCACCTTAGATCCAGTATACACACTGATCATAAAAAAACGATTTGTTACAGAAGGTTACAGAATGTTACAAAATTACCATGACCGACAGATCTAATCATTACTCGGCATCAGGACTGGGCCGTAACCCTTCTCGTAGGCCTCTAGCATCTCTCTGCCTATCTGCTCGTCTACCGCCTGCTGGAACTCTTCCACGCTCTTCTCCTGCAACTCTCCGATCACATATTGCGGCTTGTAGGCCTTGGGGTCTTTTAATTTACTTAACGCCGTACTGTACCGCTTATAGATCTTCTCCGACACTACCCCACTGTAAAGCTCATCCAACCCTTCAAACTTGGCAATTTGCTTCTCTTTGCCTACACTAAGGAAGCTGTCCAGCTCATAGCCCCTGTCGATCAGGCGCAGCATGTCTCTGAGGTTTGATGCCTTGTCGGCACAGGATAGTGCCAGCACCTCCATTGGTGCCTCTCTCATCCGCTGCAGATAGACACCGTTGCGCTCCTCCCAGCTTCGATCCTTCTCAGGCTCTGATACCCAGTCCACCAGTTCTGCCACCCTTGGATGCCCAGTCTCTTCAGTAAGTTGCTGCTGGGTGTAACCGCAATCCTCGATCATGTCGTGAAGATAGCCCGCTGCAACCACTTCATTGTTCATTCTGGCATCCTGTAGCATCCAGGCAACTTCTGCCAGATGGAGGAAGTAGGCAGGTCTATCCTGCCCCTCG
>CALEHW010000061.1 GCA_937877715.1 uncultured Methylophaga sp. | reverse complement strand
GCATGCTGGTGGGTGACTGGCAGAGCCATCTTTCGAGTAATGACATTCATAACCTCCTGAACAACCTGGAAGCTGATTACCGCATCCAGATTACTTAATGCGCCATGAATCAGCTCGTTGGCTATCTGTTGTTTCCTGTGATCCGTCTCATCGAACAGATAGATGAAAACATTACTGTCAATAAAATTAACGCTCATTCATCTCTTCTCTGGTGAATTTTTTCCCTTGCGTACGTGCGTAACCCTGAATCTCCTCTATCAGACGCATTGCATCATCCGCCTTTCTCTCATGCTGCACAAAATTTTCCAACCAGGTACGAAACTGCCGGTTTAGAGTAGTATGCATTGCCTTGGCCTGTTGTCGGGCGGCCTCAATCAACTGCTCGTCTGCACTCAGGGTAATATTTTTCATTTTTTGATCCCTCTTAAAATAACACGTATAGCGTGCACACTATTGTAGTGCAAACCAAGGTGGGCATCAATAAAAAAGCCTGTCTAGAGGAGACAGGCTTTTTTGGCTCGGGCACATGGATTGGTGGCTACGCCACCCCGAAGCACCGCGGATGACTCTGAAATAGTGGTACCTGCAAGTGCTGTAGCTATCTGATATTTGGCTCGGGCACATGGATTCGAACCACGATTAAAGGAATCAGAATCCTTTGTCCTGCCGTTAGACGATGCCCGAATAAACTTTTACTAAAAAACAGGTTCCGGTTAACGCTTGGAGTACTGGGTCGCCTTACGTGCTTTATGCAGACCAACCTTCTTACGCTCAACCTTACGGGAGTCACGAGTAACAAAGCCAGCCTCACGCAGTGTTGGGCGTAGAGACTCATCGTAATTCATCAGGGCACGGGTAATGCCGTGACGGATGGCACCAGACTGGCCGGTAATGCCGCCACCGGCAACATTGACGTTAATATCGAACTTTTCAGCCATATCGACAGCTGCCAACGCCTGATTTACCACCATGCGTGAGGTTGGGCGACCAAAGAAGTCATCCAGGCTCTTGCCGTTGATGGTGATTGCGCCTGTACCGGGGCGCAGGTAGACGCGTGCAGTTGAGGTTTTGCGACGTCCGGTTCCGTAATACTGTTCTGTCATTGCCATAATATGTATGTGTCTCTTAAATTTTCTCTGGTGCTCAGTCAGGCGATATCTAGTTATGCGATATCAAGAGTCTGAGGCTGCTGTGCAGTGTGTGGATGGTCTGTTCCCGCATAGACCTTAAGCTTGCCAATCATGGCGCGACCCAGCGGGTTGCGTGGAAGCATTCCCTTGACTGCCAGCTGTATGATGCGCTCAGGTGCCTTCTGGTTGAGGTCCTCGAAGTTGGTTGACTTGAGGTTACCGATATATCCAGTATAGCGATGGTACATCTTGTCCTGACGCTTGTTGCCGGTTACTGCAATCTTCTCTGCATTGATGACCACGATGTAGTCGCCGGTATCCACATGCGGGGTGTACTCGGCCTTATGCTTGCCACGCAGACGGTGGGCGATCTCGGAGGCGAGGCGACCCAGGGTCTTGCCATCGGCATCCACGATATACCAGTCACGTTTTACCTCGTGAGACTTGGCGCTAAAGGTTTTCATCAACACTACTCCAGAATTCTGTTCGTACAATCGTACCGGCACCCTCTCGACGTGGAGAGCTCCCGGAAAAGAGCGCAGATTTTACAGAATGGTTTTTACCGCCGCAAGAGAAAAAAGCGCTTTATTTCGCCATCAACTCCTCTACCGCGCCACGCAGCTCAACCAGTCTTCCGTGAAAGAAGTGGCTGACGCCTGGAAAAACCCGGAAATCTGGCGGTATCTGCTGTTTTTCCACCCATTCACTGACCTGCTCAAAGGGGATCACCTCATCAGCGTCCCCCATTAGCACTGACCATGGAATATCTATCTGCTTGATTTTATTGAGAGCTGGGTAGAGGTTAAGTGGTGGCGCCACCAGTAGCAGTTTTTCCGCCCCTGCCTGTTCCATGGTGCGCAGAACAACCCCCGCCCCAAAGGAGAAGCCAGAGAGCCAGACAGGCAACCCCGGGAACTGCTCCTGCACCCACTTAGCCACAGCTAACAGATCCTGCCGTTCACCTCGCCCCTCGTCATACTCACCACCACTCTTACCTACCCCACGAAAGTTGAAACGCAGTGCAGCCACACCGCTATTGAGTGCCCCTCTCGCCAAGGTATGGACAACCTTGTTTTGCATGATTCCACCATAGAGCGGATGGGGGTGTGCTATAATCATCACCGCCTTCGGGGTGACATTCGGGCACTCCAGCCAGATCTCCAAGTCACCTACCGGCCCAGAGATAACCCCCCTCTCCGCAGAGCAATCCACAACAGGGCTCACGGCAGTTTGAGGCGCTCTACCTCACGACCGTTAAGCAGGTGCTCGTCGATAATCTCATCAATATCCTCCCGATCCACATAGGTGTACCAGACATTGTCGGGATAGATTGCAATTACCGGTCCCTCGCCACAGCGCCCCATGCAACTTGCCTTATTGATGCGGTACTCACCGGGGGCATGGAGCCCCATCTCATTGATCCGCTGCTTGGCATATTTGTGCATCTTCCTAGCTCCATGCTGGTTGCAGCACAGTTTTCCATCCTCCGCCTGACTGGTACAGAAGAAGAGGTGGCGTCTGTAGTATCCGGTCTCACTGCTCATGGATTGCAGTATACAATAGTGTCATGAATTCTCACGCCCTGATTGAGGCCGCCGACCGCTGCGTTCTCTGCGGCCTCTGCAGCAGCCACTGCCCCACCTACAAGCTGTTCCGTGAGGAGGGAGAGTCCCCCCGTGGACGGGTGATGATGAGTGTCGCCCTGTTGCGAGGTGAGATGGAGCCATCCAAAAGGCTTGTTGCCCATCTCGACCACTGCCTGCTCTGCCGCGCCTGTGAGAAGTCGTGCCCATCTGGAGTGCCTTATGGGGAGATTCTGGATGGAGCACATGCCATGCTGCCGTCGCCTGCCGGGGCCGCATACTGGCTGGAGCAGATCGCCCTGAGACCGCGACTGGTAGCATTGTTGGCAGATGGTGCGGCACTCTGGAGACGACTACGACTACCCCTGACGGCACTGGGGAGAGCCGCCACTAGCAGGTTGCCGAAAGCAGGAAGGGTAAGTTCCCACTACCCTGCAGTTGGCAAAAAACTTGGCAAGGTTGGGCTCTTCCTTGGCTGTGTTGCAGGCCCATTTGACCGGCAGACACACCGGGATGCCGCCACCCTGTTGTCCCGGCTTGGGTATGAGGTGACAGTTCCACAGGGGCAGCAGTGTTGTGGGGCGCTACCGCAACACCACGGAAATCCGGAGAGGGCAAAGCAGCTAAATAGGATGAATCAGGAGGCTTTTGGCGGGCAGCAGCTGGATGCCATCATCTTCACCTCATCCGGATGCGGGGTGCAGCTGGTTGAGAAGGGGGATCTGCCTGCACCAGCAATGGAGATCTGTCAGTTCCTGCTACAGAGCCCCGGTCTTGACAGACTTCTGTTCAGCCCTCTGCCGCAACAGATCACCCTCCACCACCCCTGTTCACTTGGAAATGTGCTGCGGGGCAACCGTGCGGTGGAGGCTCTTCTCGAGAGAATCCCGAAGATCAAGATCACTCTGTTGGGGCCAGATGGAGGATGTTGCGGGGCGGCGGGCAGCCATCGACTACGGGAACCTGAAACTGCCGATCTTCTGCGCCAACCCAAAGTCGAGTCACTGCTTGCGGCAGAGAGCACAATGCTTCTCTCCACCAACTATGGCTGCGCCCTCCACCTGGCAGAGGGGATAGAGAAGATGGGTGCCACGGTTGAGGTGGTCCATCCGGTTACCCTTCTTGTGCGCCAGCTGGATTCCCGCCCTTCCATTAGATGCAGAGGAAGCATTGCTTCCGTGGTACGCGGGAATGACGAGGTGACTGGGAATAACGAGGCTACTTAACCGCCAGATGGACGGAGAGGCCAACTGGCGGTAGAATTACGGAATCATTTTGTACGCAGGGAGGCGTGCAGCAGCTGCTCCTCCCCCGACCAAACCTAGGAGTAGAGAAATATGTCAGCAAAACATCCAGTTGTTGCGATCACCGGTTCCTCCGGTGCCGGTACCACCACTGTCAAACGCGCCTTTGAGCATATCTTCAATCGAGAGAAGCTCAATGCGCTGGTGGTTGAGGGTGATAGCTACCACCGTTTTGACCGTGCCGCAATGAAGGAGAAGGTTGCCGAGGAGGAGGCAAAGGGGAACAAATCCTTCAGCCATTTTGGTCCCGATGCCAACCATTTTGATCTGCTGGCGGATAACTTCAGGGCCTACGGCGAGAACGGCGAGTGTGGCCGTCGCTACTACCTCCACAGTGATGAGGAGGCTGCCGAACATAATGCACGCCTGAACACCGGGCTGACCCCGGGTCAGTTCACCCCATGGGAGAAAGTGGGTGCTGGAACAGATCTGCTCTTCTACGAGGGGCTGCATGGACTGGTCAAGAACTCCGATGCAGATGTTGCCGGGCAGGTTGACCTGGGCGTGGGTGTCGTCCCTATCGTAAACCTGGAGTGGATCCAGAAGATCCACCGTGACAATGCCGAGCGTGGCTACTCCGAGGAGGTGATTGTCGACACCATCCTGCGCCGCATGCCGGACTATGTGAACTACATCACCCCACAGTTCTCACAGACCGATATCAACTTCCAGCGTGTCTCTACAGTTGATACCTCCAACCCGTTTATTGCGCGCGATATCCCGACCCCGGATGAGAGTTTTATCGTTATCCGCTTCAAGGATCCTGTCAAACACAATATCGATTTCTCATATCTGCTGGATATGTTGCAGGACTCATTCATGTCCCGTCGCAATACAATTGTTGTTCCTGGATCGAAGATGGGATTTGCGATGGAGATTATCCTGGCTCCAATCATCCACAGTATGATGGAGAGTCGCTGATCTCCTGACCATATCCGTCAATAGAGGGGCATACTGTAAACCATACCTCTCTTCAGTAATTCTCATTATAGTCTCGTCATTCCCGCGGAGGCGGGAATCCAGAAACTGAAACGTAGGGATACAGGAAACTGTATCCCTTTTTTAATGGATGTTATCCATCCAACTAAAAAATCAGTTTTATCCCTACCAGAATCGTCACTGCCTCGTAGACACGTTTGATCCAGCGATTACCCTTGAGGATCGCCAGATGAGCACCTGCGTAGCCGCCCAGTAGAGATCCCAACAGCAACACCGGCAGCCACTCCCAGTGGATCTCGCCCAATATGCCGAGGGTAACTGCCCCGGAGCCGTTCCAGAACATACCCACCAGAATCAGGGTATAGGCCACAGCCCGTTTGTAGTCGAGGCCAAACCAACGAACCAGCCAGAGGGTGACAAAGAGTCCGGTCCCTGATGTCAGTGAGCCATTGAGAATTCCGATTAGGAAGAGCACAACCCCTCCACGCAGCTGACCGGAACCATGACGGTTTCTCTCCTCTACCCTTAACCCCAGGTCCCGCTTGAAGATGGAGTAGAGCCCAAGGGTGATAGTCAAAACTCCAAGTGCAACCTCGGCCATACGGTCCGGAACTGTCAGAATCAGGCTTGCCCCCAGGATTACCCCCGGCAGCCCAGCTACCAGAATGAAGATGGCGAAACGGCGCTCCAGTGCATCCTCACGCAGGTGACGCAGGGTTGCCCCAACCCCGAGCGCAACACTTGCTACCTTATGGGTAGCCAGCGCAATCGAGAATGGGAGCCCCAGGAAGATCAAGGCCGGCAGCTGAATAAGCCCTGCCCCTCCACCGGCGAAAGCGGAGAAGAGGTTGGCAATAAACGAGATTAGAAGGAGAAGAAGTTGATCCACTACTGAATCAGTGTGCCAATCCCTTGGTCCGAGAAGATCTCCAGCATTACCGCATGCTCGACCCGGCCATCAATAATATGCGAGCTTGAAACACCATTCTCAACCGCCTCCAGGGCAGTACGGATCTTCGGTAGCATGCCGCCATGGATGGTTCCATCTGCAACGAGTGACTCAACCTGACTACCGTCAAGGCCGGTCATCAGCTCTCCATCATGGTCCAGTAGACCTGGGGTGTTGGTCAACAGGATCAGCTTCTCTGCACCTAGTGCCTCAGCCACCTTGCCGGCCACTAGATCGGCATTGATATTGTATGATGCGCCATCCTCTCCCACTCCGATGGGGGCAATTACCGGGATGAATTCTCCACTATCAAGCATCTCTACCACTGATGTATTGATTGCGGCCACCTTCCCAACATGGCCAAGATCGATAATTTCCGTGGCATCAAGCTCCGGGTTGTCACGGGTTATCTCCAATTTTGTTGCCTGAATCAGCTGACCATCCTTGCCGGTCAGCCCCACCGCATTGCCACCGTGGCTATGAATAAGGTTGACGATCTCCTTGTTGACCAGGCCACCAAGCACCATCTCGACCACATCCATGGTCTCCCGGTCGGTGACCCGCATACCCTCGATGAACTTGCTCTCCTTGCCAATCTGCTCCAGCAGGCGGCCAATTTGCGGGCCACCACCATGGACAACTACCGGATTGATCCCCACCAGCTTAAGCAGCACCACATCCCGGGCAAAGCCCCGCTTGAGGTGCTCCTCGGTCATTGCGTTGCCGCCATACTTGATCACCACGGTCTTCCCGCGGAAACGCTGGATGTAGGGGAGCGCCTCGGAGAGAACCCGGGCGAAATCACGGCTTGTCTGTTGATCTAACGGCATACAGTTTCCAAACTTTACATATTAACAACCAATTTTGTAGTAGATGATACCCCTCTAAGCCACTCAAATCTCTGTAATTATCTGATCTGACAGCGCATCTGACAACTCGCTGCGCTCAAACACTCAGATGCACTACAGAATTGGCACCTTTCTCTAAAACGGTAATTTCAGATCTGATTGTACGTTCAGAAGCTGCTGACGGAAAGCCTGTTGTACCTGCTGCAGTGTCTCCTCGCTCTCAGCCTCAAAGCGGAGCACCAGAACCGGGGTGGTATTGGAGGGGCGCACCAACCCCCAGCCGTGCGGATAGTCAACCCGCAGCCCGTCGATATCATTGACCTCTCCACCCTCAAAATTGGCCTGCTGTTTCAACCTATCCATAAAGGCGTAGTTCTCCCCCTCTGCAAACTGGATATTGAGCTCTGGGGTGTTGACCGTATCCGGCAGCTCCCCGAAGATCTCAACGGTAGGTCGCTGGTCAGTGGAGACAATCTCCAACAGACGTGCCGCTGCATAGAGGGCATCATCAAATCCGTACCAGCGCTCCTTGAAAAAGATATGGCCACTCATCTCCCCCGCCAGCAGAGCCCCGCTCTCCTTCAGCTTTTTCTTGATAAAGGAGTGGCCAGTCTTCCACATGGTGGGCCTGCCACCTGCCTGATGGATAATCTCTGGCAGATTACGGGTACACTTCACATCATAGACCACCTCACCACCGGGATTTCTGGCGAGAATGTCTCTGGCATATAGCATAATCTGCCGGTCGGCAAAGATCAGATTGCCGGCGGAGTCAATTACCCCAAGCCTATCTCCGTCCCCATCAAAGGCGAGGCCAAGGTCAGCACCCATCTCCGCAACTTTCTCTCGTAGATCTGCCATATTTTCCGGTTTGCTAGGGTCGGGGTGGTGGTTTGGAAAGGTACCGTCCACCTCACAGTAGAGCTCCGTGAGCTCACACCCCAGCGCTCGCAGCAGCTCGGGTGCGATGGCACCGGCCACCCCGTTACCGCAGTCAACCACCACTCTGAGTGGACGATTTATGGTGACCCCATCAACAATGCGCTTGATATAGTCATCCTTGATCTCTGCCTGACGGATGGAGCCCTCCCCACTAAGCAGGTCATCCTCCACAATGCGGCGATGGAGATCCTTGATGGCGCCGGCAGAGAGCGTCTCCCCCGCTGCCACAATCTTGAGTCCATTGTAGTTTGGAGGGTTGTGGCTACCGGTGACCGCTACACAAGATGAGGCATTAAGGTGAACTGCAGCATAGTAGATGGCCGGGGTTGGGGTCTGACCGATATCGATTACCTCCATCCCCGATTGCTGCAGACCACGCATCAATGCCGCCTGGAGTGTGGGGCCAGAGAGACGGCCATCACGACCCACCACAATGGTGCCGGCCCCACGGGCCTGACTCTCACTGCCGACTGCCTGACCTATCTTTTCTACTACCTCTTCGGTGAGGGTCTCATCGACAATGCCACGGATATCATAGGCGCGAAATATTGATTCCGGGATTCTAATCACTCATCTTGCTCCCGTATGGCCAAAACCACCGGCACCGCGCTCTGACTGATCAAACTCATCTACCACCTCAAACTCAGCCTGAATCACCGGGACAAATACCATTTGGGCAATGCGCTCCCCAGGCTCTATGGTGAAGGTGGCAGAGCCGCGATTCCAGCAGGAGACAAAAACCTGCCCCTGATAGTCGGAGTCGATCAGCCCTACCAGATTTCCCAATACGATCCCATGCTTGTGGCCCAGTCCGGAGCGGGGCAGCAGGGTTGCCGCCATCTTTGCATCCTGCATATGGATCGCAATCCCTGTTGGAATCAACTCTGTCTGCCCGGGCTCCAGATCCAGTGGTCCATCGATACAGGCCCGTAAATCCATTCCTGCGGAGCCCTCGGTGGCATAGTGGGGTAGTGGATATTCCATTCCAATGCGCCCATCCAGTATCTTCAGTTCTACCTTTTTCATAATCTCTTCCCTGACTGTTTTATTCTCTCTGCAATATGCTGAATCAGCTGACGAGCCAGCCGGTTTTTGTTGGTACGTGGCAGTTCACTATCCCCCCCATCCCAGAACAGGGTGAGTGCATTATCTTCAGCATCAAACCCCGTCCCCTCCATGTTGACCAGGTTGGCTGCAACCATATCCACCCCTTTTGCCTTGAGCTTCTGTTTTGCATGTTCGGCAAGCTTCTCTGTCTCTGCAGCAAAACCCACGGTAAAAGGGGCACCATCACGAGCCGCAACCTCAGCAAGAATATCGCGATTTTTCACCAGCCTTAAATTAATCTCTTCACTGTTGAGCCGCTCTTTCTTGATTTTCTGTTGCGAGACCTCTGCCGGGCGGTAGTCCGCCACTGCGGCAGTTGCGATGAATATTGTTGCAGCACCAACCTCCCTCTCTACAGCCGCAGCCATCTCCTCTGCCTGCTCCACATCTATTCTCTTCACACTTCTGGGGATATCCAGGCCGACAGGTCCAGCCACCACAGTAACTGCTGCCCCTGCCTCCATCGCTGCCTGGGCAATAGCAAATCCCATCCTGCCTGAGCTGTGGTTGGAGAGAAAACGGACAGGGTCCAGCGGCTCACGGGTAGGGCCTGCGGTGATCAACACCCGCTCACCCTGCAGCACCCCTGACTCAAACTGCGCTGCCACAACCTCAAGGATCTGCTCCGGCTCAACCATCCGCCCTGGACCCACATCCCCGCAGGCCTGCTCCCCACTATCCGGCCCCACCAGCTGGATCCCCTGCTGCCTCAGACCTTCTACATTTTTCTGGGTAGCACCGTCTTGCCACATCTGCTGATTCATTGCGGGAGCCAATAGTTGAGTGGCTGTCGTTGCCCGACAGATTGCCGTCAGCAGATCATCTGCCCGCCCAACACTGTGACGCGCAAGAAAATCTGCCGTTGCCGGTGCCACCAGCAGCAAGTCAGCCCAACGGGCCAACTCAATATGGCCCATTCCCGCCTCTGCCCCGGAGTCAAGCAGTTTGGTATGGACCGGATTTCCAGAGAGCGCCTGAAAGGTCAGCGCACCCACAAACTGCCGAGCGGCATCAGTCATGACCACACGCACCTCTGCACCCGCCTTAACCAACAGGCGCACAAGCTCAGCACTCTTGTAGGCGGCAATACCTCCAGTGACTCCGAGTAGAACTCTTCGATTCTGCAACTTTGCTCTCTCTATCATGACAGTGAAGTATACCCTGAACTCGCCACAACGAGAGTATGCAACTACTCACCTCATAACGAGAGATCTCTCGTTATGGGACAAGCCGTTACGTTTCTGTAATATTTTGTAACCCAACATCTCCCCTGCTCGGAGTATTGTAATTGCCTGTTAAAGAGGCAACCGGGAAGAGCAAGAGTGGCGATTAGTGATTGGCCAGAGGGGGAACGCCCCAGAGAGAAACTGCTGGAGCGGGGTGCAGACTCCCTCTCCGATGCAGAGCTGTTGGCGATATTCCTGCGTACCGGGATCAAGGGGAAATCGGCAGTCGATCTGGCACGTGATCTGCTGGAGCGCTTTGGGGGGCTACGTCAACTTCTGGAGGCGAGCCGGGAGCAGTTCTGTAGCGCCAAGGGGCTGGGGGATGCGAAATTCACCCAGCTGCAGGCCACCATGGAGATCTCCTCCCGCCACCTCAGGGCACAACTCCAGAAGGGGGATGTGCTCACTAACCCACAGCTAACCAGAATCTACCTCAGCAGCCGTCTGCGTGGATATCCGCATGAGGCCTTTGGTGCTCTCTTTCTTGACAACCAGCACCAGATCATCACCTTTGAGATCCTCTTTACCGGTACCATCGATGGTGCCTCGGTCCATCCCCGCGAGGTGGTTCGCAGTGCACTCAACCACAATGCAGCTGCTGTCATCTTCGCCCACAACCACCCCTCAGGAGTCGCAGAACCGAGTCGATCGGATCGTGCAATCACCAAACAACTTGGTGAGGCGCTGGCGCTGATAGATATTCGGCTGCTGGACCACATTATTATTGGTGATGGGAAGTCAACCACCTCACTGGCTGAGCGTGGCTTGCTATAAAGAGATGATAGCCACTCAACTATGCCCCCAATCCATCTGTCGACGAACTGGCTGCGCCCCGCTTGCCGGCCATTATTCAGAGAGAGAGCCTGCCAGTGTCCAAGCGTAGCGAGTTTTGGCAGGTGCTGAAAAATGGCCGGCAAGCAAGGAGGGAGGCGGCCCCTGAGGAGATAGATGTATTGGAGGCATGGGTGAGTAGTTACCGGGGATTTACAATTGTAGAACTGCTGATCACCCTGGCTCTGCTTGCCATCCTCTTGAGCCAGCTAAGCCCCGATCTCTCCTCCATTTTTCAACACAACCAACTCTATACCATCAGCGCCGAACTGAGCAGTGATCTGCAGCTGGCTCGCAGTGAGGCGATAAAGCAGAACAGCAAGGTATCTATCTGCAAGAGTGACAGCAGCAGTCAGTGCAACAGCTCAGCTGAGTGGGAGTCTGGATGGATCCTATTTGTGAACCAGGACGGTGACAACAGGGTGGATTCGGGAGATACCATTCTGCAGTTGCATGGCCCCCTCCCCACTGGAGCCACCCTGCGGGGGGCAGGCAATTTCAAAAATCGGGTCACCTACAAGCCGACCGGTGACTCCACCAGCTTCAGTCGCCTAGTACTCTGCAATAATAACCAGCTGGAGGGGGCGCAGGTAATCTATATCAACAGCACCGGCAGAGTCCGTATTGGTGAGGATGGTGATGGTGACGGCATTCCGGAGGATGGCAGTGGAGACAATATTGCCAGCTGCGGATAGGCGTCTGTCCGTGAGTGGGTTTACTCTGATCGAGATGGTGGTTGCACTGGCGATTGTCGCCATTCTGGTTGTGGTTGCCCTCCCCTCCTATGAGGAGCAGCTGCTGCAGGGGCGGCGCAGTGATGCAACCACTGCGCTGGTCACCTTTGCCCAGCGGGTTGAACGCCACTTCCTGGAGAGTGGCAGCTATAGCGGGGCGACCACCACAATCTACCGTGACAACTCCGACAGAGGGTATTACACCCTCTCCATTACCGCCACCGATAACAGCTATCAGCTCCAGGCATCGCCAACAGGGGCCCAGCTACAGGATCTGCGGTGCAACAGTTTCACCCTGAACGAAAGGGGAGAGCGCGGGATCACTGGATCAGCATCGGGGGCGGAGTGTTGGCAGTGAAAATGGCGGGTCAGCGCAACTCCTCTGGTAGTGGAAAGAAGACATCCTCGCTCTCTCCGCTGCTCTCCCCGCCCCACTCTGCACCGAGCTGCTGCAGCCTCTCGATAACACCCTGCACCAGCACCTCGGGGGCGGAGGCACCGGCGGAGACCCCGACACAACTTGTCACCCCATCCAGCCACTGCGGCTGAATCTCATCCGCCCAGTCAATCAGATAGGCAGTGGTGCCTGATGACTCTGCAATCTCCCGCAGGCGGTTGGAATTTGAGCTGTTGGCGGAACCCACCACCAGCACCAACTCGCAACGGGATGCCAACTGCTTGATTGCATTCTGCCGGTTCTGGGTGGCGTAGCAGATATCGTCCCTCTTGGGCCCTTGGAGGGAGGGAAAACGATCTCGCAGCACATTAATCACTGTGGATGCATCATCCATTGAGAGCGTGGTCTGGGTGGCATATGAGAGTTGCTCTGGATGGGATATCTTCAGCTGTGCTGCATCCTCTTTACTCTCCACCAGATGAATTGATCCACCACTACTGTCGGGATAGCGCCCCAGAGTTCCATCCACCTCTGGATGGCCGGCATGGCCGATCAGTGCCACACTGCGCCCCTCTCTGGCATTGCGTACAACCTGAAGGTGGACCTTGGTCACCAGGGGACAGGTTGCGTCAAACACCTTGATGCCACGCTGCGCCGCCTCCTGCTCCACTGCAGATGAGACCCCGTGTGCGCTGAAGATGGCCCGCTCACCCTCCGGTATCTCCTCCAGCTCTTGCACGAAGATCGCCCCCCGGGAACGTAGCTGGTCAACCACATAACGGTTATGAACTACCTCATGGCGCACATATATGGGAGCACCAAAGATTTCCAGTGCGCGCTCCACAATGGTAATCGCCCGTTCCACACCTGCACAGAAACCCCGCGGGCGAGCCAACTCAATTTTCATCATCTCTCTCCGGGTTATCCTTAATGGTGATAATTTCCACATGAAACTGCAGGTCTCTGCCTGCCAGTGGGTGGTTGAAGTCAACCATAACCATCTCCTTGCCAACCTCGACCACAGTTGCCGGAATCTCCTCACCAGACGGTGATACAAAGGAGAATACAGTTCCTGGAACCGGTTCCAGCCCGCGCTCGAATGTACTCCTTGGGATCTCGTGTACCTGCTGCGGATCCGGCACCCCGAAGGCCTCTTGCGCTGCCACCAGAAAGTCCTCACTACAGCCTGCCGGTAGCCCCAGCAACAGATCCTCCAGGCCGGCAATCATGGAGCCATCTCCCAGCGTAAAGATAAACGGATCCTCTCTGGTGACACTGTCAATCTCGGTGCCGTCACTCATGGAGAGGCGGTAAGCCAACGTCACCTCTGAGCCCTGGGCAACTCCATGCTGATTAGTTCCTTGTGCAGACATCGTCGTAGTATACTCACTACGGCTATGGAACGCTTGGGACAAATCGGGTGACACTCTACTACTGGCGTGGAGTCAGCGAGGCTGGCATAGCAGTCAGGGGGCAGCTCCGAGCTACCAGTCGCAACGGTGCCAGAGAGCAGCTCCGGCTCCGAAGGGTGACCACACCACGACTGGTGCCACTGCCTGAGCAGCTCTTCTCCATCTCCTCTACCCAGATCACTCTCTTTATCAGACAGCTCGCCACCCTGCTCTCCTCCGGATTGACCCTCTCCCGCGCACTGGAGGGGATCATCCAGGGACTCTCTGACTCTCAGCCGCGAAGGCTAGCCGAGGATATGGCGCTGGAGCTGCAACAGGGCGCTCCATTCTCGGAGATAGTGGCAGCTCGACCACAATATTTTGATCCGTTTCTGATTCATCTGGTGCAGTCAGGTGAACATGCTGGCCAGTTACCACTGCTGTTGGCACGGGGTGCGGAGCATCGTGAACGGAGTCGCGCCCTGAAACGCCAGGCCTGGAAGGCCCTCTCCTACCCCCTGGGGGTCTTTCTCTTCACCCTTACCATCTCGCTCTTTCTGCTGCTACAGGTGGTCCCGCAGTTTGAAGTTCTGTTTCACAACCTTGGGGGCGAACTTCCACTACTGACAAGACGGATCCTCGGAAGCGCCCATTTTCTGCAGGACAATCTGGCTACGGTGATGCTCTCCATCACTCTCTCCCTGCTTCTGCCGCTACTGCTCTATCGTATCTCTACACCCTTCAGGACTGGAGTTGATCGTTTACTACTCTCTTTCCCCATAGTTGGCACCACCCTGAGGGAGGTGATGGTGGCACGACTTAGCCGCACCCTGGCAACGCTACAGGAGACGGCTATTCCAATCCACATGGGGCTCACAACATCTGCCAGAATGACTAATAATCTTGTGATTCGAAAGGCGATCAACATTGTGCGCCAGGAGATAACGCAGGGGGTCACCCTCTCCAGGGCGCTCGCTGAACAGCAGTTGTTCCCTCCCATTGCGGTGCAGATGGTTCGTGCCGGGGAGGAGAGTGGTCAGCTGGCTCATATGTTGGGGCGCCTGGCGGACTACTATGAGGAGGAGGTCGAGCATCGTATTCAACAGCTGACTACCATGCTGGAGCCCCTGCTGATTCTGCTGATCGGCGGCATGGTTGGGGTGCTGGCGGTTGCCCTCTATCAACCCATATTCCAGCTTGGGCACCATCTATGAATGTTCAGCAATTCTCATTATGGCCTCATCATTCCCGTGAAGACAGGAATCCAGAAGCTAAAATGAACGTAATTGCTTGTTTCCTGGATCCCCGCCTTTCCATTAGATGCAGAGGAAGCATTGCTTCCGTGGTACGCGGGGATGACGTCTTTCTTTGGAAAATTGCCATTAATGAGGACTACTGATGAATGTTAACCATGCCAAAAGTGATGGTTGCTTGCGAGATTATTAGAGTATGAGTCATCTTCTATTGATTGGTATTCTGGGTGCAGTCATCGGCAGCTTTCTATCGATGCTTGTCTACCGTCTCCCACGCATTATGCAACGGCAGTGGAGATCTGAGTGCCAGGAATTTTTGGGGGTGGAAGATGGTGCTGAGGGCGAGAAAAAGGAGAGCCTCTGGCTCCCCCGTTCACACTGCCCCCACTGCAGTCACCCTCTCAGGCTGGTTGACAACATACCTGTCATCGGTTTTCTGCTCAACCGTGGCCACTGCAACCACTGCAACCACCCCATCGGCTGGAGATATCTGACCATAGAGCTGCTGGCGATCGCTGTTGCCATCACTGCAACCCTCCATTTTGACCAGCCGCTGCACGCCAGCGCTGCCATGGGGTTTGGATGGATTCTGCTTGCCCTTCTCTTTATCGACCTGGAGCACCAGCTGCTGCCCGACCCACTAACCCAGATTCTGCTCTGGAGCGGGCTGCTGGTTAACCAGTGGGACCTGTTTGCCGCCCCTTCTGAAGCACTGTGGGGGGCTGTGGCCGGTTATCTAGCTCTCTGGATGGTGTTTCATCTCTATCGGCTAGTCACCGGCTGCAGTGGTATGGGTGGGGGAGATCTCAAGCTGTTTGCGGCCCTCGGGGCCTGGTGCGGCTGGCTTCTGCTGCCACAGATTCTACTGATCGCCTCGCTGAGCGGGATTGTTGTGGGGATCCCGTTCATTCTCTCCAAACGAAAAAAGGGGGAGCCCGGAGGGATAGCCAGAAACAGCGTAACACCCATTTGGGCGGTAACCCCCATCCCCTTTGGACCATTCCTCGCTCTCGGGGGGTGGATTGCCCTGCTCTGGGGTGGGGAGATCAACCGTCTTGCGGGTGACCTACTGGACACCATTCGTCTTGCGGGCGACCTACTGGACGCCAATCAACTTCTTGGTATTACTGGCCTGCAGCCGTTCGGGGCGATTGGTGGTATAGGATGACAATTATCATCGGGCTCACAGGTGGTATCGGTAGCGGCAAAAGTACTGTTGCCCGACTGTTTGAAAAACTTGGAGTGGCTGTGCTGGATGCCGACCGGGCTGCTCGTGCCGTTGTAGAGCCAGGGACTGGTGGACTGGAGGAGCTCAAGACGGAGTTTGGTTCAACCATACTGCTTGAAGATGGAACCCTGGATCGCAGGGCACTGCGCAGACTGATCTTTGCCGATCCGAAAAAACGAGTGGCTGTGGAGCAGATCCTCCACCCCAGAATTGCAGAGGAGTTGGAGAGGAAGGCGGCAGAGATCGATGCACCATATCTCTTGCTGGTGATCCCGCTACTGGTCGAGAGCAGTGGTAAATACAGTGTTGACCGTATTCTACTGGTTGATCTGCCCGAAGAGCTACAGATTGAACGGGTGGTAAATCGTGACCAGACCAGTAGAGCGGAGGTTGAGTTGATCCTTGAGGTACAGGCTAGTCGTGAGGAGAGGCTGCTGATGGCAGACGATGTAATCCTCAACCTTGATCCTGCGATGGTAGAGGCGCAGGTAAAACAACTTCATGAACAGTACCTTCTGCTGGTAAACTAGAAAGTTGCTCTTCATCGCAAAGTCATTGAGAATAGGGCATTAACTTTACCTGCAAAGGGCTGAACAGTTGTCAGAAACCATAATTTATGAACAACCTCTGAATGAACGCATCCGTACCCTGTTACGGTTGGAGTCGCTGTTCAGAAACATCCAGGAGACACTGCATGGACCAGCCCCTGCCAGCAGCCATGCAACCCTGGAGCGGCTGGAGGAGATCCTCTCACTGACAGATCGCTCCGAGCTAAAAAAGGATCTGATGAAGGAGTTAGAGCGCAACCATATAACGTTGACTGCACTGAAGGAGCGCTCCGGGGTAAACCACCAGCAGCTGGATGATTTCCTCGGGAAGCTGAAACAGCTGAACCGGGAGCTTGATGCAGAGCGGAGCAAGCCCGGACAGGAGATTCGCAACTCTGAGTTCCTCAAGAGTTTCCGCCAGCGGGCAGGGATTCCAGGGGGGCTCTCTGATATCGACTTCCCCCACTACCACTTCTGGCTAAACCTGCCAGCCGAGACGCGGATTGCCGCACTATCAGAGTGGGTCTCATGTTTCGATACTGTGCGTGAGGCGGTTGGACTGGTGCTGGATATGATTCGCAGAAGCGCCACCCCAACCACTGTCACCGCGATCAATGGCTTCTACCAACATAGCCTGGACAAGAACACCCCATACCAGTTGATTCGTGTCACCCTCCCTGCCGACTCTCCCTACTACGTGGAGATCAGTGGTGGCAGACACCGCTTCTCTGCACGGATGATGGTCCCCTCCCTAGAAGAGCGCCCCGCACAGGCGATGGAGGATGTCTCCTTTCAGCTTACTACCTGTATTCTTTAATTCCAGAACGCCGTGATGGCAGCAACACCGTGTCCTCCCATTTGACGGGAGTGGGAAATATGGCTCTGGTCAACTCCGCCCAGCGCATATACCGGAAATGGTACCGCCCCGACCAGTTGCGAAAACCTCTCCCACCCCAACGGAGTTCGATCCGGGTGAGTCTGGGTTGGTAGAACAGCCGAGAGCACGGCAAAATCAACCCCTATCTGCGCAGCTTGACGCAACTCCTCGGCATCGTGACATGATGCCGAGATAAGCAGCTTCTCCCCCAGAGGGCGGCCTGAGAACTCCCTGAGACGGTGACCGTTGAGATGAATCCCATCTGCTCCGCTCTGCTCAACCCACTGCGGATCTCCATTCAACAACACCCGAACCCCGTGGTTGTGGGCACGATTCACCACCTCAACCGCAAGCTCTATATAGGGTTCAGGCTCCAACTCTGGGGCTCGCAACTGGATCAGGCTGATTCCATTCAGGAGCGCCCTCTCCAGCTTCTCCAGAAACTGCTCCCGACTCTCTGCCTTGCCGGTAATCAGGTAACGGTCTGGCAGCTGCAGTGTGTTCATCAGGTTCTGTACTCCGCGTTGATTGTCACGTAGTCGTGGGAGAGATCGGTGGTCCAGACCGTCTCCGCTGCAGCTCCACGCCCCAGATCAATACGGATGGTGATGTCCTCCTGGTTCATTACTGCTTGGCCCTGCGCCTCACTGTATCTGGCCGCGCGGCCACCATGTTCTACAATACAGATATCATCCAACCAGAGAGTGACGGCCTCAATCTCCAGGGCAGTCACCCCGGCACGCCCAACTGCCGCCAGAATCCTCCCCCAGTTGGGATCCGATGCAAACAGTGCCGTCTTGATCAGTGGCGAGTGAGCCACTGTAAAGGCCACATCAAGCGCCTCCTGTGAGTTTTTTGCGCCGTCCACCTGAACCGTAACAAATTTGGTGGCGCCCTCTCCATCCCGCACCATCTTTTGCGCCAGCTCAACCACCAGTGACTCCAGCGCAGTAACAAACTGCCCGGACGCTTCACTCTCCAGCTCCATCAGCTGTGGCATAGCGCTCTGCCCGGTTGCAACCACCACAAAGGAGTCGTTGGTCGAGGTATCTCCATCCACGGTAATACGGTTGAATGAACGATCTGCAACCTCACTTACCATCTGCTGCAGAAGCTCCTGCTCTACAGCGGCGTCGGTGGCAACATAGGCCAGCATGGTGGCCATATCCGGGTGTATCATCCCCGACCCCTTGGCGATCCCAGTGATGGTTATCTGATCTCCACCAATCTGCAACTGCCGACTCGCCCCCTTGGCTACGGTATCTGTTGTCATGATGCCGTGGGCAGCATCCTCCCAACCGGTTACCGATAGTGATGCCACAGCATCCGGTAACCCCTGTGTAATGGCTGTGACTGGCAGCGGTTCACCAATTACCCCGGTTGAGAATGGGAGAACCTGATTGGGCTGGAGAGAGGTCAGGGTTGCTAAGGCACTGCAGACCGTCTCAGCATCCACTCTCCCTTGCGCCCCGGTGCCAGCATTGGCATTCCCGGTGTTTACTGCCAGATAGCGAGGGGCAGCCTCTGCGAGATGTTCTTTGCAAAGAGTGACAGGTGCAGCGCAGAAGGCATTCTGGGTGAAGGTGGCAGCAACTGTCGACCCCTCTGCACACTCCATCACTACCAGATCACGTCTTCCGCTCAGACGAATTCCTGCCTCGGTGGTCCCCAGAGAGAATCCTGCCACCGGGTGCATCTCGGGAAACTCTATCTCTCCTACCGGCATATAACTACCTTTCTATCAGTTGCTCCAAAAGCATTAGCACTCTTGAGCGATCAAGAGAGTTTGCCACAACACTGCTTGTATTTCTTTCCCGAGCCACACGGGCAGGGCTCATTTCTGCCAACCTTGCGCCCCTCTCGTACAAATGGCTTGGGCTCCTCCTCGGCCGCCCCCATCTCATCAACCTCCTCAGAGGCGGAGAGGGTGCCTGTCGGTGCATGCTGAAACTCCATCTCCTCAGTCTGGCGACGCTGCGCCTCCACCGCTGCAACATCCTCCTCGGTACGTACCTGAACCTTGGTCATGATCCCTAAGGCATCATGCTTCATGCGATCCAGCATTGAGGAGAACATCTCGAATGACTCCCGCTTGTACTCCTGTTTGGGATTCTTCTGGGCATAACCACGCAGATGGATCCCCTGTCGCAGGTGGTCCATCGCCTGCAGATGCTCCTTCCACTGGTGATCCAGCACCTGGAGCATTACCGCCTTCTCGAAGTGTCGAACAGTGTCGGAGCCGGCCAGCAGCTCCTTTTCAGCATAAACTTTTCCCATCTCCTCGATCACCCGCTCCCGCAGGGTCTCCTCATGGAGATTATCATCCTCACCCAGCCAGCCGGTGATGTCGAACTCAAAATCAAACTCCTGCTTCACTGCAGCCTCAAGCCCTGGAATATCCCACTGCTCCTCCATGCTCTGTGGGGGCACAAAGTGGTTCATAACCTGGTGAACCACATCCTCACGAATTGCGTGAACGGTTTCCGAGATGTCATCAACATCCATCAGCTCATTACGCTGCTCATAGATCACCTGACGCTGATCGTTGGCCACATCGTCATACTCCAGCAGCTGTTTACGGATATCGAAGTTGTGCCCCTCTACCTTGCGCTGCGCATTCTCGATCGCTTTATTGACCCATGGATGCTCAATCGCCTCACCCTCTTCCATTCCCAGCTTCTGCATCATTCCAGCCAGACGCTCAGAGGCGAAGATACGCATCAGGGAGTCCTCCAGAGAGAGGTAGAAGCGGCTCGACCCCGTATCTCCCTGACGTCCTGAACGTCCCCTGAGCTGGTTGTCTATACGTCTCGACTCATGACGCTCGGTGCCAATAATGTGGAGACCACCCGCATCCAGCACCTGCTGATGGCGATGCCCCCACTCTCCTCGCAGCTGCTCCACCGTGGCTGGGTCTGCCTCCTCTCCAAGCGCCTTCAGCTTCACCTCAAGGTTGCCGCCCAACACGATATCGGTACCGCGTCCCGCCATATTGGTTGCAATGGTTACTGCACCTAGTGCACCTGCATGCTCAATAATATGGGCCTCACGCTCATGCTGTTTTGCGTTCAAAACCTCGTGGGATATTCCCTCTTTTTCCAGCATCCCGGAAATCAGCTCAGAGTTCTCGATTGAAGCTGTACCCACCAGCACCGGCTGCTGCTTGGCCATGCACTCACGAATATCATTAATAATGGCGCTGAATTTCTCTTCAGCCGTAAGGTAGACTAAATCTGCTCTGTCATCACGAACCATTGGTCGATGGGTCGGGATTACCACAACCTCAAGGCCGTAGATCTGCTGGAACTCGTAGGCCTCGGTATCAGCAGTTCCGGTCATCCCGGAGAGCTTGCTATACATACGAAAATAGTTCTGGAAGGTGATGGAGGCCATGGTCTGATTCTCATTCTGAATCTCGACCCCCTCTTTAGCCTCGACCGCCTGGTGTAACCCCTCACCCCAGCGACGACCAGGCATGGTTCGTCCGGTAAATTCATCAACAATGACCACCTGACCATCCTGCAAAATATAGTGGACGTTCTTCTCAAACAGGACATGGGCACGCAGTGCGGCGTAAAGATGGTGTACCTGGGTGATATTCTGTGGGTCATAAAGACTCTCGCCCTCGTCCAGCAGCCCAGCCTCTACCAGCAGCTCCTCAGCTCTCTCATGACCTCTCTCGGTTAACAGAACCTGGCGCTGCTTCTCATCAACCGTATAGTCCCCATCCGCCTCTTCATCTCCCTCATCCAGCCTCTTTGTCAATTTGCCCGGCATGGTATTCATCGACTGATAGAGATCTGAGTTATCATCTGTTGGGCCAGAGATAATCAGTGGAGTACGAGCTTCATCAATTAAGATGGAGTCAACCTCATCAACCACTGCGAAATTACGCCCCCGCTGTACCCGCTCATCGGCGGAAAATGACATGTTGTCACGGAGGTAGTCAAAACCAAACTCGTTATTGGTGCCATAGGTGATGTCGGCTGCATAGGATTGCTGGCGCTGCTCATGGTCCAGTCCCGGAATGACCACACCGACACTCATTCCCATAAAATTGTAGAGTTCCCCCATCCAGGCAGCATCACGGCTGGCCAGGTAATCATTGACCGTCACCACATGGACCCCATCGCCAGAGAGTGCGTTGAGATAGACCGCCAGGGTTGCCATCAAAGTCTTGCCCTCACCGGTACGCATCTCAGAGATCTTGCCTTGGTGAAGCACTATGCCACCGATCATCTGCTCATCATAGTGACGCATCTTGAAAACACGCTGGGAAGCCTCACGAACCGCTGCGAAGGCCTCTGGAAGCAGATCCTCCAAGGAGGATCCCTGCTCGAAACGGGAGCGGAACTCGCCTGTCTTACCCTGCAACTGCTCATCGCTCAGGGCCTGAAACTCCTCCTCCAAGGCGTTGATTTGCTCAACAGCCTTGCGCATCTTGCGAATGGTACGTTCGTTGCGGCTTCCAAAAACCTTCTTGAATATTTTCTTGATCATGTGTGGTGCAGTGTAACGGTTACAGAGGGGGAATCATAAAGGATAGAGGGGTGAACTCCAACCAAAACGGTGCGACAAAATATTAGTCGTTCCATAAGTTCTGGCAACATCCACACATTCTGCCGTCACTGTGACAGGCAAGGTGGTAAGAAGGAAAAATCCTCTTACATTTTTGGATAGCAGGATGTTACTGGTTTTACGCCGTCAGGGGCACGAAGGAGATCGGGGCATGCCCCTCCTTCTCAAAGGTCACATACTCCCAACACTCCTCTCTGGAGAGAAGCTCTCTGGTGAGTCTGTTATTGAGATCGTGTCCCGACTTATAGCCGTGGTATGCGCCGAGAACCGGGCTGCCCAGCAGGTAGAGATCACCAACTGCATCGAGAATCTTGTGACGCACAAACTCATCCTTGAAGCGGAGACCATCCTCATTGAGGACACGGAACTCATCCAGTCCAACAGCATTTTCCAGACTGGCTCCAAGCGCCAACCCCTGCATTCGCAGTGCCTCTACATCACGGATAAAACCAAAGGTACGGGCACGGCTGACCTCCTTCTCATAACGGAGGGAGGAGAACTCAATCTCACACTGCTGCAGATCCGCAGTAAATGCCGGGTGGTGAAAATCGATACCAAAAGAGAGGCGGAATCCATCGTATGGGTCCAGGCGAGCAGTTTTATCACCATCGTTAACCTCCACACTCTTCTTGATGCGAATGTAACGCTTGACCGTGTTCTGCTCTACCAGCCCCGCACTCCTCAACATAAAGACGAAAGTGCTGGCACTGCCATCCATGATGGGAATCTCTGGGGCATCCAGATCAACATAGGCATTATCTACACCCAAGCCGGCAAATGCAGACATCAGGTGCTCAACAGTAGATATCGTGACGCCATCTTTGCTTAACGTCGTCGAAAGTCTGGTATCCCCAACACAGTCAGGACGTGCCGATAGATGGGGGGACCCAGTAAGATCGGTACGACGGAAGACAATACCGCTATTCTCCGGCGCCGGACGCAGAGTCAGATTAACCTTTCTCCCGGAGTGCAAACCGATCCCAGTAGAGTGGACCTGGGATTTAAGTGTTCTTTGACGTGTCATCGATATTGGATATTATTTTAGACTTCTCGTTAATAAGGTCGTATTATACGCAAGCAATCTATTGAATACAAGCGCATAAAAAAGACACTTTTTCGACATAACTTGATTCTAAGGGATAATCAGCTGCGAAATCAAGCAGTTTCTGTGTGGATATTACAAATTTTTTGAGAACCAGCGCCTCATCCGCTCCCAGAGAGTGGTCATACCTCCATCCAGCAGACCACCATCCTGCTGTCGGCGTCGTGCGCCATGGATCAGCAGCCCCACCCCTGTAGCGTGGACCGGGGTTCGTACGATGTCGATCAGACCTTCTATATTCTGTGGCGCACCCAGCCGCACCGGCTTGTGAAAGATCTCCTCAGCCAATTCGACTGCCCCCTCCATCTTTGAGCTCCCCCCTGTCAACACAATCCCTGCGTTGATCAACTCCTCAAAACCACTACGCCGCAGCTCTGCCTGAACTAGGGTGAAGAGTTCCTCGTAACGGGGCCCCACCACCTCTGCCAGCCCCTGGCGCTTGAGCCGGCGCTCCGGACGATCCCCAATGCTAGGGACAGCAATCTCCTGCTGTGGATCAACCATCTCGGAGATGGCACAAGCATATTTCACCTTTATCTCTTCTGCATGATGGGTGGGGGTGCGGAGGAAGACAGCAATATCATTGGTAACCTGATCCCCAGCAACCGGTATAACCGCAGTGTGGCGAATGGAACCATCTGTGAATACCGCAATATCGGTGGTACCCCCACCGATATCGATCATGCAGACCCCCAGCTCCTTCTCATCCTCACTGAGTACGGCATAACTGGATGCCAACTGCTCAAGCACCACATCCTCCGCCTCCAGACCGCAAAGACGGATACATTTCACAATATTCTGCGCCGCACTGATCGATCCAGTAACAATGTGGACCTTAGCCTCAAGACGGACCCCTGACATCCCCAGCGGCTCGTGGATCCCCTCCTGATTATCGATAATGAACTCCTGCGGCAACACATGGAGAATTCTCTGATCCGCCGGAATTGCAATCGCCTTGGCGGCATCAACCACCCTATCTACATCGATGGCGGTCACCTCCCTAGTACGGATGGCAACAATACCGTGAGAGTTCATCCCTTGGATATGGCTCCCCGCAATCCCTGCCGAGACAGAACCGATCTCGCATTCAGCCATGATCTCCGCTTCTTCAACTGCCTGCTGGATCGATTTTACGGTCGACTCAATATTGACCACCACCCCCTTCTTCAGCCCCCTGGATGGGTGAGTACCAACCCCCAGAATCTCCAGCTCACCGTCAGGCAGCAGCGCACCCACAATGGCCGCTATTTTTGTGGTGCCGATATCGAGACCAACAATCAACTCACGCTCTTTCTTACCCATTAACGATTACCTGCTAGTAACTCTCCAGACCCCTGCATCTATAGACGACTATCGGGCACCGATCGCCATTCCCTGTTCATAACGCAGATCCATTTTTCGCATCTCTCTGTTGAGACGGCTCATTATAACCACTGATTGCCTCCTCCATCTCAGCAATCTCTGCTCCAGAGCTCTGCGCCCCAGAGCAAGCTCCAACCCGCTCTCCATGTGGAGGGTTACGGCGCCCCGGCGGTCAACCACCATGCGCTCTATTCTGTAACCACTACTGCCAAGAATACGAGAGAAGCGGTTGAGCTGGTCATGGATCGCTACAGTATCACGACGACTGGAGAGAATCCGTGGCAATCTGCGGTCGGGAAATGTGACTCCCGCAGCCTCAAAGAACTCACCATCCCCGTTTAGATATCCATCCTCTCCCCAGGCAACCACGGCGTGCTGCTCCTGTAGCCAAATCTCCACCGTCTCCGGCCACAGTTTTCGTACCTTTACACGATAGACCCATGGTAGCGCCTCCAATGCCGCGCGCAACTGCATCAGATCCAATGCAAGCATCCCATGCTGTGCAAACTCCCGCACCAAGCGCTCTACCGCTGTCGTATCAACCTGTTCCATCTCTCCAAAAAGGGCGATCCGCTTCACCATAGTTGGGGTCGTCTCTGGAAGCAGATTCACTACCTCCTGCTGCTGCCCGCTCTCGAGCAACAAAAAAGCTCCGACGGCAATCATTAACAACATGAGTCCATAGGAGAGAAGATGGTAACGCCTCCCAGCATCCTGTTGCGAATGGTTCAGCGGGCGATTCATCTTCTCTCTGCCTTTGACAGACCCGTGACCACCCAATCTCATAACTTCGATTATGAGGCATCCAGGATCTTTTTGACCAACCGGTCAAAAGAGATGCCTGCCTCCCTTGCAGCCATTGGCACCAGACTGTGATCTGTCATGCCTGGAACTGTATTGACCTCCAACAGCCATGGGTGACCCTGCTTGTCGACCATGATATCTACCCGCCCCCACCCCCTGCACCCCAGTGAGCTAAAGGCTTCCAAAGCGAGGTCCTGAAGAGTCTCCTCCTCAATACCATCCAGACCACATGGACACTCATACTCCGTATCCTCGGCATAGTATTTTGCATCATAGTCATAAAAGCCGTGTGGTGTACACAACTTGATCAACGGCAATGGCTGCTCACCCAGGATTGCAGCGGTATACTCCTCCCCCTCAATCCACTGCTCGGCAATAATCTCTCCACCAAATTTTTCCGCCTTCTCCAGTGCCGCCTGCAACTCATCACTATTCTCTACCTTCGCCATCCCTATACTGGATCCCTCACAGACCGGCTTGATCATCAACGGTAATCCAAGCTCTTTAACTGCCTCGGCAAGATTGTCGCCAGCCCTCAGAACCGTGAACCGCGGAGTCGGCAGGCTAATTCCGATCCAGAGCTGCTTGCTTCGCAACTTATCCATTGCCAGCGCAGAGGCGAGTACCCCGGAACCGGTGTAGGGAACCTCCAACACCTCAAGAGCCCCCTGGATCACCCCATCCTCCCCGCCTCGACCGTGAAGCGCAATAAAGGCCCGATCAAAACTCTTCAGCTCGGTAATTGGCTCCTGTGCCGGATCAAATGGTGACACCTCAACCCCTGCGGCCTTCAAGCCAGCCACCACTGCGGCACCGCTAAGCAGTGAGACCTCTCTCTCCGAGGAGGTCCCTCCCATCAAAACTGCAACTTTCTCTGTTCTACCCATCCTCTCTCACCGCCTCACCCACAATTCTCACCTCTCTCTGCAGCCTGACCCCATGGCTCTCTTCAACTGCATTGGCGACATGATCAATCAATGCCTCGATCTCTGCAGCCGTCGCATCTCCACCATGGGTAATGAAGTTGGCATGCTTGCCGGAGACGCAGGCAGCACCAATACAATACCCCTTGAGCCCAGACTCCTCAATCAGCCGCCCCGCAAAATCCCCATCTGGATTGCGAAATACCGATCCACAGCTATGAAGCGCCATTGGCTGACTGCTATTCCTCTGTTGCAGCTGTTGCAGACGACCGGCCCCACTCCCTGCTGCCGCCTCTCCCCCTCTGCCATTGAAAGTGGCTGCAACAAACCACTCATCACCACCCTCTGCCTGCCTCCGTCTGACAGAGCGATAGCCTATCTGGTACTCATCCACTGAGCGGTGAATGATATCGCCCCGACGGTTCATCACCTCAACCTCAGTAACCAGATCCCAGATCTCGCCACCAAAGGCCCCCGCATTCATCGCCAGCCCCCCTCCAACCGAACCTGGTATCCCCGCAAGAAAATCTAGACCAACAGCGCCAGTTCTGCGAAAAAAGCTGGCGAGGAGGGAGAGGGATGCCCCAGCCTCTGCCCGTACTGCACCACCCGTTAGCTGCTCGATACCACCCACCCCTGTGGTCAACGCAACCACTGTACCCCTGACTCCACCACTGCGTACCAGCAGATTGCTCCCTCTACCGATCCACAGCAGCGGCTCCCTAGGATGGAGTGCCCGCATGAACCGGGCCAAGTCATTGATCGTGACTGGCAGATAGAGTTGGTCTGCCACCCCCCCTACACCCCAGGTGGTATAGGCGGAGAGTAGCTCATTGCGGAGCAATCTGCCGACCATTTCTGTAGCCTGGATCACCCTCGCCCTCCCAGCCAGAGATCGGCAAGCTGTGGTGCCACCAGACCAATGCTCCCCGCCCCCGATATCAACAGCAGGTCACCATCCTCCACCAGGGTCGGTAACAACTGCAATAGTTGTGGAATATCCCTGATAAAGATCGGCTCCACCTCTCCTCTGGCCCTGATACCACGCATCAAGCTGTGCCCATCTGCCCCCGGAATTGGCTCCTCGCCGGCACCATAAACCTCCATCAACAGCAGCAGATCCGCCCTTGAAAGCACCTCAACAAAATCATCAAAGAGATCCTGGGTACGTGAATAACGGTGTGGCTGGAACAGGAGAACCAGACGCCGTTCCGGCCAGCTCTCCCGGATTGTGTCGATGGTTGCTGCCACCTCTCTGGGGTGGTGACCATAATCATCAACCAGCCTGACCACACCACCGGGGGAGCGCCTGGAGCCATAGTCCTGAAAGCGTCGCGCTATCCCCTGAAACCCTGCAAGGGCACTAACCATCGCCGCATCATCCACTCCGAGGCGGGAAGCAACTGCAATGGCTGCCAGTGCATTCAAGATGTTGTGACGACCCGGTAGGTTCAGACTGACTGGCAATAGCGGCCGCCCCGGGCGACGCAGCTGAAAATGGCTCTTCCCATTTAAGATCTCCACTTGGTCTGCACCAAAATCTACCTCATCTGAAAAACCGTAGCGCAACAGTGGCCGTGTAAGACGCCCGATAATACGCTGTACCCCCTGGTCATCTGCACATAGCACTGCCATTCCATAGAAGGGGAGGTGGTGGATAAATTCCTCAAAGGTACTGTCCAGCTGCGCCACCTCTCCACCGTAGGTGGACATGTGATCCTCGTCAACATTGGTAACCACTGCCACCATCGGCTGCAGATGGAGAAATGAGGCGTCACTCTCGTCAGCCTCTGCCACCAGATAACGTCCCGACCCCAGCTGGGCACCACCCTCGTCATAATCGTCTGTTTTTCTCCCCCACTTGACCCGACCTCCTATCACATAGGTCGGATCCAGCCCCGCCTCCTCAAGCAGGGCAACGATCAGACTGGTTGTTGTGGTCTTGCCATGGGTACCAGCAACTGCAATCCCGTAACGGAAACGCATCAATTCTGCCAACATCTCGGCACGGGGTATCACCGGCAAACCAGATGTACGAGCCGCAACCACCTCGGGATTGTCGGCACCAATTGCACTGGATATCACCACCACATCAGCTCCCGCAATAGCTGTCGCACTATGGCCAACATTGATCGCAGCTCCCTGTTCCATGAGATTGCGAAGGATGCTCGACTCTCTCTGATCAGAACCAGAGACCTCAAAACCGAGATTGAGCAGCAACCTGGCAATGCCGTTCATCCCTGCGCCACCAATCCCCACCATATGGATTCTGCGAATCTGGTGCATTGCCTCGGCAAGATCACGGTTACTGGAGAAGATCACTACGCAACCCCCTGACAAAATCTCTGGCAGATTGAGACCACCCGATTTGTGGCATCTGGTTGAGCAGCCTGACTGGCCCGCTCACCCATCTCGGAGACCCTCTGTGGATGGTCGATAAACCTCATCACTATCTCATACAGTCTGTTGCCATCCAGCTCACTCTGCTGCACCAGCAACGCCGCTCCACACCTCTCCAGAAAGCGTCCATTTGCCGTCTGATGATCATCCACCGCAAAGGGGAATGGAACCAGAATGGACGGACGGCCTACAACTGCCAACTCAGAGACCGTCATCGCCCCGGCCCGACAGAGCACCAGATCTGCCCAGCGGTAGGCCTCCGCCATATTTTCGATATAGGGGACAATACGTGTCTCATCTCTATCTTCCCACTCCACTCCACAATGTTGATACTCCAACTCTGTTTCCCCAAGGTTGTTTCCTCCTGCCTGATGGTACACCTCCAGCTCTCCTGCAGGCACCATCCTGACCATCTGCGGGACCAGCTGGTTGAGCCGCTGCGCCCCGAGACTCCCCCCTAGAACCAGTAGTCTCAAGGGGCGATGAGGGCTGGCTGCAGCAAGCCCCGACAGCCCTCTGCGCAGTGGGTTCCCTACAGAGATCACCCTGTAGCTTCGCGGAAAAGTTCCGGGAAATGCCTCCAGTAACTGGCTGGAAATATGTGACAGCAGTCTATTGGTCAACCCGGCAACTGCATTCTGCTCGTGAATCAGCAGTGGTTTGCGCAGAATCCAGCTGGCAACCCCACCAGGACCGGAGACAAAGCCACCCATCCCCAGAACCAGATCCGGATGCTGGCGTCTCACCGCAACGAGTGACTGCATCATTGCATATAGCAAGCGCAAGGGGGCGGCCAGCAGACTCAACAACCCCTTGCCTCGCAGGCCATGGATAGAGATCCACTCCACCACTATTCCGGCCTCAGGAACCAGCCTCGCCTCGAGCCCCGCTCTGGTCCCCAACCAGACCACCTCGTCACCATTCTCTCGCCACAACTCAGCCACAGCAAGTGCTGGATAGATGTGACCGCCAGTGCCCCCTGCCATTATCATCAGGCGTCGTGGCCGAGATTTCATTGGTGGCTACCCCGGTTTTTTCTCAACTTTCTTCTGGCCAGCGGGCAGCTCTCATACTCTACCCGCATCAACAAAGCGATAGCAATCATCATCACCAGCAGACTGCTGCCGCCGTAACTCATCAGCGGTAGCGTCAACCCCTTGGTTGGCAACAGGTTCATGTTGACAGCCAGATTGATCAGCGCCTGTAGTCCGATCCAGGTTCCCAAACCATATGAGAGATAGCAGGCAAATGGCTGACGGCAGGCACTGGCACGCATTGCCAGGCGAAATGCCTTCCATACCAGAAACGAGAATAGGGCAACCACCGAGAGGGTGCCAGCCAACCCCAGCTCCTCCGCCACCACAGCAAGAATGAAATCGGTGTGCGCCTCCGGAAGATAGAAGAGCTTCTGCAGCCCCTCACCCAGACCGAGGCCCTGCCACCCACCTCTGCCGTAGGCGATAAGCGCCTGGGTGATCTGATAGTTTCTCCCTCTGGGATCTACCAGGAATGGATCATCACCAAGAAAAGAGGCTATACGCGAAACCCGGAAGGGCTCCATCCAGATTGCAACCAGTAGAAATCCGGCCCCGAAGAGGATAAAGAGCATGAATTGTGAGAACCGCACTCCGCCCAGCAACATCATCACTAGGACAACAACCATCATCACAAAGGCGGCCCCCAGATCAGGTTCAATAAGGATCAGCACCCCAACCGCCGCCAATAGTGCAATTGGGCGCAGTACCGCAAACAGATCGCTGGAGACCTTCTCCCGATGACGCACCAGATAGCCGGCAAGATAGAGAAAGGCAGCCAGCTTGGTAAACTCTGACGGCTGCAGACTGATGGGGCCCAGGGTAATCCAGCGCGAGGCACCGTTAACCTTGAGCCCAACAAACATCACCAGAACCAGCAATAGCGCGCTGATCAGTAGTAGTGCAGGTGCTACTCTCTCCCAGAACCGCAGCGGAATCTGTACCACAACCGCCCCCACAAGCAGACCAATAGAGGCAAAACTCAGCTGTCGCAGCAGATAGTAGAGGGGATCACCAAAGCGCTCCTCTGCAATTGGCATCGAGGCAGAGGCCACCATCACCAGACCAAACAGCAGCAATATGGAAGCAGCTGGGAACAGCCCAGACTCTGCAATACTACGTCTGATACTACGCGCACCCGCTGCATCTGGCCTTCCTGGCCGGCTACCGCCGCCCCAGATCAACCACCCCTGAAACAGGCCGGAACTACTCATGGTGACTCCCCGAGCAGTTGGTGAACCTCCGCCTTGAATCTCTCTCCACGCCCCTCAAACCCGGAAAACTGATCAAAACTGGCACAGGCTGGAGAGAGCAGCACGGTGTCACCACTCTCTGCAACACCATGTGCAACAGCTACAGCCTGCTCCATGCCATCCACCCGAATCTCGGGAACTACCCCATCTAGGGCAGCAGAGATCAGCTCTGCATCTTCTCCCATCAACACTGCCGCCCGCAGCGTATTTGCTGCCAACGTGCGTAGTGGTGAAAAATCGGCTCCCTTCCCCTGCCCCCCCGCAATCAGGACAATCTTGGAAGCACCGTGTGGGCTATCTGCAAGCAGGCCACTGATGGCTGCCTCTGTTGCCCCCACATTGGTCCCCTTGGAGTCATTGATCCAACGCACCTCTCCACTCTCCGCCACCCACTCAGTGCGGTGAGGCAGCCCCCTGAAAACCTTGAGGGTCTCCACCATGGATGAGAGCGGAACTCCTGCAGCCTCACCCAGCGCCAGTGCAGCGAGCGCATTGGAGTGGTTGTGGCGACCGGCAATTCGCAACTCGTCCAGTGGCATCAACAACTTCTCTCCACGACAGAGCCACTCCCCTCCATCTGCTCCTGCTCCCCTGCAAATGCCGTAACAATGGTCTGCCAGAGAGGGGGCCGTACGGTATGAGATCAGCTCTGCAGAACTCTCCCTCCTTTTGATCAGGGTAGAGACCATCCTGTTATCCGCATCATGGATAATATGAGCAGCGTGTCGGTATATGGTGCCCTTGGTCTCTGCATAGCTCTCCAGATCGTGGTAGCGGTCCATATGGTCCGGGGTTACATTCAGCACCACAGCCGCCAGTGGGGCGAGAGAGGTTGTGGTCTCCAGCTGAAAACTGGAGAGCTCAATTACATATAGATCCGGTTCTGTCTGCCCCAATAGCTCCAGTACCGGGGTACCGAGATTGCCGCCGGCACGTGCCTCCAGCCCCCCATTTGCCGCCATCTCTGCAACCAGTGTGGTGACTGTACTCTTGCCATTGGAACCAGTAATCGCAACAATCGGGGCTGTTGCCAGCTGCGCAAAGAGCTCCACATCCCCAACTACCTCAACACCCATCTCGACTGCATGGTGGATTACCGGGTGTTCTCGGGAGAGCCCTGGACTGAGAATGATACGCCCCACCGCAGCACAGAGGTCCCGCTCCAGCGGCCCCAGATGGATCTCCAGCTCTGGGTACTCTCGCCGTAGTTGTGCCAGCTCTGGCGGGCTACCTCTGGTATCGGCTGCCAGCAGCGGAACCCCGCGCGCGGATAGAAATCTCACCACTGAGCGGCCGCTCTTGCCAAGGCCGACAACTAGGGTCTGCTGCCGCAGCCCCGGTGTCGTATCAATAAAACTGTGCTCGGTCGCCAGTACTGACATATGTTATCTGATCTTGAGTGTGGCCAGTCCAACCAGCACCAGAATAAAGGTTATGATCCAGAAGCGAACTATCACCCGCGGTTCAGGCCATCCCTTGAGCTCGAAATGGTGGTGGATTGGAGCCATCCTGAAGACCCGCTTGCCGGTCAACTTGAAGGATGCCACCTGGATCACCACCGAGAGTGTCTCCAGCACAAAGACCCCGCCCATAATCACTAATACCAGCTCCTGGCGCACCAGTACTGCAACAATTCCCAGAGCAGCACCAAGTGCCAGTGCACCCACGTCCCCCATAAAGACCATGGCCGGATAGGTGTTAAACCAGAGGAAACCGAGCCCAGCCCCAACCAGGGCACCACAAAAGACTGCCAGTTCGCCAGCCTCCGGGAGGGAGGGAATGGCCAGATAGCGGGCAAATTCGGCATGGCCACTCAGATATGCAAAGATCCCCAGGGCACCGCCGACCAGTACAGCCGGCATGATTGCCAGCCCATCAAGTCCATCGGTCAGATTGACCGCATTACTGGAACCCACAATAACCAAATATGTCAGTGGCAGATAGAAAATACCCAGGGCCACCACAGCATCCTTGAAAAAGGGGACATAGAGCTGGGTCTCTGCGGGGATGGTGGTGGTACTGTAGATCCACCCGGCAGCAACCACTGCGACCAGTGACTGCCCAATGATTTTTGCGCCGGCAGAGAGCCCTTTTGGATCCTGTCTGACCACCTTGCGATAGTCATCTATCCAGCCCACAACCCCAAACCCCAGAGTCACCAGAAGCACGATCCAGAGATAGCGATTCGAGAGATCCCCCCATAGCAGGGTCGAGAGTGTAATTGCCACTAGGATCAGCGCACCCCCCATGGTCGGGGTTCCCGCCTTGGGCAGGTGGGTCTGGGGACCATCCTCACGCACCGCCTGACCCACTTTGTACTGGGTCAGCTTTCTGATCATTATCGGACCAACCATAAAAGAGAGTACCAGTGCGGTCAGTGCCCCCAGAATGGCCCGCAGGGTCAGATATTGGAAGACCGTAAATGGGCTATAAAAATCTGCCAGATAGTTACCAAGATAGAGCATCATAATTTTGTAATCTCCTCCACAATACGCTCCATTCTCATGAATCGCGAACCTTTTACCAGAATGACCACCCCCTCTTTCAGCTCCTCCTCTAGGGCCGCCAGTAACTCCCTGCAGCCGCTAAAGTGGGTCGCACCACCACCAAAAGCGGAGGGGTACTCAACAGCACTGCTACCCAGCGCATAGAGTCGATCAATACCTGCTGCTCTGGCCTCCAGGCCAACCTTCCTGTGGAGCTGTGGGGTATCAACCCCCAACTCTCCCATATCCCCCAGCACCAGAATCTTTCTCCCCTCCATGGCAGAGAGCAGCTCTATCGCCCTGAACATCGACTCCGGGTTGGCATTGTAGCTGTCATCAATAATCTCTGCTCCACTCCTGCCGCTCTTGATCTCCAGCCGCCCCGGAACTGGCTCCACCAGCTCCAACCCTCTCTTCACCTGCTCTAGCGAGGCCCCAGTCTGGAGTGAGAGTGCCGCAGCCGCAAGCGCATTGAGGCGATTGTGTGCCCCAAGCAGAGGTAATTCTACCTCCAACGACTCACCGTGGTAAGAGAGCATGAAGGGGCGATTGAGGTCAATCACGGCACCAACCAGGGAGGGGTGACCGGAGCAGCCATAGGTCTCTATCCTATTCCCTGCTGCCAGCACACGCCACTCTGCCGCCTGCGGCAGATCACAATTTATCAGGGCCACCCCATCTCTGCGCAGGTTTGAGTAGATCTCCCCCTTGGCCGCAGCGATCCCCTCCACAGAACCAAACCCCTGCAGATGGGCAGTGCCCACATTATTTACCAGTGCCACAGTTGGCTGCGCAATCCTTGATAGGGTCGCAATCTCTCCCGGCCCACTCGCACCCATCTCGATTACCGCCCATCTATCCTCTGGCAAGATCCGCAGCAGAGTCAGCGGGACCCCAATCTCGTTATTGAGGTTGCCACGGGTAACTGTTCCGGGGCCAAACTGGCGAAGAATTGAGGCAGTCATCTCCTTCACTGTGGTCTTGCCATTGCTGCCGGTGATCGCCAGTAGTGGAATCTCAAATTGCTCTCTCCAAGCTGCCGCAAGTCTACCCAGAGCAGTGAGGGTATCACCCACCATAATCTGGGGCAGTGTCGAGTCCCCTCTGTTTTGTACAATCGCCCCCGCCGCACCACGCCTGCGGGCCATCTCCAGATACTCGCCACCATCAAAGTTTGGTCCCTGTAGGGCCACAAAGAGCTCTCCCTCAAGGATGGTCCTGCTATCAGTGCTGACCCCATGAAAGACGGCATCATTACCCAGTAGCGGGCCATCCAACAACCTCGCAACGTGGGCAAGACTCTCTATCTTCACCTCACCCGCCATCAGTACTGTCCTCTGCTAGCAAATTTGCCAGCTCACGATCACTGAAGGGGATTTTCTCCCCCCCGACCCACTGCCACTCCTCATGTCCCTTGCCGGCAATCAACACTGTATCGGTCGGCTCCGCCTCCCTGACGCAGTAACGTATGGCCTGCTCCCGGTTCTCAATCACCGTAATATCTCCTGGCCTCTCTGTACCCTGCAGAATCTGCTGGATAATCTGCCCGGGTGGTTCAGAGCGTGGGTTGTCACTGGTCACCACCACCAGATCGGCATGATGTTCCGCAACTTCCCCCATCTCCGCCCTCTTGCCCCGGTCGCGCTCACCACCACAACCAAACAGCACCCAGAGCCTGCCTCTATCTACAGTACCATGCAGATGATCGCGGAGAGCGGTAAGTGCTGCAGCAAGTGCACCCGAGGTGTGGGCATAGTCCACAACCAGCAGTGCTCCACCCCCATCAACACCTCCAAATGGCTCCATCCGTCCCGGAACCGGCTCTACCATCTCCAGGGCCGCCACCGCCTGCCGCAATGGCACCTGCCAACTTATCAACACTCCCAGTGCCGCCAACAGATTACTGCCATTGAAGCGACCATAGAGCAGGCTCCGCAGCTCCACAGTCTCACCACGATACTCGACCTCAAGCAGCATCCCCTCTCGACTCTGGCTGATAACTACCCCCCTGAGCTCTGGTGCTGGTGTTACCTCCAGATCCAATCCGTAACCGATGGCTTGTACTCCTTGAGGGGAGGAACGTCTGATCTCCCTGCCCAGGGCATCATCCATGTTAACCACTGTCGACTCCAGACCGGCACTGTAGAAGAGACTCTTTTTCACCTCACCATAACGCTCAACAGAGCCATGATAGTCCATATGGTCCCTCCCCAGCTGGGTAAGTACCGCTGTATTGACTACACAACCGGCTAGTCTGGACTGCTCAATGCCGTGAGATGAGGCCTCAAGCGCCACACTCTTGCCGTCATGCTCTACCATCTGGCTGAGCAGCCGCTGCAGCTCAACAGGAGGGGGGGTCGTATGGCTGCTGCTCTGTTCAACCCCACCCTCCCCGCTCATTCGAGCGCCAACTGTACCGATAACCCCGGCTCCACCCTCAATCTTCTCCATAGCCGATGCAATGAAGTGGGTGACAGAGCTTTTGCCATCTGTCCCTGTCACTGCAGCAACTCGCAGGCTGGCTGATGGATTGCCGTAGAAACGGCTGGCTATCACCCCCACCTTCTCTCGCAATTCGGTGGTCTGGATCCCGACGGCCACATTGAGCTCCCCATGCTCCCATAGGAGCGCAACTGCCCCGTGCTCCAGAGCCTGCTCCACAAAATCGGCCCCGTCCAGACTACCACCAGCCAAAGCAAAAAAGAGATCCCCTGCAGATACCGTACGGCTATCCATGGACAGGCCTGTTACCTCAATACCGTAGAGGTGGTAGGGCAGTTCCACAATCCCCTCCAGCAACTGCTCCAGACGCCATCCATGGTTGCCGCTCTTTAACATCCTCTCACCCCTGTTGAGGGGGTTGCGGTGAAATCCCCATCACCCGTAGTGCCCCATCCATCACCTCGGCAAATACCGGTGCCGCAACTGCCCCACCGGTATAGCCGCCACTCTTGGGATCATCAACCA
Source organism: uncultured Methylophaga sp. (assembly GCA_937877715.1). Lineage (GTDB taxonomy): Bacteria > Pseudomonadota > Gammaproteobacteria > Thiopontia. The sequence continues at coordinate 14,375 of CALEHW010000061.1, read as the reverse complement.
CCACAACCACCACTATCCTGGGGCTGCCGGCTGGTGCCATCCCGGCAAACAGTGCGGTATGGCCAAATGGCTTGCCCTCCTTGTCGGCATATCTTCCACCTACCAATTTATCTACTGTACCGGTCTTCCCAGCTACCCGATACTGCTTGACTCTTGCCTTTCTCGCTGTGCCACCCTCCTGCGTTACCCCCTCCATCATGGCCCTGACCTGCTGTGCCGTCTCCACCGAGAATACACGTCTTTTCTCCCCTCCATTGTCTCCCTGCGGATGGCGCAGGAATGAGATCGGGCGCAGCACTCCATCCTCGGCAATAGCTAGGTATGCCCGGGCGAGCTGCAGTGGGGTCATGTTCAGTCCGTAACCGTATGAGAGTGTGGCCTGCTCCACCTTTCTCCACCTTGCATGGTCACGCAGAACCCCGGTGCCCTCCCCCGGAAAATCACTACCGGTTGGCTCACCCACACCAGCCAGATCCAACACCCGCCAGAGCTGACGTGGCCTCATCATCAATGCAACCTTAGCAGCCCCCACATTGCTGGACTTGCGAATCAGGGTCGCCAAATCTATCTCCTTGTAGTTGTGGTTCCTAAACTCACGAATAGTCTTGCTGCCTATGCGCAATGTGCCCGGGGAGGTGTCAATTATCGTCTTTTCTGTAACCACGCCACTCTCCAGGGCGGCGGCCACGGTAAATGGCTTCATGGTGGATCCCGGCTCCAGCAGATCAGTCACCGCCCGATTGCGCAGTGCACCACCTCTGCGTTGCACTGGATCATTGGGGTTGAAAGAGGGGAGACTAACCATGGCAAGCACCTCTCCATGGTCTGAATCGAGCACCACTACAGATCCGGATGAGGCTTCATGTCCCTTTATTGCCATACTCAGGGAGCGGTAGGCGAGAAATTGCAGGCGCCTGTCAAGACTCAAATGGAGACGTCTCCCCTGCTCTCCACGCTCAATCAGGCCCAGAGTTTCGATCGCCTTTCTGGAGGCATCACGCACCACACTGACCCGCTCCGGGGAGCCATTGAGCCACTCATCATAGGCCAGCTCGATACCCTCCTGCCCCTCATCTATCTGATTGGTGAACCCAAGAAAAGAGGCCATCGCCTCCCCTTCTGGATAGTAGCGCCTGACCCCACGACGAAATTCGATCCCATCCAGTCCCAACGCCGCTATCTGCTTCTGAGTATAGGGCGCAACCTGCCTCTTTAGCGGGATGTATTTTCTTGAGGTGTAACGAGAGAGTTTGTGGTCAAGCCAGCCTCGCTGCTCTCCAAGCAGGCTCTCCAGTTTGGAGCGCTGCTCACTGGAAGCAGTAAATTCCTGCGGATTACACCCCACTGTCACCACCGGAGTACTTAGTGCAAGCACTGCACCATTACGATCAACAATCTCCCCACGCCTGGCAGGGATCAACATCTCACCTATATGCTGGTTTACCCGAGATGGCAATCTGGCACTCACCTCCTCTGGAAAGAGGTGAAGGGTAACCGCTCGCCACACCACTGCAGTCAGAGCCAGAAACAGAACCCCTCCAACCAGAATGCGACGCACCAAGGTATCCCCCGTTATAGTATGGCTGCTCATCTTTGGATCACGATTCTCTGGCTAGCCTCAGGATATAACATATCGAGCTCAGTGACTGCACGATCCTCGATCCTTGCCAGGTTTCCCCATGCCGCCTCCTCTAGACGCAATCTCCCCTGTTCCTCAAGGGCGCGATCATACTGCTGCTGCAATCCCTGCATGGTGATATAGAGCTGAACCTCGCGATGTTGCAGATAGACTACTCCCATTGCACTCGTAACAACCAGCAGAACCAGAAGTGGTAGCAAACCACCGCGTACAATCGGGGCTACCTCATACCAGCGACTCATCTCTTACACCCTCTCTGCAATCCGTAGCACAGCACTTCTCGATCTTGGATTCTGCTCCACCTCCTCTGCCGAGGGAAATTGCGCCTTGCCGATAATCCGCATCACCCCACTACACTCTACCGCGCGCACAGGCAGATCATGTGGCAACTCATCCGCCCCCCGCTCACATCTCCTGAAGAAACGCTTCACAATTCTGTCCTCCAGTGAGTGGAAACTGATGATGGCAACCCGTCTCCCAGGGTTCAGCAGATCAACCACCTGCCCAAGAAGATCACTAAGCTCGTCGAGCTCCCGATTGAGATGGATACGAATAGCCTGAAAGCTTCTGGTTGCCGGGTGTCTCTTGTGGTGACCGGGGACTGCTCCCCTGATGATATCTGCCAACTGCCGGGTGGTAGTGATGGCCTCTTCATTGCGCGCATGGACAATGGCACGGGCGATCCGCCTGGAGTGGCGCTCATCTCCAAACTCCCACAGCACTCGTGCAATCTCCTGCTGCTCCGTCTCCTGGATCCACTCTGCTGCAGTAATTCCGTGGTCTGGATCCATCCGCATATCCAGCGGACCCTGTTGCATAAAACTGAAACCGCGCTCTGCCTGATCAAGCTGCGGTGATGAGACTCCCAGATCAAGCAGAAGTCCATCTATCTTTTGACCCTCTGGAATTATATCCCCAAGCATGGAGAATGGTGCCTGGACTGTAGATACCCTGGAATCTGCAGAGAACTTTCTCTCTGCAGCCTCAATCGCCGCCGGATCACGGTCCAGCAACAGTAGTCGTCCATGTGGGGAGAGCCTCCGCAGAATCTCTGCTGCATGCCCCCCTCGGCCGAAGGTTGCGTCCACATAGAACCCCCCTGGTTTTATATTGAGGCCTGCAATAGCCTCCTCCAGCATGACTGAAAAGTGGGCGCTCTGGTTATCTGACTCAGAAGTAGACATCCTGGAGAAGACTCAAATCTTCCTCGCTCAACTCCTCTGGCTGAGATATCCTGCTCCAGGCACCCTCATCCCATAGCTCCATCTTGAAGCCGACCCCGGCCAGCACTGTTATCCTCTCCAGATTGGCATGATCACGTAGCTCCTGGCTCAGGAGAATTCTGCCACTACCATCCAGTTCACACTCCAGGGAGCGGCCAATAACAACGCGGCGCAATTTTGCCTGTTGGCTACCGGCCAGCTTTCCAATCTGCTCCTCCACCCCCTCCCATTCAGATAGTGGGTAGATATCGAGACATGCGAAACGGAAGTTGGGGGTAACCACCACCTTACCCCCAGAACTGCCCAACAGACGCACACGATAGTGGGCAGGGATTGAGATCCTCCCCTTGCTGTCGAGACTGACTGTCTTGTTACCCCGGAACATTGCTCACTCCAACATGATCAGTTGGCCTGTGCTCTCAGGAAGGCAGGTATATCCAGATACTCCTCATCTGCCACCGGTGCTGCAGGGGAGCCAGCTGTCTCGCCACCTTGGCGTTTATAGGTTGGATAATCAACATCACCACCAACGACATAGCCATCGGTTCCGGTACGTTTGGCCTCAACCAGGGTTGGCTTTGGTCTCTGGGATATGACCTCCTCTGCAGATATGCTGCCCAACCCGGTCGCCACCACGGTAACTCGGATCTCATCATTCATATCAGGATCGAAGCCTGCACCAATCACGATTGTTGCATCCTCTGAAGCATACTGACGGACCGCTGTACCAACCTCGTTGAACTGACCCATAGTCAGATCATATCCTGAGGTCACGTTAACCAGAACACCGCGGGCGCCCTGCAGGTCAACATCCTCGAGTAACGGACTGTGTAGTGCAGCATCTGCTGCCTTGGCAGCTCGATCCTCTCCTGTTGCGGAACCGGTTCCCATCATCGCCATACCCATCTCTGACATCACCGTTTTCACATCAGCGAAGTCCACATTGATCATCCCGTCGCGAGTAATCAATTCGGCAATGCCCTGTACCGCCCCACGCAGTACGCTATCCGCCTCACGGAATGCATCCATAAGTGTCATATCTGGACCGAATACACTCATCAATTTCTCATTAGGGATGGTGATGATGGAGTCAACATGCTTACTCAACTCATCAATACCATCCATGGCTGCGCCCATCCTTTTAGGGCCCTCCATGGTAAATGGTTTGGTTACCACAGCAACAGTCAATACACCCATCTCCTTGGCAACCTCAGCCACAACTGGTGCCGCTCCAGTGCCTGTACCACCGCCCATGCCAGCAGTAATGAAGAGCATCTCTGTGCCATCAATTAACTCCCTAATACGCTCACGATCCTCAAGGGCTGAGTCACGACCAATGGATGGACGCGCCCCTGCGCCACGACCTCTGGTTGTCTGTGACCCAATTTGAATGACCGTATCAGCTGATGATCTCCCCAAGGCCTGGGCATCGGTATTTGCACAGATGAATTCAACCCCAGCAATCTCTGATTCAACCATGTGCTCAAGAGCATTGCCTCCAGCACCCCCAACACCGATAACACGAATAATTGCGTTATCTGCATATGCATCGACTACCTCTTCAAACATCATGTCACCCCTCTGTTATTAACATCACCTAAAACAATCCACCACATCCCACAAATCCCCACTATACGCCACTTTTTTCCAATATCAACCAAAAAATGGAAAAAAGTCACATCACAACAGAGAGTTACATCAGTTGTTCAATGGTGATCATAAGGCAGTGATACTCTTGTTTTTCATGTGGTTGGGGTAATATCCAATTTTCTTCTTTAAGATAGGCAATATGCGAATTGGCAATGCTCATTGTGCAGAAACCACTGAATAGCCTCAAAGGGGGGCAACAAGGGAGCAGAAGGTGGAAGTCGGCCGATAAGCCGGGTTCTGTCTAGGACAACCATTCATCTGGGATGCATGTCACCACACACCTCAAGCGACCTACCCGAGAGCAGAGCGAGCAGCTCCTGTAACTCTCCTATTTGGTCTTGCTCCGAACGGGGTTTACCCTGCCACAAACAGTTACCTGTTGTGCGGTGCGCTCTTACCGCACCTTTTCACCCTTACCGGCACGAAATTCGTACGTAGGCGGTATATTTTCTGCGGCACTCTCCATAGGCTTATATCTCTAAAGAATTTCACCTCCCAGGCGTTACCTGGCGCTCTGCTCTGCGGAGCCCGGACTTTCCTCTATATTCAGATGAATACAGCGGTTGTCTAGCCGACTTCCGTGTGTAATATTACTTCACTCCAGCAGTGAACGGTAGAGCAGGTTTTTTCTCACCCCGGTGATCTCCGCCGCAACAGCCGCTGCCCTGCGTGGGGCAAGGTCACGAGCCAACAACTCTACGATACGATATGCCTCTACCAATTCCTCCTCCTGGCTCTCCTCATCTGCCCCCTTTACAACCAAGACAAACTCGCCACGCTGCCTGTTCTGCTCCTCCTCTATCCATCTGAGCAACTCACCCAGTGGTGCCGTATGAACCGACTCATGGAGCTTGGTCAGCTCTCTGGCAACAGAAACCTCTCTGGAGGGGCCGAAAATCCTCTCCATGGAGCGCAGTGAATCGACCACCCTGCGTGGGGACTCAAAAAATATCATGGTGCGCGTCTCCCCCAGAAGATCTCGTAGAAGCTGTTCCCTGGGGCCGCTGCGTGACGGCAGAAAACCCTCAAAACTGAAATGGCTAGCTGGCAGTCCGGAGAGTGCGAGTGCAACAATGGGGGCGCTGGGACCGGGCACCACTGTGACCTGAATCCCCGCCTCTCGGGCTCCACGTGCCAGCAGATAACCGGGGTCACTGATCAACGGTGTTCCCGCGTCACTGATCTGGGCGATGGAGTCACCAGATAACATTCTCTCTACCAGGGAATCAACCCGCCCCAGCTCATTATGCTCATGCATTGAGAGCAGCGGCTTGTTGATACCAAAATGGTTAAGCAGGTGGCGGCTGTGGCGGGTATCCTCCGCAACAATCAGATCGACCTCAGCAAGGGTCTGCTGCCCGCGCAGGGAAAAATCTCCCAGATTTCCTATTGGAGTTGCTACGATGTAGAGTGTGCCAGTCACAATGATGATGCCGTAAAAACGTTGGTCAAAAGATAGATATCACTATATTGAAACAGAAACCGCCCAATCCCTCCACAATTGGTCTCCATGCAGAAGAGTCTGCGCGTGGCTTCCTGGAGCAGCAGGGGCTTGAACATATAGTCTCAAACTACCACTGTCGTGGCGGCGAGATTGATCTGATCATGAGAGCGGCTGACTCAACCCTGGTTTTTATTGAGGTTCGTCTGCGCAGTAATCGCCACTGTGGCAGTGGTGCCGATACAGTCACCACAGCCAAACAACAGAAGATCTCCAAGACTGCGCTCCACTATCTGCAGAGCCACCCCCAGTACCAGGAGAGCCCTCTCCGTTTTGATGTGGTCTCTGGATCACTGCACCAGGGGTGTTACCACTTCGACTGGATAGAAGAGGCCTTCTGGCCCGGGGATAACTAGGAGACCCGCCTAAAAACCCCATACAAGAAACAGGGGGCTCTATTCTCTGATAGGTTACTGGTATATACTCCGGACAGCCATAGAGACAGACATCACAGGAGAGATCATGTTAAACAAAGCGCTGCCAATCGCCATACTTCTCGCTACTATACTGCAATTACAGGGGTGTTCGACAACCGCCACAACCGTGGCGGCGGGTAGTGGGGCAACGGTTGTCGCCTCTGATCAACGCACAGTGGGGACTTTTATTGATGACCAGATAATCGAGCTCAATATATCAGATGCCATCTATCAGGATCAGGAGCTGAATGATAAAACACATATCAACATCATAAGTTTCAACTTTATTGTGTTGATTACCGGCGAGGCTCCAACCAAAGAGCTGAAGAGCCGTATCGAAAAAATTGTAATGTCTCAGCCCAAGATGCGACGAGTCCACAACATGGTTACCCTGGCTGCTCCCAGCTCCATCCTGACACGAACCAGTGATACAGCACTGACAGCAAGAATCAAGGCAGCAATGCTGGGGGCAGATAACTTTGACGCCCATAAGATCAAGGTGGTCACAGAGAATGGCTCGACCTACCTGATGGGGCTAGTAACCCGGGAACAGGGTACGGTAGCGGTTACCATTACCCAAGGGATCAGCGGGGTACAGAAGATTATCAAGCTATTTGAGTATATCGATTGATCCAGGGGCAATTAATATAACCCCTGCATCCTGTCAGGATGGATAATGCTCTGCTTGAACAACTCCGTTCCGTTGTTGGAGAGGATGAGCTTCTTACCGAAAGCGTTGACCTACTGAGCTACAGCTACGACAACAGCAGGATCTCGATACTACCCGATGCCGTTGTGTTACCTACAGAGCACCGGCAAGTTGTGGAGATAACCCGCCTCTGCAGAGAACGCAAAATCCCGATCACCACACGGGGGCGTGGTAGCGGAACCTCTGGTGGGGCGGTACCGAGCAGGCACGGAATTGTACTCTCGACCGAGAGAATGAGAAAAATTCTGCGCATGGAGCCCGGTGACCGATTAATGGTGGTGCAACCTGGGGTTACTAACAGGGAGGTGCAGGAGGAGGCTGCTCGCTACGGTTTCTTCTGGGCTCCAGACCCTGGCAGTAGCGCCTTTTGCAGTGTGGGCGGAAATATCTCCTGCGGCTCCGCTGGGCCCCGTGCCGTCAAGTACGGTACAGTCCGTGAGAACATCCTGGGGCTGAGGGCGGTTACAGGGGCTGGCGAGGAGATTCGTACCGGCACAGAGACCACAAAATGGGCGGTCGGATATGACCTTACACAGCTCCTGACCGGATCAGAGGGGACCTTGGCAATCATCACCGAGGCAACCCTTAAACTCCTCCCCATACAGCAGCAGAGCAGGATGATGCGCGCACTCTATCGTGATATGCGGAGTGCCGCAGAGGCTGTTGCCGCCATCATGGCCCAGCCGGCCACCCCAAGCGCCCTAGAGTTCATGGATGGCAAGAGCCTAGAGCTAATCCGCCCACAACTGGGTGGTAAATTTCCACCAGAGGCCCAGGCACTATTGATGGTTGAGGTTGATGGTTCACCACATACTGTTGAGGAGTCTATCGCCGCCATCCGCCTGTCTGCCGCCAACGATGGCCTGATCAGCTTTTATGTTGCCGCCAACAGTGCGGAGACGGAAGAGCTATGGCAGGCACGAAAGATCCTCTCCCCGCGACTAAGGGAGATTGCACCGAAAAAGATCAATGAGGACATCGTGGTTCCAGTGTCGAAAATTCCACAGCTAATCGAGACTATCAATACCATCTCCGCCCAATATCGAATAACAATTGCCAACTTTGGCCATGCAGGCAATGGCAACCTCCACACCAATCTGCTGATCAATCCAGATGACCCGGCAGAGCTGAAGCGTGCCGAAAGTTGTCTAGATATACTGTTTCAGAGGGTTCTGGAGCTTGGTGGATCAATCTCTGGAGAGCACGGGATAGGGTTGGTAAAACAGAAATTTGTCAGCAATGAGATCGGTGATCGGGAGCGCAAACTGATGGTGGAGATCAAATATCTGTTCGACCCTGACGTGATCCTCAACCCAGGGAAGGGGCCACAACTATAGGGAGCTAACGCTCAACTCTGGAGGGGCGATAGCCTGGATATACCAGCTATTTTACAATTTTCAGCGCGGGTCGGCCGCTCTTGCTGATGGATCCGGGGTCAGATTCCGAGATAGTCTCATTAATGGAGGATGATTCACCCTCATCATCCGGAAAGAGCATTCCCTGACCATTCTCCTTGGCATAGATTGCACGAACCGCAGCTGGGGGGAATGAGATCTGCTCGGAGGCACCTGCAAAACGGGCACTGAAACTTATCCACTCATTGTCGATAGATAACCTTGAAACTGCACTATAACTGCTGTTGAGTACAATCTTGCCATCATTGATGTGCGCTATCGGCACAGTCGCCATCTGGTTGGTGGCATCGACAACAATATATGGTGTCATTCCGTTATCATTGATCCAGGCATGGATTGCCCTGATCATGTAGGGGCGACTGGAGCTCATCCCCTCCTCGGGTGGGGATTGGTCACTCATCCAGTTCACGCTCCTCTTCGGTCAGGCTATCCAGGAATGAGTCACGATCAAATATCCGTTCAGCGTAATCCATGACCGATTTTGCTGATGGTGGCAGGGTGATCTTCATCGATTTCAGGCGCCACAAAATGGGGGCCATACTGCAGTCTACCAACGAGAACTCATCACTCATGAAGTATGAATGTTGTGCAAACAGTGGTGCCAGCATGGTCAGACTCTCAGTCAGCTCCTTTCTGGCCCTGTTGGCCACCTTGTCACTACCCAGCTCAATATCCTCCATCCGTACCGACCAATCACGGTCAATACGATCAATCATCAGGCGGTCTTTGGCGCGGGCAACTGGATCAACCGGCATTAGTGGTGGGTGAGGAAAGCGCTCATCAAGATACTCCATGATTACTCTGGAGCCAAACAGGGTCAGATCCCGGTCTGCTAGGGCCGGCACAGTCTGATACGGACTTATCTCGATAAAGTCTTCACTGGGGTCGGAAAGGTCAACGCTCTCAAGCTCATGAGCAACCCCCTTCTCAGTCATCACGATCCTGACTCGGTGACTAAAGTGATCCAGCGATCCTGAAAAAAGAACCATGATGGAACGTCTGCTTGCAATTGTCATAACTTTTCCCTGTTACCCACTATATCCTAACACCATGAATGCACCGTGGCGTTCGATCTCAAGACAAAACCCCGGACTCGATAATCGAGACCGGGGTCTGCTTCAACTGTTACCCAGCAGAATCAGTGTATGTCCTTCCAGTACTCCTTCTTCAGGCGGTAGGATACCACCAGCAGGATCAACAGGAAGATCAATACATACCATCCCAACGACTCACGATATGCTCTAATCGGCTCCCCAACATAGACTAGGAAGTTGACCAGATCACCAACCGCCTTATCATACTCGTCTGGGGTCATACTACCGGAACCATCAACAACCAGCTTCTCTTCCTGCAGATACTGCTTGCCTTGCAGATCTGCCAACACATGGGGCATACCCACATCCTGGAAGACAATATTGTTGACTCCCATTGGACGGGATACATCAACATAGAACCCGCGCAGGTAAGTGTAAAGCCAGTCTGCACCACGAGAACGGGAGGTAACACTAAGGTCCGGCGGAGTAGTTCCAAACCAGGCTGCAGCGTCAGACTCTGGCATGGCGATCTCCATGGTGTCATGAATCTTGGCACCTGTATAGACAAGATTCTCCAAAACCTCACTATCCTCCATACCCAGATCGTCTGCCATTCTCTTGTAACGCATGAACTTGGCAGAGTGACAACTCAGACAGTAGTCCATGAACAGCTTGGCACCACTCTTCAGGGACTCCTTATCAGATAGATCTACAGGAGCAGAATCCAAGTGTGCGCCCCCTCCAGCTGCAAATGCAAATGTTGGCAGGATCACAAACAGTAGTGTGCTGATTTTTTTCATCATCTTTTTCATTGATTGTTCTCCTTAATGCTCTGGCAGACGCTCAGGTACCGGCTTTGTCTTATCCATCTTCGAGTAGAAAGGCATCAACAGGAAGAAGGCGAAGTAGAGCACCGAGAAGATCCGTGCAAACATGGTCGCTGTTGGTGTCGCTGGCTGTGTACCCAACCAAGAGAGCGCAACAAAGGTGACCACGAAGATTGCCAGGGTGACCTTGGAGATCATACCTTTATACTTTATGGATTTGACCGGGCTACGGTCTAGCCACGGCAACAGGAAGAGCACAATAATTGCTCCGAACATTGCCATAACCCCAAGGAACTTATCAGGCACTGCACGCAAAATTGCGTAGAATGCAGTGAAGTACCAGAGTGGAACGATGTGCTCCGGGGTCTTCAGTGGATCTGCAGGGACAAAGTTGTCCTTCTCCAGGAACCAGCCGCCCATCTCCGGCACGAAGAACATAATGACAGAGAAGATCATGAGGAAGACAACTACACCAACAATATCCTTGACAGAATAGTATGGGTGGAATGGAATCCCATCCGCAGGTGCTGTATCACTCCAGCGGTTTCCTTTTGGACCATCCTTGATCTCGATACCGTCAGGATTGTTTGATCCAACTGCATGCAACGCAATAATGTGCAGGAATACCAACATAGCCAGCACTAGTGGCACTGCAATAACGTGGAACGCAAAGAAGCGATTCAGTGTTGCATCAGCAATCACGAAGTCTCCGCGAATCCATAATGCGATCTCCTCGCCAACATATGGAATTGCACCAAACAGGGAGATGATCACCTGCGCACCCCAATAGGACATCTGTCCCCATGGCAGCAGATAGCCCATAAAGGCCTCAGCCATCAGGGCAACATAGATCACCATACCAAAGATCCAGATCAATTCACGAGGCTTGCGGTATGATCCGTACATCAGTCCCCGGAACATATGGAGATAGATCACAACAAAGAATGCGGATGCACCAGTAGAGTGCATATAGCGAATCAGCCAGCCCCACTCCACATCACGCATGATGTATTCAACCGAGGCAAAGGCAAGCTCCGCATCAGGCTTATAGTTCATGGTGAGGAAAATTCCGGTCACAATCTGGATTACCAGCACCATCATTGCCAGTGAGCCAAAGAAGTACCAAAAATTGAAATTCTTTGGCGCATAATACTGTGCCAAGTGCTCATTCCAAACCTTCATCAGCGGAAAGCGCTGATCAAACCATCCCAGTACGCCGGTTTCTTCTGTATTTCTCAGTCCCATTACGCTGCTCCTTGATCAACACCAATCAGGATCCGGGAATCACTGATATATTTGTGAGGGGGAATGACCAGATTTGTTGGTGCCGGTACGCCTGCGTAGACACGTCCAGCCAGATCAAATCGAGATCCATGGCATGGACAGAAGAAGCCACCATTCCAGTCTGGCCCCAGATCAGCAGGCGCCATCTCAGGCCGGAAGGTTGGAGAGCAACCTAGATGGGTACAGATTCCAACAGTTATCAGATACTCCGGCTTGATCGCACGGGATAGATTCTTGCAGTACTCTGGCTGCTCAGACTCGTCAGATGCTGGATCACGCATGATCCCATCCATGGTCTTCAATGTATCCAGGGTCTCCTGGGTGCGGCGCACAATCCAGACTGGCTTGCCGCGCCACTCAACCGTCAACATCTGCCCCAGCTCCAATTTACCGATGTCAGCTTCAACAGGAGCGCCAGCAGCCTGTGCTTTCGCACTTGGATTCATTGACTTCAGGAAGGGGACAGCCACAAAGCCAGCCCCTACTGCGCTCACTGCAGAGGTTGCTGCCGTCAAAAAACGGCGCTTACCAAGATCTACTGTCTCTGTACTCATACAGTTTCTCCAAGAGAATAAATGATGAACTCAAAATTTTGTGGGGGAGGATATTACCATAAATTTACTGCTTAATTACACCCTTTTATTATGTTCTGGTTGCCTCTATATGGACCTGACAATGGCCTTACAGGTGTCTCTGCAGCCACTGCTCTGTCAGTGCCAGCTGCCAGAGCTTGCTCCCATGAATCCTGGTAAAACTCTCATCTGCTGTTGGATCTGCCAGTAGGCGCTTCACATATTTACGCTGGAACAACCCACGTTCACGACAGGCCTGTGAACCTAGAATATCCTGCATAAACTCTAGAAACTCCCCCCGTACATATTTGAGTGCAGGCATGGGGAAATAGCCCTTAGGTCGATCAATTACGGAGTCCGGCAGCAGCCCTCTGGATATCAGCTTCAACGGCCCCTTGCCGTGGTGTCTCAACTTTAGCTCAGGTGGCATCTCTGCTGCCAGCTCCACCAGCTGGTGGTCCAGAAACGGCACCCGCGCCTCCAGCCCCCACGCCATGGTCATGTTGTCTACCCGCTTGACCGGATCATCCACCACTAGGGTGGTGCTGTCTGCGCGCAACACCTGGTCCATAAATGTGTCTGCTGCCGGGGCCTCCAGCAGACCGTCGATCAGGGCGATAGTACTATCCTCCCCATGGTAGGCGGGATCCAGCAGCTCCAGCACCTCCTGGTGGTCCCGGTCAAAATAGTGGGTTCGAAACCGCTCAACCGCTCTGCCAACACTCTGCTCCATCGCCGGATACCAGAAGTAGCCACCAAAGACCTCATCGGCCCCCTGGCCACTCAGCACAACGTGAACCTCTTTCGAGACCTGCTCGGCCAGCAGATAGAAGCCGATCGCATCCTGGCCAAACATCGGTTCCGACATCGCATCCACCGCCTCGGTAAGACGAGAGAGCACTTGGTCATTAGGGATGATGATCTTCCTGTGGCTGGTCTGGAAACGCTCAACCACAGCATCAGAGTATTCGAACTCACTCCCACACTCCTCTGGGGAGTCCTCGAAGCCGATGGAGAAGGTTCTGATATCCTGGTGCCCAGCCTCCGCCAGCATCCCCACCAGTAGACTGGAGTCAAGTCCGCCGGAGAGTAACACCCCGACTGGGATATCTGATGCCGCCCGTCGCCGTTCCACCGCGGCCGTGAGAGAGTCCCGAACATCCTCCGCCCACTCCCACTCACTTTTTGGCTGGGAGGGGCGGGTTGCCTGCAGCTTCCAGTACCGATGGCTGACCATCTCACCTGAGGGAGAGCACTCCATCCAGTGGGCAGGCTCCAGCTTGTGCACCCCGCGAAACAGGGTTCTCGGAGCCGGCACTACCGCATGCAGGGTAAAATGGTGGTGCAGTGCAATTGAATCAAATTCGGTATCAATTCCACCCGCTGCCAACAAGGCTGGCAGGGTAGAGGCGAAGAGCAGGCGCTCTCCATCTCGGGTCCAGTAGAGTGGCTTGATTCCCATCCGGTCACGCACCAGATGGAGCTGCCGCCGGGCGGTATCCCAGAGTGCAAAGGCAAACATCCCGGAGAAGCGTTCCACACAGGATCTGCCCCACACATAGAAAGCCTTGAGAATCACCTCGGTATCCCCGCTGGAGCGGAACGAGTAACCCAGCGCAATCAGCTCTCCGCGCAGCTCTCGATAGTTATATATGGTTCCGTTGAAGACGATGGAGAGTCCATGCTGCTCATCAACCATCGGCTGGTGCGCCCGCTGCGAGAGGTCGATAATCGAGAGGCGGCGGTGACCAAACAGCAGGGGCCCCTGCTGCCACACCCCTTCATCATCGGGGCCGCGGGGGCGTAATAGCTGCAACATCCGTTCAGCCACCGATGGATCTGGTCTGGATCCATCCAGCCTCAGCTCACCACATATTCCGCACATATTCCGCCTCCGCCCGGGCTCTTGATAGAGAGGATCTGCCCCGGCATCACAGTCAGCACACACTTGGAGGGGAGCAGCTCCCCGTCCAGACTGTTCTCTCCCGGAGCACCACAACCACCCCCACCAACTCCCCACGGAGAGCTGGCCCTCCGCTCGGTCAGCAGGGTTACCGTAGCCCCCTTGAGAAAGCGGAATGAACGAACCATCCCATCCCCACCAA
>CALEHW010000060.1 GCA_937877715.1 uncultured Methylophaga sp. | reverse complement strand
TATTGTTTATCCTTGCTCTTCAGTCGCATTCTCAGTACTCGATAGAGCACCAGTGCGAGAAAGCAGATCATGGCATGAGCCCTGATTCTCTCTGGTTTTCTGTGGAATACCGGAGCAATCTCGATCTCTGATTTCAGTACCCGGAATCCCCGTTCAATATCTGCAAGAGACTTGTAGCGACTGACAATCTCCTCTGGGGTGTGATCCTCCATATTGGTCACCAGAATCAGTTTGCCATCAATCATCTCAGCTCTCTTGAGTGCCTTCTCATCAATGCTGTAGTTAAACAGCTCTGAGGAGAGATCAACCTTGATGATGTTGGCCATATGGGCATCGCTCACTGCCTTGTAGAAGCGTGCGGTTACGCCGGCATCAGAGAGTTTTCTGCCACGGTAGACTCTACCGCTATCTTGTTTGTCGAGCTTGCCTGCCCATTTGGTAGCATCTTCCTCCAGAGATCGAATGGCTTGCGTTCGTTTCTCTTGCTGTGCTTTAGCCATGTCAGGGCGGTGGGCGACGATCAGGCGAAAGCCCGACCACTCCATCTCTCCGAAAACCTCCTCTGTAGCCTGTTCACATTGGTGCTTATGGAAGGAGCTGAGGATTTGATCGAAATCCCCATAACGCCTTGCCGGAACGGCAAGGATAAATTCCAGGTTGTGATCACCGACCTGGATCTGACGGATACTCTCCAAATTATCCAGCGATAGTAATCCACGGTCAGCGACCAGTACTACTCGTCGTATAGGATAACGACTGAGGATTTTCTTGAGGGTCGGCACCAGAGTTTTGGTCTCTGCAGCATTGCCCTCAAAGATTTCATGGTGGATTGGTAATCCATCCGCGGTCTGTACAACTCCAAGCATGACTTGCCTGCGAATACCGCCATCTTTGGAGAGACCATACTTTCTTACCTCATCTTTTTCCTCACTCTCCCCCTCGGTGCGAATGGTGGTGAGGTCATAGAAGACGATTGAAAGTTCCTGATCAATCAGAGGACGCAACAACTCTGCCAGAGTCTCCTCCAGCATCTCACCACACTCCGAGAGGGTATCCATGGTGCGAAGAAGGTGCTGATGGGTGACCGATGCCTCATCAATATCGGGTACCAGTGCATGTTCCATCCAGCGCAAGATGCCAAGTTTGGACTCTGGATCACATAGGCGATTGAAGACCATTACCCGCAATAATCGCTCTGCATCAAAGGTGCGCCTACTACGCAGGATACGCCGAAATCCGTCGGCAAATCCCAGCTCTTTCCATAGTGAGGTGAGTAGCCAGGTATCCCCAACAGAGCGTGCTGAAGTGAAATCAATCTCACCGGTGCCCTCCTCAAGAGATGGGTTACCGGTAACACGTAACAGCCCATTGAGCAACGAAGTGACGCCACCTGCCTCAACCGCCTCAAGGCGACCAAGATTTGCTACTGTCCGATGTTTCGGCTTTCCTTTTGGGTCTCGATAGGCCTCCACTAGTTTGACGTACTTGCGTGGACCAGATGTGGTGATCTTTACGTACATGCCCTTACCGTAACACAATATAAAGATGCAAAACAGAGTAATGAATAAATTACGTGCCCCTACAGAATCTTTTGGATAGAGGCAGAGAATCTTGTGTTTTCAGGCGGTTACTGGAGTATTGAGCAAAAAATTAGCCTCAAACTGTCGAACT
>CALEHW010000059.1 GCA_937877715.1 uncultured Methylophaga sp. | reverse complement strand
ATAGCTGGAGTTACAATATTATCCGGCAGGTCGGGAACTACGGAGAGGTCTATGACCGCCATCTGGGCCCTGATACCATGATCAATCTGCCGCGTGGAATCAATAATCTCTGGACCAATGGCGGGATCCAGTATGCGGCACCAATTCGTTAGTTGATGGAATAATAGTGTCAGGCTTGCAGACCCGACATCTTTTGCCCTGTTCTTCCTTCCAATGATGAACAAGATTACGGGTGTTGCTCCGTTGTGGCGCAATAGCCGCTTTCGAGGTTGGCTGTTTCAAATCATGACTCTGGCCATCGTCGGTGCGCTATTCTGGACGCTATTCGATAATCTGCAGGTTAATCTGGCCAATCGCGGCATTAGTACCGGTTTCGGTTTCCTCGATAGTGAGGCCGGTTTCGGAATTATCTCCCACCTGATCGACTACAGTGAGAGCTCCAGCTATGGACAGGCTTTTCTGGTGGGGTTGCTCAATACCCTGTTAGTCTCTTTTATTGGAATTATCCTGGCCACCCTGCTGGGGATTCTTGTGGGGGTGGCGCGCCTCTCCTCCAACTGGCTTATATCTCGTCTGGCTCTGGGTTATGTGGAGCTTATCCGTAATATCCCGCTGCTGTTGCAGATCTTCTTCTGGTACTTTGCGGTGCTGCGAAGTCTTCCTTCCCCCCGTCAAAGCATCAACTGGGGGGATGCCATCTTCATGAACAACAGGGGTATTTACCTCCCCTCACCACTTCCGGGGGAGGGGTTCTCACTGGCTGGCTGGGTATTTGGTTTTGCACTGGTGGCCTCTCTGCTCCTGTTTCGTTGGGCCAGAAGGCGTCAACACCGGACTGGAAAGCTGTTCCCATATTGGAGTGTATCCATGGGACTGTTGATTGGGTTGCCCCTGTTGACGCAGGCACTGCAGGGTTTTCCTCTGAGTTGGGAGCTGCCTGTACTGCGGGGATTTAATTTCCGGGGTGGGATTGTGATGATCCCAGAATTTCTGGCCCTGCTGCTGGCACTCAGTATCTACACCGCCTCCTATATTGCAGAGATCGTCCGTGCGGGGATTCAGGCGGTCAATAGGGGCCAGAGTGAGGCGGCACTCTCGCTGGGGCTAACTCGGGGACAGACCCTGCGGTTGGTGGTGCTGCCACAGGCACTGAGAGTAATTATCCCGCCACTTACCAGTCAGTACCTTAACCTGCTGAAGAACTCATCACTGGCGGCAGCCATTGCATATCCTGATCTGGTCTCGGTATTTGCCGGGACGGTGCTTAACCAGACCGGGCAGGCGGTGGAGGTGATTGGGATTACCATGGGGGTCTATCTGCTGATCAGCCTCTCAATCTCGATGCTGATGAATTGGTATAACCATAAGATGCGGCTAGTCGAAAGATGAGTTCTACCTGTTTGCACCACAATCATCTCTTCTGTGAGCAGCAGCCATGAATAGTTCACTGGTCTGGCTGCAGAGGAATCTCTTCTCCACGCCACTCAATAGTGGGTTGACACTAGCTGCCCTCTATCTTTTGTGGCTGGTGATCCCACCAATCATTGAGTGGACTTTTCTGCAGGCGACCTGGATTGGGGATTCTCGAACAGCCTGCCAATCTAATGAGGGGGCATGCTGGGCCTTCGTAGATGCCCGCTTCAGCCAGTTTATCTATGGCCTCTATCCTGAGGCAGAGCGGTGGCGGGTGGATCGTGCCTTTATTCTGCTGGTGATCCTCTTTGCTGCCCTCTTTGTGCTGGGGTTTCGCCGTAGCCGGGTGGTGGCCACCATCCTGATTCCCTATCCGGTGGTTGCCTGGCTACTCTTCTACGGAGGCATCTTTGGGCTAGAGGTGGTGGAGACCTCACAGTGGGGTGGACTCTTTCTGACCTTGGTGATTGCTGGGGTAGGGATTGTTGCCTCTTTCCCGCTGGGGATTCTACTGGCGTTGGGACGCCGCTCCAGACTGGTGGTTGTACGCTCGCTCTCGGTCTCTTTTATTGAATTGGTCCGTGGGGTACCGCTGATCTCAGTACTCTTTATGGCCTCAGTCATGTTGCCACTATTTTTGCCTGAGGGGGTCAATTTTGACAAGCTATTGCGGGCACTGATTGGGATTACGCTGTTTCAGTCGGCCTATATGGCAGAGGTGGTACGGGGTGGCCTGCAGGCAATTCCAAGGGGTCAGTTTGAGGCGGCAGAGTCACTGGGCCTGAGCTATTGGCGTACGATGCGGCTGATCATCCTGCCACAGGCACTGAAACTGGTGATCCCTGGGGTGGTCAATACATTTATTGCCCTGTTCAAGGATACGACACTGGTGATGATTATTGGGATGTTTGATTTTCTTGGAATTGTTCAGGCTGCCACTACTGATCCGAAGTGGCTGGGTACTGCAGTGGAGGGATATGTCTTCTGCGCGGCGGTATACTGGCTCTTCTGTTTCAGCATGTCGCGTTACAGTATCTCGGTAGAGAG
The DNA here is from genome assembly GCA_937877715.1 of uncultured Methylophaga sp. Classification (GTDB taxonomy): domain Bacteria; phylum Pseudomonadota; class Gammaproteobacteria; genus Thiopontia. Next base: position 71,092 of record CALEHW010000059.1, on the reverse strand, counting down.
AAAATTGGATACAGGGCACTAAGGGGTGGGCAAAATTCTCCAGACAGATTGTGGAGCACAATGAATTATATGAAGAACATGATAGAGATGAAGGGGGTCAACAAGTGGTATGGCGACTTCCATGTGCTCAAGGATATTGACCTGACTGTATCCAAAGGGGAGCGGATTGTAATCTGTGGCCCGTCCGGGTCGGGGAAATCGACCCTGATTCGCTGTATCAATCGTCTGGAGGAGCATCAGCATGGGACTATTACTGTCGACGGAATTGAACTGACTGATGATCTGAAGAATATCGAGGAGGTGCGGCGTGAGGTGGGGATGATTTTCCAGCACTTTAACCTCTTCCCGCACCTGACGGTACTGGAGAACCTGATGCTGGCCCCAACTTGGGTACGCAAAGTTCCCAGAAAAGAGGCCAGGGGGAAGGCGATGCACTATCTGCAGCGGGTGAAAATTGCCGATCAGGCGCTAAAATTTCCAGGCCAGCTCTCCGGTGGGCAGCAGCAGCGGGTGGCTATCGCCCGGGGCCTCTGTATGGAGCCGAAGATTATGCTCTTTGATGAGCCAACCTCTGCGCTGGATCCTGAGATGATCAAGGAAGTGCTGGATGTAATGACTGAGCTGGCTGATGAGGGGATGACAATGATTTGTGTGACCCACGAAATGGGATTTGCCAGGACAGTGGCTGACAGCATGATCTTTATGGATGAGGGGCAGATTGTGGAGCGGGCCTCACCAGCAGAATTTTTTGAAAACCCCAAGCATGAGCGAACCAGGCTCTTTCTCAGTCAGATTCTCTAGTGGGGTCAGGCCCCCGTTTTTACTGTTATTGTGGGTTACAGAGTCTCAAGATTGGCGTAGCCTGCAACAAGCCATTTGGTGCCTGCCTGCGGGAAATGAATCTGGATTCGTGCCTGTGGTCCAGTCCCCTCTAGCATCAGTACCGTCCCCTCTCCAAATTTGGCGTGTTTTACCTGCTGCCCGGGATGAAGTCCGGTACCTGAATCCTCCCTGACCATCGATCTTCTTGACGGGCTGTAACCATTGGGACGGCTAGTAACCGGGCGTGAGATGGTGGAACGGATCCGCACCTCCTGCAACAGCTCCTTTGGCAGTTCCCTGATAAAACGGGAGGCCCGAGGATAGTTCTCCTTGCCATAGAGGCGGCGGCTCTCGGCATGGGTAAGGGTTAGTTTCTCTCTGGCGCGGGTAATTCCTACATAGCAGAGGCGGCGCTCCTCCTCCAATTTGTCAGGGTCATCTGAGGACATGCGGTGGGGGAAGAGCCCCTCCTCCATCCCACTGAGAAAGACCTGTGGGAACTCTAGCCCCTTAGCGCTGTGGAGGGTCATCAGCTGTACACAGTCCTCCCATTCCTCTCCCTGAGTATCGCCTGCCTCCAGTGCCGCCTGAGCCAGAAACTCATCCAGCGGGTTCAGCGGTTCATCTGTCATGGATTCGTCTGAGGGGGCAAACTGCCGTGCTGCGGTGACCAACTCCTCCAGATTCTCAACCCTGGTACGTGCTTTCTCACTTCGCTCCTTGCGGTAGTGGTCAAGCAGTGTGCTGCTGTTGAGGGCGATCTCTACCTGCTCACTGAGGATTTTCTCCTCTCCCTGTTCACTCATCTGCTCTATCAACTGGATGAAGCCGGATAGTGCATTGCGGGCACGGGCAGCCAGCGCCTCTCCCTGGCTCTGCTCAACGGCTGCCTGCCAGAGTGAGAGGCTTGCTGTTCTGGCATGGTCACGTACTGCCTGAACGGTACGGTTACCAATACCACGAGTTGGGGTATTGACCACTCGTTCGAAGGCAGAGTCATCATGGCGGTGGGCCATCAGTCGCAGGTAGGCGAGCGCATCCTTGATCTCGGCCCGCTCGAAGAATCGCAGTCCACCATAGATGCGGTAGGGGATATTGGCGCTCAGTAGCGCCTCCTCCAGTACACGGGATTGGGCATTGGAGCGGTAGAGGATGGCGTTCTCGGCGCGTGCCCTACCTTTTGCTGCCCAGCTCTCAATCTGCTCGGCAATAAAGCGAGCCTCATCAAGGTCGTTGAAGGCAGAGTAGAGTTGGAGTAGCTCGCCATCACTATCCTCGGTCCATAGCTCCTTGCCCATGCGACCAGGATTATTCTCGATCAGTGTATTGGCAGCATTGAGGATGTTGCCGGTGGAACGGTAATTCTGCTCCAGTCGCAGGGTCTCCACTCCAGGAAAGTCACGGGTGAAGCGACGAATATTCTCAACCTGTGCCCCTCTCCATCCATACACTGACTGATCGTCATCTCCGACCACAAATATGCTCCCCTGCTCGCCAGTCAATAGTCGCAGCCAGGCATACTGGATGGTGTTGGTATCCTGAAATTCGTCAACCAGAATGTGGCTGAAGCGGTTGCGGTAGTAGGTTAGCAGTTCCGGGTTATTGAGCCACATCTCATGGGCACGCAGTAGTAGCTCGGCAAAATCGACCAGGCCACCCCGCTGACAGGAGGTCTCGTAGGCCATGTAGATCTCTACCATAAGAGTCAACCAGTGATCATGTCCCGGCTCAATCTGGTGAGGTCTGATTCCCTTATCCTTCTGTTCATTAATAAACCACTGCGCCTGGCGTGGTGGCCAGCGCTCCTCGTCTAGGTTCATCTCCTTGATCAGGCGGCGCACCAGTCGCAGCTGATCCTCACTATCGAGGATCTGAAAATTCTGCGGTAGATTAGCCTCCTGCCAGTGGCTACGCAGCAGACGGTGTGCCAGTCCATGGAAGGTGCCAACCCAGAGATTTCCAGCTGGCATATTGAGCAGGGATTCGATACGCCCCTTCATCTCTTTTGCCGCCTTGTTGGTGAAGGTAACGGCAAGAACTGACCATGGAGAGACATGTTCGGCACGAATCAGCCAGGCGATACGGTGAACCAGCACCCTGGTCTTGCCACTGCCGGCGCCAGCCAGTATCAGGCTATTTTTTGACTCTGTGGTAACTGCCTTGCGCTGGGCCTCATTGAGTGGCTCTATGATCTCGGTAATATCTTCCATGAGGCGAGTAGTTTACCCGTGGGGTGGAGTGTAGGCGAGAGCCCAGAGCTGAATCTTTCCGGCACCACCTCTCTTGAGTGTAGTGGTGAGTGCTCTCATGGTGCTGCCGGTTGTAACCACATCATCAAAGATGGCAATAGATTTTCCATTGAGCTGTCTGGTAACGGTAAAGGCATCCCTTAGATTTTCTCTTCTGGCAGAGGCCTTGAGTCCAGCCTGTGCCTCCGTATGAATCTCCCTTCTGCAACTGGTCAGATCAACAGATATCCCGAGCTGTTTTGCCGGGGTGTGGATAATCTCCAGCGCCTGGTTGAATCCCCGTTGACGTAGCCGTCTGGGATGGAGTGGCACTGGAAGAATGTAGTCTGGTGTGTCATCCATGGCATATTGCAGAGACTCCAGCATAAGTGCCCCGAAGAGCCGGGCGTGGTGAAGTTTGTGGTTGAACTTGAGCTGCTGGATTAATGGAGATAGTGGGTCGCTATAACGGTAGGGGATGATGATCTTTTCCCACTGGGGGTGCTTCTGTAGTTCTAATGGAATGTTCCTGAGGGTGGGTAGCTTCTCTCTGCAGAGATTGCATAGTGCAACATCATCGTGGCCCGGTTTGCCGCAGATGGAGCATGGCTCTGGTGGGATAAATCTGCGTAGTTGCCTGTAAACTTTTTCAAACATATATGGTTGACAGTGAGGTGTTAGAGGGTACGATTCTTTCTCATTGTAACGGAGAGTAGGTAGATGATGAGTTCCAATTCAGAGATTTGTAATAACTGGAAGCTGGATGAGGTAGAGGCACTATTTGGCCTTCCATTCAATGATCTGCTGTTCCAGGCACAGACCATCCATCGTCAGACCTTTGATCCCAACAAGGTGCAGGTGAGTACCCTGCTGAGCATCAAGACGGGCGGCTGTTCGGAGGATTGCAAGTACTGTTCACAGAGCGCAAGGAACAGTGCAGATCTTGAGCGTGAGAAACTGGCCGAGGTGGATGAGGTGCTGGAGGCTGCAATGGAGGCAAAGCGCTCTGGTTCATCCCGCTTCTGCATGGGCGCGGCCTGGCGCAATCCACAGGGCAAGGATATGGAGCGTCTGCTGACCATGGTTAGTGGAGTAAAGGCACTTGGTATGGAGACCTGCATGACTCTGGGGATGTTGACGCAGCACCAGGCTGATAAGTTGAAAAAGGCTGGTCTCGACTATTACAACCATAATCTTGATACCTCTGAGGCCTATTATGAGAAGGTGATAACCACCCGCAGCTACCAGGATCGCCTTGATACACTTGATCATGTGCGTGATGCTGGCCTAAACGTCTGTAGTGGTGGAATTGTGGGGATGGGGGAGTCGCGACAGGATCGGGCTGGCCTGCTGGCAACTCTGGCAAACCTTCCAAAGCAGCCTGATAGTGTCCCCATAAACCGGCTGGTTCGAGTGGCAGGGACCCCGCTGGATGAGATGGAGGGGCTTGAGGAGCTGGATCCGTTGGAGTTTGTTCGCACCATTGCGGTTGCACGGATTCTGATGCCCAAATCGTGGGTGCGGCTCTCGGCGGGACGGGAGTCGATGAGTGATGAGCTACAGGCACTCTGTTTTGCGGCGGGTGCAAACTCCATCTTCTCTGGTGAGCAGTTGCTGACCACCCCGAATGCAGGTGAGAAGAGTGATGCCTCACTGTTTGCAAAGTTGGGGTTGGAGGCTACGGCTGGAGATAATGTTGTTCTTGGGTGATTTGATCTGGTTCTCTCTACTGACCGAATTGATTGCCCTCCAATTTTTTCCCTTTTTTTAGAAAGAAACCTGCCCGTGTTTGAGCATAGCGAGTTTGGGCAGGTGCTGAAAAAGGGGGAAAACTGGAGAAATAGGCAATCATCTGAGTGAAGAGAGAGAACTGGATTAAATCTTCGTATACATGGCTGACAGAGTGACTCAATGAGTATTGATTACCAACTACAACAGCAACTGGATGAGAGAGATATCAAGGCACTCTATCGCCAGAGGCGCGTGGTTAACTCTCCACAGGGGGTGGAGGTGGAGATAGATGGCAGCCACTATCTATCATTCAGTAGCAACGATTATCTGGGTCTGGCAAACCATCCAGAGATAGTGGAGGCGTTTCGGCAGGGCCTTTCTCGTTGGGGTGCAGGAAGTGGGGCGGCCCATCTTGTAACCGGCCACACAGCTGCTCACCATGCGCTGGAGGAGGAGTTGGCTGATTTCTTGGGTTACCCCAGGACGCTGCTCTTCTCGTCAGGCTATATGGCTAATCTGGGGGTTCATCAGGCACTGCTGGGACGCAACGACAGAACAATTCATGACCGTCTAAACCACGCTTCTCTGCTTGATGGGGCTCGTCTCTCCGGGGCAAGGTTATTGCGTTATGGTCATACTGATATCGGCGCTCTGGAGGGGAGAATGTCGGATTCACATGAGGGGCGTACTCTGGTGGTGACCGATGGAGTTTTTAGTATGGATGGTGATATTGCACCACTGCCAGGGATTGCCGGAGAGTGTCGATGTGCCGGGGCTACACTGATGGTGGATGATGCCCATGGGATTGGGGTTCATGGTCCCCAGGGTAGGGGGACGGTGGCAAAGTTTGGATTGGGGGTGGCAGAGGTGCCCATCCTGATGGGGACGCTGGGCAAGGCATTTGGGCTCTCTGGGGCATTTGTTGCCGGTAGTGAACCACTAATTGAGACCCTGATTCAGCAGGCGCGCAGCTATATCTACACCACGGCAACTCCACCTGCACAGGCTGAGGCAACCCGCATGGCACTGCAGCTTATCCGAGATGGTGAAGATCGAAGAGAGCAGTTAGGGGAGCTGATTAACAGATTCAGAGAGGGGGCGGCAGAGCTTGGGTTGCATCTGATGAGATCAGAGACACCAATTCAGCCTCTGCTGGTTGGTGGTGCAGAGGATGCATTGCAACTCTCAACTAAATTGCAGCAGCAGGGGATTCTGGTAACAGCCATCCGCCCCCCCACAGTGCCGGAGGACTCATCTCGTCTGCGTATCACCCTCTCCGCAAACCATGAAGATGGACATGTTGCCCGGCTGTTGGAGGCCCTGGATAGATGCAGCCGCTAGTGCTTGTACATGGTTGGGGCTTCAATAGCTCTGTCTGGGACTCTCTCCTCCCCCAGTTGAGGGAGTGGTTTGAGGTCACTGTAGTAGATCTTCCGGGGTACCGTTCACGTCCACCACTGGAATCGATGACCCTCTCGGCAATGGCAGAGGATGTTGCCAGTCAGCTTACGGAGCCGGCAATCTGGCTGGGGTGGTCGCTAGGGGGGCAGGTTGCACTGCGGGCAGCTCTGGATATGCCGGAACAGGTCTCAAAGCTTGTTCTGGTGGGAGCAACCCCACGATTTGTCCAGGGGGATGGATGGAGAGAGGCGATAAAACAGAGGGTGCTGGATGATTTCGGCAGGGCATTTATCCACTCCCGTGAGACTACTATTGGCCGCTTTCTCACCCTGCAGATGTTGGGAGTCCATGCAGTCAAGGGGCGCAGGGAGCTGATCAGAGATCTCAAGATCTCACTGGCCGAGCCATCGGCCCCAGGTACCCTGGAGGCAGGTCTGCAAATTCTCAATGAGACCGATCTGCGTCCGGATCTGGGCAGGATTATGCAGCCAACCCGCTGGATAATGGGGGGGCGCGATCAACTGGTACCAGCTTCTGCGGGAGTAGTTGCAGCACAACAGATGCCAAACGGCTCGCCTCATCTGATTGAGGATGCGGGACATGCGCCATTTTTGAGCCATCCAGAACAGTTTCTGAGTGAGGTAATCAGCTTTGGAAGATAAGTTGAACGGCTCCAGTAGCGAGTTGCAGGAGCTTGATGGCCTGCCAGGCGGGCAGCCATCCGAACATGGACAGCAATTGCAAAAGAGCCTGATCCGTTCCAACTTCGAGCGGGCATCGGGCAGCTATGATGAGGCAGCACTGCTGCAGCGTGAGGTGGCGGACCGTATGCTGGAGCAGTTTGAGTATACCAATATAACCCCTGAACGGATTCTCGATGTCGGCACCGGAACCGGCTACTGTGCCAGAGGGCTGGAGTCCCGCTTCAACAAGAGCTCCGTTATCGCACTGGATCTGGCTCAGAGCATGTTGGGGGAGGCCAGGCGGCAGGCAGAGAGCAAGAGCCGTTGGTTTCAAAAGCTCAAGCCTGGTTCATCCAGCCACCACTTTCTCTGCGCCGATACAATGCAGTTGCCGCTGGCGGACCAGAGTATTGATCTTATCTTTTCCAACTTTACCCTGCAGTGGTGTCAGGATCTCCAGGCACTATTTCATGAATTCCGTAGGGTATTGCGACCAGGAGGGCTGCTTACATTTTCCACCCTGGGGACAGATACCCTGACTGAGCTACGTCAGAGTTGGGCAGAAGTTGATGGCCAGATACATGTAAACCATTTTGTCGATCTTCATGATGTTGGGGACCTGCTGCTCTACTCGGGGTTCGAGGAGCCAGTGACCAGTGTTGACCGCTTCGAGCTGACATATCCGGATGTGATGGCCTTGATGAGAGATCTGAAGGGGCTGGGGGCTACCAACACAAATGAGGGGAGGTCGCGTGGCCTCACCGGAAAAGAGAAGATCCGTCGTTTGGAGCGAGCTTATAGGGAGCTACAGGGTGGAGCAGATCGAATCTCGGCAACCTGGGAGGTGGTCTATGGTCACGCCTGGATTCCAGAGGATGGCTTCTCTGCAGGTTCGTTTCCGGAAGAATTTTCTCTCCCACTGAATAAATTTAATACCTGATTAATTTGCTGGGGCTTGACAATGGGTTTTTATGCGTTATGATTTCCCCTACTCAGATTAAATGATTTATCTCAAAAGAAAAGGAGTTCCAGAATGAGTGTACTAGTCGGAAGTGAAGCACCAGATTTTACAGCCCCATCAGTATTGGGTAGTGGAGAGATCAAGGCAGATTTCAATCTGCATGAGGCAAAGGCTGGCAAATATGCTGTTGTCTTCTTCTATCCCCTTGATTTTACTTTTGTATGTCCCTCAGAGCTGCTGGCGTTTGACCATCGTCTGACTGAATTTGACAAGCGCAATGTTGAGGTGATCGGGGTCTCTATCGATTCTCACTGGACCCACAATGCCTGGAGAAATACCCCAGTCAATGATGGTGGTATCGGTGCGGTTGGTTACACCATGGTTGGGGATATGACCCAGGCAATCACCAAGGATTACGGGGTACAGGTTCCTGGCGGGGCCCCTGCGCTGCGCGCCTCATTCCTGATCGACAAGGATAATGTGGTTCAGCATCAGGTGGTCAACAACCTCTCTCTCGGTAGAAATATTGATGAGATGCTACGTATGGTCGATGCACTGCAGTTTACCGAGGAGCATGGTGAGGTCTGTCCTGCAGGTTGGCAGGAGGGTGAGGAGGGTATGAAGCCAACCCCAGATGGTGTTGCCTCCTACCTGGCATCACATGAGGGTGATCTTTAATAAACTGTAACAGTAACTACTCACCCCATGACCAAGATACTTTTATCTCCTCAGAGGCCATTTCCCCCCCCCACTTTTTGACCATTTTTCAGCGCCTGCCAAAACTCGCTATGCTCAAACACTGGCGGGCTCTTTTCTGAAAAAGAGCCAAAAAGTGGGGTACGGCCAATTTGTCGAAAAAAAGATCTCAGTCATGGGGTGAGTAGTTACTGCGTATATCCGTTAGTCACGCCACCACCGCTCGCAACCCAGGTCATGGGTGAGGCGGCGGTCGGGGTCAGGATATAGGTGTCACCTGCAACAATCCCGTTGGTGGCATCCGGGGTAACAGTAATAACTCCATCTGCGGTGGAGATAGTATTTACTGCTCCTGCTGCGCCAGATACATTGGCAGGCACTCCATAGCTCCCTCCGTCGCAGTCAGCAAGTGCGCTACGTACCTGATAACACTGTTCAACACCTATTTTGACAGGCTGCGCAGCAAGAACTACCTCAGAGTAGCGTGCCTTGGTGGTGTATTGGGTGTATGAGGGGATGGCAATAGCCGCCAGGATGGCGATGATTGCAATGGCAATTATCAGCTCTATCAGGGTAAAGCCGGATTGGTTGGTACTCTCTCTCATGATCTCTCTTCTCGCAAGTTGTGGTAGCCTGATAATAGACCACATAAATAGTGCGTGAAAAGGATTATTGCGTTACAAAATATTACGTAAAACCGTATGTTAGATGCTAATGAGTGCGGTTAAGTGTGAACTCGGCCAGGGAGATCAATGCATCTCGGTATGGTGATTCTGGTAGTACCATAGCCGCTTCTGTGGTCTGGTTGACTGCCTCTTTTGCAGCACGTAGTGTGTATTCGATTGCCTCTGTGGAACGGATTGTCTCCATAATTGCATCAAACTGATCACCACCACCGTTCTCTATGGCATGGCGGATTACTGCTTGCTCCTCTTCGCTGCCATTCTCCATTGCATGGATTAAGGGGAGTGTCGGTTTACCCTCCGCAAGGTCATCACCGGCGTTTTTTCCCATCTCTTCAGCAGATGCACTGTAATCTAGCGCGTCATCAATCAGTTGGAAGGCATTACCAAGATGCCTGCCATAATCAACCATGGCAATCTCGATCTCCTCTGGCTGGTTGGCAACTACCGCCCCCAGCTGGCCGCCGGCTTCAAATAGTTTTGCGGTCTTTCTGTAGATAACATCGTAATAACGCTTCTCTGTGGTGTCAGGGTCGTTACAGTTGAGTAGCTGCAGTACCTCACCTTCCGCGATTACATTGGTGGTTTCGGCAAGAATCTCCATCACTCGCATCTGTTGTACCTCGACCATCATCTGGAAGGCGCGAGAGTAGAGAAAATCTCCAGTCAGTACTGCAGCCTGGTTGCCAAAAACGGCGTTGGCGGTCTCCTTGCCACGACGCAACTCTGAGGTATCAACCACATCATCATGGAGCAGGGTTGCGGTATGAATAAATTCAATAACAGCAGCCAGCTGGACTGCATCATCACTAGTTGCACCGCAGGCACGGGCGGCTAGAAGAACCACCATTGGACGTACCCGTTTCCCTCCACCACTAATAATATAGTGCCCCAGCTGGTTTATCAGTACGACATCAGATTGTAATCGCCTGATAATAAGGTCATCGACAGCATCAAGATCGTCACGGATCAGGGTCTGGATATCTTCAAAGGTGGAAAGTTTTGCCACAGTGTCTGGTCGGGTATCGGTCGAAATAATTTGTTACAGGGAAAAACTTGCAAATCGTATGGTCTATAGTTCGGCGGGTCAAGTTTTTAGCAGCTGTTTTTGCAGAAATGCGTTTGACCCTTTTCAGACATCCGTGTAAAATCGCGCCTCTTTCATGGATAGGCAGATTCCGGACATTGTCTAGGCAGTCTCGTCTCTACAGAATTTTTGGAGTTTTAGGATGTACGCAGTAATCAAGACCGGCGGAAAGCAGTATCGTGTAAGTGAGGGTGAGACTCTCAAGGTAGAGAAGCTTGGTGCTGAAGAGGGTGGTAGCGTTGAGTTTGATCAGGTGTTGATGGTTGCTGATGGCGACGATATAAAAATTGGCACTCCTCTGGTTGAAGGTGGCAAGGTTACTGCAACGGTAGTAGCGAATGGTCGTGGCAAGAAGGTCAAGATTATCAAGTTCCGTCGCCGTAAACATCACCGTAAGCAGATGGGACACCGTCAGTCCTATACCGAGATTCAGATCGATAGCATCAGCGCATAGCACTGAGCCCATCAATTTAATAGTTAAGGAAGTAGAGTAGCATGGCACATAAAAAAGCAGGCGGTAGTACCAGAAATGGTCGCGATTCGGAATCCAAACGGTTAGGTGTTAAGCGTTTTGGTGGTGAGGATGTGATCTCCGGGAACGTCCTGGTTCGTCAGCGTGGCACCCATTTTCATCCTGGGGTAAATGTTGGACGCGGCAAGGACGACACCCTGTTTGCCAAGGCAGACGGCGTGGTCACTTTCGAGGTCAAGGGGCCGAGAAGCCGCAAGTTTGTGAGTGTATATCCCGCATAAACCAGGTAGGCTGATTTACTGAAAAGGCTCCGTTATGCGGGGCCTTTTTTGTGAATGCTGTATCTTGTTTGAGTTATGAATGTTGCCGGCAACTGTCGGTTTGCCTACCCTGTAAAACAAATGGCAAATGATAAATTAAGGTATCCTAAACAGTTATGAAATTTGTAGATGAGGCGACAATCAGGGTGGAGGCTGGAGACGGCGGCAATGGCTGCGTCAGTTTTCGTCGTGAAAAATATATTCCCAGAGGCGGTCCTGATGGGGGCGATGGTGGCAATGGCGGCACTGTCTATCTACAGGGAGATGAGGGGCTCAATACCCTGGCTGATTTTCGTTTCAAACGGATGCACCGTGCCGAGCGTGGACAGAATGGCATGAGTCGGGACAAGACTGGCCGCAAGGGAGAGAGTCTCAGGGTTAGAGTGCCAATCGGGACCCTGGCATACGATGACGAGACTGATGAGTTGATCGGAGAGGTTGTAAAGGAGGGTGAGCATCTGCTGGTTGCTCAGGGTGGTTTTCACGGTCTTGGAAATGTCCGCTTCAAGAGCAGCACCAACCGGGCACCGCGTCGCTTCACCAAAGGCTCACTTGGAGAGAGGCGGTTTCTGCGGCTGGAGCTGAAGGTGCTGGCAGATGTGGGTCTGCTGGGGATGCCCAATGCGGGAAAATCCTCATTGATCCGGGCTATCTCGGCGGCTCGCCCACGGGTTGCCGACTACCCATTTACCACTCTCCACCCAAATCTTGGGGTGGTGCGGGTCGATGCCTCACGCAGTTTTGTGATGGCCGATATTCCCGGAGTGATCGAGGGGGCGGCTGAAGGGGCAGGGCTGGGGATTCAATTTCTCAAACACCTGGCACGCAATCGGGTACTTCTGCATCTACTGGATGTGGCACCAGCTGAGGGGACGGTGGATCCTGTGGATGAGTTCAGAAAGGTGGAGGCGGAGCTGAAGAAATTCAGTGCAGAGTTGGCAGCCCTGCCACGCTGGTTGGTGATGAACAAGATTGATCTGCTGCCGGAAGAGAGTCGAGACGAGATCTGCGACACTATCGTCAAAGAGCTCGCCTGGGAGGGGCCGCTCTTCCGTATCTCGGCGCTACAGAAAGAGGGGACGAGCGAGTTGGTCTATGCGATCATGGATGCGTTGGAGCAATCGAACAAGTGAAGTTCGTCGATTGACTCTAGCGCAGTTAGAGAAGATAGAATATTGAGTAGCTATGAGCAGTAACAGCCAGATAATTGACAAGAGCAGAAAGATCATCTCCAGCTCGAGGCTCTGTGTGGTCAAGCTCGGCAGTGCCATTCTGACCAATGATGGCCAGGGGCTGGCGCTGGATGCCATTCAGGAGTGGGTAGAGCAGATTGTCGCGCTGCAAAAAGATGGTATTCAGCTGGTACTGGTCTCATCCGGGGCAGTTGCTGAGGGGATGAAGCGTCTGGGGATGTCCAGTCGTCCACACGCAATCCATGAGCAGCAAGCTGCCGCCGCTGTGGGGCAGATGGGGTTGGTACAGGCTTATGAGTCATGTTTCTCCAGACATGGAATTCACACTGCACAGATTCTCCTGACTCATGATGACCTCTCCAACCGTCAGCGCTACCTCAACGCGAGAAGCTCAATCCGTACCCTGCTGGAGATGGGTGTGGTGCCAATCGTTAACGAGAACGATACAGTGGCGATTGACGAGATCAGACTTGGAGATAACGATACCCTGGCGGCGCTGGTGGCAAATCTGATAGAGGCTGATCTACTGGTGATTCTGACTGATCAACAGGGGATGTATGAGAGTGATCCACGCACCAATCCGGAGGCAGAGCTACTGGATGTGGTGGTTGCTGATGAGCAAGGTCTGGATGAGATGGCTGGCGGCTCTGGTGGTCAACTTGGCAGGGGAGGAATGGCTACCAAACTGGCAGCAGCCAGGCTGGCAGCGCGTTCAGGGACTGCAACTGTGGTGGCTTCAGGGCGTGATGATCAGGTGTTGATAAGACTTTTTCAGGGAGCACAGATTGGAACCCTCTTCCTGCCGGGTGCTCAGCAGCTGGATGCCCGCAAGCGCTGGTTAATTGGTCATCTGCAGAGGTGCGGAGAGTTGATTATGGATGAGGGTGCGGTTCGTGTATTGCGTGACTCTGGACGGAGTCTGTTGGCGGTCGGTATCAAGAGCGTCAGGGGTGAATTTAAGCGTGGTGACCTGGTATCCCTGCAGAGTGAGTCTGGAGAGGAGGTTGCCCGTGGGTTGGTTAACTACTCTGCGGATGATGTGTGCAAGGTTATGGGGCAGCCTAGTGATCGGATTGAGGCGCTGCTCGGTTATGTGGATGAGGAGGAGATGGTCCACCGGGATAATATGGTGCTGCTGTAGTAGCCACAAAAAAACCGGCTGTTTAGCCGGTTTTTCATACAGATCCCAGAGGAATAAGAATTGGTTACATCGCACGAATATGTGTATTCAGGCGGCTCTTGTGACGGGCAGCCTTGTTGCGATGGATCAGTCCATTCTTGGCGGCAATATCCAGTGCAGAGACAGCGCTCTTGTAAAGTGCCTCGGCCTCTTCACGATTACCAGACTCGATGGCAGCTGTTGCCTTCTTGAGTGAGGTGCGCATCATGGAGCGGCGACCCTGATTGTGGTTGCGTTTTTTGTCAGCTTGACGAGCACGCTTGCGAGCTTGAGGTGAATTTGCCAAAGTTTTCTCTCCTGAGAAAAGTGTTTAAAAATTGAGCCGCGTATTTTCTTCGTTTTCTCTTTAACTGTCAATTGTTATCACTGGTATGATTCAATTTTTTCGTATAAAAGCACATTTTGAGCCATAAACTCCTGAAATCCACCATGGTTGTGGGGATGATGACCACAATATCCCGTGTTCTCGGGTTGGTGCGCGATATTGTCTTTGCCCGTTACTTTGGCGCGGGCGGGATTATGGATGCCTTTGTGGTGGCCTTCAAGATCCCCAATTTTCTGCGCAGGCTCTTTGCAGAGGGTGCCTTCTCTCAAGCATTTGTTCCGGTTCTTTCGGAGAAGCGGTCAACAGGGGAGCAGAGTGAGGTTCGCCAGCTGACCGATGCGGTGGCCGGTACACTGGGTAGTATTTTACTGCTGGTGACCACTATCGGTGTAGTTGCTGCTCCACTGTTTATCATGTTGTTTGCCCCAGGATTTGTCGGTGAGACAGACCGTTTTGAGCTCGCCTCCGGGATGTTGCGTATTACTTTCCCATATCTGCTATTGATTTCACTGACAGCCTTTGCAGGTGGAATTCTTAATACCTACGGACGTTTTGCCATCCCTGCTTTCACTCCGGTCTTTCTCAATCTCTCGCTAATTGGTGCAGCAATCTGGCTCGCCCCACTTATGGAGGTGCCGGTAACGGCTCTGGCCTGGGGAGTTCTGATCGGTGGGGTGGTTCAGCTGCTGTTCCAGATCCCGCCTCTACTAAAACTGGGCATGCTTCCTCGTCCCCGCTTCCGTTGGGGGGATTCCGGAGTGCGGAAGATCCTCAGACTTATGTTGCCCACCCTGTTTGGAGCCTCGGTTGCCCAGATCAATCTTCTGCTGGATCTGGTGATAGCCTCACTGATTACTGCCGGCAGCATGTCGTGGCTTTACTACTCTGATCGCCTGATGGAGTTTCCACTGGGGGTCTTCGGAATTGCTCTATCAACCGTGATCCTGCCCAGGCTTTCGGGACAGTTTGCAGCCAAGGAGCACCATGCTTTTAACCAGACACTAGATTGGGCACTCCGTCTGGTGTTGCTAATCGCTATCCCGGCCAGTGCAGGCCTCTTTATTCTGGCAGAGCCACTGTTGTCGCTGCTGTTTCAGCGTGGTGAGTTCACTCTGTTTGATGTGGAGATGGCCTCTGTCAGCCTGATGGCCTATGCGCTTGGGCTGGTCGGCTTCATTCTTGTCAAGGTGCTGGTCACCGGCTACTTCTCCCAACAGAACACCAGAACTCCAGTCAAGTTCGGGGTGATTGCGATGGTTGCCAATATGGGGATGAATCTGATCTTTGTGGGTGCGATGATTATGGGTGGTTACCATGCGCCACATGCTGGGCTTGCGCTGGCCACTGCCATCTCTTCCCTGCTGAATGGATGGCTACTCTATCGGGGACTGCGTCAACGTGGAGTCTATAACCCACTCAGCGGTTGGGGACGATTGATTATGCAGATTACCGTAGCGCTCTCGATTATGGTTCTCTTTCTCTACATGGTCGCCCCTCAGGTGGGATTCTGGCAGGATGCGCCACTGTGGACCCGGATTGGGGTGTTGGGGGGAGAGGTTGTGGGGGCAGCACTGCTCTACTTCTCCACACTTTTTCTTCTTGGTATCAGACCAACCCAGTTCCAGAGACGGTAGAATAGCCAGATGAGAAAATCTGCCTCAAATTGGCTTTCTCTCGATATGACTTCTACTCTCGGACGGGCTCCTGGATGAAGCTGATTCGAGGAATTCATAACCTAAAGCCAGAGCATCACGGCTCTGTTGCTACCATCGGCAATTTTGATGGGGTTCACCTTGGCCATCAGCATGTTCTGGGAGAGTTGGCAGATAAGGCTGATGAGATAGGTCTGCCTGCGGTAGTCATAACGTTTGAGCCGCAACCACAGGAGTTTTTTGCCCCGGACCGATGCCCGGGGCGTCTGACCCGCTTCCGCGAGAAGATGAAAGCTCTGCGACGGTTGGCGGTGGATCGCATCTTCACCATCCACTTCACCAGAGCGCTGGCGGAGATGGAGCCGGAGGAGTTTATCCAGAGGATACTGGTCGATGGGTTGGGGATTCGATATCTGGTGGTCGGGGATGACTTCTGTTTTGGCAAGGCGCGTAGGGGAAATTTTTCAATGTTGCAGGCCGCAGGCCGTGATCACGGTTTCCAGGTGGTCAATATGCACACCTTCCAGATCGATGGGGAGCGGGTCAGTAGTACACGGGTGCGTAAGGCGCTATGTGATGGCGATCTCAATGAGGCTGAGAAGCTGTTGGGGCGCCCCTACCGGATGTGTGGCAGAGTGGCGCATGGCCACAAACGTGGTCGCCTGATCGGTTTTCCCACCGCAAATATTCACCTTCATCGCAAGATATCTCCCATTGACGGGGTCTTTGCAGTGGAGATGTTTGGGATTGAGGGGGAGCCGGTTGCTGGGGTAGCAAACGTAGGAACCAGGCCAACGGTCAATGGAACAAGAACCATTCTGGAGGTCCATCTGTTAGATTTCGCGGAGGATATCTACGGCCGTCATGTGTCGGTAGATTTTCTGACAAAGATTAGGGACGAGCAGAAGTTTGACTCCTTTGATCTGTTGAAGGAGCAGATTCTGAGAGATGCGGACCAGGCAAGAAACTATTTCAAAGAGCGCTATTCACTGTAGAATTAACACAATTTTTAATAGGGTTTTGGATTGTACATCTTCTTCAGCAGTTGCCTCTATCCGGAGATTTTCCCATTAAACCAGCGTGTCCTAAAACTCGCTCTGCTCAGACACTAGGACACTTTAGTCTGGATTAATGGGAAAATCTCCGGGGCAACTGAATTCAGTCGATGAACAATACAAAACCAGAATCACCCATTCAGTATTGTTTTTAGAAAATAGTTACGGATAACAAAGTGGCAAACAATTACAAAGAGACCCTCAATCTTCCAAAAACCGGATTTCCGATGAAGGCTAATCTGGCCAATCGTGAACCCAATTATCTGAAGAATTGGGAGAAGATCGATCTGTACGGCAAGATGCGTGAGCAGAATAGTGGAAAGCCACAATTTATCCTCCATGACGGCCCTCCATATGCGAATGGTGATATCCACATTGGCCATGCGGTAAACAAGATTCTGAAGGATATGATCCTCAAGTCCCGTGCCCAGATGGGGTTTGATACCCCGTATATCCCTGGGTGGGATTGCCATGGTCTTCCCATTGAACTCAATGTGGAGAAAAAGTGGGGTAAACCTGGACGCAAGCTGGATGCCGAGGCTTTTCGGCAGAAAGCCCGGGAGTATGCGGCCCGTCAGGTAGAGGGGCAGAAAAAGGATTTCCAGCGTCTCGGAGTATTGGGTGACTGGGAGAACCCGTATCTGACTATGGACTTCCAGTTTGAGGCGGATATTATTCGTGCCCTTGGCGGGATTGTTGAGAAGGGTCATCTTCATAAGGGAGAAAAACCGGTCCACTGGTGCACCGATTGCGGTTCTGCCTTGGCGGAGGCTGAGGTGGAGCACGAGGATAAGACATCTCCAGCTATTGATGTCCGTTTCAATGTGGTGGATGAGGCCGGTTTTCTTGGGCGCTGCAATCTGGAGTCGAATGGTAGCGGTGCAATCTCGGTAGTTATCTGGACCACAACTCCATGGACCCTGCCAGCCAACCAGGCGGTCTCACTCCATCCGGATTTTGAATATCTGTTGATTCAGACCGGGGATAGTCGCCTATTGTTGGCGGAGGCACTTCATGCCGCTGTGTTGGAGCGTGCAGAAATCAGCGACTACACCATTCTTGGACGTTGTCATGGTGCTGACCTGGAGGGGGTAGAGCTTAACCACCCATTTTATGACCGCCAGGTGCCGGTAATTGTTGGTGACCACGTCACCTTGGATGCAGGTACCGGAGCAGTCCATACTGCCCCTGGCCATGGTCAGGAAGATTACGTGGTTGGGATGAAATATAGCCTGCCGGTTCATAACCCGGTTGGTGGCAATGGCTGCTTCCTCGACAGTACAGAGATCTTTGCAGGGGAGCATGTATTCAAGGCTAATGACCATGTGTTGGAGGTGCTTGAGGAGCGTGGGGCACTTCTCTGTATGGAGAAGATTCGTCACAGCTATCCCCACTGCTGGCGCCACAAGACCCCGATTATCTTCCGTGCAACCCCGCAATGGTTTATCAGTATGGATCAAGCTGGCCTGCGTAGTAGTGCAATGGAGGCTATTAAGGGTGTGCGCTGGATGCCGGACTGGGGCCAAGCGCGTATTGAGGGGATGGTTGAGAATCGCCCAGATTGGTGTATCTCACGTCAACGTACCTGGGGTGTCCCAATTGCCCTCTTTATCAACAAGGAGACAGGTGACCCACATCCAGAGACTGTACGTCTAATCGAAGAGGTGGCACAGCTGGTTGAGAAGTCTGGCATTGATGGCTGGTTTGGTCTTGATCCGGCTGAACTTCTTGGTGATGATGCGGAGAGGTACCAGAAGGTCATGGATACCCTGGATGTCTGGTTTGACTCTGGAGTTACCCACCATGCGGTGCTGGATCGCAGAGACAACCTCTCACGTCCGGCAGACCTCTATCTTGAGGGGTCGGATCAGCACCGTGGCTGGTTTCAGTCATCATTGCTGACATCCGTGGCAATGCATGGAGAGCCGCCATACAGAGAGGTCCTCACCCACGGCTTTACTGTCGACAAGGATGGTAAGAAGATGTCCAAGTCGCTCGGTAATGTGATTGCCCCACAGAAGGTAATCAATGAGCTGGGTGCTGACATCATCCGACTATGGGTCTCATCCACCGATTACCGTGGGGAGATGACGGTCTCTGACGAGATTCTGCGCCGGATGGCAGATGCATATCGACGTATCCGTAATACTACCCGTTTTCTGTTGTCCAACCTGAATGGGTTTGATCCCTCGGCCGATCTCCTGCAATCAGAGGAGATGTTGTCACTGGATCGCTGGGTAGTTGACCACGCGGCCCGCCTGCAGGAAGAGATTATTGAGGCCTATGAGGAGTACAACTTCCATCAGGTCTTCCAGAAGATTCACAATTTCTGCTCGGTTGAGATGGGTGGGTTCTATCTCGACATCATCAAGGATCGTCAGTACACCACGCAGGCCGAAAGCCAGGCCAGACGCTCAACTCAGACAGCGATGTACCATATTGTCGAGGCGATGGTCCGTTGGCTTGCACCAATCACCAGTTTCACTGCTGATGAGGTCTGGAGCTTCCTGCCGGGTGAGCGTAGTGAGAGCGTTTTCTTGGAGGAGTTCTACCAGGGACTGTTCAGAGTTGGTGATGACTCCTCTGACACAGCCCTGAGTGCTGCTGATTGGGAGCAGATTATGGCTGTTCGTACAGAGGTGGCAAGATCTCTGGAGCTGTTGCGCAAGGATGGTGGTATTGGCTCTGGGTTGGATGCAGAGGTTGATCTCTACTGTGACGGTTCACTTATCTCACTGCTTGGAAAGCTTGAGGATGAGCTCCGTTTTGTACTTATCACCTCGTATGCTCGAATTCATCCACTGGCAGAATCTCCCGAGGGTGCTGCAGCAACCGAGGCACGAGGTCGGGTAACCGAGGCACGAGGTCGGGCAACCGAGATTGATGGTCTGCAGCTACAGGTAACCGCCTCTGAGCATGAGAAGTGTGTCCGTTGCTGGCATCATCGAGAGGATGTGGGCAGCAACAGCGACCATCCAGAGCTCTGTGGGCGCTGCGTGGATAATGTAACCGGCGCTGGTGAGCAGCGCCTTTATGCCTAATATGGATACGGCCTGTTTTCCTGTTGTTATTTCTAAAATTTTAGTCATTCCTGCGAAGGCGGGGATCCAGAAAATATAACTCAGCTACTATGGATCCCCGCCTTCGCGAGGATGACGTAACTAAAGGTTTTTTGATGGTTATGGGTATAGATCGAGAATCTAATAAATATGGACTGAAGTGGCTACGCCTCTCGGCGCTGGTCCTTTTTCTGGATCAGGGTACCAAGATCCTGGCTGAGTACTATCTTGAGCTCTATCGGCAGGTAGAGATCATCCCATTCATGAATCTGACACTGATGCAGAATGAGGGAGCCGCATTCAGTTTTCTGGCTGATGCAGGTGGCTGGCAGCGCTGGTTCTTTGTGGTGGTGACTATAGTAATTACGGTATTTCTATTGCGTTGGCTACGTTCACTAAGTGAGGATGAGCGGTGGTTGGCGATTGCAATTGCACTGATTATTGGCGGGGCAATTGGTAATCTGATTGATCGGGTTCAGTATGGCTATGTGATCGATTTTCTGGATCTGCACGCCATGGGTTGGCACTGGCCTGCATTCAATATTGCGGATAGCGCTATCTTCATTGGTGCCATCATTATAGTTTGGGATTCTATTTTTGGTGGTGATGGGAAGTAGTGCGTTACTAAACATTAGAATGTTGTATGATAAAAACATTATATTGCCGATAACCGGAATAACCATATATAGAGTGCTTGCATGACCGATTCAATCCTCTCCAAACGCATTGATGATCACCGCCTGATTCTGGGTAACAAGGAGTTTGTCCCACTGATGTTGGGTGGAATGGGGGTTGATATCTCAACCCGTGATCTGGCGCTGGTATTTGCGGAGCAGGGTGGTATTGGCCACCTTTCGGATGCGATGATTCCCACAGTTATCGACAAGGATTTCAAGACCAGATACGTTGGTGACCGACTGAAACAGTACAAGTTCAACGTCGGCAATCCCGACAAGTCAATTGCCCAGTTTGACCTGGGTGAGCTGCGTGAGGCACAGACCCGTCATGTTGATGAGGCGATGTCGGCCAAGCGAGGGGATGGTGGAGTTTTTATCAACTGTATGGAAAAACTCACCATGAATAACCCCAAGGAGACCCTGCGGGTTCGCCTCAACGCTGCACTCGATGCGGGGATTGACGGCATCACCCTCAGTGCAGGACTCCATCTTGGGTCGCTTGAGCTTATCAAGGAAAATCCCCGTTTTCGGGATGCCCATATCGGGATTATCGTCTCCTCAGTACGTGCCCTTAAGCTCTTTCTGAAGCGGGCGGCGCGCCTGGATAGACTGCCCGATTTTATCGTGGTTGAGGGTCCACTGGCGGGTGGCCATCTAGGTTTTGGGATGGATTGGGCTAAGTTTGATCTGGCTACCATCACCCAGGAGGTGCTTGCCTACCTTAGAGAGTCAGATCTGACTATTCCGGTGATTCCAGCTGGTGGAATATTTACCGGTACAGATGGTGCCAAGCTGCTTGATCAGGGTGCATCGGCTATACAAGTCTCTACCCGCTTCACCATCGCCCAGGAGTGTGGGCTGCCGGCAGATGCAAAACAGGCATATTTTGGGGCCAATGAGGAGGATATCGAGGTAAACACCCTCTCTCCAACCGGTTATCCAATGCGGATGCTGAAAAATACCCCGGCAATTGGTTCCGGCATTCGCCCCAACTGTGAGTCCTACGGTTATGTGCTTGATGGCAATGGGCACTGTAGCTACATCGATGCCTATAATGAGGCGGTAGCGGCACATCCGGATGAGAGGAAGATTTCGGTTGAGGAGAAGATCTGTCTCTGCACCCATATGCGCAAGTACAAGGTCTGGACCTGTGGCCACTACACCTATCGCCTGAAAGATACTGCCAACCAGAATGAGGATGGCAGCTACCAGGAGCCAACTGCGGAGCACCTTTTCAAGGACTACCAGTTTAGTACCCACGATGAGATCAAGAAACCAGAGTAGTGTTTATCGTCATCTCTGCGTAAGCGGAGATCCAGCAATAGAAGCAATATGAGTGTTGCTATTGCAGTTGTTTCTCAGAATTTACGGGATCAACCCAAAGCTGAGCAGCTGGCAGAGAGGCTCAAACTCCCTCTGTCAGAGAGTAGTGCAGGTTTCGATTTTCTCCTCACCTACACGGAAGCTCGCCTTGAGCTCCAGAAAACCAACTCCAAAATTGGCGGGGTCTATGCTGATTTTGTCTCAGGCAAGGTGGGCCATCGTTTTCGCTATGGTGGCGGTAGGGGGCAATTGATTGCAAAGGCGGTTGGTCTCAAAAATGGCAAAACCCCATCGATACTGGATCTGACGGCAGGACTTGGAAGAGATGGTTTCGTGTTGGCATCAATGGGGTGTGAGGTCACCATGGTGGAGCGCTCCCCAATAGTAGCTGCACTACTGCGGGACGGTCTGGAACGAGTAGTGGCTGTTCCGGAGATCATGGAGGTTATAGAGAGGGCCTCACTGCTTGAACAGGAGGGGGTCAACTACCTGCAATCTCTTACTGAGGGGGGGCGACCGGATGTCTGTTATCTCGATCCGATGTACCCTCATTCGAAAAAAAGTGCACTACCGGGAAAGGAGATGATGCTCTTCCGAGAGGTGGTTGGAGAGGATCAAGATACAGAAGAGCTACTGGATGCAGCCAGAGAGGCAGCCAGGGGACGGGTGGTAGTGAAGCGCCCCCGCAAGGCCCCACCTCTTGGTCACCCAGAGCCAGACTTTCAGATCACAGGAAAGAGCACGCGCTACGATATCTATCTATCGACGGAGAACCCGTAGCCACTTCCAGAAATTGAGCAGACTACTAAGTGACCCCGCAACATAGGTAAGAGCTGCCGCCTTCAGCAATTTTTTGGCAGCATGTTCATCGCCATCATGTAGATGGTCCCCTGCCTTTAGTAGTGGTAGTGCCCGATTGAAGCTGGCATCAAATTCAACCGGCAGGGTGGCGAGGTGGACTAGCGCAGGCATCCCCATACTGGCCAATCCGGCTAGAAAGAGGATCAATGCGGGAAGAGGTCTTCTGGAGATGACAGCAAACAGTGGTGAGACCATCAAAACCATTGCCCCCAGCTTCTCGGCACCACGGGTCTTGCCTACCAGTCTCGAGCGCAGTGCCATTGGTCTGTAATCGGTGTCGTGCTGGATCGCATGACCAACCTCATGGGCGGCAATTGTTATGGCTGCAAGAGAACGTCCGGAGAAATAGGCCTCGCTCAGTCGAACAGTTCTATCCTCCGGGTCGTAGTGATCCCCCTCTTTGGTTATCTCAACCCCTACATGGTTAAGTCCATAGCGGTTGAGAATAATACGTGCCAGCTCGCTACCACTAATCTCATATCGATCATCCGGGGTGCTGTACTGTCTCATCACCCGTTTGACCCACATTTGGGGGAGGGTTATGACGGCCAGCAGTAAAACTCCAAGGATTGCTAGCAGCACTGTTGTTGCCCCAAAAAATCTTGATACTGTTCTAACTGCACCCTCATATCAACTCTCCTTCAAGATCATGCTCATCGGCAGCCACAATCCTGACATTCACCATGTCACCACAACTCAGATTAGTGGCATCAGGCAGATGAATTTCTCCATCAATCTCCGGCGCATCCCCTCGGCTACGTCCAACAGCTCCTTCACTCGTTGCACTATCGATGATAATTGTCTCCGTTTCGCCTATTCTGTTCTGTAGCTTGCGGGCACTGATCTCACTCTGTACACGCATAAACTGCTCTAACCGCTCCTGCTGAATATCTGGATCAATCTGGTTTGGTAGCTGGTTGGCGGCAGCCCCCTCAACTGGTGAGTAGGTAAAGGCCCCGGCACGATCCAGTTCTGCATCCTCCAGAAAATCGAGCAGCTCCCCGAATTCAGCCTCACTCTCCCCCGGAAAGCCGACAATAAAGGTGCTGCGAATGGTGATATCCGGGCAGATCTCACGCCACTTCTCTATTCGTCGCAGTGCATTCTCACTATCTGCCGGACGTTTCATTGTCTTCAGAATGGCGGGGGAGGCGTGCTGTAGCGGCACATCAAGGTAGGGGAGGATCTTCCCCTCTGCCATCATTGGTATCAGTTGGTCAATGACAGGGTATGGATAGAGATAGTGGAGACGGATCCATACCCCCAGCTTGCTAAGCTCTTCTGCTAGGGTTGTAATACGTGTAGATAGAACTCCGTTGCTGGTGATCTCACTACGGTAGCGCAGGTCGGCACCGTAGGCTGCACTGTCCTGAGATACTACAAGCAACTCCTTTACGCCGCTCTCCACTAGCCGCTCGGCCTCACCCAAAACCTCACCAATCGGCCGGCTCACCAGCTTTCCACGTAGAGATGGAATAATGCAAAAGCTGCAGTGCTGATTACACCCCTCGGAGATCTTGAGGTAGGCGTAGTGGTCTGGGGTCAACCGCACCTCCCGATCTGGTAGTAGTTTGGTCAGCGGGTCTTGGGGTGGTGACACTGTGGCGTGGATAGATTCCATAACCTCTTTAGTTGAATTTGGTCCGGTCACTGCCAGCACGTTTGGGTAGTTTGAGAGAATCTTCTCTCGATCGCCACCCAGGCAGCCGGTCACAATAACTTGGCCATTCTGCTCCATCGCCTCACCAATGGTATCCAGTGACTCCTCAATGGCGGCATCAATAAACCCACAGGTATTGACCACTACAAGGTCTGATTCACTGTAGCTGTTTGCAAGCCTGTACCCATCGGCACGAATCTGGCTAAGGATTCGTTCGGAGTCAACGGTTGCCTTGGGACAGCCTAGGCTGACAAAGCCGATGGTGGGGATTAAATTCATCGTGAGATTATACCGTTTCAACGGGGTTGATTAAGCATCAATCCTTGCGAAAGTAATGGCGCGCTCGCACGAGTGGCCGTCTGTGGCCAGGAAGGCCACAGACGAGCAACACAGGGATGTGCTTGAGCGTGCCACATGGGCGAGCGCGCCATTACTTTCGCAAGGATTGATAGATATTGAAAAGTGAAAAAATGCCCCCATTAAAAGGGGAGATCAAAAATTATTGGAGCAACATACTCATGAGAATGGATAAGCTAACAACAAAATTTCAGGCTGCACTATCAGATGCACAGTCACTGGCTGTAGGTAGGGATCATCAGTTTATTGAGCCGATTCACCTGATGCTAGCACTGCTGGATCAGGAGGGTGGAACAGTTCGTCATCTTTTGACTCTGGCTGGAGTTCAGGTCAATCCACTACGTTCCCAGCTGGGGGAGGCGATGGATCGTCTCGCCTCAGTAGAAAGTGTGGGAGGTGATGTCCAGTTATCCAATGACACTGGTAAGCTGTTGAATTTAACAGATAAACTCGCTCAAAAACGGGGTGATCAGTATATCTCCTCAGAGCTTTTTGTATTGGCTGCTGTGGATGACAAAGGGGGTTTGGGGGAGTTGTTGAGAAAAGCTGGGGCTGCCAAGGGCTCCCTGGAGCAGGCGGTGGAGCAACTGCGTGGGGGCGAGAGTGTGGATGATCCAAACGCTGAGGAGCAAAGGCAAGCACTTGAAAAATATACGATTGATTTAACTGAAAGAGCCGAACAGGGAAAGCTTGATCCGGTAATTGGTCGTGATGATGAGATCCGCAGAGCCATCCAGGTCCTGCAGCGTCGCACCAAAAATAACCCCGTGCTGATTGGTGAGCCCGGGGTTGGAAAGACTGCAATTGTTGAGGGGCTGGCACAGCGCATTGTAAATGGTGAGGTCCCTGAGGGAATAAAGGGAAAGCGGCTACTCTCGCTCGATATGGGCGCACTGATTGCAGGGGCAAAATTCCGTGGTGAATTTGAGGAGCGCCTCAAGGGGGTACTCAATGATCTCAGCAAGCAGGAGGGTCAGGTGATTCTCTTTATTGATGAGATTCACACCATGGTAGGGGCGGGTAAGGCTGAAGGTTCAATGGATGCTGGAAATATGCTTAAGCCTGCGCTGGCGCGAGGTGAGCTTCACTGTGTGGGAGCAACTACGATTGATGAGTATCGTAAGTACGTGGAGAAGGATGCAGCTCTTGAGAGAAGATTCCAGAAGGTTTTGGTGGATGAGCCCTCTGTAGAGGATACCATCGCGATCTTGCGTGGTCTTAAGGAGCGTTATGAGGTTCATCACGGTATCGATATTACAGATCCTGCAATTGTTGCAGCTGCAACTTTGTCACACCGCTATATTACCGACCGCCAGCTACCGGATAAGGCGATTGATTTGATGGATGAGGCTGGATCCAAGATCCGTATGGAGATCGACTCCATGCCGGAGGAGATGGACAAGCTTGACCGTCGGGTGATTCAGCTCAAGATTGAACGTGAGGCGCTGAAAAAAGAGAGTGACGAGGCATCGAAAAAGCGACTGGATGATCTACAGGAGGAGTTGGATCGTTTGGAGCGTGAATACTCCGATCTAGAGGAGATATGGAAGGCGGAGAAGTCTGCGGTACAGGGCACAACTCATATTAAGGAGGAACTTGAACAGTCCAGAATCGAGCTAGAGACAGCGCATCGTGCCGGTGATCTGGCGCGGATGTCGGAGTTGCAGTATGGAAAGATTCCTGAGCTGGAGCAGCAATTGGCTGCAGCTGCGGAGGCAGAAGTAGAGCAGAAAGAGAATCAACTGCTTCGCAACAAGGTGACCGATGAGGAGGTTGCCGAGGTGGTTTCCAAGTGGACAGGGATTCCTGTCTCCAAGATGTTGGAGGGGGAGAGGGACAAACTGTTGCGGATGGAGGATGTGATTAAGCAGCGGGTAATTGGCCAGAATGAGGCGGTAGAGGCGGTCTCAAACGCGATTCGTCGCTCCCGAGCAGGGCTCTCTGATCCTAACCGCCCCAACGGATCTTTCCTCTTTCTTGGTCCAACTGGGGTCGGTAAGACCGAGCTTACCAAGGCTCTGGCACAATTCCTCTTCGATACCGAGGAGGCAATGGTGCGCATTGATATGTCGGAGTTTATGGAAAAGCACTCGGTAGCACGTCTGATTGGCGCCCCCCCTGGATATGTAGGTTATGAGGAGGGTGGATACCTGACTGAGGCGGTACGGAGAAAACCATATTCTGTTATTTTGATGGATGAGGTGGAGAAGGCGCACCCTGATGTATTCAATGTGCTGCTCCAGGTGCTGGATGATGGACGCCTTACTGATGGCCAGGGGCGTACGGTTGATTTTCGTAATACCGTTATTGTGATGACCTCTAATCTGGGGTCACAGCAGATTCAGCAACTCTCTGGCTCGGAAAATTATGATGTGATGAAAGAGGCTGTTATGGAGATTGTCGGCTCTCACTTCCGTCCCGAGTTCATTAATCGGGTTGATGAGTCAGTGGTCTTTCATCCTCTTGGTAAGGATGAGATTCGAGCCATCGCTAAAATTCAGGTGGAGTACCTTCACCAGCGTCTCGCCGATCGCGAGATCGGATTGGAGATCAGTGAGGCTGCTCTGGACCGTCTGGGCGATGCAGGATTTGATCCTGTCTACGGGGCGCGTCCACTCAAACGGGCAATCCAGAACCAAATTGAGAACCCGCTGGCACAGAAGATCTTGGCTGGGGAGTATCTGCAAGGAGATGTGGTAAAGGTGGATCTCAGCGGGGAAGAGCTGATTTTCAGCTAGTATCGTAACTGCTTGCCCCGTGCCAGAGATATCTTTATCGACAAGTTGACTGCGCCATAATTTTTTAACTATTTTTCAGATAGAGGTCTGAGCGCAGCGAGTTTTGACAGGCGCTGAGAAATAGTCAAAAAGCATGGAGGGAAGCAGTCTTCGAGGAGATAAAGATATCTCTGGCATGGGGTGAGTAATGGATATACAGATAGTTACTTCTGCTGTTCTGAACCTCGAGCAATCATATTCAGAAGGCTCTTAACCAGGGTCTTCTGCTTATCGTCACAATCCTTTTGCATTGCCTCAAGGTTGCTGCCTAGGGCGTGGATAAGCCTAAGGTGGGCCATCTTCTCCTCTCGCGCCATCCGTAGTTCCATCCGCAGCCGTTGGACCTGTCCCATAAGGGTATATTGATCAGGGATATGTGCGGTCTGAACCCGGTTTAGGTATGCGTTGTCCTTGATAAAATTTATCTTCTCAAGAATTGAGGATGTCTTCATCTTCTCTGCTGCGGGGAAGACTGATTGCAGCTGGGTCATGGTCACCCGCCCCTCAAAGGTCTCTAGCTCCCCAGACCGGATCTTTTGCTGGATCTCTCCACGGCTTATACCAAGCTCCTTTGCAGCTTTGGCAACTGGCAGCGTCTCTTTGCTCATCTGATTCTCTCCTCCCCTGGAGATAATTATGTACGGAATAGATTTATTATCATGTTAAATGAGCGGATTAATAAAATCAATCATCGCTTGCCGTCACCAGATGCCTTGATCAGTAGTTTGTCTAGCCAGCGGTCAGGCAGGAGACGTCTGAGGATTGCGAACAGATGGGTGGGAAAGGTTACCGGGTAGCGTGTCCTGGGTCGGTGACTCTCCAGTGCATGGATCAGTTTATCTGCAACTGCATCTGCAGGCAGGGTAAACGGCGCAGCAGGACCAGGTTTTTTTAGACGTTTCTCCATCGCCTCGTAATTGGCCTTGTGGTGGCTGTTGGCTGGGTTGATGCTGTTTTTAAAGGCCAGGTAGGCATTCTTTCGAAAGCTGGACTCAATTGGTCCCGGCTGAATAAGTGAGACATGAATCCCACTTCTATCAAGCTCCAGACGCATTGTGTCAGCAAGCCCCTCCAGGGCGAATTTACTGGCATTGTAGGCGCCACGGTAGGGCATCACCACAAACCCCAGTACGGAGCTGTTGAAGATGATGCGCCCATGCCCCTGCCTGCGCATAATTGGGATTACGGCATTGGTCAGTTCGGTGGTACCAAAGAGGTTGGTCTCAAACTGTCTGCGCATGGTCTCTCTGCTTAGATCCTCAACCGCACCTGGTTGTCCATAGGCGCCATTATTGAAAAGCCCATCCAGAGTGCCACCGCTCTGTTGCAACACAAAATCAAGGGCTGAGTGGATGCTCTCTGATCTGTCCAGATCGAGCTGAACCGATTCGAATCCATGCTCTTTCAGGGTGGTGACATCCTCGACATTGCGGGCAGTTGCAAATACCCGCCACCCACGTTCCTTTAAGATTTCAGCACAGCGCAGACCAATACCACTGGAGCAGCCGGTGATCAGAATTGATTTAGGTGAGATAGACACGCCATGCAGTATAGCGCAGCATCACGTGTACCTTGTACTTCGTATAAAGCGTTGCATAAGTTTTGGAAGTCCTGAGCTACAGCCGTCTGCGGCCATGGAAGGCCGTAGTCGAGCGATACAAGGATGTACTCGAGCGCGCTGTAGGCGCAGGAGCTGCCACTACTTATGCAACAATTGATAGCTTGTATCAGTGGCAGCAGGGTGCTAGTTGACTATTCTCAACAGCAATATGCTGCTGTTTGCCGAGCATCTCGATCAGAACCATTGAGCGATGGAGACCATCATCCATCATGAATACCCCCTCAATCTCGGCAAATGGCCCGCTTGTGATGCGTACGCAATTACCCTCACAGAACCACTCGGCACGCTCTAGCTGATGGATGCCAAACTCATCCTCATGACTTTTTAGTGAGTCAACAACCTGTCTAGGTATGGGTATGTAGTTGGTGCGAGTCGAACCAAATCCAACTAGTCCGGAGACCCCGTAGGTAGAGCGGATGGGTGCCCAATTGTCATTTTCACGATCTAATTTAATAAAGAGGTAACGGGGAAATAGGGGCTCGGTATTGACGGTAGTCTTGCCGCGACAGCGACGTTCCCGTTTTACCATCGGTAGATAGATTGTATAGCCCTGCTGTTCCAAGTTGAGCCGGGCCCGCTCCTCATCTTTTGGTTTGCTGGCGAGAAGATACCAACGAGGTGACTCGTTGTGGTTTGCTTTCGTGCTCGTGCTCACGCTCTCTCCTTGCTCTTCCTTAGTCCATGTTGTGAGAATAGAGTATGGCAGATTAATATCAAGATTGAATTACGTATTATTACGTATTTTTCAGGTTCTTTATCTCTCCCTTTGCTCCTGCTGTAGGCGCCACATGTTGGCATAATTCCCATCCATATCAATCAGCTCATTATGGGTGCCATGTTCAATAATGCGTCCTGTATCCATCACTAGAATTTCATCAGCATCGGCAATGGTGGAGAGGCGGTGGGCAATTACCAGGGTTGTGTGGTGGGTGCTGATCTCTCTAAGTGAGCTGTTGATTATCCTTTCCGCAGCTGAATCAAGAGAGGATGTGGCCTCATCAAAGACCATAATTGGTGGGTTCTTGAGGATGGCGCGAGTGATGGCAATGCGCTGTTTTTCACCACCTGAGAGTTTTAGGCCACGCTCCCCAACAGTGGATTCATACCCTTGTGGCAGTGAGACAATAAAGTCATGGATATTGGCCATTCTGGCTGCATGCTCAATATCAGCCTGGGATGCCTCTGGTTTTGCATACTCAATGTTGTAGTGGATCGTATGGTTGAAGAGGACCGTATCCTGGGGGACGATACCTACCGCTGATCGTAAACTGCGTTGGGTAACGTCTCTGATATCAGTCCCATTAATGGTGATTTGGCCGCTATCAACATCGTAGAAGCGAAACAGTAGGCGTGCCAGAGTTGATTTTCCGGAACCACTCTGCCCCACCACTGCTACCTTCTTTCCTGCAGGCAGACGGAAGCTGATGTTGTGGAGGATAGGGCGATCAGGGTTATAGCTAAAGCTGACATTGTTAAACTCAATTTCACCATCACCGGGGTTCAGGGTTGTGGCACCTGGGTGATCCTCAATCTCCGGCTTCTTCTCCAGTAGCTGAAACATCATGTCGATATCGGAGAGGGCGTGTTTTATTTGGCTATATACCATTCCCAGAAAACCAAGTGGGATAAAGAGCTGGAGTAGAAAGGTGTTGACCAGTACCAGATCACCAATTGTCATTTCACCATCCACAACCCCCTGTCCAGCCATTACCATGATTATGGTGACACCGATGGCGATAATGAAGGCCTGTATAAAGTTAAGTGCTGACATTGAAGTCTGGCTCTTTACTGCCGCCACTTCCCAGCTGCGCATCTGTCTGTCGTACTGATCTAGCTCATACCTCTCATTTCCAAAGTATTTTACCGTCTCATAGTTGATCAGGCTGTCGACCGCCTGGATACTGGCTTCGGAGTCTCGCTTGTTCATCGCAACCCGAAATTTCATCC
Organism: uncultured Methylophaga sp.; assembly: GCA_937877715.1. GTDB lineage: Bacteria > Pseudomonadota > Gammaproteobacteria > Thiopontia. The sequence continues at coordinate 40,321 of CALEHW010000059.1, read as the reverse complement.
GCCAGTTGGTAATTGCAAAGGTGACAGTGATATAGATGGCAACTGTGGCGAAGGTAATGATGGCAAACCAGGGGTTGTAGTTTGCAAGCAGGATGATCGCAATCAGCCCAACCTCCACCAGAGTAGGGATGATATTGAAGAGCAGCATGTTGAAGAGTGAGCTGATGGAGCGGGTACCACGTTCCATTTCTCGGGTAATGCCACCGGTCTTGCGATCCAAATGGAAGCGCAGTGAGAGGTTATGGAGGTGAGCCATAAAGCTAATGGAGATCTCTCTCACAATACCGTGCCGCACCTTGGCAAAAATTGCATCCCGTAACTCATTGAAGAAAGCGCTGCCTGCACGCATTAACCCATACCCGATCAAGAGGGCAAGTGGCAGTATCAGAACGACTTCACGACTCTGGTCAAAGGTGTCTACAATCTCCTTGAGTAGTAGTGGGACAGCAACATTTGCCAGTTTAGCCAGAATTAGTGAGCCGATAGCAAGCCCAGCCCGATAACGGTATTCCCACAGATAGGGGAGTAGAGACCTAATTGTTCTCCAGTCTTGCCGGGAGGAGGAGGGCATGCGGGTAAAGGAGCTGTGCATTATTTAGTTTTGTGCCCTGTTTATTGAGAGATTGGTATAATAGTCCAATTGCGTTTGAAGGATTAGATAAATGCCAATTTATGAGTATGTTTGTGGCGGTTGCGGTCACCATATGGAGAAACTCCAGAAGATGAGTGATGCACCACTGACGGAGTGCCCAGCTTGTGGAAAATCTGCCCTAAAAAAACAGATCTCTGCAGCTGGTTTCCGTCTCTCTGGAGGAGGTTGGTATGAGAGTGACTTCAAGACCGGAGAGAAGAAAAACATGACTGACTCTGGGAAGAGTGAACCGGCATCAGGATCATCCTGTGGGGGCGGTAGCTGTTGTTGTGGTGATTGATTAGGGGCACTTAGTATAGCAGGTCTGTCTATCTCTATTCTGAGACATGCTGTAAATACATCCATGTACACCCAGCGGTAGCCATTCCTGGCTACTGATGGTCTCAGAACAGAAACAGACGAACTTGTCAGGTTTTTTAGTAGTATCGATTCTGGTTGCATCGAGAATTGTTGAAATAGAGTAACAAGGAAAAAAATATGCGAAGCCACTATTGTGGAGAATTAAATGAGTCCCTGATTGGTCAGGAGATTCAGTTGGCTGGATGGGTTAATCGCCGTCGGGACCATGGTGGTGTCATTTTTATCGATCTGCGTGATCGTGAGGGGTTGGCACAAATTGTATTTGATCCAGACCGTGCTGAACCATTTGAGATTGCAGAGCATGTGCGTTCTGAGTATGTGTTGGGTATCAAGGGGTTGGTCAGAGAGCGTCCTGAGGGGACCATCAACAAGGATATGCCAACCGGCAAGGTAGAGGTACTGGTGTCCGAGATTGAGGTGCTGAATCGTGCTGACACCCCGCCATTCATGATTGATGACGATGGTATGGGAGAGGATATTCGCCTGCGTTACCGTTATATTGATCTGCGTCGTCCGATGATGCAACAGCGGATGAGGCTTAGAGCAGCGGCAACTCGTCACATTCGTAATTACCTGGATAGTAATGGTTTTCTCGATATTGAGACCCCAATGCTGACCCGTGCCACCCCCGAGGGCGCGCGTGATTATCTGGTCCCAAGTCGTACCCACCCTGGTGAGTTCTTTGCGCTTCCGCAATCTCCTCAGCTCTTCAAGCAGCTGTTGATGGTCTCAGGAATGGATCGCTACTACCAGGTGGTCCGTTGTTTCCGTGATGAGGATCTGCGTGCTGACCGTCAGCCTGAATTTACCCAGCTCGATATCGAGACCGCCTTCCTCAGTGAGGAGCAGATCATGGAGCTGATGGAGAACATGATTCGTGGTCTCTTTAAGGATGTACTGGATACAGAGTTGCCAGATCAATTCCCGCAGATGAGTTATGACGAGGCGATGCACCGTTATGGCTCGGATCGCCCCGATCTGCGGGTCTCGCTGGAGCTGGTCGATGTAGCTGACCTTATGAGTGAGGTAGAGTTCAAGGTCTTCTCCGGCCCGGCCAATGATCCGCATGGCCGTGTTGCTGCACTCCGCGTGCCCGGTGGTAACAACCTGAGTCGCAAGGATATCGATGGCTACACTAAATTTGTCAGTATCTACGGTGCCCGTGGTCTTGCCTATATTAAGGTCAATGATGTTGATGGTGGTCGTGACGGATTGCAGTCCCCAATCGTAAAATTCCTACCGGACGATACCATTGCCGGTATTCTGGAGCGTACTGGTGCCAACAGTGGTGACCTCATCTTCTTTGGTGCAGATAAGGCCAAGGTGGTCAATGAGGCGCTGGGAGCACTGCGGGTCAAGGTGGGTGAGGATCGTGGCCTTATGTCGGATGAGTGGAAACCACTTTGGGTGGTAGACTTCCCGATGTTCGAGTGGGATGAGAAATCTGATCGCTGGAACTCCATCCACCACCCCTTCACTGCCCCGAATGATGAACATCTGGAGCTACTGGAGGGTGAGCCCGGCAAGGTCTATTCACGAGCCTACGACATGATTCTCAACGGTAGCGAGATTGGTGGTGGATCTATCCGTATCCATGATCCGGAAACACAAGAGAGTGTACTGAAAGTGCTGGGAATTGATGATGAAGAGGCACAGGATAAATTTGGTTTCCTGCTTGATGCCCTGAAATATGGCTGCCCTCCGCATGGCGGTATGGCCTTCGGTCTAGATCGTCTGGTTATGCTGATGGTGGGCGCGGACTCTATTCGTGACGTGATGGCATTCCCCAAGACCCAGTCAGCCAATTGTTTGCTAACGGGAGCACCGGATCATGTAAGTGACCGCCAACTGCGTGAGCTCAATATCCGTCTGCGCAAGGTGCAAAAGGCTGAGGAATAGGGTTTGGGATAACCATCACCTCCATATAATTACCGTCATCTCCGCGCAGGCGGAGATCCATAACAATACAAAAATAGATGATTACAAACTCAGCAGTTCGTAAGATAGAAGACCCATTCTCCATTCAGGATGATGAGGAGTGTCAACAGCGCATCCTTGCGGCCAAAGAGGAACTAGGTGAGCGTCTGGTTATCCTGGGGCACCACTACCAGCGGGAGGAGGTGTTCAGGCATGCCGATTTTTCTGGCGACTCTCTGAAGCTCTCTCGTCAGGCAGCCAACTCAAAGGCAGAGTACATTGTCTTCTGTGGGGTTCACTTTATGGCAGAGGTGGCCGATATCCTCTCCCGTCCAGATCAGATTTCGGTTATTCCCGACATGAACGCAGGCTGCTCCATGGCTGATATGGCTGATCTTCCAAAAGTGGAAAAGGCGTGGCAGGAGCTATCAACCATATTAAATCCTGACGAGACCATAACCCCGGTCACCTATATCAATTCTGCCGCTGATCTGAAGGGTTTTTGCGGACGTCATGGTGGAATTGTCTGTACCTCTACCAACGCACGTCATGTGCTGGAGTGGTCATTCAGTCAAAGAGAGAAGGTGCTCTTCTTTCCGGACCAGCATCTCGGCAGAAATACTGGAGCCACCATGGGGATCCCGCTCGATCAGATGGTGGTATGGGATTATGACCTGCCAATGGGTGGTCTGACCGAGGATGAGATCCACAATGCGAAAATTATTCTCTGGAAGGGGTTCTGTTCAGTACACCAGATGTTCAAGCCGGAACAGATTGACCGCTTCAAAGAGATGCATCCTGAGACAAAAATTATCTCCCATCCAGAATCCTCCTATGAGGTCTGCCAGAAGTCAGACTACGTCGGTTCAACTGAATATATCATCAAGACAATTGCAGAGGCGGAGCCCGGCACGCGTTGGTTGGTGGGGACGGAGCTGAATCTGGTAAACCGTCTTCATGAGCAGTTCAAGGGAGAGGGAAAATCTGTCCACTTCATGTCCCCAACAGTCTGTATGTGTTCTACAATGTTCAGGATTGATCCACCGCATCTTCTCTGGACGCTGGAGAACTTGCTCGATGGCAATGTGGTTAATCAGATCAGGGTTGAGGAGGGTGTAGCAGAATATGCAAGGTTGGCGCTGGAGAGGATGTTGAAGGTATCTCCCTGATAAAAAGGAATTCTTATATGAGAAAATCTTCCATAAACTGCCTGCTACCATAAAAATGGATCTTAAAATGACGCATCTGAAAACTCGCTTCGCTCAGACACTCAGATGCTTTTTTCCTTTTAAGGCCAATTTTTGCGGGACAGTTTGAATTACAGATTTTTTCATACAAGAATTAGCAAATATATAACTACGTGGCATAGGAAAAGAGATGGCAGGACACAGTAAATGGCACAACATCCAGCACCGCAAGGGCGCACAGGATGCAAAGCGTGGGAAAATTTTCACCAAGTTGATCCGTGAGATTACGGTGGCAGCAAAAATGGGTGGCGGCAATGTGGCGGATAATCCACGCCTGCGTGCTGCAGTGGACAAGGCGCTGGGCGCCAATATGACACGGGATACCATTGAGCGTGCGGTAAAGCGTGGTAGTGGTGATGTCGATGGTGAAAACTTTGATGAGATTCGTTACGAGGGATATGGACCAAATGGGGTAGCGGTGATGGTTGATTGTCTAACTGATAATCGTAACCGTACGGTATCCGAGGTACGTCATGCCTTTACCAAGCATGGCGGTAATCTGGGGACCGATGGCTCGGTCTCCTACCTCTTCACCAAGACCGGAGTGCTGATCTATCCTCCAGGAAGTGATGAGGATGCAATCATGGATGCCGCCCTGGAGGCTGGGGCTGAGGATGTGGTGACAGAGGATGATGGTTCAGTTGAGGTGCTTACCGATGAGGGAAGCTATCTTGATGTGAAACAGGCTATGGTTGATGGTGGTCTGGAACCAGCCTCCGCAGACCTTACTCAGCGTGCTTCAACCATGACTGAGCTTGACCAGGAAAGTGCAGAGAAACTTCTTAAACTGGTGGATCGTTTGGAGGATCTGGATGACGTCCAAAATGTCTACAGTAACGCGGATATCTCGGAAGAGGTGATGGCTGCGCTCACTCAGTAGCGCTTAGCCAATAGATCCATGACAATAATCCTCGGCATAGACCCAGGTTCTCGTACCACCGGTTATGGGGTGATCGAGATTGAGAAGGGGGGGTATCGCCATATTGAAAGTGGCGCATTGAGAATCAGGGGGGAGACCCTGCCGGAGAGGCTTCATGCCATCTTTGAGGCAGTGAGCGAGGTTCTGGATCGCTGCCAACCAGATGAGTTTGCGATTGAGAATGTATTCATGCACCGTAATGCGGACTCTGCACTTAAGTTGGGACAGGCTCGGGGGGCCGCGATCTGTACAGCTGCAAATCGTGATCTAACGGTGTATGAGTATACGCCTGCAGAGATAAAACAGGCGGTGGTTGGGCGTGGCAATGCAGCCAAGCAGCAGGTACAGATGATGGTGCGAGCACTGCTCAATCTGCAGAGTAACCCACAGGCAGATGAGGCCGATGCGCTGGCTTGTGCGATCTGCCACGGCAACCGTTCTCACAGCATGGATCGAATGGGGCTTTCAACCGAGGAACGAGGTTGTGTAACAGGCTGGAAGGGGAGGCGACCGCGGTGATTGGACGGCTGAGGGGGATACTGTTGGAGCGTAAACCGCCAGAATTGCTACTGGATGTAAATGGGGTTGGCTATGAGCTAGAGGCCTCAATGTCGACCTTCTATGCACTGCCCGAAACCGGTACAGAGGTGACACTCCATACCCATTTGGTGGTGCGTGAGGATGCACAACTACTCTATGGGTTTGCCAACGAGAGTGAGCGCCGGATGTTCCGGGCACTGATCCGGGTCCGTGGAGTGGGGGCCAAGCTGGCACTGGCAATACTCTCCGGGATGAGTGCAGAAGATTTTGTCTGCTGCATCAATGAAGAGAACACCACGGCCCTGGTGCGACTTCCCGGGGTTGGAAAAAAGACTGCAGAGCGTCTGATTATCGAGATGCGAGATCGCCTGACGGAGTGGGATACTTTTGGTGCCAGGGTTGGCCAGATGGCAAATGGCAACCCTGTAGCAGCGGCTGATCCACACAGCGAGGCGGTTCATGCCCTGGTCTCACTGGGATACAAGCCACAACAGGCCTCAAAACTGGTTAGTGCGGTAGAGGAGGATGGGCTAAGCAGTGAGGAGACCATTCGCCGAGCCCTTAGGCAGAGTGTAAAACCATGAGCGACCATATACGTACCATATCCTCAGCCACCACCCCCAATGAGGAGCGGCTGGATCGTGCGATTCGTCCCAGGCTTCTCAAGGAGTATGAGGGGCAGCCGGTGGTACGTGAGCAGATGGATATCTTTATCCCTGCAGCGCGTGGGCGAGGTGAGCCGTTGGACCACACCCTGATATTTGGTCCTCCAGGACTCGGTAAGACTACCCTGGCCCATGTCATAGCCAATGAGATGGGGGTTGGTATGCGCCACACCTCCGGCCCCGTACTGGAAAAGCCGGGCGATCTGGCTGCACTACTCACAAATCTGGAGCCCCATGATGTCCTCTTTGTTGACGAGATTCATAGGCTCAGTCCGGTAGTAGAGGAGGTGCTCTATCCGGCGATGGAGGACTTTCAGCTCGATATCATGATCGGGGAGGGGCCTGCCGCCCGCTCCATCAAACTTGATCTGCCCCCATTTACCCTGGTTGGGGCCACCACCCGTGCAGGGCTGCTCACCTCTCCACTACGTGACCGTTTTGGTATTGTGCAGCGGCTGGAGTTCTACAATGAGAGAGATCTCACCTCCATCGTGATGCGGGCCGCCTCTATTCAGTCTGTTCCAACAGAGAAGGGAGGTGCCGTAGAGATTGCGAAACGCTCCCGTGGCACCCCAAGAATTGCCAATAGGCTACTGCGTAGGGTGCGTGATTACTCCGAGGTGAAGGCGGACGGTACCATCACTAAAACAGTTGCAGAGCGTGCACTGGATCTGCTGGATGTGGATGTGAAGGGGTTCGACAATATGGACAGGAAACTGCTGCTGGCGATGATCGAGAAGTTTGATGGCGGTCCAGTTGGAATCGACAGTATCGCAGCTGCTATAGGTGAGGAGCGGGGCACCATCGAAGATGTGCTGGAACCCTATCTCATCCAGCAAGGGTACATGATGCGCACCCCAAGAGGGCGGGTAGTTACCAAAAATGGCTATCTCCACTTTGGACTGACACCGCGCCGAGAGGAGCGAAGTGGTGATCTCTTCTGATAATGGCTGTCTCACAAGCGGCGACTCTCTTCTGCAGGCAGTCGTCTGTGGCCAGGGATGGTCACAGCCGAGCGATACAGGGATGCACTTGAACGCACTGCATGGAGGAGAGAGCCGCCACTTGCGAGACGACTAATCCCAAGATGAATATGACCACTTTCCGTTTTCCAGTACGAATCTACTATGAGGACACCGACTCCGGTGGAGTGGTCTACTACGCCAACTACCTGAAGTATATGGAGCGTGCTCGAACAGAGTGGTTGCGCTCACTGGGTTTTGAACAGGACCGGATGGTAGAGGAGGATGGGGTAATCTTTGCGGTACGTTCGGTTGCGCTGGACTACAGCTCTCCAGCCCGTTTCAACGACCAGCTGGAGGTGACAACCGTGCTGGAGAAGCTGGGTAGGGCGAGCATTTCACTATCACAAGATATACGACGCAGGGGGGATGATGCTCTGCTCTGCGGGGGAGCTGTAAAGATTGCTGCTCTGGATGCGGAGACCTTCCGTCCAGTGGCGATGCCGGAATCTCTTTTTCAACTGCTGGGCAGTTAAGCCAGGAATTTTTGTTATGAATCATGAACTCTCCATCACCGCACTTATCCTTGATGCCAGCTTGGTAGTACAATTGATCCTGCTGCTACTTGTCGCCGCATCAATCTGGTCCTGGAATATTATCTTCCGCAAACTGCAGGATTTCCGCCAGGCGGTGGAGGCGGCAGACCACTTTGAGGAGCTCTTCTGGCAGGGCAGTAACCTTACCGAGCTGTTCCGCAAATTTGAGAACATAAATCCGAAGGGGATGGCGGGGATCTTTGTCGCCGGGTTTCGGGAGTTTGTCCGCCTGCGCAAGCGCTCCGGCATGACCCCATCGGATGTGGTTGATGGCTCAGGCCGTGCCATGCGGGTGGCGCTGAACCGGGATCTGGATCAGCTGGAGGTGCGCCTATCTTTCCTGGCAACAGTGGGCTCTACCAGCCCCTATATCGGTCTCTTTGGAACAGTCTGGGGGATCATGAATGCCTTCAGCGCCATCGGCGCCACCAGTAACGCAACCCTTGCGATGGTGGCTCCAGGTATCTCGGAGGCGCTGGTGGCAACAGCTGTTGGCCTGTTTGCGGCGATCCCCGGGGTAATCTTCTATAACCGCTTCTCCACCGAGATCGAGCGCCTCAATAACCGTTACGATATTTTTCTGGAGGAGTTCTCCAGTATCCTGCGTCGTCAATCACATCGTGAGGATGAATCTGTTGGAGAGGCGAACTCATAATGAGTCGCCAACGCGTCCGTAAACAGCCCATCGCCTCAATCAATGTGGTCCCCTATATCGATGTGATGTTGGTGTTGTTGATCATCTTTATGGTGACAGCACCACTGCTGACCCAGGGGGTCAAGGTTGATCTGCCAAAAGTAGATGCAGAGCTGGTAGAGAACAGCCAGCAGGAGCCGGTAGTTGTAACTGTGCGCAGGGACCGCTCCCTCTACATCAATATTGGAGACCATACCGAGGAGCCTGTTGAGCAACAGATACTGCAGAAGCGGGTCTCGGTGCTGCTGAATCGCAAACCGGGGACCGAGGTGCTGGTACGTGGAGACCATCAGGTGGATTACGGCACTGTAGTCTCGGTAATGGCACTGTTACAGCAGTCCGGAGTCCCCAGTGTCGGGTTGATCACCGATCCTCCCGTGGGTCGATGATTGAACCCTACCTGAGAAGGGCATTCCGATTCTGGAGGGTGCTGAATCGCAGGGTTCCTCCGCTTGGGATCTCACTGCTGCTTCACCTGTTACTCCTATTTGCTATCTTGTTGGCCGGAGTTAGCTCCTTTCAGGAGAGACCGGCAAAACAGTCTGCTCCGGTTATCCGTGCCCATGCGGTGGACGGTAAGGTGCTGAGGGCGCAAGAGGAGAGAAAACAGCGAAAAAAAGAGCAGGCCGAGAGAAAAAAGAGAGAGAAGCGAGAGGCGCTGAAGCATAAGAAAGAGCAGGAGAAGGCCAGGAAGCTGAAACAGAGGAGGGCCAAAGAGCAGGCCAAAAAAGAGGAGAAAAAACGCAAGGCTGCAGAGCAGAAGAGCAGAGATAAGCAGAAGAGTCTGAAGCAGAAAAAAGAGCGGGAGAAGGCCAAACAGCGGGAGGAGAAGAGAAAGGCCGAGAAGCGCAGAGCTGAAAAGAGAGCGGCTGAAAAGAGGCGTTCGGAGAATGAGAGGATTCGTCAACAGAAGAGACTGCAACAGCAGCTACTGCTAGAGGCGGAGATGGAGCTTGAGCAGCAGATACTGAGTAGAGAGCAGCAGGGGAGGGCGGAGAGCATGGAATTGTCACAGATCCGCATGACCATCCGGCAACAGATCGAGCGGGTCTGGAGAAAGCCAAAAGGTACGCCAACAGGTCGATCATGCAAGGTAATGGTTGATCTGCTCCCTGATGGCGGAGTTGGCAGGGTTACCATAGTCTCCAGTAGCGGCAGCCAGCCGTTTGACCTCTCTGTCGAGCGTGCTGTCCATGAGGCTGCCCCATTTCCTCTCCCAAATTCTGTAGAATTGCGCTCACAGGTTCGTGAACTGGAGATGACCTTTGTGCATCAGGAATAATATGTCGTGAAAAATATTTTACTGCTCCTCTGGGTTGGCTGCTTGGCCCTGCTCTCAAGCTCGGTCTGTGCACTGGAGATTGTAATCACCCGGGGCAGTGAGTCGGCACTGCCGATTGCGGTGGCACCGTTTCCCGGTTCCACTATCGTCTCCAGCGACCTCAGGCTGAGCGGTGAATTTGCCCCGCTGGCAGAGGAGCAGATGATCTCCCGGCCATCCAGTCTGGATGAGGTCAACTTCACCGACTGGCGCCTGCTTGAAATCCCCACCCTGGTGGTTGGCAGGATAGTTGCCGGCAGTGACGACAGAGAGCAACTCGAAGTGCAGCTAATTGATGTCTACCGCAAGAAGCTGCTGGCTCACTACCGTTTTCCCATTGCTGATAACAGCAGCAAGAGTATTCGTCGAACTGCCCACGCTGTCAGTGATCTGATCTACAGGAAATTGACAGGGGTTCGTGGTGCTTTCAGTACCCACATCACCTATATCTCGTTGGAGAGAGCTGAAAACGGCAGACGAACCTATACCCTCGAACTGGCAGATGTGGATGGGGAGAATGTACAGGTGCTACTCACCTCATCTGCCCCGCTGCTCTCCCCAAGCTGGTCCCCGGATGGGAGACAGCTGGCCTATGTGTCGTTTGAGAATGGCCGCTCGGAGGTCTGGGTGCAGGGGGTCTACAGTGGGAAGCGGTCACTGGTGGCCAGCTTCAAGGGGAAGAACAGTGCCCCTGCCTGGTCCCCGGATGGAAAACGGCTTGCTCTCTCTCTCTCTCGGGATGGGAATTCCGAAATCTATCTATTTGAGCTGAAAACCAGAAAAATCACCAGAGTGACCCGGAATCGTGGGGCAGATACAGAACCGGTCTGGTCCCCGGATGGGGAGAGTATCGCCTTTCTCTCTGACCGTAGCGGTCGCCCGCAGATCTATCAGCTCAATATTGCCGGTGGCAAGGCGCAGCGTGTCACCTTCAAGGGGCGTTACAACACTAGCCCGGACTGGTCTGCTGATGGCAGTCAGCTTGCCATGCTCAATGGTGAGGGGGGGCGCTACCGGATTGCGATGATGGATAGAGAGAGTGGAGTAGTGCGGCTACTGACAGATAATCACCAGGATGAGTCCCCCAGTTTCGCCCCAAACGGGCAGATGATCGTGTATGCTACCCAGATAGGGGGGCGTGGTGTTCTGGAGATTGCCTCAGTAGGCGGGGGTAGCGTACAGCAGCTTAGTCTGAGGGGGAAAGATGTAAGAGAGCCGGCATGGTCTCCATTTGTGCATTGAGTTACAGAGTTGTGCAGGCATATTGGTAAAAGGAAATTGGTAAACAGGAGATAGAAATATGAGACGTTTTGCTGTTATTTTGTTGATGGGGCTGTTTTTGGGTGGATGTAGCACAATTAATGAGTTTATCGATGATGTCTCTGATGTCTTGATTCCAACAGAAAGTGAGGCAGCTGGAGAGGCCAAGAAATGAGAGCTCTCTGGTTAGTCATATTCCTGGGGCTCTCTCTGACAGGGTGTGGTACCCTCGATAATCCATTGAATGGGTCTTTCGATTCATCAACGGATGGAGAGGTAACCATTGTGGAGGTGGTTGAGATTGACCAGTATGACCCTGTTAGCGCAAGTAGTGCAGATTATCCAGTTACTGTAGAGGGTGGGATTGTGGAACAGCAGTCCATAGAGATTCAAGAGGTAGAGCAGGTTGTTGAGTCACTGGTTCCCACTCTGACGGCACCTGCCCAGCGTCTCTTCTTCTTTGACTATGACAGCAGCGCTGTAAGTGCGGAAGATCTCTCGGTAATTCAGGCTCATGCAGCCTATCTAATCAACAATCCTGTAATGATTGTACGTCTGGAGGGGCATGCGGATGAGCGCGGATCCCGTGAGTACAATCTGTCACTGGGTGAGCGCAGGGCACAGACCATGAGTGATCTGCTGATTGCCGAAGGGGTCAACTCCGGACAGATCGAGATCATCAGCTATGGGGAAGAGAATCCGCTGGAGACAGGAGCGGAGGAGCTCTTCTGGGCCCAGAATCGACGGGTTGAGTTGACCTATCCACAGTAGGAGTTTTCTGATGAAGTATCTTTTTCCAGCCCTGATTTCAGGGTTGGTCTCTCTCTCTGTATCTGCAGCAGGTACGGTGGAACAGCGTCTGGAGAAGGTGGAGCGCCAGATGAGTCGGCTTACCGTGTTGATGATGGAGATGCAGGATCTGCGAACAGATCTGCAGCAAAATTATGGTGCTGTTGAGGAGATGGTACACAAGTTGGATCAACTGAAGAGGGAGCAGAGTAGTAGCTATCTTGACCTGCAGCAGCGTATCAAGAGGCTGGAGAGTGGCAGTAGCAGGCCAAAAAAACCACAGCCATCGATAACAGAGCGCAGTGACAACCAGGAGGTGGAGAGCTACAACAGTGCCTTTGCCATGGTGCGGGAAAATCGCACCAAGGAGGCACTTGATGCTTTCAATAGTCTGGTCAAGATGTTCCCCAAGGGGAATTACAGCGGAGATGCATGGTACTGGATTGGCCGTCTCCATACCGTCAATGGCGACAAGAGCAAGGCCATCAAGGCGTATGCACAGGCTAGATCGATCCTTAAAGGTATTGTGAAAGAGATGCCGGGAACCCCCCAGGCTGAGCGTGCTGCGCTCAAGCTGAAAAAGATCACCAAGTGAGAGAGAGTCAGACAACCCTGAGGGTGACGGAAATTTTTCTCTCACTTCAGGGAGAGAGCCGAACAGCAGGCTGGCCCACCACCTTTATCCGTCTGACCGGCTGTCCGTTACGCTGCAGCTACTGCGACACCGAGTACGCCTTCCATGGGGGTGAGCGTATCGATATTGAGGCCATTCTGCAGCAGGTCAGAGATCACCAGGTGAGACATGTCACGGTAACCGGTGGTGAGCCACTGGCACAGAAGGGGGCTCATCAACTGCTGGAGAGGCTCTGTGACGAGGGCTACCAAGTCTCGCTGGAGACCGGGGGTATGGTGGATATCTTCGGGGTGGATCCACGGGTCAGTCGGGTGGTGGATCTGAAGACCCCGGGCTCTGGTGAGGTGGAGAGCAACTACTGGGATAATCTGCAGCAGCTGACAACAAAAGATCAGCTTAAGGTGGTGATGGTGGATCGGGATGACTACGAGTGGTTCCTCCCAATTCTACGTGAACACCAATTGGAGCAGCGTTGTGAGGTTCTGCTCTCACCAGTGGCGGGGGCACTGGACCCTGCACAACTGGCCGGGTGGATTCTGCAGGACCATCTCAATGTCAGGTTTCAGTTGCAGTTGCACAAGATTCTCTGGGGAGGGGAGCCGGGACGATGAGCCAACAGGGAGAGAAAAAGGCGGTCATACTACTATCTGGCGGCCTCGATTCGGCCACAATCCTGGCCCTGGCAAAAGAGCAAGGGTACAGTTGTTACGCACTTAGTTTCGACTATGGGCAGCGCCACTGTTCCGAACTGGATGCGGCCAAACTGGTGGCAGAGAGTGCAGCTGTAGTGGAGCATAAGATCATCCGCATCGGGCTTGGGGAGTTTGGGGGGTCCGCACTGACCGATCCATCCATTGCGGTTCCAGAGCAGCGAGAGCTGAAGGGGGCTGATAATGAGATTCCGGTAACCTACGTACCTGCAAGAAATCTGCTCTTTCTCTCTTTTGCCCAGGGGTGGGCAGAGGTGCTGGGGGCGAGGGATATCTTTATCGGGGTCAATGCAGTGGACTACTCTGGATACCCGGACTGTCGTCCTGAATTTATTGAATCATTCCAGCAGACAGCCAATCTGGCAACCAGGGCTGGCACCGAGGGGGAGCCATCCACTATCCATACCCCACTAATTGAGTTGACCAAGGCTGAGATCATCCAGCAGGGGAACAGACTGGGGGTGGACTACTCGGCTACGGTATCCTGTTACCAGGCGGATGGGCAGGGTAGGGCGTGTGGGGAGTGTGACTCCTGTAGTCTGCGTCGTGCAGGATTTGCTGCAGCAGAGATTGCAGACCCGACCAGATATCTTTGATGGTGCCAGAGCTTGTATAGCTCACTATTTCCCAGATGATTTTTCTGCCGGAAATGTGTATGATGCGCACCTCCGAACTGAGGGTCGTTAGCTCAGTTGGTAGAGCACCGGCCTTTTAAGCCGATGGTCGAGCGTTCGAATCGCTCACGACCCACCATATAAAAAAGGAGCTGCAGGTAACTGCAGCTCCTTCTCTTTTTGGCGACAGCGCCGTTTTGGCAGGACTGGAGAGCAGCTCTCAGAAACGGAGTTTAAGAAGGCTCAGTAGTTGAATCACTCTGTTGTTGCTGTCATAGTTTGCAGCCATGAAATCAGCTCTGGCAAATAGTGTGTTGATGGTCTGCGTAGGAAATATCTGCCGCAGTCCAATGGCCGAGGCAATGTTGGCAGAGAGGGTCTCAGAATCCTATCCGCAGCTGAAGATTGCCTCTGCCGGGGTGGGGGCACTTGTTAACCATCAGGCTGATCAGACCGCCCAGGAGCTTATGGAGGAGATGGGTATTGATCTTGCGTCCCATCGGGCCCAGCAACTTTCTAGTGAGCTGCTCTCTGAGTATGACCTGGTTTTGGTTATGGAGGAGGATCACATTCAGGCAGTACATGATATTCTCCCTGCAGCCAGAGGAAGGGTGCACCTGCTTGGGAAGTGGAGTGATTTTGAGATCCCTGACCCCTACCGGCAGCCACGCCAAGAGTTCGAATCAGCGCTAGAGTTGATTGAGCGGGCAGTGGGTGAGTGGCAGCAACGATTCTGGCCAGAATAAGGCAACAGTACCCCCTGAATGGCTCACCGTTTTCTAACCTCACTACCACTCATTCTGCTTGCGATTGATGTTGCTGCAGCGGTGCCATATAGCTGTGTTGTGGGTAGTGATGGTGGCTGGATATGCAGTGGTGAATCATCAGAGACACTGCCGGTTGTTGAGACAAAAGCTGTAGAAACGAGTTATAGATCTGTAGCTCCAGTATCGGTAGCTGCACCAGTTGTAGAGAGGGAGTTAACAAAAACAGAGGAGACGGAGTTGGACTCTGCCCGTTACCGCTTCTCTTTTGATGATATCCCGGTCTCCTCAACCGAAAATATGGGGACGGTGGGGATACATTACGATATCAAACCATTTGACCTGCTGCCTGATCTCTACCTGGGGGTTGGTGGATATGGTGCGATGACAGGGGATTACGGTGGTTTCTTTGTTGGTGGTGCAACACTGGGGTGGCACCACTATCTGGATGTTCCACTGCTGGCAGAGGATTTGGCAATTGATGCTGGTCTCTTCGCTGGTGGTGGCGGTGGTGCTGGAGCATTTCCTGGTGGTGGCCTGATGTTGCGCTCTCATCTGATGGTGGAGAAAGAGTTGAGCCCATTTACCCTCCGTTTTGGGGTTGCCAGAATAGCCTTTCCAAACACCTCCAATACAGCGTATGAGAGTGATACCCACCTGACAGCAGGGCTCTCCCTGCCAACCCATAATCTTGCAGGGAACTCCCTTGGGATACCCGGGATATCAGATTACAGAGGTGCAGGGGTAACAAAGATTACCCCGGTTATCGCTGTCTACTCTCCTGATAGTGACGCCAAAAAGAGGAGTGGCAGTAGTTTGACAGAGGATGTCACCCTTGTCGGTTTTCAACACTATCATGCAATTAGCAGCTCTCTCTATCGCACCTTTGAGGTCTATGGGGCGGGGCAGGGGGGAACAGATGGGTATGCCAAGGTACTGGGCGGTATTGGAGTCAACAGGTCGTTAATTCCAGGACTGCTGAACTGGGATGCCAAAATCTCTGCCGGGATGGCAGGTGGTGGTGGTATCGATACTGGCGGTGGACTGATTATTCAGCCAATGGTTGGGCTGGAGCTTGAACTTGGTGAGCGCTGGTCACTCAAATCCATGGTTGGCAAGACCTACGCACCCAATGGCAACTTCTCATCAACAACAGCTGAGGTGGCGATTAGCTGGGAGGTGAGGGAGTCAGAGACAGATTATTCCTTGCGTCACAAGACCTACTTCCCAACCAGTAGCGCCCTTACAAAGAGCGGAGGAGAGTATGCTGACAGCATTCACCTTCTGGGCATTGTCCTGAGCAAGCAGGTTAATGAATGGACAGCCATTTCTGGTAGTGCCTATGGTGCATGGGGTGGTGGGGTTGGTGCATATGCAGAGGGGTTGTTTGGAGTTGAGATTCAACCATTCGGTTGGCCACTACTGATGAGGTATGAGGCTGGTGTCGGTGGTGGTGGAGGTATGGATGTGGGTGAGGGGCTGATTCACCAGTGGTCGCTGGGGGCAGAGTTGCCACTCACCAATAAGCTTGATGCTACGGCAGATATAGGTGTCATGCAGGGGATGGATGGCGGAACATTTGATGCTACACTGCTTCAGTTAGGGTTAACCTGGTAGTGCATCTTAATATGCAGGCATGGTAATTTTACAGAGAGGATAATGGGTATCTGATGATGAGTAACAAACTAGCAACAACAGCGGTCATTCTATTGGCTGGGGCACTATCTGGTTGTGCCATGTCACCGGGGATGCAGATGGATGAGAAAAGTCATCTGAGAGGTGTTTTTAGCACCAAAGAGAAGGAGCCTGAGGTTAATGTTGAGCCTATTACTCCGGCACTGATAGCACAGATGAATCGGGATCAGCTACAGAAGCTGTCAAGCAGGATGAGGGTCAACAACCTCTCTGTCCAGATGGATGACTACACCTACAGAGTTGGGCCACGAGATATTCTGGGAGTAATGGTGTGGGAGCATCCTGAGCTCACCACAACCTCCGGGCTAAAGAGCGCAAAGGGGAAAGCGAGCGGCCTTATTGTGCGCAGTGATGGCACCATCTTCTTCCCATATGTGGGTGTTCTTGGTGTGGCGGGAAAGACCATTGAGGAGGTAAGGTCAACATTGACCAGGGAGCTGGGGAGATATATCAATGACCCACAGGTGAATGTACAGGTTGCCGAGTTCCGTAGTCAGAAGGTATATATTACAGGAGAGGTGATACGTCCTGGTGTCTATCCGGTAACTGATGTGCCATTAACTGTCCTGGATGCCACCACATTGGCAGGAGGGGTCAAGGGGGTGTCGGCTGATGTGCGCCATATCCTCTGGACAAGAGATGGAGATGTGCAGCAGATTGACTTGCAGGCTCTTCTGGGTGAGGGGGATTTGTCACAGAATGTACTTCTTCAGGATGGTGATACCGTCCATTTTCAGGATAACCAGATCAACAAGGTGTGGGTCTTGGGTGAGGTCTCCAGTGTCAAGACACAGCTGATCCACCATGCCGGGATGACCCTTGCTGAGGCGCTGGGTGATGCCGGAGGGCTGAACAATGCAACCTCCGATCCGGAGCGTATCTATATTATTCGTGGAGCCCGTCCAATGCAGGGTGAGACAACTGTTGCGAGCAAGCCGGCCGTATATCGCTTTAATGGCAAGTCGGCAGCATCAATGGTGCTTGCAGACCAGTTCCAGATGCGGCCACATGATGTGGTCTTTGTGGCACCAGCAGGTGTCGTATCCTGGAACCGTGTAATGAGCCAGATTCTGCCATCAATTGAGCTGGTCTGGAAGGTAGATGATTTTCTTGATCGCAATTAGATTTATTAAAGGTTAATTCAGGAACAGGGATAACGGGGGAAGATATGGAACAGTCACCGCAGATGCATCAGGATTCTATGGGAGGAGGGATGGAGAGTGAGGATGAGATTGATCTCTCCGAACTGCTTGGGACACTGCTCGATGCAAAATGGCTGATTGCGCTGGTATCTGCCCTCTTTTTTGCTGGCGGCATCTTCTATGCGCTGGTCTCGACCCCAATCTATCAGGCTGATGCGGTACTGCAGGTTGAGGAGAAGTCGGGCGGTCTGTCCGGTCTGGGTGATCTTACGGAGATATTTCCTGCTGATACAGAGGCCTCTACCGAGATCGAGATCATCAAATCAAGGAACATTATTGGCAAGGCTGTCGACAAGCTGGATCTGACCCTCCATGCATCCCCACACTATTTCCCCAGGGTTGGTGCAGCCATGGCCCGCTATCATCGCGGTGCTGCACTGGCAGAGCCTGTTGATGGGCTGGAGGAGTATGCTTGGGGCGGGGAGCGTATTCAGCTTGGACGCCTCTCGGTCCCCGATCACCTGAAGGGGGAGTCGCTACTGCTGGTTGCCGAGCGTGATGATAACTATCAGTTGTTCACGGAAGAGGAAGTACTGCTACTGAGCGGCAAGGTTGGTGAGGCAGCAGAGGGCAGCGGGGTTGAGATCTTTGTGCCCGAGCTGGTCTCCCGCCCTGGCACAGAATTTATCATCTCGCGTAGCAGTAGAATTGGCACCATCCGTGGTCTTCAGTCGGGGCTGAAAATCTCCGAGCGGGGAAGAAAGACTGGAATTCTCGAAATACGCCTCGATGGTGCAGATAAAGAACAGGTCACCAGGGTTGTGGACACCATTGCCAACCTCTATCTGCGGCAAAATGTAGAGCGGATATCGGAGGAGGCTGAGCGTAGTCTCGCTTTTCTAGAGGAGCAGCTACCAATCATCAAGAAGGAGATGGAGCTGGCAGAGGCCAAGCTGAATAACTACCGTTCCAGCAGGAGCTCGGTTGATCTGACACTGGAGACCCAGTCTATGCTGGACCAGATGGTGGAGCTGGAACGTCGTCTGGCGGAGATTGATCTCAGGCGTTCCGAGATGTCAAAAAAATATACCGAGCGCCATCCTCTGATGGTGGCTCTGGGGGACCAGGCTGGAGGGCTGAATGAGCGTCTTGGCGAGATTTCTGGTCGGGCCCAGACCCTGCCAGAGACACAGCAGGAGATTCTGCGTCTCTCCCGTGATGTGGAGGTGGCAACCACCATCTATACTCAGTTACTCAACCGGGCCCAGGAGCTCAAGGTGGTCAAGGCGGGGACAGTAGGTAATGTGAGGATTATCGATCGGGCGGTGGTCTCCGACAACCCGGTCAAGCCCAAGAAGAGGATGATTGCCCTGCTCAGTCTGGTATTGGGGTTCTTCCTCGGGATCGGTATCGCCTTTGTTCGCAGGGCAATGCACAAGGGGGTGGAGGATCCGGATCTGCTTGAGAAGCAGATGGGGATCCCGGTCTATGCCACGGTCCCGCTCTCTCCAAAGCAGTTGCTTCTTGAGAAAGATATCAGAGCGAAAAAGATAAAAAATGCAATCCTCAGCGAACATGATAAGAAGGATCAGGCAATTGAGGGGCTAAGAAGTCTGCGCACCAACCTCCACTTTGCCCTGCTCGAGGCAAAGAACAGGATTGTGATGATTACCGGCCCGGCACCTGGGGTTGGTAAGAGTTTTGTCTCCACCAATTTTGCCCATATTGCCGCACATGCTGGGATGCGGGTGCTGTTGGTGGATGCAGATATGCGTAAGGGGCATATCAATAAGGAGTATGGGATGGCTCGTTCTCCTGGTCTGAGTGAGCTGATTGTGGGTGATGCCACCAGGGAGCAGGCGGTACGCTCAACCGGCTTTGAGGGGGTTGATCTGTTGGCAACTGGCACTATTCCACCAAACCCCTCAGAGCTGCTGATGCATGAGAACTTTGGGAGCTATATGGAGCAGTTCTCCAGTGAGTACGATCTTGTTCTTGTTGATACCCCGCCACTACTTGCGGTTACCGATAGTGCAGTGGTGGGCCGACTGGCCGGCACCACCTTTATCCTGTTGCGTGCAGGGGTCCACCCAATGAAGGAGATACAGACGGTAACCAAACGGCTGCAGCAGAATGGTATCGAGCCACGAGGATTTATCCTCAATGCGCTGGAGCCCAGGAGGAGATATGGCTATGGCAAATACGGTTATGGTAAATATGGCCACTACGGCTATGAGTACAAATAGCCTGATGTAGTGACGTTGGGCACCATACGTACATTACTGTAGATACCGGCCCTCGACAGAGCTAGTTCCGGTTTCAGGCAATCAGCTGGATATAATCGGGGGGGTGATTGTTGCCGTCAGCTGATTAATCAACTCACTATCAGTGGAACTCTGTTTCTCTATCACATTGACACCACAGTAGATATTGAGTCTGTTGCCTGAGGGGTCAACAATTGTGGTATCACTTAAAATAACACTGCCCGCAATATCCATGGCGGTGGTCAGTAATCTTTGGTGTCTCTCTAAATCTATCGAGGAGTAGATTCTGTTGATTGCTACGATATGGAAGACCTTGTCATCAAACAGGTGAACCTCGAGCAGATCGTGTGTTGATGATCCTGGAACCTTGTAGAAGAGTGTGTGGTAGCGACCTGTCTCCCCACCTACCATCGCATGGTCGGGGCTTCCCAGTTTTGATAGAACCTTCTTTCTGGAATCCCCAAGGGTTATTCCATGATCTGTCAATCCCTCAACCTCTATAATACTATCTCTGACCTCGGTTAGGTGCGCCAAGGTGCTGCTGTTAATCATTCCACAAAAACGCGAGTAGTAGTCATCCTTACTGTGGTTGGATAGCGAGCTATTTTTGCGAAATTTTCTTAGCAGGCTGAACATGGATGGTTGTTTGGTAAGCTGGTGCTATTAGAAGGTGGGTGATAAGGTATACATAAATTATTACATTCCTGTAATAATAGTCCTGAGCATATCAGTAAGCAATGATACTGCCTATAGAAAACGTTATACAAATATAATATCTGTTATATTTTTTGATATTGATCAACCTGTTGCACAGGTTTGGTTAATTGGGAAGGTTGTGGGCAAAAAATGAGCTGCAGGTAACTACAGCGCCTTCTCTCTCTCCTCCATCTTCTCATAACTGAGCCGGCGGGCATCAATGGTGGAGAAGATTATAAAATTGCTGCGGTTCTCCCGGGCGGCACGTTCAGCATAGTCAAGCTGACTAAGGGCGCTTTTTGTCTCCGTCATCAGGAAGTGGTAGTGCGCCTGGGCAAGGTGGGAACGGGCCTGGTGGTTGGCCATTGCGTATGCGGTTGCCTGTTTTTTGTAGAGTTCCGGTGAATCGGGGAGGGTGGCGATCCCCTGCTCCAGCAGGTGGGCGGCAGCCCCAGGTTGGCCGTTCTGCAGTAGCAGATCTGCGTGGCTTAGGATAAGGGGGAGGTGCGAGGGGTAGAGGTTATGGAGCTGCTGGACAAGATACAGGGCCTCATCCATGGCCCCTGTCGCGGCTCTGGCTCTTGCTGTGGCAATGGCCAGGGTTGGTTGGTCAGGGTGGCGTTGCTGCAGTGGCAGTAGCTCTCTCAGGGCCTGCTTTGGCAGATCTGCTTTTAGTAGTGCAAGCCCATAGCCAAACTGCAGCCTCTCCTGGGTTGCTGGATTTCTGTTCTCCTCGAGCTGGGTGCGGTAGTTGCGAATAGTGAGCTCCGGGTTCCTCATGCGGTTGATATGGAGGATTTGGCGAATCAGAAAAAATTCACCGCTATCGAGCTCCTGTTGAGGGGGGAACTGGGCGGCACGACTCTCTGCATCAGCCACTCTTGAGAGGGTCAGGGGGTGGGTACGCAGATACTCCGGGAGGCTTTCCCCGCTGTGGCGATTTGCCTGCTGCAGTCGCCTGAAGAAGGCCGGCATGTTGGATGGGTCGTAACCGGCACTGTGGAGAATCTGCATCCCGATGCGATCCGCCTCCCGCTCATTACTGCGGGTGAAGTTGATCTGCCTCTGCAGTGAGAGCCCGGTTGCGGTGGCGGCGACAGCCTCTCCCGCTTGCGGACTGGCTGAGGCGGCAACCACGGTTGCCAGGATGGTGGCAATGGCGGGTATGGGGAGGTTCTGCTGGCTCTCCAGTCTGCGCATAAGATGGCGCTGAGAGACATGGGCGATCTCATGCGCAAGCACAGCTGCCAGCTCACCCTCGCTTTCTGCCATCTCGATTAATCCACTATGGATCCCGATTACTCCGGCGGGGCCGGCAAAGGCGTTGATGGATCGGTTGTCGACCACAAAGAACTCAAAACTTCTTGTCCCTCCACTGCTCTGGAGCGCCAGCCGTCTGCCCATGGTCTGGATGTAGTGTTCAATCTCCGGCTGCTCAATGATGGTGAGCTGTTCGCGCAGGGAGCGCATGAAGGCATCCCCCAGGAGCTGCTCCTGCTCTGGTGAGAGAATAGAGTCGGAAGGGTCACCACCCAGTGATGGAAGTCGAATCTCTCCAGCCTGCAGGGGTGGGGTAGATGTGAGCCAGATCAATAGTGTGATGCAAAAGATGGCCCTAACGCTTGTCATGGGTGGCGCAATGCAATATAAGTATCGCCTCATATTTTTAGTGTTGGTTATGTATCTCAACCCCGTTTTGGTGCATAATCTCTTTTTTATTTAGCTTAACAGACCAATGGAGATAAAGAATGGCTGATTTCGATCAAGAACTGGACGCATCAGGACTGAACTGTCCACTACCAATTTTGCGCACCAAGAAAACAATTAATACCATGGATGCCGGACAGGTTCTGCGTGTTGTTGCAACTGATCCAGGTTCAGTCAAGGATATCGAGGCATTCTGTAACCAGACTGGTAATGAGCTGATCTCCTCTGGTGAAGAGGGCGGCAAGTTTGTATTCATGATCAAGAAGTCTTGATCTGAGGTTGTAAGTTAAAGAGCGGCTAGGAAATATTTAGGGACTTTCAGATATTCTTGGGCTGTTTTTGTGTATAGATAGCGAGAGGAATGAAAAATGGCTGGCACCGAAAAAGTTGCAATGATCTGCACCAAGGGAACCCTTGACTGGGCTTACCCTCCCTTTATCTTGGGCAGCACCGCTGTTGCGCTGGGCAAAGAGGTCTCCATGTTTTTCACCTTCTATGGCCTGAACCTGCTGTTGAAAGATACCAGCAAGCTGCGGGTCTCTCCTGCCGGCAATCCGGCAATGCCGATGAAGATGCCTTATGGGCCAGATTGGCTACGCAAGATTGACTGGGCACCCAAGCTGCCAAACATCTTCATGAACAACATGCCAGGTTTTGAGTGGGCCGCATCGAAGATGATGCTGCAGAGCACCAAGAATCATGGTGTTGCCTCGATTGAGGAGTTGCGCGCCATGTGTCAGGAGTTTGATGTTAAAATTCTGGCTTGTCAGATGACAGTGGAACTGTTCGGTTATGAGCAGAGTGACTTCATTGACGGAGTTGAATTTGTAGGCGCGGCTACCTTCTTTGATGAGGCGGGTGATGCGTCCAATACGATGACACTCTATCTCTAACCGAATCAACTATTGATAATGGTGGGAAAGGCGTCCTTCGGGCGCCTTTTTTGATCGACTGAAGGTTTGACCACACTTAACTTAGGTTTTGATGAGCTATGAATAAACTGCCTCCGCTAAAATTAAAAAAAGGTGAAGAGCGCCGTCTGCGCGGCGGGCATCTCTGGGTCTACAGCAATGAGGTGGATGTCAAGGCGACACCACTGAGCGGTTTTGGGGCTGGGGATCAGATTGAGATTCAGGCCTCTAACGGCAAGGTTGTGGGTAACGGCTATATAAACCCCAACACCCTGATCTGTGCGCGGCTGGTGAGTCGTAACCCCTCCTATCGCCTGGATCAGTCACTGATTACCCACCGCCTGAAGGTGGCGCTCTCCATCCGGGAGCGACTATTCCCTACCCCCCACTATCGCCTGGTTCATGGTGAGGCAGATGGCTTGCCTGGGCTGGTGGTGGACCGCTTTGGAGAGATACTTTCGGTACAGATAACCACGGCGGGAATGGAGCGGGTTCGGGACTCAATGATCGCAGCACTGGAGAAGGTGCTCCGTCCGGCAGCAATTCTGTTGAAGAATGATACCTCGTCTCGGGAGGTTGAGGGTCTGGAGCAAATAGTTGAGAGTGTGATGGGGGAGGTTCCAGAGCGAGCGCTGCTGGAGGAGAACGGGGTGCAGTTTGAGGTGCCCCTGAGCTCCGGACAGAAGACAGGGTGGTACTATGACCATCGGATGAATCGCCAACGGATGAAATCATACGTAAAGGGGCAGCGGGCGCTGGATCTCTTCAGCTATATCGGGGGCTGGGGGGTGCAGGCAGCAACTGCTGGGGCCAGTGAGGTACTCTGTGTGGATGGCTCCGAGAAATTCCTGGAGCAGGTCCACCATAATGCCTCACTGAATGGGGTTACGGATCGGGTGGCGACCCTGCACGGGGATGTGTTTGCCGCACTCAAGGAGCTACGGGCAGCCAGAGAGCAGTTTGATCTGGTGATTGTTGACCCCCCAGCCTTTATCAAGCGCAAGAAGGATCAGAAAAACGGATTGCAGGCCTACCGCAGGGTGAATGAGCTAGCGATGCGCCTACTGAATCGGGATGGAATCCTCATCACTGCCTCATGCTCTCACCACCTGCAGCGCTCCCAGTTGAAGAGTATGTTGCTGCAGTCCAGCCGCCATATTGACCGCAATCTGACCCTGTTGGAGGAGGGGCATCAGGGGCCGGACCATCCGGTTCATCCGGCGATTCCGGAGACGGAGTACATTAAATGTTTTACCGGACGGTTGCTGCCAGCTAGCTGATGATTGCCCCAGAGATTCAACCATATTTTGATCTTGGCCCACTACGGGTCTACTGGTATGGGGTAATGTATCTGATAGGATTTTTGGCAGCCTGGGGGTTAGGGTCCTACAGGGCGAAACAGCCGGGCTCCATCTGGAGCAGTGATCAGGTGGGTGACCTCATCTTCTACGCGGCACTTGGGGTGATTCTGGGTGGCAGGATCGGCTATATACTGTTCTACGACCTGACCGCATATCTGCAGAACCCACTCGATATCCTGAAGATCTGGCAGGGAGGGATGTCCTTCCATGGTGGTCTGCTTGGGGTGCTGCTTGCGCTCTGGCTGTTTGGACGCAAGATAGGCCAGTCATTCTTCCAGATTGCTGATTTTGTGGCCCCATTGGTACCCATTGGGTTGGGCACCGGACGCATTGGAAACTTTATCAACGGCGAGCTCTGGGGGTGTGAGACTGATCTGCCGTGGGGGATGATCTTTCCCTATACCGATCCACTGTTGTTGGTTCGTCACCCCTCACAACTCTACGAAGCCTTTCTTGAGGGTGTTGTACTGTTTTTGATTCTTTGGCTATACTCAGGGAAACCGCGCCCGATCATGTCTGTTTCGGCAATGTTCCTGATTTTTTACGGAAGTTTCAGGATTTTAGTAGAGTTTGCCAGAGTCCCGGATGCCCATATCGGCTATCTGGCATTCGACTGGCTCACCATGGGGCAGCTGCTCTCCCTGCCAATGGTGATATTGGGAGTAGTCCTACTAAAACGTAGATAGATGAAGATAGATGGAGTCAGGCTTTCCTTGTTGCGCTTTACGTACGCTATACCGTACAATAGAGGCATCAGATAGCTGAATTGGAGACCAGATATTATGACGACACTTAGTGTTACAGAGGCGAGATCAAAACTCTATACCCTGATGGATGATGCAGAGCAGTCACATCAGCCTATTTTTATTACAGGGAAAAGAAATAATGCGGTTCTGGTCTCCGAGGGTGACTGGAATGACATCAATGAGACACTCTATCTGCTATCTATTCCAGGAATGAGAGAATCCATTCGAGAGGGGATGGAGGAGAGTGTTTCTGACTGTGCAACGGAACTAGATTGGTGAGTTGGCGACTGGTTTATACCAAACAGGCGCAGAAGGATGCAAAAAAACTGGCATCGGGATTGAAAGAGAAGGCAAAAAAACTTCTGGCCATAATTCAATCTGATCCATTTAAAAATCCACCACCTTATGAGAAATTGGTGGGAGATCTTGCAGGTTTATACTCTCGTAGAATCAATATTCAACACAGATTGGTTTATCAGGTCATTGAGGAAAAAAAGACCGTAAAGGTTATCCGATTATGGACTCATTATGAGTGACGCAGTTCAGTAGCACCCAAACCAAATTCTGCCCTGTGTTCTGCCTCCCCTATATGGTAAATTTCCCTCTCAGATAATTTCCATAAAAAGGGGTGAGATGAAGCAGTATCTGGATCTAATGCGCCATGTTCGAGACCATGGTGCTATCAAGGAGGATCGTACCGGAACCGGCACCAAGAGCGTTTTTGGATATCAGATGCGCTTTGATCTGTCAGAGGGGTTTCCTCTGGTAACCACCAAGAAACTACATCTGAAATCAATCATTCACGAACTGCTCTGGTTCCTCACAGGAGAGACCAATATCCACTACCTGCAGGAGAACGGGGTGAGGATCTGGAATGAGTGGGCCGATGGGGAAGGCAACCTTGGGCCAGTCTATGGCTCCCAGTGGCGCTCCTGGCCGGCCGCCAGTGGGGAGCATATTGACCAGATCAGCCAGGTAGTGGAGCAGATCAAGAACAACCCTGACTCACGCAGAATTATTGTATCCGCCTGGAATGTTGGAGAGATCGAGAATATGGCACTTCCACCATGCCATGCTTTTTTCCAGTTCTATGTGGCTGATGGCAAGCTCTCATGCCAGCTCTACCAGCGCAGTGCAGATATCTTTTTGGGCGTCCCGTTTAATATCGCCTCATATGCACTGCTTACCATGATGATGGCTCAGGTGTGTGGGCTCCAGTTGGGGGATTTTGTCCATACCCTGGGTGATGCCCATCTATACTCAAACCATCTGGAGCAGACTGATTTGCAGCTGAGTAGAGATACATATCCTATGCCAACAATGAAGATAAATCCTGATGTGAGCTCCATTTTTGACTTCAAATTCGAGGACTTCGAGCTGCTCGGTTATGAGGCGCATCCCCATATCAAGGGGGCTGTTGCGGTTTGAGCAGTTCGCCACTCATAACCCTGATTGTCGCAATGGCCCACAACCGGGTGATCGGTATCAACAACACCCTGCCGTGGGATCTTCCTGCGGACATGAGGCACTTCCGTGAGCAGACCATGGGCAAACCAATCCTTATGGGGCGCAAGACCTATGACTCAATTGGTAGACCTCTTCCCGGCAGACAGAATATTGTGGTGACTAGAGATAGTTCAGCAACTATTGATGGTTGTGATGTGGTTCACTCCATTGAGGATGCGATACAGGTGGCTGGAGAGGCTACAGAAGTGATGGTAATGGGAGGGGAATCCTTCTACCGGCAGCTGTTGCCAGAGGCTGATCGACTATTGCTTACCATGATAGATCTGGAGATAGATGGGGATGCCTGGTTTCCAGAGTGGGCTGAGTCAGAGTGGCAAGAGGTGGGGCGTGAGGATCACCCGGCAGATGAGAAAAACCGCTGGCCCTACAGCTTCATCACCATGGAGCGTGCTACCACGGAGCCAGACTCTCCCCGCAGCTGATCTGGCGCCTCTTTGGCGGATTGCAGTCGATCTGTAGTGCAGTCAGCTCCCCGCCCCAGAGGCAGCCGCTGTCCAGTGGGTAGACATTGTCCTCACTATGAATCCCAAGTGTAGACCAATGACCAAACAGGATTCGCTCCGAGCGACTTTTGCGCTCTGCGATACGAAACCAGGGAGAAAACCCATCAGGTTGTGACCCTATTTTGCCCTTGCTCTTCAGATTTAGCACACCATCATCGGAACAGAAACGGAGACGGGTAAAGCAGTTGGTAATAAAACGCAGACGATCAATCCCCTTGAGATTATCATCCCACTGCGCCGGTTCATTGCCATACATCTGACTCAGAAAATTGCGGTAATCACTGCTTTGAAGTGTCGACTCCAGCTCTCTTGCATAGACCATTGCCTCATCCATAGACCATTGTGGAGGGAGTCCGGCATGGATTAATGTGTACCCCAACTCCTTATCACGGTGGAGTAGAGGGCGGTGTCGTAGCCAATTCAGCAGCTCGTCTCTTTGATTGGACTCTATAATTGGGAGCAGGGTGTCAAATTTATTTGTGTAACGCTTGTCACCCTCAGCCAGCGCCAATAGGTGGAGATCGTGGTTGCCCAAAACTGTAACGGCAGCGCTGCCCAGCGAGCGCACAAACTGTAGAGTCTCAAGTGATTTCGGTCCACGGTTAACCAGGTCACCGGTAAACCAGAGTTGGTCGATATCCGGATTAAACTGGACCTTATCGAGAAGTCGCAGGAGCTGATCAAGACATCCCTGGATATCTCCAATCGCATAGATGGACATACTATTCCTTAATACGTACGGCCAATACATCACACGGGGCATGGTGCAGCACCCCATTGGCGGTTGATCCCATCATTAGCCCCAAGCCGTGACGGCCATGGCTGCCAATAATAATCAGATCACACTCCTGCTCCTCGGCGATCCTTATGATCTCTCCCTTTGGGGAACCAACCTCGATTAACTGCCTAGCCTCTGGAACATCCATCTTCTCCGCAATATTCTGCAGCTTCTTCCTGGATTGTTCGATAAGCTCTTCCTCAATATTGAGTTCTGGAATATAGACACCCACATTGAATTCATGCTGATAATACTCAGCCACGTGAACCAGCGTAATTTCCGCATCACAGTCGATAGATATCTCGGATGCCCTATCAATGACATGGTCTGAGGTCTGGGAAAAATCAACCGCCAAAAGGATCTTTCTGTAGTGGCTCATCTGCTCTCTCCTTGGTCTCCATTTGATGCCGTGTTGCTCAGTTTTGCAAACTCCTCCAGGCTCAGAGTCTCTGCCCGGCGGACGGGATCAATCCCGACAGCTTCGAATTGCTCACTTGCTACCAGAGATCTTAGACTATTTCTCAGGGTTTTTCTGCGCTGTGAGAATGCAGCCCTGACCACTTCCTGGAAGCGCTCCTCATCATTGATCATTACCGGAATGCTCTCCCATGGGGTGAGCCGCACCACAGAGGAGTCGACCTTGGGTGGAGGGTTGAAGGCGCCGGGTCCAATGGTGAGGACACGTTCTACCCGGCAGTAGCGCTGCACCATCACCGAGAGGCGTCCGTAGGCACCATTGCCTGGTGTGGCAGCCATTCTGTCTACCACCTCCTTCTGCAGCATAAAGTGCATATCCCTGATGATCCCTGCATTTTGCAGCAGGTGAAAGATCAGTGGAGTGGAGATGTTGTAGGGGAGATTGCCAACAATCCGTAGCGGTTTTCCATCCCGGTAGAGTTCCGAGAACTCAAATCTCAATACATCACTACTGTGGATGGACAGCTCTCCAACCGGCTGACACGTAGCCTCCAGCAGTGGGATCAGATCCCGATCCAGTTCAATGGCATGCATGCTCTTCACCAGCGGCAGTAGCTGGCAGGTTAGTGCCCCCCGGCCCGGCCCAATCTCTACCAGATTGTCACTTGGATGGGGGTTGATGGCAGCCACAATCTTCCGGATAACGGACTGGTCGTGGAGAAAATTCTGGCCAAAACGTTTGCGCGGGGTATGATTCATCTCCCCAATGCTACCTGAATAGCTGCCCCCAGACTTCCCATATCTGCCTTCCCGGTTCCGGCCAGATCCAGGGCAGTGCCGTGGTCTACCGAGGTGCGGAGGAAGGGGAGTCCAAGGGTGATGTTGACTGAACGGCCAAAGCCGTCATGTTTAAGTACCGGCAACCCCTGGTCGTGGTACATCGCCAGTACCGCATCAGCCTGTTGTAGATATTTATCTGTAAACAGTGTGTCGGCAGGGAGGGGGCCAACCAGATCCATCCCGCAAGAGCGGAGCTGTTGCAGAACCGGGCTGATTACCTCGATCTCTTCCCTCCCCAAATGGCCACCCTCTCCGGCGTGTGGATTAAGCCCGGCAACCAGAATTTTAGGATTTGAAATGTTGAACTGTTCAACAAGCCCACGGTGGAGAACTTGGATAACCCCCTCCAGCTTCTCCCTGGTTATAGCTGCAGCAACCCCGGACAGGGGGAGGTGGGTTGTGGCCAGCGCCACCCGAAGCCCCATGCCAGCAGAGGAGATCAGGTCGCCCGCAGGGGGTTGGCCAAGGATGGCTAGCATCATCACCACCTCATCCACTCCACAAAGTGCCTGCAGGTATTCGGTGTGGCCGCTAAAGGGGATCTGTTGGTTAATCGCTCCCTTGTGAATAGGGCCGGTTACTAGAGCGGAATAGTTACCAGAAAGACACCCTTCGGTAGCGAGACGGATGGTCTCCAGCACGTAAGAGGCACTGTTGGGGTTAAGAGTGCCGGGGTGGATTGTAGCCTCAAGTGGGACATTTTGTACCGTTATGGTTCCGGCATCTCTGCTGATGGGGAAGCTGTCACGAAACACGGCAGGGGGCACAGTGGTGACAGTGAGAGGAAGATTAAGCTCATCTGCACGCTGGAGCAGAAGCTCCTGGTCTGCAAAGGCAACAATATCGTAGTCCCGATCCTGCTGCGACAGCTGAACAGCCAGATCCGGCCCTATACCTGCTGGCTCTCCTGGGGTTAAGGCCAAAGGAGCGGAATGGCTATGTAGAGAATGTGACTTCATACGCTGCTTGTCTTCTGCTTCCCTCATTCTCTGACAGTCTCCTGGAATGCTTTTTTTTCCGGCAGTGAAGAAGGGGAACAGGCGCAGCGTAAAATCAGTCCATCTATCCACCAATTCACTTCGGTGATGGGCGTTAAACGGCGACAGCCTCCTCATCTTTTTTCTGATTTTCCAGAAAGTTGCTAAATAAGGCACCGAAGATTCCCAGCATAAGTCCTAGGACAAAACCGAGAACCACAATCATTATGCGTTTGGGTTTTATGTGTTGTGCTGGTGGATAGGCGGCTTGATCAACGGTAACTGCATGAAGTTTTCCCTCATCGATTGAGATAGAACGGAGGCGGACTAACTCTTCCTGGAGGTCTCGAAGACCGTAGATAAAATGGTCATCATTGCTGCGTTGCCTCAAAATATTGGCCTCGGCATGGAGCGCTCTGGTGCCTCTATAATAGAGTGGGGTTGTTGCAAGATTCGCGGAGATATTTCTGGGTAATTGGACTTCCTGTGCAATATCGGTATTTGTCTTTAACTGATCGGCTATATTTAGAGTTTGGGCGATCTGTATAGCTTCTTCCAGAGAGGCAATTTGATCCTTACGACGCTGTTTTGCCATCTTTAGCTTGGAGTTGATGTTGTATTCGATACCCTTAATTCGATTGTCTACAGCATCGTGTAGGTTGGAGGTAAGCTGATGAATTGTTTTACGGTCGGCATCGGCAACCAGCTGATTGACTAGAGCTGATGCATGGTCTGGATCATTATGCTCGATCGATAGACTGAGCCGATCCTTGTTTTTTTTGTTACTGACGATGGTAACCATTTCGGCAAATTGTTGGAAAAGTTTTTCCATGGAATTCTCTTTCCCACTTGTTGGTGCCAGCTGTTCTGCAACCCCCTGTTCAATGAATAACTGTTTCTGTAACGTACGAGATCCAAGATTTCGCTTGAAGATGGTGTAGATGGATTCTATGCTGACACCCTGGACACCCTGGACACCCTGGACATTTAGTGCCTGAATATCACTAGCTGTGGGGGGAAGAAGGATTGCCTCTGCCTTGTAGGTTGGTGGTAGTGAGAGTGCATAAGCTACAGCGCAAATGGTGGCGATGGTGGTTAGCCCAAAGATGAGCTTTCTCTTTTTTACCAGCACCAGCCAGAGATCAAGCAGGCTGATCTCATCCTCTTGGGGAAAGTATCCATATGGTGGTGGATATGACATAGATGGTGGAAGGGGCTGTGCGCTTTCCTCTTTGGTCATTATTGTTTCATCTGCTACTGATTCGTGCAGTAGCTCCCCTCGGTTATCTGTGGTGGAAAAAATGTATTCAGAGGTTACTATGTCTTATGTAGCCACATTAAAGGTTACGGTATGTAACAGTGCATGGGTGTATATCTGATCACACCACTAGATGTCATCCAGTCGGTACTCTATGTAGGCCTCATCCCGCAGCCTTCGTAGCCAGCTCTCGGTCGCCTCGCTGATTTTACGTTTACGAATCATCTTGCGGGCCTGGCTCATCAGGAACTCCTCTGTGTTGTCTTCTTGTTTGCGCTCAATTAGCTGGATGATGTGCCAGCCAAAGCGTGATTTGAATACCTGGCTGATCTCCCCAGGTTTTAGCTTATCCATCTCTTTGACGAATTCGGGCACCAGGTTTTCTGGATTATGCCACCCGAGATCCCCTCCATCTTTAGCGGATCCATCCTCAGAATTGGTGCGGGCCAGATCTTCAAATGACTCACCACCAAGGGCGCGTTCACGGATAATTTCCAGCTTTGCTTTTAGGTTCTCGTCACTGCTGAGTTCACTATTTTTGAATAGAATATGGCGGGCATGGCTGAGGGTAATCAGATGTGTTGTCTGTTGTTCACGACTATCAATAAGGGAGAGTAGATGGAATCCACTGGCACTGCGTAGTGGCCCTATGAATCTCTGCTGTTGCAGCTGTGGAATCTGTTTTGCAAAGAGGGTGGGGAGCTCGGCAGTGGTGCGCCAATCCAGAACACCGCCTTCTAACGCATTGGCACCACTCGACTGCTCCATGGCGGTCTGGCTGAAGTCTGCCCCATCACTGAGGTTTTGGGTAATTTCGACAGCCTTCCGCTTGGCGCTGCTGATCTCCTCGGGGGAGGCGCCATCCGGCAGGGGGACCAGAATGTGCCCCAGCTTGTATTGACGCATGGCATCTGCGCTGTCAGAGGCGAGCTGTTGTGCTAGCCGTTTCGCCTCATCATCCGATACGTTGACCCTGTTCTCCACCTTCTTGATTTTCAGCTTCTCCAGCACGATCTCTTTTTTTAGATTCTCGCGAAAATTGAGATAGTTGATCCCCTGTGCATTCAGTGCCTTTTTGAATGCAGCGAGGCTAAGCTTGTTGCGTTTTGCAATGCGCTGCAGGGCACGATCAGCGGTGGGTTCATCAATGATGATGCTGGCCTTTTCGGCAGCCTGTATCTGCAGCTGCTCGGCAACCATTTTCTCCAGCACCTGCTGTGCCAGGGTCTGCATGGGTGGAAGCTTTATCCCCTGGCTGTTGAGACGCTGCACAATGGTAGAGAGTTCGTTCTCCAGTTCACTCTTGAGGATGACGTCGCCGTTGACGACCGCTAGAATGCGGTCAACACTAGTTACGGTGGTAGCCTGAAGGAGAGCAGAGAAGAGTAGTGTGGCAATGAATAAAAGTGGTTTTTTATAGTTCATCTTGTTGATCTGATTTATATTTATGGTTCTGATCTATATCCCCTGATGCTGTCTGTAAGCAGCGTATCCAGTGGCTCTGATTTGCCGATGTTACCAAGCCCCTTCAATTCGAGAGCTACTAACCAGGTGGTGTCGTACTGATTGACACTGCTCCCGGCCCCAGTAAAGTAGTTCCTGCGCATAAAGCGAATAGCCCAGCAACATGTGTCATATTTCAAACCGAGCAGATTTTCCAGGCGGTGTGAATTGGAAGAGAGCAATTCATGGTTGTAGCGTCCAACCAGGCTCCATTGCGGGTTCAGCTTCCATGCGGCAGATAGGTCAAGCTGTTTTTTAGTGTCTCGCTCATAGATATAGCCAAGATTGAAAACCTGTTGTTGTAGATTATCGAATTGGTAGTCGGCTCGTAGGGTATCGTTCCAGTTGTCATAGGGATCCCAGTCCATCTCCAATCTGGTGTGGTGAGAGCCAAAGTCAGTGCTGATGTTAGCTACAAGATTAGACCAGTCGCGGGTTCTCGTGTTCTTGAAATCACGGGTCTGTTCCAATGACGTGGCTACCATCGTCTTGTTATCACTGTTCAGGATATAGTCACTATCGACCGACCAGGTGATCTGTTTGGTATAGGGAGCACTATCCTTGCCATAGAATTCACTGAGATCAAGAGTGGTATTGCCAACCGTGATTGGGCTGTCAAAATTTTGTCCGGAGGACTTACCATCAGGGATGTAGCTGAACTTGAGTTTGGGCTCTAGAGTCTGGAGATAATCATTACCCAGCAGACCAGTATAGTTGTCTCCATCACGCTCGAAAAAGAGGCCTGTTTCCAATGTGTAGTGGGGAACTGTCATGTTGGAGCTACTACCATCTTCCAGCTCATAGCGGCCATATGAGACCGAGAGGGCGGGCTTGATGAAGGCCGATTCATTTAGAAAAGTATAGTTATAATCAATAGCAGGTTTCGTCCAGTATCGTTCTGCACTCAGTTTGGATGGATCTGGATGGTCAAAATGGGCGAACTGTCCCTCAATTTCGTAATTGAGCTGATTGTCTCCCTTCTGGCTACTCCACTGAGCATCAATCTGGGGGAGTTTGCGGTAGGGCTCATCTGCTGTTGCTAGATTTTTGTCTACGTTGTAGTGGTCAGAAAGTAGTGCAGAGAGATTCCACCGTGTTGCGTTGTAACTAACTTTGGCAGTCTGTTCCAGGGTGTTGGTGCTGGCAAGGCCGAGATTATTGCCAAAGTCGGTCAGGTAGTCTGTGTCAGAGAGTGATGCGTAGTTAATCTCATAGCGTAGTGGCTGATCCAGACTCTCCTGGTAGCTGCCTGTGTGCGCAATTTTCAGTTGATAGCGATTGTTGCCGCGAACATCATCATCAGGCAGGAGGCTGGCACTCATCTCTCCAGAGTTGTTGGGGTTTAGGTATCGAAAATCACCACTGAGGTGAGCGCCACGTTTTGTGATTGCTCGCGGAGTGAGTATCGCATCACGGTTGGGTGCAATATTCCAGTAATATGGCGCACTCAGATCTGCTCCACCTTTGTTGGTATAGCCCCAGCTGGGAAAGAGAAAACCTGATTTTCTCCTCTCATCTGTTGGGAATGTGTGGTTTGGGCTATAGAGAATCGGTACTCCCTTGAAGCGTACTACAGCATTTTTTGCACTTCCCCACCCATCCAGATCATCCATCTCAATCTCTTCAGCCCTCATCTCCCAGCTTCTGTTGTCAGGATCACAGGTTGAGTAGCTGGCATTGGTATAGCGATTGAGGTAGCTACCAGCTTTTTCAGCACGTTCGGCCTCTCCACTAGCATGGCTTCTATCAATCTTGTAGTTTGCATTATGGATGACCCCGCTATCACTATCTGAGTCAAACCGGATACGTTCTCCAGTGATCTCCATCCCAGTCTCGCTGTAGAGTACGTTGCCCTCAGCCTCAAAAACAGCGCTCTTCTGATTGTATGTTGCATTGTCAGCTTTCAGTAATTGATCAGCATGGCTCATTACTACATTACCACTGTAATGGAATAGATTGCGCTCATGGATCTCCATTTCGTCGGCATCGATGGTTGTGATCTGATTTTTACGGTTGGGGAACGGTGCTGATGTATTGGTAGATGCCTCTTTTATAGAACAGTGTATTGCTATTTTTGAGACAGGATTGATCTCTGGTTCAGTCTCTATGAGAGATTGCAGGATTTTTTTATGGCTGGGTTGTGCGTTCAGAGAGGCGGCTGTTTCAATTTCTATTGCCTGTCTGGTGGTGTCACCTATATTGTTGGCTGTGGATACATCGCGGCTGGTTTTTTTGTCTGCCACCGCGCCAGTTTTGGTTAGTGGAGTATTGTTTGGGCTACTACAGAGCCATTCACCGCTATCCCCTGTAATACAGTGAAATGATGGGGTTGCTTCTACCTGAGAATAGAGCGCACAGGTTAGTGCTGATAGAAGGTAACCGGTTGTTTTGCGGAGTCGTATATTCACAAAGAGTGGTTTTTTGGAAAAGGGCGAATTGACTACAGATTATACATGCCATCCATTCAAAGAGTACAATTCGGACAACCAAAAATGGAGAGGTTATTAGGTAATGGACCGACGGCTGGAGCAGTTAAAAGAGTGGGTGGAGAGTCAGGTGGAGGGTATATCCTCGATTCAGCCTGCCTCGGAGGATGCCAGCTTCAGGCGCTATTTCCGCATCCGTTTTCTCGATCAGGGGAGAGAGCAGACGGCAATTGTGATGGATGCACCTCCTGAGAAGGAGGATTCTGCCCCTTTTATTGCCATTGCCGGGGTGCTACGACAGTGTGGCATCAACGCCCCACAGCTGTTTGCGGTAGATCTGGATCGGGGTTTTCTGCTGCTATCAGATCTTGGAATACTCTCCTATCTTGACCAGCTTAATGATGGGAGTGTCGGTTCACTATATGGGGATGCCCTGGATGCACTGCTTACCATGCAGACGGAGTGGCCCACAGAGCAGCAACTGCCACCCTACGACCGACTACTGTTGCTCCAGGAGATGGAGTCGTTTCCGCAATGGTACCTCGGGGAGCATCGGAAGATATCACCCAGTTTGGACCGGCGGGAGATGCTGAATCGGCAGTTTGCGCTACTGGCAGACTCTGCACTGGGGCAACCTCAAGTGGTAGTCCATCGGGATTACCACTCACGCAATCTGATGGTGGTGGATGGGGACAATCCCGGGGTGATCGACTTTCAGGATGCGGTCTGGGGCCCTGTTACCTATGATCTGGTCTCCCTGCTGAGGGATTGCTATATCGATTGGCCCAGAGACCGGGTTGAGGGGTGGGCTGAATCCTATTTCAACAGGCTTGTTGAGAACCAACTGGTTGATAGTGATTGGCCCCAATTTCTCCGCTGGTTTGACTGGATGGGGGTGCAGCGCCACCTCAAGGCGATCGGTATCTTCTCTCGTCTCAACTATCGAGATGGAAAGCCGGGCTATCTGGACGATATTCCACGAACTATGGACTATGTGGTTGAGGTAACCGCCAGATATCCAGAGCTGGAACCACTCAATGAACTGACCAGGAGTCTGAGGTGAGGGCGATGATTCTCGCCGCAGGGAGGGGGGAGCGGATGCGTCCCCTGACTGACCTCACCCCCAAGCCGTTGCTGGAGGTGAGGGGGAGGGCGCTGATTGAGTACCATATCGAGGCACTGGCAGCTGCGGGGATAACGGAGCTGGTGATCAACCACGGCTGGTTGGGGAAGCAGATTCCACAACGGCTGGGGGATGGCTCTCGCTACGGGGTGGAGATTCAATATTCGGCGGAGCCACCGGATGCGCTGGAGACCGGCGGCGGTATTGTGCAGGCCCTGCCACTACTGGGGGGCGATCCCTTTATAGTGGTGAATGGGGATATCTTTACCGACTACCCATTTGTGGAGTTGACCACGCGCAAAATGAAAGACCTGACCCCCGCTCATCTAGTGTTAGTGGATAACCCACTACACCATCAAGAGGGAGATTTTGTTCTGCAGGGTGAAAGAGTTACTGAATATGGGGGCAGTGGGGGTAATCCACAGCTGACCTATAGTGGCATTGCCATCATCCATCCATCCCTGTTTGATGGGGTTGCGCTGGGCCGTTTTCCTCTGGCGCCACTCCTGTTCCAAGCGGTGGATCGTGGGGAGCTATCGGGAGAGCACTATCAAGGGAGCTGGTCTGATGTGGGGACACCAGAGAGGTTAGCTCTGCTATAGTCTTTTTATGGGTCAGGAGATCACCACAGACCATTTCCATAAACGGGATTTCCATCACTTTGGTCAGGCCCTCTCCAGGGAGACGGACCTGCTTGGAGAGTGGTTTGCAGAATCTCGTTTTCAGGGTACGGAGCCTGTAGTTGGGTTTGAACTGGAGGCGTGGCTACTGGATTCCGGGCTGAGACCGGCATCCTGTAATGAGAGATTCCTCAAGACAATGGATGACCCATTGGTGGTTCCGGAGCTTGCCAGTTTCAATATCGAGATCAATGGTACCCCCCAGCCACTTACGGGAACCCCATTTACCATGCTGGCCGGTGAGCTGGAGCAGACTTGGAGCAGGGGCGAGAGGGTGGCCGCCGGGATGGATCTGGATCTCGCCATGGTCGGAATTCTCCCCACCATCAGGGCCGATGACCTGGCTCTTACCAACATGAGCAATATGCAGCGCTATCGTGCCCTGAATGAGCAGGTGATGCGGATGCGGGGTGGCTCACCACTCCATTTCCATATTGATGGACAAGAGCAGCTGGATCTTCTGCACCACGATGTGATGATGGAGGCGGGGACAACCTCACTGCAGATCCATCTACAGGTTCCGTTCCACCAGTCGGTGGAGGCTTTCAATGCTGCAATCATGGTCTCTGCGCCGATGGTTGCGTTGTGTGCCAACTCCCCCTACCTGTTCGGACAGGATCTCTGGGATGATAGCCGTATTCCGTTGTTTGAGCAGGCGGTCGATGTGGACCCACTGGCTCATAGTTTGGGAGAGGGTCGGGTAAGCTTTGGTACCGGCTATGTCAGAGAGAGTCTATTTGAGGTCTTTCAGGAGAACCTTGACCACTACCCGGTAATGTTGCCGATATCCCAACCAGATTCCACTGATAGGCTAGCTAACCTGATGCTCCACAATGGCACCATCTGGCGCTGGAATCGACCTCTGGTTGGTTTTGATCAGGATGGTACTCCCCATCTGCGAATTGAACATCGGGTGGCCTCAGCTGGTCCCACCACACTGGATGTAGCCGCAAATAGTGTCTTCTTTGTGGGAATGGTAATGGGGATGGTAAATCACTGGGAGCAGGTGGTTCCGGATCTCTCTTTTGCCGAGGCTAAACAGAATTTTTACCGGGCAGCCCGCCATGGAATGGATGGTGTAGTGAGATGGGGAGGAGGGAAGAGTGTTAGTGTAAAGGAGCTACTTCAAGAAGAGTTGCTGCCATTGGCGGAGAGGGGGTTTCAGAGTATGGGGCTTGACAGGGAGGAGTGGGGGCCATGGTTGGAGATTATAGGGGGAAGGGTAGCCACGGGGCAGAATGGCGCAGCCTGGCAGCGAGGGTGGGTGGCAGGCAATGGGCGTAACATGAGCGGGCTCCTGGAGGCGTATCTACAGGGACAACGCTCCGGGAATCCGATTCATCAATGGGAGCTCTACTGATTGTAAGGTAATAACAACATGTTGACGACACTGGAACAGATACCACAAGGACTGTTGGAGCTGGAGGCAGAGCAGCTCCATACTTTGCTGTCCGGCCCCACGCTTATTCACCTGCAGGGGCGTCGCAGGGATCCGCTCTTCGTGACGGTACTGCTGCACGGTAATGAGGTGACTGGCTGGCAGGCGCTGCGTGACACAGTGAAAAAGTACCAGCAGAGAGGATTGCCGCGCTCACTCTCATTTCTTGTGGCCAATGTCTCTGCAGCTGCAGATAGTGTCAGACACCTTCCGGGTCAACCGGATTACAATCGGATCTGGAGTGGGGGAGATGGTCCGGAACATAAGATGATGATGGAGGTGGTGGGGCAGATGCGCCAGCGAGGGGTCTTTGCCAGTGTTGACATCCATAATAATACCGGGCGCAATCCGCATTATGGATGCGTCAATGTGCTGGAATCTAGACACCTCCATCTGGCAACGCTATTTAGCAGGATGGTGGTATATTTTACCAAGCCATCTGAGGTCCAGTCGATTGCGATGTCAAAACTATGCCCTGCAGTTACCGTAGAGTGTGGGAAACTAGGGGAGCCCCACGGGGTTGAGCATGCACGGGAGTTTCTGGCGAGCTGTCTAAATCTCTCGGAAATACCATCTCACCCCATTGCCCATGGCGATCTGGACCTTTTTCATACGGTAGCGACGGTGAAGATCCCGAACCATATCAGGTTTGGTTTCGGGGATTACGGCCATACAGATGGCTCCCTTGATCTCTGCCTTGCGGAGGATCTGGATCAACTTAATTTTCAGGAGATCCCTGCAGGCACAAGCTTTGGTGAGGTCTGTTCGGATAGGGTTGACCATTTTGAGGTCTGGAATGAGAGCGGAGAGGATGTGGGAGATCACTTTTTCTCGGTGGAGGATGGGGAGCTGCGGACAGAGAGGACGGTCATGCCCTCCATGTTGACACTGGATGAGGAGGTTATTCGTCAGGACTGTTTCTGCTATCTGATGGAAAGGTTGTCACTGTAGCGGCCTCTCTCCCCCTCGTATTAGCAGCCCGTCATCCCCGCGTAGGCGGGGATCCAGCGGCGGTTATATTTCGTCACAATTTATTACCGATTAGTAAAACTATTTTTAAAGTCCCCGATAGGGGATCCGTAAATCCCACGCCTTCAGGCGGCTAGGGTTAGGTGGTATGGTTGTGTTATGCAGAATTATAAACATGGGGGTCATACGATTTGGGATTGCAAATATCACTTGGTCTGGGTGACGAAGTATCGTTATCCGGTGTTGAGTGGTGATGTTGGGTTGAGGTGTAGAGAGTTGCTGCGAGAGATTGCACGAAGTAAAGAGCTAATCATCTATGCAGGATCAATCAACAGGGACCATGTGCATCTGCTGATAGGAATACCACCGAGTTTGTTGGTATCCAAGGTGGTGCAATTTCTGAAAGGAAAGAGTTCACACAAGATGCTTACAGAGTTTCCGCAACTAAAGAAGAGGTATTGGGGCCAGCATTTATGGGCGAGGGGATATTGGGTAGCTTCAAGTGGAAATGTAACCGATGAAGTCTGGAAAGCGTACATAGAAAACCAGAAGCCGAACGAGCCAGATGATGATTTTAGTGTGCTGTAAATCGCCTTTAGGCGAAATGACCGGCTTTCAGCCGTAACCAGAAACCACCGGCTTTAGCCGGTGGAGGATTCATCTCCCTAGGCATCGGTGTATATTATTCACAGTATGGCTAACATATTCGCCAAGTT
>CALEHW010000058.1 GCA_937877715.1 uncultured Methylophaga sp. | reverse complement strand
CGGCCAGGTTCGGGACTTCCTGAACGAGTTGAAGGAGGCCATGATGGTCGGCAACCACGACAACAGCGACCTGATGACTGACTACTTCGACGTCGGCTGGTATATCGATATTAACGTTGGCCGGTGGAACAAACCCTACCAGTATGAAGGCGTGAAGGAGGCAGCGTGATGGGACTTTTAGTGAACATTTATCGGGATAAATACGACGCCACAAATGGTGGCCTCTCTTCCCAGGTTGACCGAATCTGTGTTGTGAATATGGACGGTCCTTTTGAGCCGGGTGAGGACGCACCGGCCTTTGAGGTGGTCGGTGGGCCTTATGGGTCTGCAAAGCTGGTGCCGGTTGACCAGCCCAGCGGGGTGATCGGTCCCATGATGGGCGGCAACTATGGTGCGACTAGCGACTCCAGGTTTGGACGGAAGATCGAGGAGATCCTTGGTCACAAGTTCTATGGGGCGCTGCCGATCCATGATCGGTTCGAGAGCCCGGAACAGAACGACTTACTGAGCAGATAGCATGATCTATTACTCACTCTGGAACCAATCCCGGGACGGCTTCGGATCGCGTAACGTGATCCGGGTCACTCCCGAGAAGCTGGACCGGATCCTGGAGAACCTTTCGTCAGTGGCGCCCTTCGCGCCAAAGCATGACGAGTGGGAGATCCAGGAGCACAACGGCCCGATCCGGGGTGAGGTGCTGCGGTTTTGTTTGGCGAGGAAGCGATAATGAAAAACATACTTTCACTGTTTGACTGGACCGGAACCTGGGCCGAGCCCTATGCAGAGGCGGCCCGGAGTACCGGGGAGTACGACGTCTATTACTTCGATATCAAGGACGGAATGGATATCAATGATTTCAGCGTCGAGTTTCTGATCGAGGAGATGGGGATCGATGAGGTCCACGGGATCCTGGCAGCTCCACCCTGTACTGACTTCGCAAGCTCCGGCGCCCAATACTGGAAGGCCAAGGACGCAGACGGTCGGACCGAGGCCAGCCTGGACCTGGTTTACCAAGTAGGCCGGACCATTGAATTCTATCAACCCAAGTGGTGGGCACTGGAGAACCCGGTGGGCCGGCTGCAGAAGCTGATCCCGGAGCTGGGCAAGCCCTGGTATTTCCAGCCGTGGGAATTTGGCGACGCCTACACCAAAAAAACTGGTCTTTGGGGCGACTTCAACAAGGAGGGGCTGGAGAGGTTAAAGACCCCGGTGGATCCTGTGAGGGCCTGTGCTGCAGGGTCCTGGTTGATGCAGTTGGGAGGCAAGAGCGAACGGACCAAGGAACTGCGAAGCGAAACCCCCAAGGGATTCGCCCAGGCATTCTTTGAGACGAACCGCTGATATTTTTTTGCCTGATACAGATACATATTGTTGACAGTGATACATCAATTATCTATTATTAGAGATAGGAAAAGGAGAGAGCAATGACAGATTACATCAATGACCTGGCCGATCGGCTCGACGGCGACCTTTCAGAGGCGACCGATTACGAGATTGCCGAGGCCTATGCGGACTGGTATGCGATCCACCACCCGAAGGATATGCAGGAGGTACTAGATCTCAAGGAGGATCCTTATCCATTGATTATGGACCTTATTTTTCTGTGGGAGGACGCAACCGTGGCACGCACTCAGCTGGTCAAGATGATCGCAAAAGAGCACGGTGACTGGCTAATTAACAAAGCGGAGGAGATCGCAGCATGAACAACCAAGAGATGGGAATAACTGACAAGGCGGCCGAGGCCCTGACCATTATCAGTATTGCGGGGATA
Source organism: uncultured Methylophaga sp. (assembly GCA_937877715.1). GTDB lineage: Bacteria > Pseudomonadota > Gammaproteobacteria > Thiopontia. The sequence goes on along the minus strand of CALEHW010000058.1, from coordinate 4,561 downwards.
GTGTGTGTATCCCTGACCGGGCTGATCTGGGTCACTGTTGAGATATTGGAGAAATTGATATGAGCGCAACAGCAATTGCATCCACCCTGGATATGGACCGCAACGAGTGGTTGAACACTCGCAGCAAGGGGCTCGGTGGTTCCGATATGGGCGCAGTGCTGGGGCTCAACCCCTACGCCTCCCCACTGGACGTCTACCTAGACAAGATCGGAGAGGCCCCGGAGCAGGAGGATAACGATGCCATGTATTGGGGCCGCACTCTGGAGGATATCGTTGCCCAGGAGTACGTCAACCGGACAGGGCGCAAGGTACGGCGACGCAATGCGGTACTGCAGCACCCGGACCACCCGGAGCTATTGGCCAACCTCGACCGCGAGATTGTCGGCGGCGGGATTCTGGAGTGCAAGACAGCGCTCTATCCCGACGGCTGGGGCGACGCGGGAACTGACCAGGTGCCCAACCACTACCTGATCCAGACGGTCCACTACATGGCCATTACGGGCGCGGAGTATGCCGACCTGGCGGTGCTGATCGGTGGGCGTGATTTCCGCATCTACCACATCGCCAGGGATCAGGAGTTGATCGATTACGTGGTCCATGCCGGGGTGGAGTTCTGGAACGAGCACGTCGTGCCCAGGGTTTCCCCTCCCCCACGGACGGCCGAGGATATGCTCAAGGCATTTCCTCGGGACAACGGCGCATCGATCCAGGCATCCATTGAGATGGAGGCGGAGATCGGCGCCCTGGCGGCCCTCAAGGAGGAGATCAAGGGGCTGGAGAAGCAGAAGCTGGAGCACGAGTCCGCCATCAAGGAGGAGCTGGGTGACCACTCCGCATTCATCGACGCCAGCGGCAAGCCCCTGGTCACCTGGAAGGGGCGCAAGTCCAGCCGCTTCGATACCACAACATTCAGAAAGGACCACCCGGATCTCTACAAGGAGTATCTGAACGAGTCCACAACCAGAACCTTCTTAGTGAAGTAGGAGAGAGCAATGAGCGACAAAAAGAGTCTACTGGTCAGTATGGCCAACAAGTACGAGATGGAGCCCAAGGCCTTTGCGGACACCCTCAAGGCGACCGTAATGCCGGGCAAGGTAAGCAACGAACAATTCGCCGGCTTCCTGATGGTGGCCCGTGAGTATGACCTCAACCCCCTGACCAAGGAGATTTTCGCCTTCCCCAGTAACGGGGGGATCCAGCCGATTGTCTCGGTCGATGGGTGGATGAAGATGATGAACGGCCACCCACAGTTTGACGGGATCCAGTTTGTGGATAACTTCTCGGGCGACAGCCTGGTCAGCGTGACCGCCAAGGTCTACCGCAAGGACCGCAACCACCCGGTGGAGGTGACCGAGTACATGAGCGAGTGTCGACGCAATACCCCCACCTGGAAGCAGTGGCCGGCCCGTATGCTGCGCCACAAGGCAGCGATCCAGGCGGCGCGCTATGCCTTCGGATTCAGCGGCATCTATGAGCCTGACGAGGCGGAGCGCATCCAGGAGGCAACAGTGATCGACTCCGAGCCGCTGCAGCCCAAGGCCGGGGTCCAGGCCATCAAGCAGAAGCTGGTGGAGGAGGAGGTCGAAGAGATCACCGTAGACCAGGAGACTGGGGAGATTATTGAGGAGGAGGTGGCTTGAACCAGGCAACAGAGAAGGTAATCAGTGCCCTCAACAGAAGAGGGGCGGAGGGAATTACCCACTGGGATTTTCCAAATGGGTTCGCGCTGCGCTCCAGGATCGCGGATCTGCGCCGCGCTGGAAAGAAGATTATTACCAAGATGGAACGCAACAACGGCAACCGTGGCAATCACGCGCGCTATTTTTTAATCGGACAGGAGAAGTAAATGACACACGCAACCCACGACCTGGCAGTAAAAGCAGGAGAGTACACAAACAACAAGGGCGAGGCCAAAGCGCGCTGGGTAAATATCGGCAAGGTGTTGGAGACCGATGACGGCGGGAAATTCCTGCTGATCAATCGCCACTTCAACCCGGCTGGGATCCCCAACCCGGAGGACCGCGACACGGTAGCGGTCTCGCTCTTCAAGATCGACCGCGACACCCCGAAGCAGGACGCACACAACCAGGCGAAGAGTAACGGCTACCAGAAGCAGGAAGAGCTCAACGACGATCTGCCGTTTTAACGATCTTCCCTGGCGCCCCTCATTTCGAGGATTCCTTTTCCTTCCAGGCGCCAGGGGACGTCTGGCCCACGTTACGGGCCTTTTAACCAGGAGACAAGGATGGCAAACGCGGGACTACTAGAACCAAAAAAACTGGGTTTTGATATCGCCGGCAAGGTGTACGTCAAGACAGCACTAACCAGGATGGACCAGATCGGTGTCCGGCCGATCGATGGAAAAAAGACCCTGGTCCGTACCACATACATCGACCCGGCGATCTACACAAAACAGACAAACGAACCGATCTACGCCTATGCGGGGGGGCAATACTTCTGCAGGTCAACACTGTTGAAATACGCAACAAGCCGGGGGATCCCCATCAAGCCATTAATCAAGGGACAGATATAAAATGCAACATGCTGTTGACCTGGGCACGGTGGTCGAGAAGCTGGAGCAGCTGATCGCCTTCCGCGCGCCCGAACAGAAAGAGATGTGGACCCTGGAGGATATCGCCAGATACTCCGGCCTGGGATACCGCACGGTGAGAGAGAAGCTGGTCCACCAGCCAGACTTCCCGGTGGCGATCTCCCCCCTGGGAGGGCAGCACCGGATCTGGAAGGCGGTGGAGGTGAAGGGGTGGTTGAATCGGAGGAGGGAGAGATGAATAGAGTTACGCCATCCGCATATATGTGCTCCCATGGGGCATTCCTGAATGACCCTGCCCTGTGACTATACCCGCTTCGGACTACATCAATCCATCTGCGCCACCAGATCATCTACCGAAATTTTATAATAAGTATTCAAAAGAAGATTCAGGTCTTTGTGGCCGCTGATCTTTGCCAGGTCCACCGCACTGAATACCTGGGCCAACCGGGAGAGCGCCGTGCGCCGGGTGTCGTGAAAGGTTAATCCCACAATCCCGGTCCGCTTGATCGCCTTGCGAAATAGCGCGTCACTACTCCCCAGCGCCACCCGAAAAACCTGCCCCTCCCGATGAGGAAAGGCCTCAATAATCCGGATCGCCTCCCGGCTCAATGGCACCTGGCGCATCTCTCCATTTTTGGTCTCGCGCAGTGTGGCCACCCGTCGCTCCATCTCGATATCGGACCACTCCAGGCCGACAATCTCCCCCCTGCGCATCGCGGTCTCCAGGGCAAAACAGAAAGCAGCACCAACGTAGTGGATCATCTTCTCCGGGGTATCGCCCGGGGTGTAGCTCAACTCCTCCAGGATCAGGTAGCGCTCGTCCTCACTCACCACCCGGTCCCTGGGCGGCGGCGGGGTCGGCCGCTTGATCGACTTCACCGGGTTGGATTCACACCAGCCCCACTCCCGGATCGCCACAGTAAAGACGCTCGACAGCTGAATCAACTCCCGGCGCACCGTATTGGCCGAAACTTGCTGCAGCCTGGCATCCCGATAACCCGCAATATCAGCCGGCTCCACCTCCTCCAGCAGGCGCCCCAGGAATGTCATGTACTTGTGGAAGTTGCCGATCCGGGTCACCTCTTTGGCGTGCCCCCGCTTCTTCGGCGCCTCCTCCTCCAGGTAACGATCCAGCGCATCCGCCAGGGTGTGACTCCCCTTCTTTTTGCGCTTGCCCTCCAGGATCTCACCCTCTATAGTGGTCACCCAGGCGGCCGCCGCTGCCTTCGTTTTGAAGGTGGCCGACTTGCGCACCCCCTGCATCGCAACCTGCGCTCTCCATCTGGTTCCTCTTTTGAGTACCGAACCCATAACTCCCCGTTGGTGTAAATTTGGCGTAACGGGAATTGTAAAGTAGTGGAAAATAGCGGGCAACAGCGGATGAGATAATTCTTTTATCTTTCTGAAAAGTGAAAGGAAAAGAGCGGTAATGACTACTTGAGAAAGGTTGCGTAAGTGTACAGCATGGCCCCTAGGGAGTACCAACAACCATAGATAACCCGCTGTTTTCAGCGGGTTTTTTATTTTTCTGGTGTAATTTTGGCGTAATGCGTTAGCGTTTCATGCTCGCAGCGCCGAAGTAAAACCCGATCACATTCATAATCGCGAACGGCAGCCAGTCCGGTGTAACCATGCCGTCCAGGCTCCGATACTCAGTGACTGTATTGGTGAAATCGAAGAACAAGAACTTGAATCCCTCCGTGACCTCCACCGGCACCTGGGTGGAGAAACCGAAGTGCGGCGCAAACAGGATAATGCCGGCCATCGCCATCAAGCAGACGACGATAAATCGTCGCACCCAGTTGGCCGACTTGTTCTGCATCTGCCTGGCAGATCCCCAGGAGGCCTCCCGGTTCTTGAATTGGGCCATCATCAGATCATGGCGGTCCTTCGCAGCCTGACCCATCAGCTGCATGATACCCCCCAGGACAGTGGACCCGAGCATCGAGATCGCCTCCAGCGGTAGACCGAACATTAGGCAGCTGTCCGCCAGGCCTTCAGTGCTGCGCG
>CALEHW010000057.1 GCA_937877715.1 uncultured Methylophaga sp. | reverse complement strand
GAGCTGCCTTCTTCTTAGGTGCAGCCTTCTTCTTGGGAGCTGCCTTCTTTTTAGGTGCAGCTTTTTTCTTTTTCTCTTCTTTTTTTGCCATTACCACTTCCTCTTCTTGAGTTGAACTTACCTGAATCTCCGGAGCCGCTCTCTTCAACTTCTCGGCTGCACGATTAATTGCCTTGAAAACGCGCTTCTCATCAAAATTTCCATCCACAATCTGCAGACGATCCTGATAGAACTGCTGCAACGGCTCCTCAATGGATTCATACTCCCGGAGTCGACGACTGATGGTCTCCTCTCGGTCATCCGCTCGACTATGCAGTCGACCTCCACAATAGTCACAAACCCTCTCTACAACTGGAGGATTGGTGTAGACATTGAACAGAGCCCCGCACTCCCGGCAGGTCAAGCGACCGGTCATCGACTCCATAAATTCATCATAGTCGTACCTAAGCAGTACAACTCCGGCAAAACCTCGCCCCTGACGTAGCAAGAAGGCATCGATACCCTCTGCCTGAGCTGTCGTTTTCGCCCCCCCCTCAAGGATGAAACCGTTATCAGTATCCTTTTCCGCAAGGCGCCGCAACAGTACCTGAAGCACCATGTCATCATGAATCGGCTTTTTACCTTTCTTACCCTTCTGAATATCCAGGCCCAACTGAGAGCCACTATCCATCTCCTGTTTCAGCAGTTCGCCAACGGAGATTGTCGGAACACCATAGCGCTCAGCCAGCTGTTCAGCATACTGCTCTTTCCCTGATCCACGCGGACCAAGCAATGCCATTCGTATCATCTATCCACTCTACCCTTCAAAACAGCCTCCCCCTAACCACAGAATCCAATTTCGTGGCTTTCGAGGAGATCTTGATTTTTTATAATTCAATTGGTCTTGTTTATTTGTTACTTGGACCACTTTTCTGTATAAGTTCAACCGCATATTACTTTGTAACCCTTATATATTCAGTTGACCGCGAAATGTCAATGAATTTGTTGGATTACTGGCTATTTTTACGAAAATCATGGCAAAAAAATTGAGGTTCCTGATCTCTTTGCTACCGAGATAAATATTGTAGAGAAGACACTTGAGGAGCGTTTCGGTGCACGGACCTTGGTTGAGCTCGGGGATGCGGAGATCCGCCTGCACCGGGAAGGAAAAATAAGATAACATTGGCGATTGTGCCATCTCCATGCTGCAGGTCAACGCAGAGTATGAGGAGAAAAAAGCTATGGAAGAAGATAGCTCATTAATTGTAACAACAGATTCTGAAAACAGATTATTTTTTATAAACAAGGAGTTAACTAAATGTCGCCAAAAAATGCCTTCTACGCACAGTCTGGTGGGGTAACAGCAGTTATCAATGCATCTGCCTGTGGAGTAATTGAGACAGCCCGCAAACACCCAGACCAGATTGGTACAGTCTATGCCGGACGTAACGGTATTATCGGTGCCCTGACTGAGGAGCTGATCGATACATCAAAAGAGTCTGATGAGAATATTGCTGCCCTAAAAACTACTCCATCAGGTGGTTTTGGATCATGTCGCTTCAAGCTAAAGAGCCTTGAGGAGAACAAACGTGAATATGAGCGCCTAATTGAGGTTTTCAAGGCTCACAATATTGGCTACTTCTTCTACAATGGCGGCGGGGACTCTGCAGATACATGCTATAAGGTTTCTCAGCTCTCTGAAAAGATGGGATTCCCAGTTCAGGCAGTCCATGTTCCAAAGACTGTAGACAATGACCTGCCAATTACCGATAACTGCCCAGGCTTTGGCTCTGTTGCAAAGTATATTGCTGTCTCCACCCTTGAGGCCTCCTATGATGTCCGCTCAATGGCTGCCACCTCCACCAAAATCTTTGTTATTGAGGTTATGGGACGTCATGCAGGCTGGATTGCTGCAGCCGGCGCACTGGTTGAAGATTATGGTATTCCTGTAGTTACTCTCTTTCCAGAGGTTGAATTTAATCAAGAGAAGTTCCTGGCTGCAGTTGATGCAAAGGTAAAAGAGCACGGATATTGTACTATTGTTGTATCTGAGGGCGCTCACTGGCCAGATGGCAAATTCCTTGCTGAGCAGGGAACACGTGACTCCTTTGGGCATGCCCAGTTAGGCGGTGCCGCACCAGTGGTTGCAAATATCATCAAGGACGCCCTGGGATACAAGTTCCACTGGGCTGTTGCTGACTATCTACAGCGTGCTGCACGCCATCTTGCATCCGAATCTGATGTGGAACAGGCATACGCCCTAGGTGAGGCTGGTGTAAATTTTGCGCTTGATGGTGATAACTCCATCATGCCTACTGTAGTTCGCACCTCAAACAACCCTTATGCATGGAAAATAGGCAAGGCACCACTATCTGAAGTTGCCAATGTCGAGAAGATGATGCCTATGGAGTTTATCTCTGAGGATGGTTTTGGCATCACTGATGGATGTAAAGAGTACCTCTACCCTCTAATGAAAGGTGAGGCCTACCCAGAATATGATGACAATGGCATGCCAAAGTACGTGACCCTGGATAATGTCTCTGTCGAGAAAAAGCTGGAAATTTTCGAAATTTAACCACACTTTCGGGATGGTAGTAGTACAATTCCGCTGTTTTTTTAACCTTTAGGAGGTCGTAATGCCCAACGAACTTTTGTTTTCACTAATCGCAGGATTTGCTGCGATTGCTTATGGCATAGTGTCCATTAAATGGATTACAGCCAAATCAACCGGTAATGAACGAATGCAAGAAATTGCGGCTGCCGTTCAACAGGGAGCTCAGGCTTACCTGACTCGCCAATACACAGCTATCAGCTATGTTGGTGTTGCCCTGTTTGTAATTATTGGATTCTCTCTGGACTGGACCACTGCAATTGGTTTTGCTGTAGGTGCAATCTTCTCTGGTGCTGCCGGATTCATAGGTATGAATATATCTGTCCGCTCCAACTCACGTACTGCCGAAGCAGCCAATGACGGAATCAATGCTGCCTTCCAGGTTGCTTTCCGTGGTGGCGCAATCACTGGTATGTTGGTGGTCGGTCTGGGTATCCTTGGTGTTGCCGGTTACTACGCTGTTCTTGCTGCTACAGGCATGGCTACTACTGATATCCTTCATGCACTGGTTGGGCTGGCATTTGGTGGATCACTGATCTCCATCTTTGCTCGTCTTGGTGGTGGTATCTTTACAAAGGGTGCTGATGTTGGTGCCGATATTGTAGGTAAGGTTGAGGCTGGAATTCCTGAGGATGACCCCCGTAACCCAGCGGTAATTGCCGATAATGTTGGTGATAATGTTGGTGATTGTGCCGGTATGGCTGCTGACCTGTTTGAGACATATGCCGTTACTACTGTTGCAACCATGTTGCTCGGTATGTTGATGGTTGAGGGAAGCGATTCCGCCATCCTCTACCCTCTGGTACTTGGTGGTATCTCAATCGTTGCATCTATTGTAGGCACCTACTTTGTGAAGATATCTGATGGTGGCAAGATCATGGGGGCCCTCTATAAGGGGTTGGCTGTTGCTGGCGCAATTGCCGCCGTGGTCTTCTACCCGGTAACCACAATGATGTTTGGCGATGGTATAAACATTGGCGGCGTCGAGGTTGCCTCTCTTAATATCTACTATGCGGCACTGATTGGTCTGGTACTGACTGCGGCAATGGTTGTTATTACCGAGTACTACACAGCAACCGAGTATGCTCCGGTACGTGATATTGCCAAGGCATCAACCACTGGTGATGGCACAAATGTTATCGCTGGGCTTGGTGTATCAATGAAATCAACAGCTGCTCCTGTTATGGCTGTTTGTGCATCCATCTGGGGCTCCTATGAGCTGGCGGGACTTTATGGAATTGCTATTGCTGCAACCTCCATGCTCTCCATGACTGGTATTATCGTTGCTCTTGACGCATACGGTCCAATTACTGATAACGCCGGTGGTATTGCTGAGATGGCTGAGCTTCCTGAGGCGATCCGTAACATTACTGATCCACTGGATGCTGTTGGTAACACTACAAAAGCAGTTACCAAGGGTTATGCAATCGGTTCTGCTGGTCTAGCTACACTGGTTCTGTTTGCTGACTACACTCACGCTCTGGGCGGCACTGTAAACTTTGATCTTTCAAACCATATGGTAATTATCGGTCTATTCCTTGGCGGAATGATCCCTTACCTATTTGGTGCAATGGCTATGGAGGCTGTGGGTCGTGCAGCTGGTGGTATTGTAAATGAGGTTCGCCGTCAGTTCCGTGAGATCCCTGGAATCATGGATCATCGTGCCAAGCCGGATTATGGCAAGGCGGTAGACATGCTGACTCGTTCTGCTATCAAGGAGATGATTATTCCATCAATCCTGCCAATCGCGGCACCTGTACTGGTTGGTCTGCTGCTTGGTAAAGAGGCCTTGGGTGGCATGTTGATCGGAACCATTGTTACCGGTATCTTCATTGCGATCTCAATGACCACAGGTGGTGGTGCCTGGGATAACGCTAAAAAGTACATCGAGGATGGAAACTTTGGCGGTAAGGGATCTGATGCCCACAAGGCAGCGGTGACTGGTGATACTGTAGGTGATCCGTACAAGGATACTGCAGGTCCTGCGATCAACCCCCTGATCAAAATCATCAACATTGTTGCTCTGATGATGGTGCCTCTACTGTAACGTTACAGTTACAATAATCTTCACTATTTGAAGACTCCCTAAGGGGGTACAATAAGGGCCGGGAAACCGGCCCTTTTTTTGTGGCCAACAATTGTGATATCGCAATTTTCCTAAACAATAATAACGCCATGGATAACAGCCATGTCTACCAAACGAGAGCTGGCCACAATATAGGAGCATTATGTTATGAATCTGGATCGAGTATCTACCGGAAAAAACATTCCTGAAGAGATCAATGTAATTATTGAGATACCAGCCAATGCAGACCCGGTAAAATATGAGGTTGATAAAGAGACCGGCGCAATGTTTGTAGATCGCTTCATGAATACGGCAATGCACTACCCATGTAATTACGGTTATGTCCCTCACACACTCTCAGACGATGGAGATCCGGTCGATGTGCTGGTTGTAACCCCATACCCTATTATTAGCGGCTCCGTAATCCACTGTCGCCCTGTAGGAGTTCTACAGATGACAGATGAGGCTGGAGCTGATGCAAAGGTACTTGCTGTTCCGGTATCAAAACTGTGCTCCATCTATAAGAATGCCAAAAGTCCCGATGATGTCTCTCCGGTACTTCTGGAGAAGATCTCCCATTTCTTTGAGCACTACAAAGATCTAGAAGATGGCAAGTGGGTCAGGATTGATGGCTGGGAGGGGGCAGAGGCTGCCCACAAGGAGATTCTTGACAGCATTGAACGCTTCCAGAATGCTCCAGAGAAACCACACTTCTGATTATGAAACGAACCTCTACGTGAACGTTGTACACAACCACTTGTGCCATCATAATTAACAGCAATGAAAATCTGTATAATTTCCGATAGCCACGACCACATCGAACTTTTGCATTCCGCAATATCCGATGCAAAAGATAGGGGTGCTGAACTGTTGCTCCACTGTGGAGATGTGGTAGCCCCATACACACTGAAAAGGGCACGCCAGTTTGGTCTTCCCATCCATGTTATTCACGGCAATAATCATGGTGACCTAGCGGTCATGGGCAAGCTTTCACAGGATCCAGAGAGCCTTATCTACTACTATGGAAGAGAGGCCTCACTAGAGCTTGGGGGTAGAAAAATTTTTATGGTCCACTTCCCCAACTATGCCGAAGCTCTGGCACTAACCGGAAAATGGGATTTAGTCTGTTGTGGGCATAACCACCGTTGCAAAATTGAGTCAATAAAACACGCTGACAAAGAGACAACGACTGTTGTGGTCAATCCTGGAAGCTCATCTGGAATGGATCATATCCAGCCGACCTATGTACTTGGTGATCTTGAGACCATGGAGTTCGAGATCATCAATATCCCTGAACCTGATACAGCCCCATACAGATCCTGTTCATAAAACCCGGATACAAAAAAAGGGCGCAGTTAAAAGCGCCCTTTCCAGAGGTTCCCCCCTCTTCAAATTACTAAAATGGACTAAAACGTGAGAACATTCCTCTTGGAGACATCCCACGATTTATTGAGCCCATCTCACGGGTCATATGCAATGTACTGTTTGCCATATGTTGTGTTGATTGATCCAGGTTATTCATGCTTGCCATCATTGGTTCCAGAGTCTGCATGTGGCCAGTAATCTGTTGTAGGTTTGTATTGATGTTACCCATACCGACAGTAACCGCCTCAATATTTCCATCAATTGCATTGATATTACGTGACATCACCTCAACATTACCGGACATACCCTCAATACCATCAACCATTTTTGCCATATGCTGCCCCATATATGGATCAATGCTGGTAGACATAACCTGAATGTTACGGGCTATATGAGACATATCCTGAGTCAAGTGATAGATCATGTAGAAGCCGTAGATGGAGAGTACACAGAATGCAAAGAGTGCAGGGTATACCACCATCTCCCAGCGTCTGGCACTCTTCTCGAAACAGCTGGCAAAACGCTCAAGAGGCTGCCCATTCACAGAGATCACATCGGCCTCAGTTGCCACTGCGCCACCTTGTTCCTCAATATCTCTCTTCAAATCATCTGACATAAATATACCCTATCCTGTTTAATAGTTGGCGCACTTTAGCACGTTTTTAGGAAAAGAAAAAACAGCTGCAGTCTAAAATTAGAAACTTCTAACTTACTGATCTTGTGGTGCTCGCCGCGTCAGATCAGCGGAGAGCTGGTCTGCCAATGCAGGATCAATTCCACGAATAATCGTCACTATCTTATCTGCCTCATCAATCCGTTGCAGCTCCATAAGGGTGGCAGCTGCCCTGCCAAAGGCCCTGACTGCGCGAGTCCAGTCCCTCTGTGCATAGTAGATATTTCCCAGCTCTCCCCAGCCGTCCGGATTCATTGGCTCCTCCTGCAGAAGGGAGCGATAGCTCTCTACAGCAAGCTCATAGTCGCCCTCCCAGAACGCCTGTCGGCCCCGATTCCAGAGCCACTGAAGCTGAGACTCGCTCTCCAGAGTGCCAATATGCCAGATATCGCTCTCTCTCTTCTCCTCCACGAGCCCGTATGGGTTCTGAGAGGATGGCTGGATGGGATTGAACTGCTCTGCAAGTTGCTCTATCGAAGCTATGGAACCAATCTTGTCCACTCCTCTCTTATCAAGCCCAAGAACCTCATCCAGAGCGGTGGGCTCAGAATTAGGTGCTGGTGCTGGTGCTGGTGCTGGTGCTGGTGCTGGTGCTGGTTCAGCATCTTGCACTACGGCCTCTTCCTGCTCGGGCTCAAATATGGTGGCTGACAACTCGGTCCTGCCAGATGGTACAACCTCAGACGGGGGCTCAACCTCCGGAGATGGTGCATCAAGCCTCTCCTCCATCTCAACCACATGTATCTCTGGCTCATGTGAACCAAACACCGATGACCACTCATCCTGAAGATGGTCTCGTTCCAGATAGATGATGACCCCAACCCCGACAACTACGCCGGGAAGAATGGATGCCAGCATTCTGATTACGATTTTCATCTCTATTCCATCTCTCTACAGGTAGGGTTTGACCACAATATAAAAGGGCGTTGATTATACAGACTCACGGCCACTCTGGAAAACCTGCTCCCTGTTCCACCCTCTCACGCTCAACCATACGATAGCGAATCGGAATAGAGAATAGTGTAGATGAGACTCTTCCTTTGCGCACATTGCTCAACTGCTGAACTACCTCATTGAACTCAACACGGATCGGATACTGAATCTCCGGATCGTACCATGCAACCACGCCTATGGTCAGCTCGCCAAATCCGAGATCAGCCCCCCAGCGCTCGGTCTTGATACCCATCAACTCCTCTTCACGCTGAAAACCGCAGAGCAGAAGGGGCATCTCTGCACAGAACTGGGCGGGGTTTCTTGGGACCGGCAGTGCGTCCTGCTCGTGGTACTCACCAGTTTCAGGGTTCAGAACATATGTGGTTCCATAAAATAGATCAGTAATAATGATCTCCTTCCCCTGACTAGTTGTCCTCTCCTCCCTGATTGCCCGATCCGATACGAACAGTTGTCCCGCAGATATCTGGTTCTTCCCGCTATCAAAGTATGAGATATCGGCAGAAAACTCCGTCAACGCCTCTACAACAGGGGCAGCAGTGAAGAGTAGCAGGAGAAGAGTGGCTCCTGTTGATGAGGCCCTACTGGAAACCAAAATAGTGAACCGGGCTTCTCATTTGCGGGATTAGTGCCAGTGGATCCATCGCATCTGCCCTTCTTACACCAAGGGCATAGTCCGGCATAAAGGCGGGGTAGTAAATTGGGGTTTCGCGTCTCCACCTCTGACCACGGTACTCCTCAGCCATAGAGAGGTTATCAGCCTCCAGTGCGATCGCCTCCATATCTACACCAGTCGACTCGAATTCATCCAGCACCACCTCCTGGAATGGACTATCTGCTGCAGAGAGAGGGTTGTGATTTGTGACAGAAATACAGGATTGCGACAACTCTTCACCACTATCTAGTCGCCATGCAGAGTCAATACGGCTCAATTCATCATCCCGGAATTGTGGCAGCTCTCTCTCCACCTCTCTCTGATGGACTGGGTAAGATGCATCTATAATCGGTAGCTGGTCCTGCTGACGATACATGGCGTACTCTGCCTGAGGAGTTGAGGATATCGACTCATCAGGAGGAATGCCGAAATCGAAATGCCCCCCATACGGCCCCAGCGGAGCCGGTGTGGACCACATTCCGTCTGCAATCACAATGCTGCTAGCCGCAGTCAAGGTAATGGCCAATGCAGCCGTTTTAACATTCACAACAGACCTCTTCTGACTCATGAATTATGTCTCCCCTTGCCGTTACTGATAATTATTTACGAAATATCGTCTCTCTGGCTCTCCCCGTTCCGAGCTGGAACAATCCCCTCCGGATAGAGAGCACTACCTGCACTCAGACACCCCAACGGGATGATGATCAGGGTAAGCAGGGTGGAGACCACCACACCAAAGAGCAGCGCAACTGCCATCCCCTGGAAAATTGGGTCAGTCAGAATCACGCTAGAGCCCCCCACCAAAGCCAGTGCAGTAATAATGATCGGACGCATTCTGGCCTTGCCAGAGTCGATTACCGCAGAGACCGGATCCTTGCCAGCACGCAACTCAAGCTGGGCAAAATCGACCAGCAGAATTGAGTTGCGGACAATAATTCCTGCCAGTGCAATAAAGCCGATCATTGAGGTGGCGGTAAATTCCGCCCCCATAATCCAGTGTCCCGGCACAATTCCCACCATGGTGATTGGGATCGGGGCCATGATCACCAGCGGAATGGTGAAGTTTCCAAACTGCCAGACCACCAGAATGTAGATCATCACCAGCGCCAGCCCAAAGGCGATGCCCATGTCACGGAAGGTGATATAGGTGACATGCCACTCTCCATCCCACTTGAATCCCGACTTGAAGGTCTCCTCCGGTGCAGAGATCCAGCCACCCTCAATCTTTTCCCCCTGGGCAGTCCGGAAATCTCTCTCCTCCATGATCCGCTCCAGATCAAACATCGCATATAGTGGTGCCGGGAGATCATTTACCGCATCACCCACCACATATTCTACTGCTCGCAGATCCTTGTGGTAGATCACCGGATCCTCGAAAAATGTCTCAAAGTGTCCCAACTCGCCCAGTGATACCGTACTATTGCCATCCATGGAGGGAATTGGCAGGTCAGAGAGGCTGATGATCTGTGAACGAACCGCCAGCGGAACCTCCAGGGTAATCATGGTGGGCTCGCGGGTCTTGCCCTGCTTCACATCCCCCAGAGAGACACTCCCCATCGCCATGGAGAGGTTGCGGTTAATAGTCTCAACCGATATGCCACGACGATTTGCCTTCTCTGTGTCGACCACAAAATGGAGCACCTGATGAGGATCATTCATGTAGTTATCGACATCCTCCATGATAGATGAGCTGGCAAAAATGTCGGTAAGGCCGGCTGCAATTGAGCGTCGGGTGGCCGCATCGGGGCCATAGACCTCAGCAACCACTGACTGTAGCACTGGTGGACCTGGTGGCACCTCGGCAACCGTGATGCGTGCCCCGCCCTTCTCTGCAATCGGCTTCAGCAGCTTTCTGACAATCAGCGCAATCTCGTGGCTACTACGCTCCCGATCATTCTTGTGGACCAGCTGGATGGAGATGGTTGCCATCCATGGGTACTCCTGCAGATAGTAGTGGCGTACCAGTCCGTTGAAATTGAATGGAGCCGCAACCCCGGAGTAGGTCTGTATTGCAGTCGACTCAGGCACGGCCTTCTCAATCGCAGTTGCCATCTTGCGTGCCATATTGGCGGTTACCGGAAGTGCTGTACCGGTCGGCATGCGAATCATCACATCAAATTCTGATTTGTTGTCGTAGGGGAGCATCTTGGTCTTTACCCCCTGGGTATAGAAGAGGGATACCGCTGCAAAAAAGCTGCCGATAATGGCAAACAGCACCACCCACCCCAGCAGGCGATTTTCAACAATCGGGCGGATAATCCCCTCATACATCCGTCCCACCCTCTCCTGGGTTTTATGCTCCTTCTCCTCGGCAATTTTCAGCGCCTTCATCGAGGGGCGCAGCTTCATCGTCAACCATGGGGTAAATATGAATGCTGCAAACAGTGAGAAGGCCATCGCTGCAGAGCCTAGAACGGGGATAGGAGCCATATAGGGACCCATCATTCCGGTCACTGCACCCATCGGCAGTAACGCCGCAATAACCGTCAGAGTCGCCAGGATAGTCGGATTGCCAACCTCACGGGTGGCATCAATTGCAGTCTCCTCATCGGTTTTATTGTTCATCAGCCAGCGACGGTAGATGTTCTCAACCACCACAATGGCATCATCGACCAGAATACCGATGGAGAAGATGAGTGCAAAGAGACTTACCCGGTTGATGCTGTAGTCAATCATGTAGGCGGCAAATACCGTCAGCAAAATCACTACCGGAATCACAATCGTCACCACCAGGGCGGGACGCCACCCAAGGCTCAGATAGATGAGCACAGTCACCGCCAGGGTTGCGATCACCAGCTTGAAGAGCAGCTCATCCACCTTGTCCTTGGCTGTTGCCCCGTAGTTCCGGGTCACATCGACATGGATATTGGAGGGGATCAGAGTCCCTTTCAGCTCCTCAACCTTGGCCAGAATCGCATTGGCCACCGGAACAGCATTACTGCCCTCCTTCTTTGCCACCGCAATAGTGACTGCAGGAAGCCCCCTGGCACTATCACTACCAGTATAGCCATCACCAGTGTAGAACTCCACCATCCCCTTGGCCTCCTCCGGCCCCTGATAGACGCTGGCGATATCCCGTACGTAGACCGGCATATCGTTGTAGACACCGATCACCAGATTGGCAATCTGCTTGGCCGTATGGAGGAAAGAGCCGGTGTATACCTTGAAGCTGAGGTTGCCAGCCTCCGAGTTACCGGCAACCTTCTCCGCATTGGCATTGCGAATGGTGTTGGCCACTTGGTCCAGACTAATGCCAAACCCGGAGAGACGCTCAGGCATCACCTCGATCCTGACCTGGGTGCGACGCCCACCCACAATAAATGCCTCGCCGGTATCCGGAATAGTCTCCAGTATATGGAGCAGATCGGTGGAGAGTGAGCGCATAGTGCTGTCATCCACCTTATCTGACCAGAGAGTCAGGTTTACAATCGGTACATCATCGATGCCTTTGGCTTTCACCAGTGGCTGCCCTACCCCCGGGGGGATGCGATCCTGGTTGGCGGAGAGCTTGTTGTAGACCTTTACCAGCGATGGGATGACCTGCTCACCAACCACAAACTGGACGGTAACCACACCCATGCCGCGCTGAGTTGCAGAGTAGACATGCTTGACCCCGGGGATCTCGCTCATGATCAGCTCTAGCGGTTCGATTGCAATACCAGAGAGCTGCTCTGCGCGGACTCCGGGAGCCTGCACAAAGAGATCCACCATCGGCACCGAGATCTGTGGATCCTCTTGCCTTGGGGTCAACATCAACCCGAGGAATCCCATCGCCAGCATTGCAAACAGCAACAGGGGAGAGAGTGGGGAGTGGATGAACGCCTTCGCCATCCCCCCAGCAAGACCGAGAGATTGTTTGCTCATATCAAAGTCCGTTAAAAGCGTCTGTTCCCTTCACCTGAACTCCAGCCTGTGGCCGACGGTGAAACGATCAACTGCTCTCCAACCACAAGCCCGGAGAGAATGGTTACATGTTTGTTGTCTACCAACTCCCCTACACGCACCACCCGCAGCTCTGGTTCTCCACTCTCACTATCCAGTACAAATACTGCTGGCAGTGTTCCTCTCCATAACAGTGAAGAGGTTGGTATCACAGGGTAGCTGGAGATTGGCGCCTGCATGTCTGGAATCATGATCTCTGAGTACATGCCGGGTGCTGCAGGACTTCCCTTGGGGAGATCAAATTTCACCTTGACGCTATGACGCATAGTATCGGCACCAGGGAAAATCTGCGCCACCCGAACCTCGAGGCGCACTCCACCAACATCAAGTTTGGCCGGTAGCACCATCCCCTCCTTGAGACCGGTTACCAGTCGTGCGGGAACCTCAACCAGAAGCTGTAGTCGCTCCACATCGGCAAACTGCACCAGTGGCTGTCCAGGCTGGACCGTATCACCAACCTCCACCATCTTCCTCATGATGATGCCAGAGAATGGGGCGATCGATTTGGCATTGCGAATCTGTGCATCCAGCTGCTTGATCTGTGCATCTGCCTGGATCACTGCCGCCTGAGCCGACTCCACTTGGGTCTGCTGTGAATAGATATCGGAGTAACGCTCAAAATCGGGATCACCATCACCAAAACCAGAGGTGCGCATGGGGTCGGTAAACATTCTCATCATGCTTGGCAACCCTCCCATCATCGCATCTCCCTGGTAATTGGGGGAGACAATGGTCCTGTTGTACTGCACATCTGCATTTCTCAGAGCAGCCTCGGCAATCCTCAGTTGTGCCTCAACCTCCTGGCGCTTGGCCAGCAGAGTCTCGTCATCAATCCTGACCAGAATCTCCCCTTCATCAAACCGATCCCCCTCCTTTCCTGCGATTGCCTCTATACTGCCTGGAAGCTCCGCATTAAGGGTAACCATCTTGTAGGGGACGATGGTACCTCCGAGGGTGACGCTGATTCCGGTACGTGCAGAACCAATGGTGATGACATTTCCGAGAATGCCGTCATCCTGCTGTGCCGACAGAGATGCAAATGATCCCCCGACACCACCTTCACCCGCCGCAAAGACGTAGAAGCCAACTGCCAGCGCGCCCACCATGGAAAAGAGGTTTTTGGATAACATCATGGTCAGTTCTCAGTTGTCAGACACGTCCCATCACAGAGAAAGTCTTGATGAATGGGCCAGCCATTTTAGGGTTCTTCACCATTGCACCGTAATCACCGACAGAAAATTTCAGCTTGCCCGTGGTGTATGCTGTTCCCAGCCCCATCATTCCTGGCGCCTTCTTCATCCACTTGGACCAGTGATCCTCTGAACAGCGTAGATCCCAGTTCATCTCCTCACCATTGTAACTACCAGCCGAGATAGCCTTGCCATCCTCAACCTTGATAACTCCTCTAGGCTGATCCTCACCCTGGATACCGTAGGCAATGGTGGAGCTGAAATTGATCTCACCCAGTGCGCTGGTCAAATCAGACTCACTGTTCCACTCGCTCATAAACCTATTCATCCACTCCTCAGAAAATAGCTCTGCCATTTTTCTCTCCTTATTATCTTCCTTGAAAACAGCCCTCGACAGGGGCCACAGAGGCTCCTCTGGAACCTGCCGAACACTATAGTAAAAAAGGGAAGGAATGGAAAGCAAAAACGGTGCTGAACAGGCAGAAAACGCAACATATAGTGTGATCGACCCATTAGGACATACTATATGTAGTGTTACAAAGCTGTGGATAAAATGGTGGGAACTGTGGTTTCCACCTGCAAATCATGGACCTGCAGGCTTCAATTAATTGCTCGAATGATTGGGCATCAACATCTGACGATATTCACCACCAAGGTCAGGCCGGAGTATTGTGCTCAACCCAACGCTCGCCCTCTTCAAGCTGCTCTTTTTTCCAGAATGGGGCACGTGATTTCAGCTCCTCAATCAGAAAACGGGCCGCCTCAAAAGCAACTCCACGATGTGCCGACCAGGCCGCAACCAGAACAATTGGGTCATTTGGCATCATCACGCCAACACGGTGGATAATGAGCGTATCCAACACCTCCCAGCGTTCTGCCGCCTCCTGCGAGATCTTCTCCAGATAGCTATCGGTCATCCCCGAATAGTGCTCCAGAAACATCCCGCTGACCCCATCACCCTCATTGAACTCACGCATAGTCCCGGAGAATACAGTTGCTGCACCATACTGCCCAGCATGGACAGGATCCAGCACCTCCTTCTCGTAGCGCTGGATCTCCTCCCAGGGAGAGAATTGGTTCTCTCGGATCTCGATATTCACCTCTAACCCCCTGTTACCGGAGGGAAAAATGCAACCTCATCCCCATCCACTACCGGAGTATCGGCATCCGAATAGTCCATATTTCGAGCCATTAACAGATTGGCAGGGCGCTTCTTGCCATCAGCAACCCTCTCCCACACCTCTCCAATGGTTGAGGCCTCGGATGGCTCAAGTTGAGCACCCTCTCGCCCCATCTCTTCACGTAGACTCGCAAAAAAACGCACCTCTATCATTCTGTTTCTCTCGTAGAGTAGAAAGATAGAGATGTTACATCATGATGCCCAGAAGGTGAATTGTGCTTTATGGGGTACTCTCTTGCCTTACGGCAACTCACCTTGTAGTCTCTGGCTCTTAAATACCGCAAAAACTAATGGGATCAAACCTGCTTTATTGGCACTATTTCCACAACAACGCCAATAAAGCAGGTTCGACCCCGTAACCAGGAAAACAGAGATGAGCGAACTAACCCACTTCAATGCCTCCGGTGAGGCCCATATGGTCGATGTAGGGGCAAAGGATGTCACCCTGCGTGTAGCTGTTACCGAGGGGAGAATTACCATGCTCCCCTCTACCCTGGAACATATCCTCAAGGGAGATCACAAAAAGGGCGATGTGCTTGGCATTGCCCGGGTTGCCGGGATTATGGCCGCAAAAAAAACGGCTGATCTGATTCCCCTCTGTCACCCACTGGCCCTGACCCATGTAGAGATTGATCTAACCCCACTACCTGACGAGAATGCCATCTACTGCCACGCTACTGTCGAGACTCGTGGCCAGACTGGTGTTGAGATGGAGGCACTCACCGCCACTCAGATTGCCCTGCTGACTATCTATGATATGTGCAAGGCAGTAGATCGTGGCATGGAGATGGGTGGTGTCAGACTGCTGGAGAAGAAAGGTGGCAAGTCAGGACATTGGAAGCGTGAAGATTAGCTATAAATCTCACTTCCTCCTTCAGTAAACTCTTTCGACTTCTCTTCCATCCCCTGCTGCTGGGCAGCAAAGTCCCGCACCTCATGACTGATCTTCATCGAACAGAACTTGGGGCCACACATAGAGCAGAAATGGGCCACCTTGGCCGACTCCTTTGGCAGGGTAGCATCGTGGTATTCAACCGCACGCTCGGGATCGAGCGCCAAGGCAAACTGATCATGCCAGCGGAACTCGAACCGCGCCTTGCTCATCGCATTATCCCGAACCTGTGCACCTGGATGCCCCTTTGCCAGATCCGCCGCATGGGCTGCAATCTTGTAAGTGACAATTCCCTCACGCACATCCTCCTTGTCCGGTAGCCCCAGGTGCTCCTTGGGAGTCACGTAGCAGAGCATCGCTGTGCCATACCATCCAATCATGGCGGCACCAATTGCAGAGGTGATGTGGTCATATCCCGGCGCAATATCACTAACCAGCGGCCCCAGGGTATAGAATGGGGCCTCACCACACTCCTTAAGCTGTTTATCCATATTCTCTTTGATCATATGCATCGGCACATGACCAGGACCCTCAATAATGGTCTGCACATCGTGCTCCCAAGCAATCTTGGTCAGCTCACCCAGCGTCTCCAGCTCTCCAAACTGCGCCTCATCGTTGGCATCGGCCAGTGATCCAGGCCGTAGGCCATCCCCAAGAGAGAATGCAACATCATAGGCCCTCATGATCTCGCAGGTCTCCTCGAAGTGGGTGTAGAGGAAACTCTCCTCATGGTG
>CALEHW010000056.1 GCA_937877715.1 uncultured Methylophaga sp. | reverse complement strand
TGCTCTTTTAGCGTTATTTCGCTTATTTCTGCAGGAGTCTGCGGAGTTGTCCGGCCATATATAGAGGCAGCGACAAGAGTGGGTATGGCCGGTCCAGCATACTTGGGGTATCGGCATTGAACCGTACAGCCAGGGTTGAGGGCTTCTCCTTCATAAACAGTTGTAGTGATTTCAGGGATCCACTCTTTCCAGCCTTGACCTCTACTGGAACCGGCTGCTCTGTTGCAACCACGTAGTCCAGTTCAGCCGAGCTGGATCGTGCTTCACGTGCCCAGTAGTGGAGGTGCGGGGTGAGATGTCCATCCAGACTACTTAACAGCTCTTGCCCTACCCACTGTTCGGCCAATCCGCCACGGTTAATGAGCATAAGGTCTTCTTGAAGTGCCTGCCAACTGACATTCAACATGGTGGAGACAAGTCCGACATCAAGAAACAGTAGTTTGAAGAATTTTGTATTCTCTTCTGCCGATAAGGGGACGCCATTTGCAGCGGTTCGTGTCACTTTGTTCACCACCCTTGCCTTCTCAAGCTGGCTCAATGACTGGGCAATGCGTGAGGATGGAAAATCCCGGCTGATTTCGCTGTACTTCACCTTTCTGCCAAGCAGTGTTGGTGCCTTGCGAAAGCATAATCGAATCAAATCCTGATCCTGCTGGCGGGAATATTTTGCGAAATCATCACTGAAAGTCGCCAGCAGGTCCTGTTTGATCTCCTCTGTCTCACGATAATCAGATAACTCTGCAAAAGAGTTCACTGCCTCCGGCATGCCTCCTACTGCCATGCTCTGTCTGAGCAGCCCCATCAACTTGTCGTGAATTGGCTTCGGTAACTCGTCGCAGATCTGCCATTGCTCAACAAACTCAGCCAAAGCATCTTCACCGGTTGCTCGCAAAATTTCGGTAAAGTTCATCGGATAGAGGTGGAGATAGCTGATACGACCCACTGGCATGGAGAATGAGGGAGAGGCCAACTCAAAATCAAGCAGTGATCCGGCAGCAACCACATGCAATCCAGGCATCTCTTCATAAAAGTAGCGTAGGCTGCCCAATATAGTGGGGGCGGCCTGTATTTCATCCAGAAACAGAATTGCGTTACCGGGCTTAATTGCCCTGTTGAGCATCAAGCGGAGCGTAGCGATAATCTGTTTTGGGTCATTGGATCGGAATAGGTCCGCGTGTTCAGGGTTGCGTTCAAAGTTCAGTTCAGCCAGCTCAATGTTCTGCTGTTCTGCGAACAGGTGTACCAGTGTGCTTTTCCCAACCTGGCGGGCACCACGCAGAACCAGTGGCTTACGCCTGCTATGTCCGAACCAACGAGTCATGAATTTGAGATGGTCTCTATACATTAAAATGCACCTTAAAACAGAAAATACAAGGGTATTATGTTTTATATGCAACAAAATAACAAGGCTGATGTATTGATGGGGTCAAACCTGCTCTTTTAGCGTTATTTGCGCTACACTACCCTGTATGTCCAGAAAACTCAGACTCTTCCATCCCGGTGCGTTCTACCACGTCATGCTTCGCGGTAATGCCAAGCAGGTTATTTTTGGTGAGAATAGGGCGTACCATCAGTTTGAGCAGTTTCTCGCTGAAGGGCTGGAGCAGCACAAACATCGTCTACATGCTTACTGTTGGATGGGCAACCATGTGCACATGCTGCTGCAGTGTGCGGATACTCCACTTTCCGAAATGATGAGGGTTCTCTCGCAGCGTTATACCTACTGGTTTAATCGGCAACATGATCGGGTAGGGCACCTATTTCAGGGGCGCTACAAGTCACTGATGGTCGATACCGATCACTATTTGTTGGAGTTGGTTCGCTATATCCATCTCAATCCGGTACGGGCAGAATTTGTAGAGAGCACGGATGACTACCTTTGGAGTAGTCATCATGCCTATCTGGGGCGAAAGGAGACGCCATGGCTGACAACAGATTGGGTGCTGCGTCAATTTCATGAAGAACGCGGTGCGGCTCGTGCAAGATATCTTCGCTTGCTTGGTGAGCCAGTGGATGAGCAACAGCAGGCACTGTTTACCAAAGGAGCTACAGAGGGGAGGGTGATCGGCAGTGATGATTTCCTTTGTAGAATGGAAGAGAGAGCTGGTATCACCAGTGCGCCCAGTCTCCCTCTTGAGCAGATTGTTGATATGGTTTGTAATTATCAAAAGATCAATAAAGATGAGCTTCGCTCGGCCAGCCGACGTAGAGTGATCACAGAGGCTCGTGCAGTGATCACCTTGTTGGCAGTCAATGATGCAGGAAAAACCCTGACGGAAATTGCCGACTATTTTAACCGTGATATCACCGTTCTGAGTCGTCAGATGAAAAAACTAAGAGAGTGTTCAGAGCAACTGGTAGAGCTGAAAAATCGATTAGATAAATATAGAATAATGCTAAAAGAGCAGGTTTGACCCCGTTTTATGAAAATTAAAAAATATGTACTACCTGTAGCTGGTCTGGGAACCCGTTTTCTCCCGGCGACCAAGGCAATACCCAAGGAGATGCTTCCCGTTGTCGACAAGCCGCTGATTCAGTATGCAGTGGAGGAGGCAGCTGAGGCTGGTGCCGAGCAGATTATCCTGGTGACACACCCCAGCAAGCTTGCACTGGAGGATCATTTTGCAGTAAATAGTGAGCTTGAGTCAGCACTGATAGAGAAGGGGAAGGATGAGCTGTTGCAGAAGGTGCGTTCCATTCTTCCAGAAGGGGTCACTGTGACCACGGTTTATCAATATGAACCACTTGGGCTGGGACATGCGGTTTTGTGTGCAAAGGAGATTGTGGGGGATGAGCCTTTTGGGGTAATCCTGCCAGATGTTCTTGTCTATAACCCCGAGAAGGGGTGTATGAGACAGTTGGCGGATAGCTATGAGCAGAAGGGTGCAAGTATCATTGGTGTGGAGACAGTCCCACTGGATGAGGTTCACAAGTATGGAATTGTCTCACTAACAGAAAGAGGCGAGGAGAAGTTGCAGCGGATGAGTGGTGTTGTGGAGAAACCACCGGTAGAAGATGCTCCGTCACAGCTATCGGTTGTTGGGCGCTACATACTGACTGCTAGGGTGATGGAGCTGCTAGAGAGTACCGAACGTGGTGCAGGGGGAGAGATTCAACTTACTGATGCAATTGCAGCACTGATTGCCGAAGAGCCGGTCTTTGCCTATGCATTTGATGGCACAAGTTATGATTGTGGCTACAAATATGGTTATGTACGGGCAAATATAGAGTATGCATTGAGAGATGGTGAGATTGGGGATGAGGTTGGGCAGTTGATCCAGAAACATGCCGGTGGGCAGCATGGCTAGTCAGTTGGTAACAGATAGTGGCGCATGGCAGGAGTTGCAGGGTCATGCATCAGAGATGGGGGGGCAGCAGCTAAGGGATCTGTTTGATCAGGATCCAGACCGTTTTGACCTGTTTTCAATTCAGCTTGATGGGGTGCTGTTTGACTATTCCAAGCAGCGGATCAAGCCGGAGACCATCGATAAGCTGGTCGCCCTGGCCAATCAGCAGGATCTGCCAGAGAAGATCAGGCAGTTGTTGCGAGGTGAGCCCCTTAACAGCACAGAGGAGAGGGCAGCTCTCCATACGGCGCTGCGCAGCCACTCCGATGAATCTGTAGAGGTTGGCGGCCATAATGTGGTTGATGATGTACATGCTGTGCGGAGTCAGATGGGTGATTTCGTGGAGCGAGTGCGTGGGGGGCAGTGGCGCGGCTTTACCGGCAGAAAGATTACCGACGTGGTCAATATTGGGGTTGGGGGTTCTGATCTGGGGCCAAAGATGGTCTGTCGGGCGCTACGCTCCCAGGCTGATGAGGTAATCGATATTCACTTCATATCCAGTATTGATGGGGCTCATGCGGCGGATATTTTGCCCAGGCTCGATCCTGAGACCACGCTGTTTGTGGTCTCGTCAAAAACCTTCACCACCGCGGACACCATGTCCAATGCCGCCGCTGCCCGGGTCTGGATGACGTTGGCGGCGGGTGATGTAAAGGTGATCCCCCGCCACTTTGTGGCAGCAACTGCAGATTCAGCAGAGGCTGAGGCTTGGGGGCTACCGGCAGAGAATATCTTCCCGTTTTGGGAGTGGGTTGGTGGACGTTATTCGATGTGGTCCTCTATCGGCCTGCCGATCGCCCTCTATCTGGGGATGGAGGCGTTCGAGGAGTTGCTGGAGGGGGCGTGGCTAGCAGATCGTCATTTTGAGAGCGAGCCGCTGGAGAGAAATATACCGGTGCTTATGGGGTTGATCGGGGTCTGGAACAGTAATTTTTTGGGGATGGCGGGCCATGTGGTTCTCCCATATGCGGCCCATCTCAACCATCTCTCCTCCTATCTGGAGCAGCTGGAGATGGAGAGTCTTGGCAAGTCGGTGACTCTGGATGGTGCCAGGGTGAATTACGACACCGGCCCCATTGTCTGGGGAGGGGTTGGCTCAAATGCACAGCATGCCTTCTATCAGTTACTGCATCAGGGTACCCGTTCCGCACCGATGGATTTTATCCTGCCGATTGATCCGGCGGGTGCCGACGCGGATCAGTATCAACTCACTATTGCCAACTGTCTGGCACAGAGCCGTGCCTTTATGGTTGGCCAGGAGGGAGAGGACCCATATCATCGACATGAGGGGAATCGCCCCAGTACTACCTTTCTGCTGGATGCATTAACTCCGCGAAACCTCGGGACCCTGGTCGCCCTCTACGAACACAAGGTCTTTGTCCAGAGTGTGATCTGGGAGATAAACCCGTTTGATCAGTTTGGGGTGGAGCTTGGCAAGAGGGTGGCAGATCAGGTTCATCAGGAGCTCCTCAACCACGATTCACCACCGGAACGGTACGACAGCTCAACCAATGGGTTACTAAACAGGATTCAACGGCGAACCTTATGAAGATAACTGTGTATGGCTCTAACCCACCGGCCCTGGTGACTGCGGCTTGTCTTGCCGATATTGGCAATGATCTGCTGCTGGTCTCGGCTGAATCTCCTTTTAGTGGCGCAGTTGAGGAGAGCCAAATTATTGAACCAGGGCTGAAGAAGTTGTTACAGCAGCAGCTGGATAGCGGTCGCCTGCATTTGTCGCAGTCACTGGAGGAGGGTGCCAGGTATGGTGAGGTCCATTGTCTGCTGTTGAGTCCGGATCAGATTGAGCTGGCTGAGACCATCGCCAGATATATTGGCGCAGTCATGGATGGTGATTGTGTGCTGGTCAACCGTACCACCTTCCCGGTTGGGTCCTCAGACAGGCTTCATCAAATTGTACGGACAGAGCTGGAGAGGCGAGGGGTATCTGGCTGTTGCCACCTGATTGTGGAGCCGGATTTCATGACTGAGGGGCGGATGATCCAGAATTTCCGCCGTCCAGACCGGATCCTGCTGGGGAGCAATTCAGCAGAGGCGGTGGAGATAATGCGTGATCTTTATGCTCCATATAACCGTAATCGGGATGTGGTGATGACCATGTCCCCACGCTCTGCTGAGCTGACCAAGTTTGCCTCCAATGCCATGCTTGCTACTCGCATCAGCTTTATGAACGAGATGGCTTATGTGGCTGAGGATGTGGGGGCAGATATTGAGGAGGTGCGTCAGGGGATGGGATCTGATAAGCGTATCGGTTACGACTATCTCTATCCCGGCACCGGTTTTGGTGGCCCCAATTTCGCCAAGGATGTGGCAACCTTGGCAGAGACCATCCGTGCTGCCGGTTCTGCAGGCCAGCTACTGGATGCGGTGCTGGAGATAAATGAGCAACAGAAGGAGGTGCTGTTCCGCAAGGCGTGGCGCCACTTCTCAATGGATCTCAAGGGGCGGCGCTTTGCGGTCTGGGGGATCTCTTACAAGCCTGGGAGTAGTGATATCCGCAATGCACCGGGAGTGCAGTTGGTGGAGACCCTGCTGGCCCAGGGTGCATCAGTTAATCTTTACGACCCAGAGGCAATGAACAGTGCCCGTAGCCACTTTGGGGAGCAGGTGGCCATCACTTATGGAGAGGGGCGGGATTCGGTGCTGGAGGGGGCAGATGCGCTTATGGTTATGACAGAGTGGAAAGCCTTCTGGTCACCTGATTTCAACCAGTTGATTGACAAGATGAAAACCCCAGTAATCTTTGATGGCCGCAACCTCTATGCCCCCGAAAAGATGAGATCAATGGGGATTACCTACTACGGGGTTGGAAGATAGTGGGGTCAGGCCCCCGTTTTTACTGTTATTGCGTCGTTTGGTTGTGGAGAGAAAAATAAATTTGTATTTCTGTTTGCAATTTCATCTCTTCCGAGTATAGTAAGAACAAAAGGAGAACAAAAGTTCTCTTGTTGTTTTGTAGATAGTCAAACTATACCGTAATCCGGGAGGAATGAAAGATGGAAGCAAACAAGCAAAAAGCCCTCGATGCAGCACTTACCCAGATCGAACGTCAGTTCGGCAAGGGCTCTGTGATGCGGATGGGAGACGACGCT
>CALEHW010000055.1 GCA_937877715.1 uncultured Methylophaga sp. | reverse complement strand
AGCACCGAAGATTACCTTGTCGTTGTCTGGGAAGGTTACGTTACCACTCGCATCAGCAGTTACAGCCTTGCTTGCCTGTACAGTGCCAAGGGTGGTGATGTCGTTGTAGTTTAGTTCTACGGTTGTTGAGGTGACGCCGTCTAGGATATTAAGCTCTGCGGTTGTAGAGGTTACACCATCAAGAATATTCAATTCTGCGGCTGTTGAGGTTACACCATCTAGGATGTTTAGTTCTGCGGCTGTAGAAGTAACACCGTCTAGGATGTTTAGTTCTGCTGTAGTTACAGTAGCACCATCAAGGATAGCCATCTCTGTGGAGTCAACACCGTGAACAGTGTTTCCATTGAAGTCTAGGTTTCCACCTAGTTTTACTGTCCCAGTCCCCTTTGGGGTGATATTGATATCTACGTTAAGATCAGTGCCAGTAGCACTAAGGGTAGGGCCATTACCTGTTGCAGCGTTGGCTACAGTAAACTCATTAACTGCACTTGTAGTAGCAGTTACATTAACCAGTTCATTACCATTGGTGTCACTGATCTTGGTTCCAATAACGGGACTTGTAAGAGTCTTGTTGGTTAGGGTCTGAGTATCGTCATTGGTCGTAATCTCACTACCCTCAATAGCCGCTACACCAGCAGAAGATCGGGTAATGGTCGTATCTGTAGAGTGTCCTAGCTGGATGCTGGTGAACTGAGGGCTGTCCCCAGTACCAAGACCTAGAGAGGTTCTGGCAGTTGCCCCGGACTCAGCCACAAAGTTTGTACCATTACCTACAATGATATTGCCGTCAGTAGGTGTCAGACCTGCAACATCGGCCAATTGAGCGTCATACGCCTGAACGTCTGTACCGATAGCCAAGCCGAGTGTAGTACGCATAGCACTGGTGCTAGTGTCATCCAGCAGACTACGGGCG
This sequence comes from uncultured Methylophaga sp., assembly GCA_937877715.1. Lineage (GTDB taxonomy): Bacteria > Pseudomonadota > Gammaproteobacteria > Thiopontia. Next base: position 44,497 of record CALEHW010000055.1, on the reverse strand, counting down.
GTAGAGGTTAGTGCTGTAACGGCATAGGTGTCAGAGGCCGTTGTATAGATCATCTTGTCAGCAGCCGTTGTCAGCCCTGAGATTGATCCTAGACCCGCATCATACGCCTGTACGTCAGACCCGATAGAGACTCCTAGAGAGGTTCTAGCGGTGGCTCCAGTCTCATTGATCCAGTTAGTTCCATTATGAACAAGGAAGTGACTGTCAGCAGGGGCTGTCAATACAGTATCATTCAGTTCAGCCAGAGTATCCTCGGTAGCGATCTGTGCATCTACATACGCCTTGATACTCTGCTGGGTAGCCAGTGATGTTGCACTATTGCTCAACATATTGTCCTCATCCTTGATCGCAGTAATGCCGTCAAGGAGATTGAGTTCAGCAGCGGAGGAGGTAACAAGAGTGCCGCCCAGTTGCAGGCCGTTTGTGCCGTCATGGGAAGCGATATTAAAATTGTACAACCCATCACTAAAGGTTGTGTTCCCTGTAATTGTGGGGGTATTGATAGTGGGACTTGTAAGAGTCTTGTTGGTTAGGGTCTGAGTGCCTGTAAGGGTGGTTACAGTAGAGTCAATAGCAATACTCAGGTCATTAAGCAGTCCGGTAGTATCAATACCAGTACCACCTGAAATAGTCAGGGTCTCACTATCAAGATCAATGCTTAAAGCACCACCACTATCGCCTTGGAAATCAAGATCGCTAGCAGTCAGTTGCGTGTCCACATATGCTTTGATTGACTGCTGGGTGGCAAGTGCTGTAGCACTGTTGCTCACCATGTTGTCTTCGTCTTTGACGCTGTAACCGGAGTCAGTCAGATCGCCACTGGCATTCACACCAGCCACATTGCCATTAGTTGCCCCGGCTACCTTGTTGGCTTTATCGCTGTCTACATTAGCAAACCCGGTCTCTATATCCTCCAGATCCTGAGCCTCAATATAGTCAATGTTGTCAACCTTGGTATTACTGTAATACGTTGTCATCTATTATCTCCGTTGTCTGCCTTGCAGAAATTCAACTGTTAGACTATCAATCTCCCAAATAGGATCTGATGCACTGTCTGAATAAAACCGGAAAGAAGCCCAATCACCTCTCCCTGTTACACGCACAAGCCCCTCGTTAATAGGAACTCCGCCCAAATAGGTTGTTCCCAGAGTAGCCTCTGAGCCAAGAGGATCCTGCCCCTCTGGAAAATTTGCCGGTAATCGCCCTTCCCTTGGCAATCCTTCTGAACCCAGCCGGTAATCCCCGATAAAGTTGACCGTTACCGTTCCAGAAGATTGAATATCTGCTCGAATACGTCTGAACCGCTTGATATGGGAAAGAATCCCTAAATTGGTATATGCGGTGTCCAATAGAGCAAGGATATTGCCCCCATCAAAACTATTCCCGCTCTCCATCTGATAGACATATCCATCATCAGATCCAAAGTAGATCAGCTCATTACCGTTACTGTCTTCACCCTGACATACACACTGCACTACATCATCAAAACGTAGCTTGGTGATCATTACCCCTTCGTTAGCAAAGACCAGAATCAGGCCTGTGCCATCTGTAAAGAAGATCCGGTACTGGTTCTTCTCTTTTACTACTGTCGATGTTGTAACGGTTCTCCACTTACCTTCAATCAGAGGCTCTACATCGGTAGAGATCAACGCATCTTCAAAGTCACCAAACTTCTGTGAAGTATAGAAGTCAGCAATACCACGACTATCCATAAAGCGGACGTTACCGCCCATCTGCTGTATCGACCCTGCTACTGCTCCAGCATTGTTCCCATGCTCCGTAAGATCCTCTGCCGTCCAATCTGCCGAACTCGTACCAGACAACGTAGAGATCCCGTTCTCCGTGAATACCGCCAGCACACCACCTACCAGCTTGGCGAATCCGGTAATATCCTTGTTTACAGCTATCTCTGCTGCCCCTGATTTCAGCGTCCATGATGTCGGATCTCCTGTGCCAGAGTGCTGGATAGAGTTATCAAAGGACAGGAATAGGTGCTTTCTGTGAGCTGTCACATGGGAAGGGGTGTCTGTTGCCATCCCCGTAGTTAGGTCTGTCCATGTAGTTCCATCCCATTGAAACGCCTTGTTCTTACCATCAACCCCATACATCTTCTCGGTTCCAGCAAAGGAATAGTTTACAAACTCATAACTACCACCCGGTGTTAGCAAAGTCTTCTTCGCAGTCCAACCACTACCAGAGGACTCCCACATGGTTGCAGTAGCACCGCCTGTAACATTACGAAATGCGTACACCTTATTGTTGTAGATCCATACCCCCAAGATCGCCCCAGTACCGCTGATCTGATTGGTGTCAAACTTGGTATACCCAAGGAGTCGCCTATACCCACCCTTGCGTTTACACTCCATGTTTTCAGCCGTAATCAGCCGTCCGGGGTTTGTTCCGGTAGCTGGTGATGCTTTATCGAGTCCACCACCAAGAGGGATCTTTACTGACTTAATCATAAGACTGTTATTCCACCTTTACAGTCAAATCATAGTCGCTGTTATCTGATCTACGTTCTAGGTGCATATTTGGCAATGAGTGTGCCTGCAATGCCTGCATGATCTTGTCGTAATCAATAGAAGCAGACTGGTACAGATTAGGGATCTCCTCATACTCCGCATACATCAATTTCGCCCGATAAATAATCGCATCATGATATTGAGAGGGGATAGGGGAGGTATCGGTATTTGCAGCCAGTCTTGTTGGCTTCTTGAAGTAATCAGCACTAACTGAATAGACGGCATCAGGAGTTGGATAAAGAACAATAGAGTTATCTGGTTGAATCACTACATGAGTAGGCTTACCTGTCGGAACAGTACCTAGCTTGTAATTTTTTCTGTAATCCATATAGCTCAATGCCTTTAATCGCTGATAAGTATCAGCAGTTGGACTCACTACAAACGATGTATCATCCCAGTTGTTTAACGCACTGCTGCCTGTAGCTAGACTCAAATCACTAAGCGTATAATCTCGATCATCGGCAACGGTACTGAAGGTCTTGGTTGCCCACATGAACCCCCAATTGAACCACTGCTCTTGAATCAACTGATCTGCATCAGCAACCCAATCAACGATCAGCTCTGCAATCCCTGTCTGCCCCGTTACTGCAGTCGGCCCTGATCCTGAGATCCCGGATGTTCTACGGAATTTCTGGCATAACTCCAAATATGTCATTTCATAACCTCAAGAATCGCATTCCACGCAGTATCAGCTGTAATAGCCGCTGCACATTTAGCTCCACCTGTCTGACTGTCTCTGTAACAGGTTCGGAACCCCTCCATATGGAGTCGATGGCATGGATAGCAATCCACTCCTTCGGGTTCCAATGAAATTGTGTTTTTCCAGTGCTTAGTCAAATTCTCTATGCTGGAGTGAGACAAGAAGCATATCTTTGCCATATCTCTCAACCCAACCGAGTTCAACAATCCAGTCTCTGTACCGATGACCAGATCACACTCCTCCGCAAATGTAAGCGACTGCCGGATACTCCAGCGACCACTCTTCTTTAAGACCCGTTTCTCATTCTCCCAACCACCCTCAAGGATCTGACAGGCCTCATCTCCCACCATAACCACTTTGATGTTTGGGGAGTGCAACATCAGTCTTGCAACAATGATATCCGTGTACGGCCATACCTTGTGGACACTGGATCCTGCCAATGACCACATAAGTACAAAATTCTTGCGCCCCATCTTCTTGCGCTTGGCTTTTGCCCACCTCTTCTCTTCCTCCGAAGGAAAGAACCGGGAGTTGAATATATGGGGAAGTACAGCACGATCATGGATCGCTTCATGGTAATTGACATTCATCAACTCATGGAGAGTCTCCTGATTCCACAGGTACTCTTTTCTATCCTTCATGGCGAGGAGTTGCCCCTCAACCACCTCAGACAGATTTATGAATCGGTCAAAGTTCTCTGCCAGCTTGTCCCAATACTCTTTTAGTTCCGATACCTCAGTGTCATTCCTGACAAATTTATCTGGTTGGATAAACACCTCATCAATATACGGATCATGTTTTATCAGGTTGTATCCCTGCTCCTTACAATTGAAGCAAACGTAATACCCCTCTTCCTTCAACAACTTGAAAACAGTAGTGGATTGCAATACATCACCAATTGCACCATATCGTGAGACACAAACAGACTTCTCAGGGCGTTTGCCCCCTAGATCCTGCTCCTTCCACGACTTGCTCTCATCAACTCTAACTACCTTCATTCTGGCTGCAGATTTTTTACCTGTTGTAGAATTGCATCCCAAGTACGTTTTTTATCTAGCTTTTTGTTATACACATTAAGCGCATAACGCAGCAGATCATCCTTGGTCATGTCCTCAAGCCTCTCAGGTTCCGGTGCTGGGACAGGTTCTGCCTCATTCTTCGCCTCTTTTCCGTTAGGCCGGAAGTATTTACCCCCTTGTTCGTACCTTGCCCCTTCAAAAGGAACTTCTCCAAACAGTTCCGCAAACGGTTTAGTCGGATCAAACTTCATCTACCCATCCCTTTGCGCCTGATGATTCCCATCATCCCAATAATCTCTGGTATATCCTGATGCTCTGCATCTGAATAGCCTTTATGAGGACTTAGATCCCCCATCTTGCACTTAACACTTCCCTGATCACCTTTGCTCTTCTTCATAGCCTCGGTAAATCCAGCTTTGTTATTCTGCTTCATAACTATTGCTCCAAATAAAACCCCCTCAAAAGAGGGGGTTATTACGGTTAATCACCAAAAGGACTATTCGCTGTAACGAATCTTCCCTTTAGCGTGTGCGCCATTTTCAGGCTGCTTCTGCTTACACTTCTTGGCTGTGCCTTTCTCAACACTTCCACCAACAAGTTTTTCACCAGTAAAGCCTGTTTTCATGTTGTGACCTGTGTCACCCACTACTTTAGCCATGATCAACCTCCTAAGTCTTACTATCCCAAATCAGGATGCGTGACTCAGCCGCTGCGCTATGGACGATTCCAAAACCACCGAGATAATACCAAGCGATACCACGACTACGACCGTAGTCTGTCGGGATCTTGCCTCGTACCTCCTCTGGGGTTGCAATCGCCTCTGCAACGGTATCCTCACCGAAGAAGACCGCCCAATCAGAGAGCGCCCCTGACCAAGTACCAGAACCATCAGTACCCATACCAGTACCCTTGGCAATGTTGGTCTGCTCGATAAAGCGAACACCCTCGTAACGACCAATCTCACCGTTCATGATCATGCCGAAGCCTTCACTGGTGTACTGATGAATAGTCTCCAGTGAGTTCTTCAGAGAACGGAGAGTTGAAGGCCACGCAATGCAGAAGTAGTCGCCAGACTGATATGAAGGGATGTTGCGCTCCTTCATGGTGTCTACGATGTTCTTCACATGCCAAGTGTTCAACGCAGAGGTATTGGTTGCTGTTGCAGTACCATCAACAGTTAGCGAAGCTGCTGCTGTGGTAGTACCAACCATACGAAGAAGAGCTGCATCAAACTGGGCTGCTGCTGCAGTATCCAGTGCTTTTGCTGCATCATTCTTCAATACCTTGTTGATAACTTCCTTAACGGAATGCTCAGAAAGATCATCTAGCTTCTCAGTGAAAGGAATTGAGTTACCGTACTCATTAACGGTCAATGTTCCTTGTGTGATAGTGAAGCTGGTCTCTGCAATAGCAGTTCCCTCTGTCAGAGTAGTACCCTGAGTGGCAACATTGCCATACACATTCCAATGGAATGTATCACCCTTGTTCAGCCCCTGATGAGCTGCATCTTTGATGTCAGCGAACTGACGGAAGCGTGTTAGCGGCTGTACCGCCTGACGCAAATCTTTGGACAAATTGTCCGCATACATGTAACCACCAAGGCTGGAGGTTGCCCATACTTGACCTGCCATAATAATTCTCCTTAAAGTCTGCTAGGTCTACGAAACCCGTGCTGTTCTCATCTCATTGATGATATCTGAGGCCGTCATTGGAGGCGGCTCATCTTCACCGAGGGAGGCACGGACATTTTTACCACTGACGTTGCCAGCGGACTGCCTTTTTTTCTCAGCCTTGGCAGTATTGGCTGACTGAGGTTCATACTTTGACATCCACGCACGGGTTCTTTTGCCAGCCTCTTCCATAATTGCATGGACATTAGCCGATGGATTCTCCTGAATAACAGCAATTGTCTCTCGATCTGCAATCTCCCACAGTCGAGGATCCTCTGCAATCTCAGGAAACTCTTTCTTGAACTCCAAAATAGCGTTCTGACGATCTATCTCAGCATTTCTCTCAGAGATTCGGTTCTCCACTAGGTTTACGATCTGATCCGGGGTAACGGACTCGTTTCTCTCTTGTCCATGCCCTTTGATGTTTCCGATCAATGTACCTAACGCATTTACCGCCTCTTCTTCTTCACCGGAGTAGATGGCATCAATTACCTCTTTAACTCCAGTTTCTTTTTGTGCGTCCTTACCGGATAGCACAGACCTAGCAGCGTCCCTTTCGGATAGCTGCTTTTGTTGTTCCAACTGCTGTTGGACTTGTCGAAGCTGAACTTCCCTAGCTTCAACCTGCCGCATTCTAAGGGCGGCCTCCTCCAGTCTCTTATCGGCTGCAGTTCCTTTCTGATACCGCATCTTTACGTCATCATAGGGAACTACTACCTCTTCCCCATTGACCTTTGTGCGGGTCTTCCAGACTCCATCATCCTTAAAAACTGGTGGCTCTTCCGGCCTTTCAGCCGTAATCTCAGGTTCCTCTACCTCAACCTGCTTCTCATCACTTCGGTTTTTCTTGGCAATCTTTTCCATCTCCTCTAATCGGGGATCTGTAATCACATTGTCGGTCTGCTCTACGGGATCTTCCCGCTTTGCACTCTCTTCCGTTGCATCAGAAGCATTTTCAACCATCTCTTCTGATACGTCCTTGCGGATAGCATCACTATTAGTCACTGTAGATTTCCTCTTGTTTAGTCAACTCAAACTCAGCAGAACGACCATTACTGATCGCCTCTGCCAACCACTCTGCAAAACTCTTCGCTCTCCACGCCTTGTTTTGCAATTCCTGCAACTCATCAGGACTACATTTCTCCATAGCCTGATGTGCTTCTACCAATTCCTGTTCAGCCCTACCTACTAGGTAACGCCCAACATTAGTTGGTAAGAATTTCTCTATCTCTACACCGAGTCTAGCCTCTGCGTAGTAAAGATCTTCTACTGCCTCTGGGGTCAACTCATCTGCTGTTTTATCCACCTAGATTCCCTGCCCCATCTGCCTTTTCAAGGCCATTTCCTGTCGCTTGGTGTTCTCTTTCATTAGATCCAATGCACTTCTTCTCTCATCACCGATCTGCTTTAAGCGATTACCCAGTTCAGCACTTCCCTGCTTCTCTCTCTCCAACTGCAGTTTTGCGTCTAACTGAACCATCGTTAGATCCTGTTCAAGAGCAAGTTTAGCCATAGCGATCTCTCGATCCATGTTCAGTTCTGCCGATTTCAACTCTGCATTAACATCTGTCTCAGCCTGTCTTGCCTCTGCCTCCATCTGCATCTTTTGGGCATCAAGATTCATCCTCTCTGCATCCATCTGCATCTTTTGGGCATCCAGCTCTAAACGCTGACGATCAATCTCTACCTTCATTACATTTGGATCTGGTGGAGCTTCGCCCTGCTCCTGCATCTTCTGCTGAATCTCCTCATCAGACATAAAGAAGCGGGATCCGTCCTTATAACCAAGTTTGCCGAAGACCTCTTTGGTGATCTCCTCAATCTTCACCCTACTCATCATCTCTGGGATACCTGCAATGGTATTCAAGCCATACATGAACTTCTCAAGCTGTAACTGAGGGTTTGTTGCCCCTACACCTACGTTCACCGATACAGTCAATTCACGTTGCAGTAGATCATCTGTTACCTGATCTATCCCATACTTCTGATATACTCCTGCCTGTTCCGAGGCAATGCCCAGAACTGTCTCATCAGTCTCGTAAGCCTGCTCTAGGTGTACTAACTGACGCAGTACCGGCTCTACCCAAGTCTCTGCAAACACCCGAAGAGAGTATTCTGTGATCTGGCTGGCTGAACTGGACAACATGGACATTCCACCAACCGTCTCATTCAATCGCCTGTTTGTACCTACAGAAGAACCACTAAAGGATCCTGCCAATTCATCAAAATCTGCATTGATGCGATCTTGCTCAGAATATGATGAGTTGGTTACATCCGGGGTTGAATCCACTAGAACATCCGTTGCCGGATCATTCATCATGATAGCCCCACCGGGGGTGTTCCTCATTAAGGCATTGAGATCTACATTAGATCCTCTGCGAACCCTGTATCTCTTGTTTAGAACCAGCGATACGTTATCAAATCGCTGGTTCTGAATATCATTTGCGGCTGTCTGTAGATCTTGGGTTAGCTCTACAATACCTGCAGGGAAACCCTTGTGAGTCTCGATAGTAGAGCAACCAATCACATAAGGCCGTTTGCCGTGAAGGTAAACCTCCTTAATCGGTTTGGGATCTGTGAGCATGTACTCAACCCCAGCAGTCCAGTAAACAAAGTCCTTACCATCCTTGCGTACAATGTTCTCATGCACCCAGATAGTAGAGAACTCATTGATCTCTTGTGCTTTCCTGCTGTCTGTACGATCCCTGTCTCTCTTGCTTCGAGTCGAATCGTAATCACCAGACGCTACGGTTGAGAGCAATTGCTCCTCTGAGAGCTTCTTCCACTTAGGATCCCCAGTCTTGGGATCCTCAACACTCATCTTCTCAATGACCTCTCCCAGATACATAGGGATCAATCTGATCAGATAAGGGGAACTATTTACTGGATCCTGCCAATCAGAAGCCGGGTCTATCCTGATGTTCTCTGGCGGTATCAGCTCTACTTTAGGCTCATCAATCAGAACCTCTACATTCTCCACCTCCCTATTACCGGGTTCTCCAGTCATAGGATCAATGAACGGAGATCCGTCCATATTGATTACATCTTCTTTCTTGGTTGTACGCTTCTCCTCATACTCCCAATGCTGTTTAGAACAAACAATACCCATTACCTGAGTGTCTTGATATGCACCAATCACCGTTGAGAACCACGGAACACTCTTCGTTAGACGGTAATTGAGCAATTCCTGCATGATCTCAGCACTTGCCTGCTGTTCTGGTGCATTGTCATTCTGCGCCTTTACACTCACTACATCAGTGGTAGAGAAGAACGCACTGGCACACGCGGCCTCATTAGCACGTACATTCGCCCTTGTTTTAGGTCTGAATACCTTAGATCTATGCTTATATGCCCCTGAGAAATACTTAGAACCTGAAGGATGCTTGTTCTGGAACATGGAGAGATTTCTCTCCCACTGCTTCCTTAAATTACCATCATACCAGTCACTTGATGACTCGAAAGCAGATCTAGCTGTCTCTAGCCAAGGATCCCTTCTCATTGCGGGTATTGCTTCTTGTGGTTTAGCCATTGTCGATCTCTATTACTTCGCCTCTGGCATCCCGGATCTTGTCATTCATCTCGTTAGCGTTCATCTTGCCCCTTGAGACCGTGAACCTTTCGAGCAACTCACCACCTGCCATAACGATCTTTCTGTCCTCTGGATCCATCAGCTCTTCCTTGAGAGTGAACCCCCATTTGCCTGACAATGCGAGATTCATCACCTGCACCAGTCCGTCTTGCATGTTTACACCCCAAAGATGTCCGGGATAGTGCTGGTGGAGTACATCCCCCACACGCTTGCATACACCCATCTCATGCTCTGTTAGCCGTAGAGATGAACCCAGTATGTCGTCATTACTCATATTCGCTGTCTACGCTCTTTCGGAACTGCCGACCATTGCTGAACTCATACACTACTGGCATCCGATCCTCTATTGTTTCAGGATCCGCCTCTTCCACCAGAGTCTTGATGTTGACCTCTGTTGTTGTAACTTCGTTATCTGCCATTGCTGATCTCCAATACGAGCGAAAACACACGACCATTTCAGGTTGTGGTCCTCAAATCTCGGGTAATTAACAGTCAGTAGTAGTTGACTGCTTCTGGTTCCACAAACCGCTCCACCTGTTTAGGTGCTACAGGGTATGAGAACGTCAACGCAACTGCATCAGCACAATCTGGGGATGCAAGTCCACGCTTCTTCATGTCTTCTTTCTTCTCCAGCTGCAGCCTCATCCGGGCATTGAATCCATATTCCGGTGACATAAGGTCTGCTACCAATTCCTGATCGTCTGGAATATCTGCTCCATCCAACCAGAATTTCATCCTGTCCCACATCTCGGCCCGTTTATTGGTGTACTTATCCTTATTCCCCTCATCAGGAGACTTGCCTGCTATAACATCAACAACCTCATAACCTAACTGTCGAAGTCGATCCACAACCCCTGAGCCAACCCCTACGCCATCAACAAACACTGCATCTGGTCTGAACTCATTGATCTTGTCGGCCACGATAGAGGCCAACTGCATAGTATCCAGCTCCCTATATTTCAGGAGGGGTTCCAGCTTCCTGCCATGTCGCATTGCAATCACTGACTGATCCGCACCAAATCTCGCAACATCCACGCCCATTAACTTGGGCGTACCTTGCGGGACATACGCCTCATTTCTTACCGCCTCCTCCACCGAACTAGCAGAGATGAACTGAGTATCTCCTGCTCTAGGGAACACTCCACGGACACGCACCCTGATAAAATCAGAATCCTCCCCGTAATCATCTATCCACTCCTGAATCTGATCCTTGTCAGTCATCTTCGCAGATCGGGAATCGATCTGCATTGTGTGCCACCGATGTTTCTGGCGATTGAAACAGCCGTGGAATTTACCTGTATTCCTTGTGGGGTTGCCAAAACAGACCCACTTAGCCCCCTCAGTAGTCATTGCACCCTCACACACCTCCCAGATCACGTCAGGGATCGCTGATGCTTCATCAAAGACTATGAGTACGTTCTCTTCATGCGTCCCTGCAAACGCCTCTGAGTTGTTCTCAGACCACGGGATTGCATGAGCAGACCACGTTTCCTCGGCCCCAATCAGAGAAAACCGGGTTGCGGTCCACTTGAACCACTCCCCATTAAGTGCCTTCTGGTTCCACTTACTCAACTCACGCCACGTTTTGGTAGAGAGCTGATTTTGGGTGTTTGCGGTTACTACTATCTGTGGATTCGGTCTGGTTGATATAAACCAGTGAATCAAGAAACTGGTCAGGGCGGTTTTCCCAATACCATGTCCAGACGCAACTGCTACCCGGTCATAGTCAACTATGGATTCTAAAACGTCCTGCTGCCAACTATCCGGATCTACCTGTAAAACATCTCTTACATACCCTGCTGGATCATTGTAATAGGTCTTTGCAATAAAGAACCCGTCTCCCTCAACAACCTCATTTCTTTTCATTAGCTCTTAAAATCTGTTCTGCAATTGAGATTGTGCCGGAGTGTTCTACCTTATCCACAAAGAGTTTATGATACTTACCCAGTTTCTCCCAAGCAGATACCCTTGCGCTTGCCGAGGTGTCATCACCAAGACCTTGTGCCTCAAGATGAAGACCACGTAACACCTCTGCAGCACTTACAATCGCCTCTTCTGATGCTCTTTTTGCTGCAGCATTGATGGCTTCCGCTACCTTTCCTATTCTTAGCATCTTAGATGCTTGTACTTCCGCACTACTCGCTTTGTAGCCAGCACGAATAGCAGCCTGCTTACCATTACGGTCAAGCAAATACTCATCAACAAACGCTTGTTGCTTTTTAGTTAGTTTGTCCATAATTAATTAAATAGCCCTCACATTCAGCACCGAAGATGCTAGATAATTGATTAAAGTTCTCGGCTGATGGTATTGGGCATAAACATAAAACCCCGTACCAGAAACTGGTAACGGGGCGTAAATTTGTGGGGCAAAATCCCCAAGTTGCCAGAACCCTATCATATTCGGATATCCATGTCAAGTATCAATTACTTAGGCCACTTTTTGCGCAGACCACCCACTCCACCAAATGACCACCTGTTGCAGCATATTTTTGTGTCGTACTCGCTGTGATTGCTTCACTGCTCCCCGATAATCAACTTCCAATGCCTGTCTGTACTCCTTTGGCATCATCCTCATTGCTCGATCAATCTCCTCTAACTCATACCCCATCCTCAGCTCATCTAAAGCCCTACAGGGAACCTTAGCCCTACTCCCTCCACCACTACCTCTTGCACCCCCTTCTCGCTCGTAGCGGCTCTCTGCGGTCTCTGAGGGGTATCCAAGCGAACTGCGGCCCAACAGATCCTCACACCGATCCTGATACATCCACCAGTATGCCGTCATTCTCCTCACACATTTCAAAGTGACTCGCACAACATTCTCTCCATAAACGCATCCACCCCCTCACGACTATCCACTACCTCGGTAATGTACCCCATCGCCCTCAACTCACTTACCCACTTCTCCTGCAATCTACTCAACCGCCCCTTGGAAGCCTTACACTCAACAAAGGCAACAGGTTTTCCGGGGAGCAGAACCAACCGATCTGGCACTCCCCGATTGGCAGGGGAAGAGAACTTCGGAGCCTTCCCGCTACATTGCTTAACCTGATCAACCAGATATTTCTCAATCACCTTCTCCCGCATCACTTGGCAGCCCAGTTATCACCAATTGAGGCATCGACCAACCCTGTAGCATCCGCATCAGGGAAAACTGCAAAATATCCAGCAATCATGCAATCCTCTAAAACCTTGGCAGCCTCACCAGCCTCCCTCTCCGGGACCTCCATCACCACCTCATCATGTACCACCGTCAACATCTTCCAGACCCCCAACTTCTTCTCAATCTCAACCTCTTCCGCCAGAATCCTCAAGGCGGCATACATCACATCTGCAGCACTTCCCTGCACCGGATAGTTGTAACAGATACTTGGAGAGACCCTCTCTGGCAACTGAATCCGTCTACCCCCCGCTGTAAACAGCTCTTTCTCCTCAGTTCCCTGTACTGCCTGATCTTTTCGCCACTTGGCTACCTGCGGATAAGTCTCTTCCCACTGCCTAACCCGGCTCTCAGCTTCTCGCACACTCAACCCCAACATCTTCGCCAGTGCCTTGGTCCCCATCCCATACTGCATACCAAACGTCAGCCCCTTGGCCTGTTTACGCTCCCCCTTCATAACCTCTTCCATCGGTTTGTTGAACATCATTGCAGCACTAGCTGTATGAACATCATGCCCCTTCTTGAAAATTTCCCTTAGTACAGGTTCCTCCGCCAACATACCTCCCACCCGCACCTCGATCTGGCTGTAATCACATACCACTATCTTGTTCCCCGGTCCTGCCACAAACAGTTCCCTAAACCCTTTACTATTTGGGAAGTTTTGCAAATTCGGTTTTGATGAACTCATCCTTCCAGTCACTGCCCCACTAATCTGCAAACTTCCATAGACCCGACCATCCTCCCGCACTCGTTTGGCAAGTGAGGATCCAAAAGTCTTGAGATATGTAGTCCGGTTCTGCCGCAGTAGATACACTGCAAACACTCGCTGCAGCTCTTTTGGCACAATCCCATTGGAAAACGCCTCACGAATTGCAGGCGACCCTACCGACAACTTTCCAGTATTGGTCTTCGACCACTTAAATCGTGCCTTACGATCCAGATAAGGCCGCAACCACGTCTGGATCTGTTTGGTACTTTGCCAATTAAGAACATCAGGTACATGGGTATGTAACCACCGATCTGCCAACTCTTTACCCCGCTCCAGCTTCTCAACCATCACTACATGAGTCTTGAGATCAAACTGCATTCCCGCCTCCTGCATTAAGGCAAGAGGCCACATTGCCTTTCGCAACAGCTCATATCCCCCAATAACCTCCTGCTCTTCCATCTGAGGCACAAATAACTGCCACAACCTCAAGGCATACACAGCATCATCAATCGCATATTGGATCTGCTCCTCGCAAAGCTCCCCATTCCAATTCGATTTCTGCCACATCTTATCCAGCTCAACCCCAAGGAACTGCTTACACGCCTTCTCCAAGGAGGTAGTTCCTCCATAAAGTGCTGCATACGCCAATTTCGCATCATCAAGTCGTTTGACATGAATTCCTGCATCTCTCAACCATGCAAGTTCAAATTGGGCATTGAACGCAACGAAGTGTCCCGGCTCTAGCGCATCCTTCAATACCTCCAACCCACCAACCTGATCCAAATCCACTACATGTCCCTCACCCCCTCTCCACACTTGAATCAATCGCACCCTCCCGTCGAACGGCTGCAGAGAGGTAGTTTCAAAATCCAAACCGATTGGACCGTCTGAAAACGCAACCATCGCACCTATATCGCTAACCGTAGAAAAAACAGGTTGGGGTTTCAATGAGTTACCAACCCCCTCACCTGTAACTACTTGATTCTTCGTAAATCCGTGCGTGGAGAGAGTGGGATTTGGCTCAACCTGTCTGTCAAACATTTCCTCTTTCTCTATACCCTCTATATTACCCTCTACAATACCCTCCTCTCCTTTTTCCTTGTCTTTTACCTTAATAGTAGTTGAGCCAGTTGAGCCATTTAGAGGTAAACCCTTGTTTTCCCAACCTGTTTTTGGTGGCTCAACCTGTGGCTCAACCTGTGGCTCAACCTGTGGCTCAACCTGTCTAAAACCACCTGTTTTTTCGGTTTTATGAGTTTCTATTTCTTGACTGTTTTTATCTGGTATTTCATTACCCCCTCCATTACCCCCTCCACTAGGACAGGTTGAGCCAGACAGGTTGAGCCACCCTGAAAGCATCTTTCTAGTGTCATCTTCATGGTCTTTTGCAAGCTCTGGGAACCTTTGATAGACCTTTTTCCACCCTGCATTTTGGAACGCTCCATTGATATCTTTCTTAGCCTGCCATGGTGCTTTTACCCACTGCTCACCGAACCGATCCGCCCAAAAATACTTAGGAATGAACACCTCCAAAGGAGTGTCCCGCATCTGCCACGTAACGTGATGAGGTATCTCCAGTGACTGAATTGGCTCAAATTCAAGGTAATCAAACGCCTCTTCTGCATACTCTGTGGTCTTGAATCTCTTACGCTGTTCGTCCAAGACCCCCGCATCTGTAGGTTCGGTCCACCACCTCTCCCCTGCATCAAATAACGTCTTGGCCTCGGCCCACAACTGATCACGATCCCTTGCAATTGCAGCCACATCCAGCTCTGATACATCTACTGGCAAGAATCTCCTCGCCCCGGTTGAATCAGTTAGATACCCCTCATCTATTCCCGGATTATGGGTTCCGGCAAACACACATCTGCGTGGAAGGTCACTGTATCTACGATCATACGGGAGGCGTTCACGGTCAATTCGCAACGAGGCAAACTTCTTCACCGCCTCCTGATCTGCTTTACGGATCGCCTCCAACTCCGCAATCTCTACCACCCAGCGGCCAAACAGGGACATTTTTGCATCTTTAGTGTTTTTACTAACATCTGGCAACTGGTCCTGAAACCATCTCTCATAAGGACTTAATGCTTCCAATCCGGTAGATTTCTTCTTTCCCTGCCCCCCTTCGAGAATCAACCACTGGTCAGCCTTACATCCCGGAATCATTGCTCTGGCAATGCCTGAGACCATCCAACGTGTGCCTATACACTCCAGATACTCGTCAGATTGAACCTTCGCCCCCATATAATCATGCAACCAACTCTTTAATCTTGGAGTACCATCCCAGACAAGCTCCTCCACGTAGTCCCTGAGAGGGTCGTAGGGGTTCTCCATTGCTATTAACTTGAGTGCAGCAACTACCTTGTCCCGTCCTGCGGTCAATCCCATCTCTTGGAGGCGGCAAATTACCTGTGTCTCAGTAGTCTCAGTAGACTCCTCTCCTATATAAGTAATGTTATTAGTGAACTCGTTGTAACGTAGCTGCCCTTCAAATGCCTCATGGTGTCTGAGGTACAATACATAATTAAACTCAAGATTCTTGACTTTTGGTTTATCTCCCTCAGTTATCAGTAGTTGGTCTCGCCAATCAGCCTCAAACTCCCCGGCCTTTTCTACAACCAACCGCCCTAACTCCTCACGATCTCCTCCAGCCTCCAACCAATCACTCACATCCCCCTTCTCCGGGAGATCTGGGAGGGCCAATACCCGTATACTATTAACAACCCCACTGAGACTCTCAACCACCTCTTTGGCGTGGTCTCTTCCTGCACGATCATTATCTGGCAGCACCACCACATTCAACCCCGCAAACCAGTGGTTGAAGTCATCCTTCCAACCACCCGCCCCATCATGGTTACAGGTAGCCTGACAACCTAATGCAATCAGGTTATCCACATCCTTCTCGCCCTCAACAATGAAGATAACCCGATCTGGGTCATATTCAATCAGTTCAGGGAGTTTATAGAGTAGTTTGTGGGTTAGTTTAGGAAGCCCTTTCTTCCAACCATTAGACGCATCCTTATCATGCCTCCCAATCTCGAATGTCTTGTCCCCAGTAGATTTGAGAAACCGGACTTTGGTGAAAGCATACGTCCCATCAGCAAGGTAGTAGTTATACTCTGCCTGCTTCTCTTTACGTTTCTTACGCTGCTTGGAAGGCCACAATGATCTCTCATCCAATGCACGAATCACCTCTCGGGATTTACATCCGGCCCGACAATGAACCATTAACCCATTTCCTGCCTTGCTTCCTTTACTAATAACCAGTGAAGGGGTTGTAGTGTCTTCATGGGAGGGGCAGAATGCTAACCAACTCTCCCCCTCCTGTGTTGCACCCCCCAACTCCTCTGCAATAGTCTTTGGAGTGAGCAACTTAGTCGGCGTATCTTTCTGCTCACTCATCATTGTGCGCCCCCACAATATCCATGTATAATTCTCCTTGTCTTAATGATGAAACCCTGCTCATATGGCTATCAACCGAGCAGGGTTTTGTTTTGGTTAAAGTTTTTCTTTCAGCAGCCGTTCCAACCCCTCAATGTAAGCCACCTCCCGGATTTCCAATCTCAGTAGCTCCAGTAGTTTGCACCACTGATTGATGCTGCCGTTGACCATCTTTGATAGTTGCCCCTCAGAGATCCCCATCTCAGAGGCTAATGCGGCACGTTTCCCCGCCTCAAGCAGCGCAGAATCTATTCGTTGCCTGTTCTTTCCTGTTCTTTCCTTCCCAGTTTGAGATACTCCCTCCATAATGCTAATTAAATTTAGGCCGCTTTGGGGGCGCAATCAGGGCAGAGGAGGAGATCTAATTTGAAGACCTTTGGATCTAGTTGGTGGAGTTTGTATGAGGCTTGTCGTCCTAACCCTCGTTTTCCATTCTCCACCAGTTGAATCATTGATTGTGAAACCCCCAACTTCCCAGCCATTTCCAATTGAGTGAAGCCATGTTGTTCACGGTAATCTTTTAGTATCTGCATAAGAAGAACATTACGATATGTAATGTTTCAAGTCAATAGAACATTACGATATGTAAGAAGATTTTTGTGGGTATTTGTGAGGTAATACCGAAATGAATATCGGAAAACGTATTAAATTGGCAAGAAAAGATAGGGGGTTATCGCAACCAGCACTAGCTCAATTGTGCGGCTGGCAATCACAAAGCAGGATCTCTCATTATGAGACAGGGGCCAGAGAGCCATCGTATACTGATGCAGAGAAGATAGCAGTTGCTTTGAGTGTACCTACCGAGTGGCTGTTGGCTGGGGGAGGTTTATTGGATAGTGGAGTAGTTCCTCGCAGCAGAAGAACCCCCCATAGAGGCATGCTCAACCAACCCCCCTCAAGCAATTTTATGTCCTTTGTGGCTACCCCTCCCCCACCAAAAATTCAACGAAAGGTTCCTCTTATCTCTTGGACTACTGCCGGAGACTGGGGGGAGGTTGTAGACAGATTCATCCCAAATGATGCTGAGGATTGGGTTGTCACCACAGCCAAGGTAGATGATAAGGCGTTTGCCCTACATATACATGGAGACTCTATGGAACCAGCGATACCTAATGGTTCTATTATCATAGTAGACCCTAATAGGGACCCCAAGAACAACTCCATCGTAGTGGTTCGCCAAAACCACAACACAGAAGCTACCTGCAAACGCCTCGTCATTGATGGGGGTCGTAAATACCTCCAACCAGATAACCAACGCTACCCTATTATGGAGATGCTTACGGATGCAGTAATCGTAGGGGTGGTTCGTCAGGTTATCCGGGACTTGGAGTAACTATGGCTAAGGCCGCACTACTCATATAAACCCATAAAATCCTCATAATCTTATATCTCAGTTAGAGGTAGGTTTCGTCTCGGATAAAATATTACATTATGTATTGACTCTAACAATTACATAATGTAATATTTTATCCATCAAGTCATCACAGACCTGATTTTAATTAACGCCTAAAGAGGCAAATGGAGAGATAAGTATGACCCCAGCAGAAGATCTCGAATACGAGCGTGACCTTATATATGTACAGCTCTATACGCAGTGGGATAACGACCCTGCTGCATTTGATGACTACCACCAATTCACCGTAGACCTGATGGAAGATGAGAAATTCATCTCCATTCTCAAGCAGATGAAGACAGACCTTATCGGCCCACGATTTGCTCAGGTACTAAACGAGTTTATATGGAAATTGGCCTGCAACAAGGCCGAGTACGGCACTTACTACCCATCACACCAATAAACTACCTATGCTCAAGACAATCATCCTTAACACCGCATCGCATCGCAAGACCGCATTCTTCAAAGAGGACGGCTCTCACCATGACCGTAACCTGACCCTCGGTGGTTCAGAGGTTGGTATGTGCATAAGACGTTCTTGGTTCGCCAAACATGGGGAGCCTACAGACCCGGACTACATTGAGGGATGGGGGTTCTTCGCCAGAGGACATTTGGTGGAGGATTGGGTGGTGAATATCATAACCGAGGGAATGCCGTCTGGGGCTGAGTACCTCTACACCGGGGGAAGGCAAACAACCCTGATTGATGGACAGGTATCGGCAACTCCGGACGGCTTGTACGTTACTGAGGATGGTGAGGAGGTGGTTGTTGAGATTAAAAGCCTCGACCCACGCTCCAACATGGACAAACCGAAAGAGCAACATATCTTCCAAGCGCAGCTCCAGATTGAGCTGTTCAATAAATTAACGAACCATTCCCCAAATCGAGCAGTGCTGATCTACGTCAATGCCTCTGACTTTAGTCAGATCCTCCAACATGAGGTGGAGAGGGATGAGGAGACCCTGTTACAGGCACATCGTAGGGCCAAACAGGTGTTTACAAGCAATGACCCATCGTTACTCCATGCTGAGGGCGCATGGGGGGACGAGTGTCGGTACTGTGGGTACACCGAGGGGTGTGGTAATGCAGTGATCAATAGTTATCCATCAGACAAGACCCCTACCCTTCCACTGGAGTTGGAGGAGGAGTTGGAGGAGATGGTGATGGAGCGTAATAACACAGACCTTGAGATCAAGGAATTGACTGTTGAGAAGAAACAGATAGAGGAGGAGATCAAAACTTTCCTCCGGGAACATAACACTAAAGGGGCAAAAAATGATCTTTGGTCAGTCTCCTACAGTCTGGTTAATGGGCGCAAGTCTCTTGATACCAAGGCGGTAGAGGATGCAGGAATCAATCTGGAACCGTTCTACAAGAGCGGCAGACAGGGTGAACGGCTCACGATCCGGGTAAAGGGGAGTGAGTAAATTGAAACTAAGTAAATGGAGAAGTGAAAATGAGTAATCTTGTAGCGTTTGATAATAACGCAGTTATGGCACTTGAGCAGTTTGGTAATGAGGGACAGAACAGTTCTGTCCAATTCCTCAAGTTTGATTTCAAGGCTGGGGAGTTTATATATGGTCAGGAAGAGACACTGGTAGAAGAGGATGAACTGTTTGCTGCCAATATCACAACACTGAGCAAAGGGTATATTTGTTGGGAGGGAGGCAAGCCAGTCGGTGAGGTAATGTATCCAATCGCTTCCGGGCAGACAGTTAATAAGGCAGACCTTGAGGCCCATCCGGATAGTGATGGTTGGCAGGAACAATCCTCTATTGAGTTCCAGTCTTTGGAAACTGGGGAGACTTTGCTGTTCAAATCATCTTCCGGAGGTGGCAAGAGTGCATTGTCCGCTCTCTCTAAAGAGTTTATCAATCGCCTCAAGCGTGGAGAGCAGGACATAGTTCCCGTTGTCTCTATGCAGGTTGGTGGATACAAGCACCAAAAGTTTGGGAAGATCAATACCCCTAAGTTTGTTGTTGACCACTGGCTCTCTCCTACTGCTGCGGACGCTATGGGTCAGGAAGAAGAGACGGAAGAGGTTGAGATTGTTGAGGTTGAGACTCCAAAAAAGGCTAAACGAACTACTCGTAAAGCCAAGGCTTCAGAGAAATTAGCGGTCTGATGAAGGCAGTAAAGGGGGTTGATGGGTGTATTGAGTACGAGGCAGAAGAAGGCGAATGTGCTGTCTGTTTCGAGTCAGTAGAAGCGGAAGACCCTGAATGGGAGATCCCTACCCTCTGCCCATATCATCAACATATCGCAGACAAAGAGCGAGATAAATAATACCTCCTATTGCCGGGGTGAAACTCCCCGGCCTTTTTAATTCCAATGATTAACCTAGATAGAAGTAATTTACACAACTACCAAAGCCGGGCAGTTGAGTTTGTGAAAAACAAACCAAGATCTCTACTACTGATGGAGATGGGGCTTGGGAAGACGATTGCTACCCTGACCGCTATTACAGACCTAATCGACTCCGGGGAGGTTGAGTATGTATTGATCCTTGCCCCACTACGGGTAGTCAATACTGTGTGGGAGAAGGAGGCAAGACAGTGGGACCATACCAAACACCTTACATTCTCCCGGATGGTAGGTACGCCCCAACAAAGATTCGATGCGTATAACACAGATGCAGCGGTGTATCTGACCAATTATGAAAACCTGATCTGGTTGCTGAATACCATAGATGAGTTTCCTTTTGACATGGTGGTATTTGATGAAGGGAGCAAGATGAAATCCACTAAAAGTAAACGCTATAAAGCATGGCGCAAGATTGCAAAGTACCCTGATCGGGTTGTCAGTCTAACTGGCTCCCCTGCATCCAATGGGTTACTGGACTTCTATGGGGTGGTCTCAACAGTTGATCAAGGCAAGCGGTTAGGTAGAACCTTCACTATTTTCCGAGATAAATACTTTATTGGTGACTACCAAGGGTGGAATTGGGAGCTGCGAAATGGGGCCGAAGAGCAGATACACACGGCAGTTAAAGATATAGCCCTCTCGATGCAGGCCGAGGATTACTTGGAGTTGCCAGACAGAATCAATAACACCATCACTATTACCCTCCCCCCACAAATATATAAATTGTACCGGGAACTGGAGCGGGAGTTCTTGATTAAGTTGGTAAACGGGACTGACATTGCTGCCCCTAGTGCCGCTACCCTCTCCAATAAACTACGCCAAGTGGTGAATGGTTGTGTATATGACGAAGAGGGGAAGTTCCACGAACTACATACGGCCAAGCTAGATGCTTTAGAGGATGTTATTGAAGAGGCAGCAGGACGGCCCTTACTGGTGTTTTACCAATATCGGTCAGACCTTACCCGGATTCAGGCCCGATTCAAACAATCAGTCAAGCTGGACAACGATCCAGAAACCATAGAGCTATGGAACCGTAAAAAGATTCCACTACTTCTAGCGCATCCAGCCAGTGCCGGATTTGGGATCAATCTGCAGCATGGGAGTAATCAGCTTTGTTGGTTCGGACTTACATGGAGTTTGGAAGAGTACGAACAGGCTAATGCCAGACTCCATAGGCAGGGACAGAACAACCATGTGATATGTCACCACATCATTGCGAGTGGGACGATTGATCACAAAGTATCAGAGGCATTACAGACAAAACGAACAGTGCAACAGGCATTGCTTGAATCAATGAAGGAGACAGAAGATGAAGAAGAGGACACATGATTTGATTGTAGAGGCGTGCGGGTTTTGCGCCATCTTGACCCTAGTGGGTTTCATCATTTGGCTAACGAATGATGCTATAGCTAGGGGGTTTGTGGGGTGATTAGAACGGTTGAGGCATTGAAGCAGAAGCTCAAACGAGATATTGCCTACTGGGGCGATAAGG
Source organism: uncultured Methylophaga sp. (assembly GCA_937877715.1). Lineage (GTDB taxonomy): Bacteria > Pseudomonadota > Gammaproteobacteria > Thiopontia. The sequence continues at coordinate 22,441 of CALEHW010000055.1, read as the reverse complement.
CAAGGAAGCATCCAGACACCAAGTTCAAGAGGAAGGTGCGCCAGTTGGAAGGTTTTAAGAAATGGATGAATGAGGAGGGGGTATAGGAAGAAAATGAACAGACTCAAGGAAGGCAGGTACGGACAGTACCTCTACAATGATAAAGATGCGTATGTAGGACGGTCTATACACGAATACGGGGAATACGGGCAGCATGAAGCTGAACTATTCAGTGCTATTGGTGGTAACGGGTACTACGCAGTAGAGGTGGGAGCAAATATAGGATCTCTCACTATGGCACTCGCTAAAGACTTCTCTAAGGTCTACGCATTTGAGCCTCAGATGGGGCTGTTTAAGATGCTATGTGCAAATATGGCACTCAACAACTTTGACCACGTTGATTGTTACAACATGGGAGCCAGTGATGAAGACACAGAGATCACTCTCCCCAGCATCGACTACAACCATGATGGTAATTATGGGGCATTTGAGATTGAGCAATTCAGCGGTCAAGGCACTCTAAAGACACGCATTGTTAAGTTAGATGACTTTCTTGACCTACCCAGTCTCCGATTGCTAAAGGTTGATGTGGAGGGGATGGAAGAACAGGTGCTGAAAGGAGCTGAAAAAGCAATTACTCAATACAAGCCATTCCTCTATGTAGAGAACGACAGGCCGGACAAGTCACAATCCCTGATTGAATATATCTGGTCTCTTGGATACAGATGCTACTGGCATATAGTCCCTCTATTCCATGAAGACAACTTCGCAAAAAATGAGACAAATGTATTTGGTGTTGGACACTCGTTCAATATGGTTTGTAGCCCGGATGTGGATATGCCATTAACTAAGATAACAGACTCCAGTGATCACCCACTGTCAAGGAGTCAATAGCACATTGAGTTTGAAGGGGATGCATCAGGCACACGATCAGATGTCCTCTCTAAGTAAGAGGTTAAAACCAACGAATCTGCAGGGAAGACGAGTATTGGGCAGCCACATGGAGCGAGGGCAAATGAGTAACCTATCAGCAAAAACCGAATTGGAACATCTGATCTTAGCGATCAAGAGAGACCGGGAATCTTACAAGAGAAGGTTTGTGAGATTCGGTAAGAAGGAGCATGAGAGCGGTGTAATCCTGATGGACACCTTTGCGGATTATGTGAGGAGCTATTTGGATAGGAGAGTGAAGTGAGCAAAGGCAGCACCCAACGTCCCACCAACAAGAAACGATTCGATAGCAACTGGGACAAGATATTCAAGGAGAAGAGGAGTGACACACTACCACAAAACCCAAGACTAATTGATTTAACTGGGGCGCGGTTCTCACGATGGATTGTGTTGAGAAGGGCTGAGAACGATAAGAGTGGAAATCGTTATTGGGAATGCGTGTGTGATTGTGGAACGACTAAAAAAGTGTCTGGGGTGATGTTGAAAAATGGACATAGGTGGGGAGACTGCTAATGACGAAATATCACCCGCCCAAGGAGTGCCTGAATTTAGCACTGGAGATGGCGAGAGGGATTATGAAATTGCAGAAGAGATTAAAAGACACTGACTCTGAGTGCAAGCATGAGATAGATGGGCTAGCACAGATGGCGCAGTACATGGTACTGGAAGTGGAGAAGAGAGATGACTAATTTATGGCAGTGATACCAGCAATAGAACATGCACAGAAGATCATTAGGTTGGTTGAAAGATACCTGATTAGCCTGAGATTGATCACTCAGAGAGCATCAGGGTACTGTGATGAATGTTGCCAGAGTTAGCTACTCTGCACTGCCGCCTTATTAAACTCCCAATGTGGGATAGGGTTTGCTGGTTTGCCTGAAATAAAAAGACTAGCACTAATTATTGGAGAAGAGAGATGCAGTTTAAGCGGATAAATAAAGATTTGATACTCAAATGCAGGTGGTTTCAAGCTGAGTTTATACATAATTGCACTCGTTATAGACCAAATCATGGCCAAATCTCAACCAGTAAACACAAATATCTAAATATAGGGCGACACGTCCTTGCGATACATTTGAAATAACACATAACGATTGAGGCATTAGATGAAAACTAGAATTGTCAAAGAATATATCAGCGGGGTATATAAGTATTTTGTAGACATCTCAAAAGAGAAAGACGCATGGAAGAACCATTCAGTTGAACAGAACTATGATGATGCGTTGAAGACTGTTGAAAAGGTTAAGGCGGGAGAAATAAATGATTCAACTAACCAAACGTGAACAGTTTGCGATGGCTGCTATGCAGGGGATGCTTGCTGCACCACCGGGTAAATTTCTTACACAGACAGATTCTAATGTGTTGGTGCGTGAGGCTGTAAAAGCAGCAAATGCTTTAATTGAGGAGCTGGAGAAGAGGAATGAGTAAATGTATGTACCAGTACGAGGATGAATCACAGACGGTGAGTCTGGAATATAACTCTGAGGATGGCATATCTATCAACAGCGCAAAACTAATGGACGGCGTAACTGAGGTGGCAGACTTGTTGAGATTCGTCGATGGCAGTCTGGCTATTAACCCTAAGAGGATTGAGCATGACAGTTAATTTAGGAATTGCATTGCTAATCTACGCGGGAATAGCTGTCTTGTTTTACCGGGTAGGGTACGTCAGAGGACTGGGTGAGGGCTATAAATTTAGGAGATACAAGTGAGAGACCTATACGACGATGAAATCCCTATCTGGGAATACTTGCGAGACCACCCCCGCAGTGGCGCAACCAAAGTGGCCAAGGCTATGGGGATGAAAAGAGAACATGTTCAAAACGTATTCCAGCGCTTTATGCCCCACGGCCACGCAGTCCGTGACCCGAAAGGTTACGAGGCTGTTGATCTGGAGAAGCAGAGATGGTTGAGACACATGAGATCAGAGATGAGGTGGATAGCATGAACGACCCAGTGAATCATCCTCAGCACTATACCTCCAACCCTTTCCCATTGGAGACCATTGATATTACAAAACATTACGACTTCTGTATCGGCAATGCTCTGAAGTACGTCTTCAGACATGAACATAAAGGGAACCCCAAACAGGATCTAGAGAAAGCGATCTGGTATCTCCAGAAAAAGTTAGAGGAATATGATGAATGAACATTAAAGAGACCCAGCTCGTCATCCTCCACGCTCTGCTTTCAGCAGGTTGGGAGTCGGATTTAGCGTTAGAGGAGTCACTGGGATTAGCGCAAAAGTTATGTGGAGATGATGATGAATGAGGCACTGGCAGAGAAGATTGCAGAGGCAGTAGTCCAAAGAATTGCCCCTCCTCCACCCGAACTGTGGTCAATCCAAGATGTAGCCGAGTATTTGCATCTGAGTATTGGTCATGTGAGGGATAGAGTGGTAAAGTCACCCAAATTCCCCAGACCTATTGAGATACCGGGAGCTGGAAATAGACCTGAACTACGGTGGAGAAGAGATGACATTGCAAAATGGGCTGTACCGTAATTGTACCAGTTCAACATAACCCATTGTTCCACATGAAACATCGATTCCCCTAGGGAGTACCACTACCATTCAGCTATAACTTGCTGAAACCATCTAAACCCTGCAAATCATTGGTTTGTGGGGTTTTCTTTTGTCTGCTAATCCGCTACTCTCCACTCAAAACAACTAGAAACTACATAGCAAAGTACCAAAATCGTACCAAAACTGTACCAATGGCAACATTCCAAAAGAGGGGGAAGAAGTGGAGGGCAATCGTCCGTTACAAAGGCTTGTCCACAAGCAAGACATTCAGAACCAAGTCAGAGGCGCAGCAGTGGTCGGTAGAGACTGAAATTGACCTAGATCAAAACAAATACGTAATACCTGATAAGAGCGTGGGGGATTTGCTTAATTATTACGCAGATAACGTATCCGTAAAGAAGAGGTCTAGGGATTGGGAACGTAAACGCATCAGGACACTCCAAAAAGACCCTCTCTGCGCTGTAAAACTACCCGATCTCTCTTCTGCCGACATTACCCTATGGAGAGACAGAGAGCTAAAAAAGCACGGCAGCGGGACGGTTTTACGGGATTGGACGCTACTTAATCATGCGTTCTCCCTTTCTATCAAGGAGTGGAGATGGCTGCGAGAGAACCCCATGTCTACCGTTAAGAAGCCTAAAGAGCCTCCACCACGCACCAGAAGGATCTCTGACGAAGAGATAGAGATTATCAAGGTTGCCTGTGGGTATAACGAGAAGCCCCCTGAGACGCTTGTACAGAGGGCTTGTGTAGCCTTTCTGTTTGCCATTGAAACAGCTTGTCGTGCAGGAGAGATAGCCGGGATTACACTAGAGGATGTGCATGAGGATTACGTTCACCTCCAACACACAAAGAATGGTGATCCTAGGGACGTACCGCTATCCAAAGAGGCAAAGAGACTGCTGCAACAGATAGACAACAACTGGGGGATGACAGGCAAGCAGATCAGCTATATGTTTGCCAAGGGGAGGAACAGGTCGGGAATAGAGGGGTTACAGTTCAGAGACTCAAGGGCAGAGGCATTAACCCGGTTATCCAAGATATTTGACGTTCTGGAACTAGCAAGGATCTCAGGACACAAGGATCTCAAGATACTGCTGAACGTGTACTACAGACCGACTGCTAGTGAGTTGGCTGAAAAGCTCGAATAAAAATATTTCCACCAACAAAAGACCGTTGAGATTTAACCAAATTCGCCTGTTTTGCGTGATCTCGCTAGTGTTTAACCGTGTCAAGTTTCAAAACTTACATCACCTCACCCAACAGGATCAGGCACTTAGACACCGCAAACCGCATTCAGAATCAGGTTTCGTCAATTCTGGAAAACCCGTTTGCTATAATATAGGTGTATCAAGTGATACAACAAAGCCAGCACCCCGACAAGAGTAACTGGCTTTGAATCTTTAACAACAAGGAGTTGATAACATGATTATACAATCATACACCCACCCAGACGCACCCAGCCTCACCACTAAGATAGCAAAGCTGGAACATGATGACTGCTATATGGGGTTCAGTGGAAGGGGATGTGTCAGAGTAGACATAGACTCAGCCATGACTGTCATCGATGAGTACGATGCGGAAATGTTTGAGGTGATAGCTGACAAACTAACCGCTAACGGCTGGATTGAAGCATAACCAACAGCCCCTCTCAAGAGGGGGTTTAATGATATACTTCCGAGGCGGACTATGGGTAAGCTCAAAGATATTTTCGATAGCGTGACTTGGGGTGAATTGGGCTGGCCCCTGTTTTTCTTCTGGGTTTTTATTTACCCTGCTATCCTTGTAGTAGCACTACTTTTACTCTTCATTGTCCCTGAATCATGGGAATTACACACCTATTTAGTTTGGATTTTAGATGTGTTGTTATTTGGTGATTGTGACGGGCCTCATGGCTGTGACTCACAATATTAACGCCTTCCCTGAATCTCCAATAACAGCTCGAACCTTTCCCGAACACGGTTCTTAATCTTGGTACGTTCTACCGGATCCTCTACCCCACCCAATGCACGTTTAACAACTCCCTTCTTCTGTACTCTAGTCAGTCTGTATGGGGATGGTGTACCGTTCATCAATGCGTAACGATCACGATCCCCTACCCCGTTTGCACTGATCAGGTGGTTCAACTGCTTTTTACTCATCCCTAGTTTTTGGGCTGCAATAACCAATTTATGTGTATCACTAAACACCCTGTCCCTAGCATTACTCATTCTAGTCCAGATTGCTTTCAGATCCTTCCTTGAAAGATCATTAGGATTACGTAGTTCTCTTGAAAGAATCCTTGAGGCCTCAGATCGCTTATGTTTGAAGTCTCCTATCCGGTAACGCATTGCTGTAGAAACATCTACCGTGGACCAACGCATACCTCCAAGAGCAGCCGCCTCATCCCGCAAGGTATACTTCCTGCCCGAGCTAGAGACTTCACCTGTTATTGCCTTCGATATTCTCTCGATATTGGTTGCTACACCGGGGGCAGCGGCACGAGCCAGATGTTCTGCAATATCTGCTGCCTGCTTTTCCCTGCTGTCAGTTTCGTTATATACCGGCCCTCCATTACGTTTCTTGTTTGCCAGTATCTCGAAGACTGCTCCGGAGAGAATGTCCCAACCAATAAAGGGTTCTGCAATCTCAGTGATAGCATCTCCAAGTTTTTCTATTACCCCTTCATTATTGTCATTCAGCAGTGCATAGATAGGGCGTTTCAGGTTGCCGTAGAGATCAATATACGAGAGATCCATCTTCACTAAATTTCCCTCATCGTCCCGACTGTAATAGAAGCGACTGTTACGAGCATATTCAGCGGAGAGTAGGTGCATTGCCTCATCATCGTCATCACCGAAACCAACTGCGTCCATCGCTTTTTCTGCCAACATCTCAATCACCGAGAATGCAGCCGCCATACCTACTACCCGTCTTGCAACTGGGACCATGTGACCAGCTCTTGCATCCTCTCCCATAATGACAAACTGATTTTTGGTGGTACGGATCACCTCGGCTGGGAAGGAGACAAACGCCCCCACCAGTACGTTTCTACGTAGATGGCGGATCGCTTTCGGTACATGGCTGTAGGTCATGTAGCCATTACGAATACGCTCTGCTGCTTTCTTCTTGGCCTCTGCCTCACTTAACCCATACCAGCGTTTTATGGATGTCTTCTCGTTCTCATAAGCAATCACCTTCCAGAAATCGTCTCCCATCCGGTAAAGAGTGGCGAAGAAGTCACCAGTACGTTTGACAGATCCTCGTAACCCGGAGGCCCATTTATCGGAAGAGACCACATCATCAAGATAGGTTGTCATCTCCCCTGCACGGACTGAGTTATGTAACACTCCCTCACGAACCAGCTCCTTGATGTACTCCCTCTTTTTCCCGGTAGAGCGAAGATCATTCCAAGTAACAGAAAAGGCTTTTGTTGCGTGAAGCACGTTAAAGTGACCATTCATCGCCAAACCTATTCCTGCAGAGAGGAAGTTTCTCACCTGTGTAGTAGGTGCAATCGCAACCTTACCGAACTTGACTACACCATTCAGTTTACGGAGGAACTTGATCATCTCAGTAGCGTTATCAGGATCAGTTGCCTCCCTTAAAGCGTCTGCAAATTCAGGGGTAGCGTACAACCCAGTTACCGGACTCATGGTCTCTGGGTCAAATGGACGGACTATACTGCTCATTCTCTCGGTAGCTCTGGTAGAGAGGAATGATTTCATTCCTTGGTCACGGATACCTTTCAAGAACGTGTGGTTGGCAATCAACCAACTCATTTTGGTCGCAGTGCGTGAATAGTTAGCTAGTGGGTCTGTATATACCCCCAGAAGGTTCATTACTGCAGGATCCAACTCCTTTCTGTGCCTGAGAATGCCGAGATTCTTCTGCCCCAATTGTGGGGAAGAGAGGAACGAAAGCATATCCCGTTTCTCAATTGCTGCGTTAAGAATACTATTGATCGTGCCATTAACACGGGTCTCCAGAACATCTCCTTCCAGCCCCTCGACCTCAAAGATCTTTTCACGGAAATAGTTACGGGCAGCCTCCATCACTGCCTCATCTTTACGTACTTTATCTGCCCAAGACGGGTCATCAAACGCCTGATAAGAGCGATTCAGGTAATGTCCCTTATTCCCTTCAATGGTGAAATAGGTACGGATCTTCCCTGCGATATAGGGGTCGATCTCACCCAGAGTCAATTCTGCTTCATCGAGAGTAGTAACCCCATTTGCTATTGCATCCCGCATCTTGGTAATCTCTGCCAGCGCAGAATCTCTCTTTTCAGGAGAGATTGAATCCAGACGATACCTGATGTTCTCCAACACCATAGCCTGCATCTTTCCAGATAGCCCATCAAGGTGGATACGCATAGCATCTACTGCATCATTCAGCTCTCCGGGTAGATCTATATCTTCCCCTTGGAGTCGGCTGTTTATAGCAATTTTCTGCTCATCACTGAGTTTGTTATATCTCTTGCTGTATGCTGTTTTGGCAACCCGTCTTACATTCATTGCAAGATCTGCTACCTCAACCTCCTCTTCTCCCTTCATTCCCTCCATCTCAATCTTGAGGTTGAACGCCTCTTGCGAGAGATTGCCTTTCGAGGCGAAGTATTTACTGAACTCTTTACTGAGTCTGCTCCGATCCTTTAATGAAGGGTGGGTACTAATGAGATAGTCATCCGGACCTTTACCGATGAACACAATTTGTTCATCATTCTGCACCCGTGGGGATTGGCGGGACTGTCTGGAGAAATTCCCCTCAATACTCACATCCTCATCGTTGAAGATGACATAGTTGTAATCCCCCTCCCCCTTGCCACGGCTGCTTCCATCCAGATACTTAATCCCACGAATGCCTAGGGAGTGGAGGTACTCGGATGCTTCCTTCTTACCATCACGCTGTTCTATTGCACGATAGATGTCTTCTCCAAATCCTGAGACATCACCATAATCCCCATAGCCATCCTCAAGGCTCGCAATAACATCCCTCACCTTCTCACTCTGCTCACTCAGCGGCTTGTCCCACAGCAGGTACTCATCCTCATTCGGAGCGAGTTCTACTTGGTAGAGGTTACCTTCACCTTTACCGTAAATCTCAAGAGTGTCATCTGTAGTGTGAACAAGACGAGACCCATCCTCAAAAATGAAGTGGTAATCCCCTCCGCGCATCTCCCTTCTGACAGTGCGATCTGATGCACTCTCTACAATTCCATCAATATCCTCTTTAGGGTCAAAGTGGTAATCGTTAAGAACATCGTAGGCGATAGTTTCGTCAGTAGCCTCCGGTAGATTGTTCGTGGACAGATTATCCCTATACCACTCAGCAACCTCCCTCTTACCAGCGAAGTACAGACCATGCCCATACGCAGCAGCTCCCTCACCAGTACCGATCTTCTCACTGCTGAACTTGTCTACGTTATGAGGAGTACCATGCCATGCCACCATGAATACCGGCCTGTCACTCTTATCAATCTCTCCACCCTTCCGAGTTGCCTTACGCATCTTGTTCATCAGGAACTGGAGGTCTGAGTCGGTCAGTTTTGCAGAGGTCATAAACCCACGGATACGTAGGGAGTCACGAACGGCTCCCCACAACACTTTAACTGCGTTCTTAAACTTGGTGGGCATGGACTCATAAGCCTTCTTGCCCTGCATCTGAGCAAGTAACTCATCCACGATAAACGCATTATGGTCTTCGTAGGTGGTAGTCCCACTCTTTAGTCTATCCTTGGCAGTCTTGATATATTGATCAATATCGATGTCGTGTTTGGCCGCAACATCCCGCACGCCCTTACTGCCGAGCATGAGGTAGAGCTTGTTGTAGGCTTTCTTTACATCCTTACCGAACAACCAGCGACCACCTTGATGCCCAATTGCCTCATGGAGAAGAGTCTCCTCCACCTTGGCCTCACTGGTCATCCTGTCAGCAACAACGTAGACTTTGCCTCTATGGAATACACCTTCTATCTGGCGGGTTGCGCCATCCTCTTCGGCCTGTTTCTGTATCGCAGAAGGCAACGCAGACTCCGAGGGTACAATCTCAATCCGAGCCTTTTTGCCGATACGGTTCGCCGCGATACGGTTGACGATGGTTTTTACTGCATCTTGTGCAAGGGGGGTAGAAGTTTCACGGGTGTCATCAGTAGAGAAGAACGCCCCCTCTGATGTCTCAACCCCTTGACCATGTTTTGCTGAACTTTTATAACTACCTGCACTATCCCGCACAAAAGCATCAAGTAATCTTAGTTTGCTACCTTTGTTTATGAATCTGGCAAGATTCTTTGCAGACTCCTCTGATGTAGATTTAATGACTCCCACAACAGCATTGGTGGTATCAATCGCTTTTACAATGCGACTCACGCCATCCCCGTCCCGAAGTGCAGACATCTCTTGTGGAGTGAGAGTTACTGAACCAAGCATCACATTCTGGTTGTTGAATAAAATTAGGGCGTTCTCGCTCTGAATCTCGTTTTCTACAATACTGAGAGCTTGTTCAGGATTCGATAATGCGAGGGCATGATCAAGCTCAGGTCTCTTACTTAACTTCCTTTCAGTTACCGTAATGCTACGTTTACGGAGACGAGGCTTGATGCTGACCCCCGGAGCGTTGGCAATTGAATCCTTAAAATGGCTGACAACCCCATTATGCCCGAACACAACATGGCCTTTGACCTCCACCCCCGTACCATCTACGTACTCTACTAATTGCTTTGTTATATTTAGATCGCTACCGGAAGGGGCCAACATACCTGAAGGGTGATTATGCGCAAAATAGACACTTGTTGCCCCCTCTACAGAAGCAACAGATGGCCCAATAACTGAAGGGTCAACTATTGCGCCATCTCTTGAACCCTTACCATGACGTTGTACATCGAGGATCTCACCATCCTTACCCAACACTAGGGCGTAGAAAACTTCTTCGGGATGTTTGCGAACATGGCTCAGTACATGAGCCGCCTCTTCAGCGTTGGTTACTCGGTCAACTCCGACCTTGATTTCAGCAGACTTAGTGTGTCTGTACTTGATGCGGAAGTTGTCTCCGGCTTGGAGCTTCTCTTCAGGTATGGCTGGGGCGGGATTTGAGAAGTCAAGAGAACCTTGGCCGGACTCTTCGATACGTCCTTCCCGTTCACTAGGTACTTGGCCTTCACTTCGCTCATACCCTGAGTATACACCCCCGGCGGGAGATACAGAACCGGCTTCGTACTCTATTGACGGCTCATGAATCGCTACCCCTTGCTCTGTCTCTTTAGTCTGAGCCTCTTGGAAGAAGGCATCATACGCAGCAGTAACGGCCTCCATCTCCTGCTCAAGTATATAAGGATAACTGTTTGCAGACTCAAGGCCTAGTGCATCAGCGGCATCCCAATACTCTGGGCTGGCGATATTCGCCAGATAATCGTTAGATAGCCCCTTGTCTTTAAGGCGGCCAATCACATAGCTCTCAAAACTACGGGCTGACATCTCTATAGTAGTCGCCCAATAATCCTTGGTTCTGCGCTTATCCAGCTCTTTTGCCCTTGTAGGCAGATCAGTCGCCTTGATTGCATCTACAATGTCTTTGAACCGATCAATCATCTCCGGGCGAACAGAGGTATCGTCCTCAAACATACCGGAGACCAACCGCCTTTTCCCCACTGGGGAGTCTGTCAGGTAAGAGACTTTATCCCCACGCATCCGTGAGAAGTAATTATCCAGACCATGCCACCACTCATGGGCAAGGGATCCCGCACCCTTTTTCTTGGTCAGGTTGATGACGATCTTGCCGGGTTCATAATGGGCCTTGGCTGCATTCTTACCACCACTGCCCCTCGCTCCGAAAGCAATGCCCATCTCACTGTTTAGTGAGAGTGCCTTGGGTGGAACATCCAGCAGGATAGCCAGATCCATCAACCCATCATAAGCCTCATTGATATCTTGTTGACGTTTAACTTGATCAACCCAGTTACCGAACTCAACCCCACGAAACCCGAAAGTATCTCGGAACTCTTCTGCCCCAACATCCTTTCCTTGGCGATAGTCCTCCCCCAGACGTGGTTCGTTGCTCTCTTTACGATGAGCCGGAATCTCTTTTAGATTTGTCAGTTTCTCCTCAAGTGCAACCTGATTGCCTTCAAGGTATTCACGAGCCACCGCAGAACTCTCAAACCCCTCCTTCAGATCAATACGGTTACGCCCCACCTTCTTACCAATAATCCAGCCACGCTTACCCTGTTTGCCTCTGTACTTGTAAACAGTAAACTCGATTGCTTTCTTACCTTTAGGTCTTGTTACCTGAACTGCTAGATGTGCCTTGAGAACCTCGACCGCCTCTTCACGACTTTCCGTTCCCTTGCCAATATACGGCCATCCTCTTTTACTCTTCTTGTCCTTGATCATCCACTTGGAGACCTCCTCCAACTGCTCACTCTCCGGGTTTCTCTCCTTGAATGTCTGGTACTCAATTACGTATCCGGCTGCATTAACCTGCGGAAAGCCAAGCTCCACCATCAAATCAACCTGCTCTGCCAATGTATTCAGCGACCCTTTCTGATCACGCATACCAGAGAGGAATTTATCCGCAAACGATGGATCATCCATCATCATGGATGCAGCAGATCGAAGCTCGGCTACATCCTTACCCCATCTCTTCCTCTTCCATGTCTGGCGGCCTTTGGCAGGAATCTCATTACGCATCACCTTAATGATTGCAAGGGTCTCTACAGGAACTCCCTGCTCTATCAGTTTCTCATAATTTGGTTCAGGGAACGCTTTACTCAGAGGCATCTTGAGTAGTTCATCCTCGGTCAGGTCAGCTTCTACCTTGTCACGGAAACCTCCCCAAACATCCTTTCTCGCTCCACCAATCTTCTCACCAACATCCTCAATTGGTGCAGATGGGGAAGTAGACGTTGGTTTAGTTACTACAGGGTTGGCGGTCTCGGTAGACTTACCAACCTGAGTCTCATCCCCAAGAAATGCAGCCAACAGATCAACCTCCCCGGTCTCCGGGTCAGTGAACTTCTCTTTATGTGCTTGCGATTGCTCGGCTTCTGATTGAGCTAACTCAATCACCCTCGCTCCAAGTGTCCCCTCTCCCCAAGTGCCAGCACCTCCAAGATCCTTATTGATAACATACTGGAGCTTCTCTTCACTGCTCAAATCATCGGGAAGTTGTCCGTTACGATCCATCACCTCTGCTTTCTGTTGCGCTTTCTCGTAAATACTCTCTAATGTCACCTCACCTGAGCGGAGTCTCTCAACCATCTGCCGAGCAAGTTTGGCATTACCTTTCGCCTCGTCAACCTTCCTCGCTCTGCGACCAGCATTGATATTTCCAATAGTGTTGTAGCCCTTGCCACTTAACTCATTGTTGGATAGATCAATAGTCTTATCATTGTCCTTATATTCACGGGAAGCCCAGTCTGTTGCTACTGCATCCTGTTCCTGTGCATAAGACTCCAGTAACTCAGTGGTTGTGTTAGTCGGTACTTCTTCAGCAGCAGCTAACCAAGCATCAAACCTTTTCTCCCTTTGAGCTAGTGTGTCCTTTCCACCTATAGTGTCAATACCAGACACCTCAAACACCTTAGCTTTGAGGGCAGTAATCCCGGCTTGTACCTTCGGAACCTTCTTACCCGTTAATTCACTCATTAGTGCCTGACGGGTAGCAGCATTTTGCTTACCGTAGAGGTTGTTAATGCCTTGGATGTTTTTAATGTACTTCTTCAAGACATCCCGCATAGGGTTACTGTCTGTTGTTTCTGGTTTGGTTGTAGCAGAGGTGTCCTTTTCTCCAGCAAGCACCTCACGCATTCTCCCTATTGCGTCAACCTCTTTCATGGCTCGGCCACCATTAAGGGAGATTTCCTTCTTGCGAGGGTAATAAAAAGCTACTCGGCCAGTAGCGTTGTACTGTTCGATTAGTGATTCAATCTGTTTAGGGGTGGAAGTAGTCTTTTTGGCTACACTGGTTTCAGTCTCCTGATTTACAATCCTTAACTTATCTCGACCACCATACTTCTTCTCAGCCTGATTCACCCATGCAGGAGAACGGCCTCTACCAGTCCACGTCTCTTCGTAATTATCTGGGTTACGGAAAGTGGGCTGCAGTCCTTTCGGTTGAATTGGTGGGGCTTCCGACTCCTTGGAGGCCACTGAGGAGGAGAGTGGCTTGGTTGAAATCGGAAGCCCCTCTACCTTTTTCACAACCCCAAACCCACCATCTACTTCCACTATCTCATGGGTTTCAGGGGAATACTCCCTGCGAAGTTTGAGCGCAGTCTGCGCAGACTGTTGGGATTTATATGGTGTACCTGATTTAGTTAGCTCGGGCGTTACTTGAGGGGTAGTCTGCTCTGTTTCCGGAATTAACGGTTTGAGTATCTTTGGAACACTCGGCACAATAGAATCGCCAAACAGGTACTCTTCAGCAGAATCCTTATCTGCCTTAGATACATTCTTGAGGTTAATTGCCTCGAATTGGTGAGTATTGAACTCATCCCCTCTGGATTTAGCCTCGTTAATCGCATTATTGACCAACCACGCTACTACACGTTTATCTGTATTCGTTGCCTGTCGATTAGTACCAAATTTGAGTGTAGGGAAGGGAGTAGTCTCTCTCCCGGTTTGGGTTGTTACCACCTCATCGGTGGCAAGCATCATTCCTACTGTTCCACGATTTACTGTTGGTTCTTCTGGTTGTGCCAGCAGATCGCCCTGATCCATACTCTCATCGGTAGGCACATTCTGCCCAGTGAGGTCAAATCCTTCTACCTCTTTGTCTGCATCTTCCTTGGTCTGAGCCTCGGCCTGCTGTTCTTCCTGCTGCTGTAGCGATCCCTCAGTCTGGGTATCAAGATTAAAAGACTCCTCCTGCTGCTCAAGCCCAGCATCATCTCGTAGTTCTGCCACTAACTCCGGATCTGTATGCCAATTACTCCAACGATCTTTCTCTGCTCGTAACTCTGCGATTTGTTTCAGAACGCTCCTTGCGTCCCTCACATCAATACCTAATTTCTTTGCTTCTCCGGGGTTCTTTGCTGCCCCCTTCCCTGCTGTAATTCTTGCTTGTATATCTTTCTGCTTGTTTGATGCAGCCTGTGCAAGTGCCTCAGCCTCTTTGACAGCCGAATCGTCTAACCCAAACATATCTCCCTGAGAAGCATCTGATTCTCCGCCCATAGACTGGACGGCCCGGATTATATTCTCGGTATACTCAAGAGACTTCTTGTTTTGAAGTTGTATTAGTCCGAGGGTTTGGAGTCTGGCATTATTAGGTGCTGCTGAGGATATCCGGAAGGCTTGTTGATTTGTGATGGAACCGGAACGATGCGCTTCGACAAGGACATCATCTCCTTGTGTAGCAATTCCGTACCCCATTTTTCCTTTTGCTCTCGCCAGAAGTCCCTGTTCCTCTGCATGTTCTTGCGTGATTGAGGAGTTTCTGAAAAATTCGACATAATCTTGTACCTCACCTTGCTCATCTCTAATGTTTAGCGTTGCATCCAAAGATGCTGCCTGTTTTTGATCAAACCCCGCACTCTCGTAGTGATACTGTGCAGGAATGGTCTCTTCCCCACTTCTTTGAGCCAAGTCCAGACGATGACGACCAGAAATCACCTCTTTATCACCGTTCTCTCGAACCCATATCTGGATGGGTCCAACTCCAGTTCGGTCAAAAGTCCCGCCTAATGGGTCAATAACACCAGACTCATCCGCACCTGACTTGAATTGTGGCACATCCTCAGAGAGTTGTAACTCATCAACAGGAACCTCAACAATCTGCAATGATGAGAAATCAGTTTCAATACTATCGGTAGTTGGTTGATCTACAGGAAGTAATGGCTCCATCTCTCCTTCTTGGGTAGATGGCGCATATCCCTCTGGAGGGAGAGATGGGAGGGTTTCAGTCCGTAAAGTCGCATCCTCTGGCACAATCTCAGTGTCATCTATGGCAAGACGTGGATACTCCTCTTGGGGGGAGAATACCTGAGCCGCCTGATTAAGCTGCTCCGATAGCTGTAACTCTTCTGCCAAAAGACTATCAAGATCACTACGTTCAGTAGTGTCTCCAACAGAGGGTACAGGGTCAGGGAGAGGGATAGCTACTGCCTGCTTGAGTAGGTCTAATGTATCGGGTTGTTGAGGTATATCCGCAGATGGTTCAGGAGTACCGAACATAGGTACTGCTGGTTGTTGAGGTATATCTATTGTGGTATCGCCTAGTTCAGACTCTGGAACAGGGATTGGTGGGGCATCCGGGGGAAGGATGTCGCTGTCATAGCTTTGAGGATTTAGCAGATCGGTTGCTGCTTGTTCGGCACGACCACTGAGATCAGTGTCTGCAACTTGAGCATCCATCTCTTTGCCGAAGTTACGCATCCGCTTACCAGCGACAAGTGAACCAAGGAATGACAGAATCGTACCTGTGGTAAATCCAACTGCTGCCCCATCTTCCGCATTCACCCATGTCTTCTGATCTGGGTTGTAGCCAACAATATCGCTCTTAACGAGATTGCTCATTACTGTTTGGAAGGTTTCCTGAAGTGCCTCCTCAGTACCTTCAACCAGCATATTCTTAACAGCCTTCTTAACTGTTCCGGCTGAAGCCTTGTCCAGTCGATTTAGAATTCTAGCTAGAGGAAATGCCTCAGAAGTACCGACCAGACGACCTACTGCGTAGGAATCAAGAGCATCCTCGAATGAGGCGTTAGGATCGTTGAGTGCTTCTTCAAACTCACTCGCACCTTGGGCAAGAGAACCCATCGTAGCAATAGAGGCTACATTACCAATTGGCCCAGCCTTACCACGGGTGGCGAAGTTTAACGCAGCAGTTACGCCCATGAACGTAGTGGCAGAACCAAACGCATTAGGAACCTTACTCCACCCAAAGGATCTTTTTAATCTTGGGTCTAGCTTCTCCAGATCAGGGGCAGCACTCTTTATCCAGTCAGATCCGGTGAAATAGTCCTTCATCCCATCTTTGGAGGTGAGCTTCTCACGTAGCCTTTCAGCCTCAACCTTTCGTATCTTTAATGCTTCGAGCTGTAATGGGGTAGCTGTTGATACGTCAAGGTCTGTTTTCGCCATGTTGGACAGGCGGCCCCAATCAGTATCTAATGCGGATATTTCATGCCCTTGCAGGATACTCGCTGTGGTGTTTACTATTCCACTGACGAGGTTCAACCCTGCTGATTTAGCCTTATCTAATATAGACGGATCTTGAGCGAAGAACTTCTCCTCTTCCGCCATCTTATTAGCGAACTCAAGGCGTTTAGTTAGATCACGACCAACTACATCTGTAATCTCACCCGCATCAATCTGAGACTGGATCTTTACTGCCTCGTCCGCCCATGAGGTGGCCGATACTGCGCCATCAGTCTTGAACAGCTTTTGATTGCCGATCTCTACGGTAGGCGCAACAGGTGCATCAATCTTTTCAGGGAATGGAGATTCAAACCCAACGTCCGCAGCCTGACTGAACATAGAACCAATAGCATCCCAATATGATGGAGGCTCTGGAGTCTCCACCCCATACTCAGACTTCCAGTAATCGTTCAGCTCACGGGGACTCATCTCAGGGTTGAGAGGGGCAGCCTTTACTTGGAACTCCTCCCATGTAGGAGACTCTGGTGAATCGGTTGCGGGGGTAATGTCATCTTGGACGTAGTTCTCTTCCCAGTATTGGGTGAGGTCATCCTCAGATAGAGCTGGGTTGAGTGGTGCAGCCTTTGTGATAAATTCTTTTAGGGTGGGCATAGCGAATCCTGTCTCAGATGGAATAACCCTCTACCAGAGGAGCCAGTAGAGGGTTATTGAGGGAGAACAAATAGAAGTTACTTGAAAGGGTCCACAACCCCGGTAGGCTTGGGTTGTGTTGGGGATACTTTGAGCGGTTGTTCCGCATTCAGCAGTCCGTTCCCTTCAGGGAATACCGCATCAAGAATCTGAGCTACCACCTGTACAGGGACAGTATCTCCGAGAGCTTTTCGTAATTCCGTACGGTTTTTATAATCTCCCGTAGTAACATGGGCTTTTGCCTGCTTAATCATGTCTTGGATCTCTCCAGAACCATATTTGGCCCCTAAAGTATCACTGACCCAATCAGCCTCAGCAGGCTCAAACTCCCCTCGTTGAATTGTTCGCCCCGGGGCAGTTGTTAGTGGAGCCTCTCTAGTCACCGTCTCCGGCAACACCCCTTTACTTATCAAAGTGTTAGTAAGTGCGTCACGTTCATGCTTTAACTGTTTAGTGACCTCTGTTTCCATACTATACTCACCCCCCTTAGATAAGGTAGTAGTGAGATTTTTATGTAGCTCCACCTGAGCCTTGGTCTCTGCATCAAGTTTATTCTCGGCCTTATTAGGATTAACATACGCTTCCGTGAAGATGCCCTCTTCATCAAACGAGCCAATAGTGTCCCCAGTACCAGTTTTAATAAACTCTTGCTTTTTAAGCTCGGCCTTTCTTTCAACCCTGCGATCATCAGCATCAATCTTCATCATAGCTCTGCGATCTTCAAGCTCAGCCAAGCGTTTGTCACGCTCATCCAGTGCTTTGAGTTTCCACATGGTAGCAGCAGACTCGGAAAGCCCCTTACCTGCCCCACCAATCGCCCCTAATAGTCCCAAACTAGCCATTAGTATGCTCCGGTTGCACTCTGTACACCCTCAGCTACAGGATTCTTACGGGTAAGTTGATTCATTGCCTGATTAACCGTCTCTGGAGAGATAGACTGGAACTGCTGTGCCATCTCACTTGAGGCTGCTTTTATGTCCTCCTCATGGCTTTCACCCCACATCTCATATACCTTAAAGAGTGCGGTCTCCATAAGCTCCTCTGTGGTCTCCCAAGCACCAGCCTTCTCACCAAGATCAAACAGAATCTCGATTACCTCAGCAGCGGCGTCCTGAACAACCTCATCAGAGATTGCGCCGTTACGGTTCTCATACGCCTCACCAACAGAAGCAGTTAGATTGGCAACAACTGTTGCAGGATCTTCCGCCTCTTGCATCATCTTAACGATCTTGTCATTTGACTCTTTGTCAAAGATAAACGCAGTCGCAGTATTTACTACATCGTCATACTCTTTCTGCTCTTCTGGTGATGCAGGCTCAGTTTGCTCTGACGCTTGCTGCGGATGATTAAGTAGTCCCATTAGATATCTCCTTATATTGTTGCTGGGTTCCACGGCACGTACTGAATACCTACTCCGGGAACATATTGATAAGTACCATAGCGTTGTGCGTTCAGACGATTACGAGAATCCTGTTCTTTCTGATCAGTTCTGCGATTCTCTTCTTCTTGAGCTTCACCCTGAGCATATCCTGTAAGCATATTGCCTCCAGTTTGAACTGCTGCCATCTTCCCGTAGTCACCAAGACCACTCCATGCCTTGCTGTACCAAGGAGCATTAGCAGCAGCTTCCTTGGTTGCCTGCTCTGCTAATATCTTGTTCTTGAAGTATTGCTCTTGGTAACTCAATCCTACGTTTGGCATAGGAGGAGGCGTAGTCAGTGCTGCCGATGGGGCCGGTGGCGCACCAAATGACGAGCTTGCTTCAGAAAACACATTCGAATTTTGCCCAGATTGAATTGCAAAATCTTCAGCAAACGTCCCTCCGGTTGTAGGAGTCCCTGTCATCTGTGCTGTGTACGGATCACTCGCCATCATTGTCGTATCAGGTGCGCCCGATCCCATTGCATTCACTGAAGAATCATAAACTGGCTGTTCCGTTAGAGGAGACATCTGATTGGTAGGTGCAAAATCTGCTGGAGAAGCATTAGCCACTGTTGCAGGATCAATTGGCGCACTAGGGGTAGTCGAAACCTGACCCAGATCAGTAAAGTTACCAGCAGCATCTACTGATTCGGTCATGGCAACATTGGACGCAACCTCAGTGTTTAGAGCTGTGGTATTGTTGATGGTAGCGATACCTTCTTGGGTTCCCATACCGGGGAATCCAGAGCCGCCTAGCCAGCCCTGACCTACACCACCTTGACCTACAAGCATGTTGGCAGCATTAGATCCTGCTCCGGGGACGAACAGGGAGCCGCCCTGTCCCATCCCCCCTCCCGTGATCATCGAAGATAAATGCGTCCCCGATCCCGTCAGGGTTCCGTTGGCTAAAGCATAGCCTCCATAATAGATGGCCGCTGCTGCTACAACAATCGGTAGCACCTTCTTAACGATTTTTACGACCTTCTTAAACACTTTTTTAACGCCTTTGAAAATCTTCTTTACTGGATTACTCATGACTTATGCTCTCTTTGAATTGCGTGAATGTGGTTACGGTGGGGGTCATCCCCATTCTTTCTATCAACTTATTTACTCTCTCTGTTTCAATACCTGAACTATTGGTGATGCCAACCATCTCAACATTAGGCTGATCCCACCCCCACCTGATGAACCTCTTGGCAAGAGCTACACCCTCACCACCCTCACTTACGTAGAAGAGAACATCAGATGCAGCTCTCCCCTTAATGCCCGGAATACCTATCTCATCTACTGCACCCAAGATAAAGCCGTTAATCTCTTCATCCTTCTCAGACACCCAGAGGAACATCTGCTTACTCCCAATAGAGAAAGCACAGGTCTTCTTGAAGACCATCTCATCCGACTTTAGATGTTTGTAGATGGAGCGCTCATGCGCCTCATGTGCTAACCGGACGAGGTGCTTGATGTCCTCTACTTTGGCCTTGCGAATCATTTGGGGCCATGAATATATGGACGACCTGAAGGCTCTGCTGACCAAGTAAACTTAGGTGGCGCATATTCGCCAACGGAATCAAACTCCTTAATACCTAGACCTGTCCTGCTCTTAGACTCTTCGGTAAACGATCCACCATCAGTCTTAGTCCATGTCTGAATCAGTTTGAGGTTGGCGTTAGCGTTATCAACAATGGACTTAATACGATTATCCAGTGCGGTCTGACTCAGATCCTTGTTGGCAGAAACATCACCAATTGCATTCATGGTCTGGGTGAGTATCTGACTTGCGGATGCCGAACCCTGAATCGCCAGTTTCATGTCTTTATCGAGAATCGCCAACCTCTCCTTATTGGCAGAAGACAGATTCTCCAGTTGCTGTGCATTCCACAACCTCTGATGCAGTTCAGCAGCAATCGTGATCCTCTTCTCCTTGGCCTCTTCTGATATGAGTTTCCCTTTATGTGTAAACTCAAGCTCCGCAAAGGATGCCTTAAAGGACTCTGCCTGCGTTTGCAGTGCAACCTGATGCTTCTCAGTTTGAGTTTGAAGCTCCTTCTGTGCGTCAATTCTCTCAGCCTGCAATGCCACTTCAAGGGTGTTTTTCGCATTGGCAAGAGCGGCCTCATGAGTGATCTGATTGCCTGCGAGCTTCTCTCTGGACTTAATATCTGCCACATTCAATGCCAGACGGTTAGCCAACTCAGCCTCACTAATGCCCTCAGCAGACGATATTTGTGCCAGATACTTCTTCTCTTCTGCCGTTATAGAGATAGCCTGAACATCCAGTCTATTCTTCATCTCCTTGTCACTGATGCCCTCCTGAGAGGCAATACGAGCAGTCTGGAGAGAAGTATCAAGACTATTCTTTGCTGCTGCCAGTGCAGCTTCATGGGTAATTTGGTTTCCTGCCATCTTCTCCTTAGAACTGATCTCATTAGCACTCAAAGTCAAGCGATTGGCCAGCTCATCGGCTGAGATACCTTCTTGTGAAGCAATTTGCGCCAGATACTTGGCCTCATCTGCACTTAACTGCTTGGTCTGAAGATCCATACGAGCAAGAATCTCATTGGTCGCAATACCCTCACGGGAGGCGATCTCGGATGCCAACTGCTGCTTCTTGGCCTCAATATCCAGTCTCAGCTGTTCTGCCTGCTGTTCACGGGTAAGCAATGACTCGCCAGCTTGGAAGGTTTGTTCGCTAGACTGCAACTGAGCTTTAAGCTGTCTATCAGCCTCAGCCAATGCCTGCTCATGGGTAATCTGACGACCCGCCACACGCTCTCTGGACTCAATCTCAGTAGCTAGACGCTCTCTCTGAGAGGCGATATCAGCTGATTGCATGGTGGTCTTCTGGCCACGCTCAAGAGCCGACTCACCGGACTGGAATAACTGCTGACTGGTCTGTAGACCGGCCTCATGTCCTCTCTGTGTAGCACTCTCAGTACCCTTGAACCCTAGCTCTGTGGACTGAAGACCTGCTTGATGACTTTCAGCTTGCGCCTGCGCTACCAAATCTTGATCAGCCTTCTCAGCCTGTAGTTGAGATGCAGCGGATGTCTGTGCGCCAATCAAACCAACGCCAGAGGCTCCCCCATATACCCCTGTACCAGTCTGCTGTCGGTAGTCCTGCTCTTTAAGGCCCGTCTGGTACTGGTAGGCGTTCCCCTCCAGCCCAAACTTGTTCTGCCAATCCTGATTCAACTTGGCTTGGTTGGCGTACTGGGTCGCATCAAACTGTGCCATTGGAAGAGCGGCTGTGAGCATTGCCTCCTGCCCTGCCTGTACACCCATCGAGGAGTTGAGAAGACCTCTCTGGTTGGCGGCCTGCGCTGCCTTAGTCTTGGCTCTGGTGAGTAGAGGATTGCCTGAATCCAATAACCCTGACATCTGCCCCTGAATAATCTGATTAGAGGACACACTGCCGGGAGTGAATTCCTTTATCTCAGATGGGTTTGCTACAAATGATGGCATTTCTCTTCTCCATTAAAAAAGGGGCTGAATAGCCCCTTCGTAAGTTAGTTTGTTTACTGCTTATCCACGTCTAGCGAGCGATGCGCCAAAATACAGCTCGAATATCAGTGTCATCCAAGTGAATAAATCCTTGTATGCAGGAATACCCCGTATCTCTGTCCATACAGTCTCAGTGCCTCCACCGAAAAAGAACAGGAACTCTGGTAGCTCTCTAACTTCTTCCACGAAGATAGGTACATTGAAGATCGCATAACCTAGTACCGCCACCCCGATTAACACCATAAGGAACCATATTAGCAATCGGCGACTAGCATTAGCCGCTGGAGTGTCATACTTTC
>CALEHW010000054.1 GCA_937877715.1 uncultured Methylophaga sp. | reverse complement strand
ATGTTTTACCAGAATGCAGCCTGATCTCACTCATTTAAGCGGAGAAGAGCCCCATAATCTCGCCCACATTACCAATAAAAATAAGCCGTTAACGATAGCAGCACCACACCAATCAGGTTTATGCCAAAGCCGATTCGCGCCATCTCCCGAACCATGATCACCCCGCTCGACATCACAATGGCATTGGGAGGTGTGGCGATGGGCAACATAAATGCATAGCTGGCAGCAATTGTTGCCACCATCAATACCACCTGCTCATCAAGTCCCGCCTGCTGCGAGAAGGCATGAAATATAGGCAACATGATCGAGATCAGCGCAGTATTGCTGGTAATCTCCGTTGAGAAGCTGACAAACAAGGCTATCACAAAGAGCAGCAGCCAGAGTGGCAACCCCTCCAGCCCAAGTAGATAGGCTGTAATCTCACCTATTATGCTGGAATACATGAATGCATTGGCAATCGAAAAACCGGCACCAAAGAGAAAGATGATCTCGAATGGAACCTGGTTGATATCTCTCCACCGGAGAAAACCTATCCCCGGTACAAACATCAGCAATCCAAACCCCAACAACAACATCTTCTCATTCAGTCCAAGTCCGCTATGGAGAGGTTCGATTGGAGAGTTGAGAAGTAGCAACAGAACCAGGGCATAGAGAATATAGACCAGTCGTTGCTGGGTGCTGTTCAGTGTGGTCACCATATCCGGTCCCCTCTCTACCCGCTCCCCCTCCAACCCCATGGAGAGCACAAATGGCACCACAATCAGCATCATGGACACCACGGGAAATGTGTAGATCATCCACTCCAGAAAGGTGGGCGGCACCGTACCTATATCCTCAAGATACCCCATCAGGATAAGGTTGGGTGGGGTACCAATAGGTGTCAATACCCCGCCAATACTTGCGCCGTAGGCTGTTGCAAGAAGAAAGCGGATCTTGAAACGAACATTCTCCGTCAGGAAGAGGGCGATCGGCAACAGCATCAGGGTGATGGTTGTATTGGAGAGGAAAGAGCTCAGCAGGGCCGCAGTTATTGCCAGGGAGTAGATCATCCCTCGTGCACTGTTGGGAAACAGGCTCAGCAGGCGGTGGGCAATAATCTTGTGGAGCCCCGTCTCCTTGATCGCAATTGCAACCATAAATCCTCCCAGAAAGAGGAAGATGACCGGCTTGGCATAGTTGACAGCAACCGCCTGGAACTCCAGCAGACCAAACAGGGGGAAGAGTAGCAGGGGCAGCAGTGAGACTACCCCCATCGGCAGCCCCTCATTGGTCCAGAGAATAACAAGAACGGAGACCACCCCGATCAATAGTGCGTGCTGGGGCAGAAACAGGGTAGTCGCTAACCACCCTATCACTACCCCCCCAGTCAGAGCGGCAATAATTCTCTTCAGTTGATCACCTATCTAAAATAATTCCTATTAGCTGCAGAGTGCAGCCTCGAAGATAATTGAGAAAAACATAGGTGTCAATCGAGCCATATTGAAATAATCTGAAACAATTAGAAACAAAGGGGAAATAGTTGTCATGTATTCTGCAATATATGATAATACTGTTTATAGGGTCCATTAGAAGGAATTTGCTATGGATAAGGCAGAGAAAAGTATCTTTCATCTTATTATGGATCCGCTGAGCGAGAGGATGATTACCGCACTCGCCGTGCTCATGTTCTCCATGTTTGCCCTGCTTGCGCTCTACCCTATCGCCATCCTCGGACTACTCCTCTAGTAGGGTGCGGGGTATGTTAAAGATGTCTCAGTAGCTCCTCAATATCATCGAAGGGGCTTACTAAGCTACACTGGATCTGGCTGCCACTTACGATGTAACTTACTGTAATTCTTGAAACATGATTGACTCATGGCTCAGATGCTTATGGATGCATCCACTAAAGAAGCGCTCTTCATACTCGAAGTGCACCTCCCCAAACTCATTCAAATCATTCACTGTAGAAAAGCAGTTCTTCGGATCACTTGCGGCTGCATATGTGACAACCCTGTTCAGAAGTAGGATCAACGGACTATTGTCAAAAATCAAAAAAATATCTCACCCATATTCGCACGGATCATGCAAAAAAAAGACGTTACCCATCAGACATAGGTAACGCCTTAATTGTGTATGGTAGCCATGGGTAGACTTGAACTACCGACCTCAGCATTATGAGTGCTGCGCTCTAACCAGCTGAGCTACATGGCCATAAATGAGGTGCGAATCATACCGAAATCACCTGCTCTCAACAAGCAACAATTCGGCACAAAACGGTCCGTTGCAAGACTCAGACGTTGAACCTAAAGTGGACCACATCTCCATCTTTTACAATGTACTCTTTCCCCTCCAGACGCAGGCGTCCTGCCTCTTTGGCCCCCTGCTCTCCATTGTGTTCAATAAAGTCATCATATGCGGTGACCTCTGCCCGAATAAAACCTTTCTCGAAATCGGTATGGATCTTTCCTGCTGCCTGAGGCGCTGTAGAACCCTGCTCGAAGGTCCAGGCACGAACCTCTTTAACCCCTGCAGTAAAATAGGTCTCCAACCCCAATAGCTGGTAACCAGCACGAATTACCCGGTTTAGCCCGGGCTCCTCCAGACCCATCTCCTGAAGGAACTCCATCCTCTCATCATCATCCAGCTCCGAGAGCTCTGCCTCAATTGCGGCACAAACAGGAACCACCTCTGCACCCTCCTCTTTTGCAATCTCGTAGACCCGATCCAGAAATGGATTATTCTCAAAACCATCCTCTGCAACGTTGGCTATATACATGGTTGGCTTGTTGGTCAGCAGGTGAAGTTCGTGCAGACTCAACCGCTCCTCTTCACTCAACCCCATGGAGCGAACTGGATCTCCCCCATCAAGATGGTCTCTCACTCCATCCAGGAACTCTTTTCTGGCCAGCGCCTCCTTATTGCCTGAACGTCCCGCTTTTTCAACCCTGGCAACTGCCTTTTCTACAGTCTCCAGATCGGCTAGTGCCAACTCGGTATCAATCACCTCTATATCATTGGTGGGGTCAATGGTGCCTGACACGTGGATCACGTTTTCATCCTGAAAACAGCGCACCACATGGCCAATGGCATCGGTCTCACGAATATTGGCAAGGAACTTGTTACCTAGACCCTCTCCCTTGGAGGCACCCGCTACCAGACCTGCAATATCGACAAACTCCATTGTGGTCGGAATTACCTTTTCAGGGTTTACAATCTTTTCCAGCGCATCCAGCCGTGGGTCTGGCATTGGTACCATTCCCACATTGGGGTCGATAGTACAGAATGGATAGTTTTCAGCATCAATGCCGGATTGCGTCAGCGCATTGAAGAGGGTCGATTTACCCACATTGGGCAGACCGACAATTCCACATTTGAACCCCATTGTTTTTTACCTCTTGTCTCTTCTCTGTTACGCCTTGCCGCGACCATGAAGTCTATTCATTACGCCTTGCATCTCACCACCGACAACCTTTTCCAGCATCCGTTCTGCATCATCCAGTGCATCATCAATCATCTCCCGTGATGCCTTGCCCGGATTACCCAGCACATAATCTGTCACAGATCCCGAATGATCGGGTCTGCCAATGCCGACCCTCAGCCGCATGAACTCACTTCCCATATGGGCCGTTATATCCCGAAGACCATTGTGTCCCGCATGGCCTCCGCCAAGCTTCAGTCGTAACTGTCCGGGTGGCAGATCGAGCTCATCGTGGACAACCAGCACGGATGCTACGGGGATCTTGTAGTAACTAGCCAGCGCAGATACCGACTGACCACTACGATTCATGAAGGTGGATGGCTTCAACAACCAGACGGGATCACCATTGATAGCGGCCTTGGCAACCTCTCCATGCATCTTGGTGTCAACCCGAAAGGAGGCACCACGCTGCTCTGCAACCATGTCCAGAAACCAAAACCCGGCGTTGTGCCGGGTTGATTCATACTGTGGTCCAGGATTTCCGAGGCCAACAATCAGAGAGATCTTCTCACTCATCAGTTATCTCTCTGAGCTCGGCAATTACCGAGCTCAGAGCCATACAGTTACTCCTATTCAGAGGACTCGGATCCTGCATCATCAGCTGATGCCTCTGCAGCCTCGCCACCTTCAGCCTCGACCACTTCATCATCTTTCGCAGCACGAATCTTCTGGATAGCTGCAATTGCCTGATCATGGTCATCACCACGATTCAACGCAGTAATGCTTACACCCTCAGGCAGAATAAGCTGTGACAGCTGGACAGAGTCACCAATCTCCATCCCGGCAAGATCAATCTCAATAAACTCTGGCAGGGCAGAGGCAAGACAGCTAACCTCTACATCAGTCATCAGGCGGCTCAATATTCCACCCTCCTTGATTCCAGGTGCCTCATCCTCATTCACAAAATGGAGAGGAACATGCATCTTCATCTCATTTTTGCTACTGACTCGCTGAAAATCTGCATGCATGATTCTTGCCTTGGCTGGATGGCGCTGCAGATCCTTGAGCACTACGTCCTCCTTCTTGCCATCTACATCGATGGAGAGGATATGGCTGTAGAAGGCCTCATTCTCCAGGTTATGCATCAGATCATCATGAACCATCATGATTGATGCCGGCTCTTTTTCGTCACCATAAATCACTGCAGGAACCTGACCCGAATGACGCAGACGGCGAGTTGCCGCTTTACCAAGATCACTGCGCGGTGCTGCAGTCATTTCAAAACTAGTACTCATTTTTCTATCTCCAAAATAGCGGTTGCTTTATCCATACCGCCAACATAACAAAAACCAAAAAAATCTTTAATCCATATAGAGAGAGCTGACCGATTCTCCGGTATACATTCTGCGTATTGTCTCCGCCAGCAACTCCGCAACCGAGATCTGACGAATACGTGGGCATTCAGACGCACTCTGACTCAACGGAATGGTATCCGTAACAACCAGCTCATCCAGCTCCGAGTTGTTAATATTATCAACTGCCAGCCCCGACAGTACGGCATGTGTCGAGTATGCATTTACCCTTGCCGCACCGTGCTCTTTTAGTGCCTTGGCCGCCTTACAGAGGGTTCCGGCGGTATCAACCAGATCGTCCACCAACACGCATGAGCGCCCCTCAACATCACCAATGATATTCATCACTTTGGCCACATTGGCAGCAGGTCGACGTTTATCGATAATCGCCAGATCCAGCCCACCAAGCAGCTTGGCAATTGCACGGGCACGTACCACGCCACCAACATCAGGGGAGACCACGATCAGGTTTGGATATTCGTGTCTCCAGATATCTCCCATCAACAGAGGGGATGCATATATATTATCAACAGGCATTCCGAAGAACCCCTGGATCTGGTCTGCGTGCAGATCAATGGTCAGCACATGATCTACACCGGACTGACCAATCATGTCTGCAACCAGTCGTGCCGTAATCGGTACTCGGGCCGATCTGGGTCGACGATCCTGACGTGCATACCCAAAATAGGGGATGACCGCCGTAATCTTTTTTGCCGATGAGCGCCGCAGAGCATCAACCATCACCAGCAGCTCCATCAGGTTGTCATTGGTCGGGGCACAGGTTGACTGCAGCAGATAGACCTCACGTCCACGGACATTCTCCCGGATCTCGGCCATCACCTCACCATCACTGAAGCGCTCAACTGTTGCCTGACCAAGTTTAAGATTCAGATGACGAGCAACGTTGCTGGCCAACTCCGGGTTGGAGTTGCCAGAGAACAGCATGATCTGATCTTCTATCTGGCCTGCGTTCATCTTCTCTTCCTACACTACCTGGGTAATACTCATTTCATTACACTTGGTTCGGGTGCATGGATTCGAACCACGATTCGCAGGATCAAAACCTGCTGTCCTGCCGTTAGACGACACCCGAATATTCCACTGTCAGGGGTGATTTATTCATCCCTTTAACCACAAAACCACTCCATCTTTCAGGCAGTTGATCTCTAATTTGCTCAGCTTCTGCGCAATTATCAAGCGCAACAAACAGGCAACTTCCTGTTCCGGTCATCCTTGCATCACCAAATCTAGAGAGCCACTGTAACGCCTCTCCGACCTCCGGATAACGTGCAACAACTACCGGCTCACAATCATTCCTTCCGCCTATTGGCAGAAAGCCGGCTATTTTCGCTTTTGGAGTGTTTCGTGTCAATTCTTTCGCCTGAAAAATCTCTGCGGTTGAAACCGAAACCCCTGGTGCAACCACCAGATAGCACTGTTCCGGAGGGTCAACACTCTCGAGAATCTCTCCCACCCCTTCAGCCCATGCAGCCCTGCCGTAGATAAAGACGGGAACATCTGCTCCCAATGCAAGGCCAACATCTGCCAGCTCCTGCCGGCTCAGACCGGTCTCCCAGAGACTATTAAGTGCAACCAGGGTAGTGGCCGCATCTGAACTTCCACCTCCAAGTCCACCACCAACAGGGATTATCTTGTCCACATGAATAGTCGCCCCAAGCTTTGTATCAGTATGATTCTGCAGCATTTTTGCCGCCCTAACAACCAGATCATCATCTGGCAAAATCCCCTCTAGCCCAGTTGGACGCTCAATCACACCCCCGCCATTCACCTCGATCTCGATCCTGTCCTGCAGATCGATAAACTGAAAGATAGTCTGTAATTCATGAAAACCATCCTCACGGCGATCAGTAACATGAAGAAAGAGATTGAGTTTTGCCGGGGCTGGCCAGGTGGATCTACTCATGTCAGTAGTCCACTCTCCAGCGAACCAGGCTTAGCTTGACCCTGACATCATCCCTCTCCATCACTACCAGTGCCGGAAGTTCAACCCCATCTACACTCTGGTAACGACGCACCCGCATATTCCATCCCGACTGGGAGAGAGATTGAAGCCTGTTTTTCTGGTCCAGCACCATAGAGTCAGCTCTCCCGGTCGGGGCTGGAATTCCCCTGATCCAGTAACCGGCCTCATCAACAGGGAAGAGCCACCCGGTTGCCTGAAACAGTAACTGCTCTGCATCTTCTCCATCTATAACCTCTCCAGTACCGGTAATCAGCCGCACTCTGGACGGGCCACTCTTCAGTTCCAGCGCCCCCATGCCGAGAACTCCGGCAAGGGTAAATTGTTGAGAGGATGGCGCATGATTCCATCTAAAGCTGCTCTGCCCTCCATCCTGGCTAACGCGAAATGCTGCGCGCCCCTCTACACTCCACTCCGTAATCTCATTGAGCTGCTGCTGTCGCAGCTCCCAGCCGACAGTCTGGCCAATATCCTCCGCCTGCCGGGGCAGGGTGGAGCAGCCTGAAAGTAGCAGAAGCAGGCCGCAAAGAATGGGGAAGATAGTACGATAGATGGGGAACTGCAAACTAATCACCAAATAACCAAGACTCTTAGTTTACGGAGAAAAACGCTCAAGAACCTCTATCAGAACAGGGTTGGTTGCATCCAGCTCTCTGGCAAGATTCCACATATCCCTGGCCCCCTGCTGATCCCCACTCACCCACCTGACCTCACCAAGGTGGACTGCAACCTCAACATCCTGCTTAGCCTCCAGAGCCCGATCAAGGTAGTCGAGCGCCTCGCCAACATGGCCAAGCTTGTACTGTACCCACCCCATACTGTCCAGCACATAGAAATCATTGGGGCGCAGTGAGAGCGCCTTCTCGAGATAACTTTTCGCCTCCTCATATCTGGTTGTACGCAGAGTCAAGGTATACCCCAACGCATTCAATGCATGGTAGTGGACAGGATTTTTCTCCAGGATGGCGTGCAAATCCCGCTCAAGGATATCCAGCCTGCCGGCCAGATCTCCAGCCATTGCCCGTGTATAGAGGATATCCTCATTACCGGGACTCATCTCTATGGCCCGATCGTAGGCCTCAACCGCATCCAGATGCCGGCCTACATCCTCCAGAAACTCCCCCTCCAGCAGTATGACCTGAATACGTCTGCGTCCATCATGCAGAGAGAGCCCACGCAGAATGGAGATTCCAGCATCCACATCTGCCTTTGCAATCAGTGTCGCCATCCGCACCCGTGCATTGAAGTAGATCAGCCCGTGCCCTACGGAGGCGTAGTGCGCAATCGCCTGCTGACGATTGCCCAGCCCTTCTTCCATCTCACCAAGATAGTAATTTGCCTTGTCCTGTTCTCCATCCAGTTCAAGCAGAGTCATCAAGAACGAGCGTGCGGCCTCATATTTTTTGTTGCTGAGATTGACGAGTGCCAGTGGACTAAGAACCTCTGCAGAGCGTGGATGGATATCAAGTGCGCTCTTGAATTGAGTGATGGCCTCATAATCGCGCCCCTGTGACAGCAGCGCCTGACCATAGTGCAACAGAATATCTGTATCGTCCGGGAACTGCTCAACCTGTTCCCCAAGAAAACTCAAGATCTCCTCTTTGCCCCCCAGTGACTCAAGAATTGAGACCCGCAACACCACAGCCTTACCCCACCCCGGACGAAGTTCAAGCACACGATCTATTGCCTCCAGCGCCCTCTCTGGTTTCCTGTTTTTGGAGTAGTACCAGGACTGCACATACCACGCCTCTGGCACCTCTATGGAGCGGCGAACCAACTCCCTTAGTACCTCCTCAGCTGCCTGACTATCTGGTTCCTTGCGTAGCTGTTCCGCAATCAACAGAAAACCACCGAGCACGCCATCATGGGCACCACTCTTTTTCATGATGATAATCTTCTCGAACTGCTCTACAGCGGCACCGGACTGATGATCCCTCAACAGCAGGGCACCGAGAATTCTTCTTGCCTCTCTATTCTCAGGTTCACGTGACACCCATTGGCGAGTTGCCTTGATGGTCCTGGATACGTCTTGACTATGGATGGAGAGACGGGCCCCTCGTTCTGCAATGGCTGGATGGTCACTCTGTGTGGTTGCACGCTGGTAATATTCATAGGCGGCATCGTGGTCACCGCGCTGAGCCGAAATCTCTGCAGCCAAGACATTGAATAGCAGATCATCATCTACCTTATATGCCACAAATGGGTCTGCCACCAAGAGCTGTGGATCTGCCAGTGTACTATCCACGGTTGCACAACCGCCAAGCAGTGCTACCCCACCCATAACAGCTATCTGCAACACTCTATTAACTCGATCCATCGTCCCAGAATATCATGAAGATTCAGGCAAATGCATCTATTCATTCTTGTGTTTTCTACCTGAATCCATCAAAATCCGCTTCTCTGAGGAGAGAACCTGTTTCTGTCAGGAATAGATAGATCACAATAACAATGACTCTGGTCGCATTTGGAATAAACCACAAGACAGCCCCCGTCGATATTCGGGAGAAGGTCTCCTTTGCGCCTGAACGCATCCCGCAGGCACTCAAGGATCTGACTTCCTCCAATGAGGTTGAGGAGGCCGCAATTCTCTCCACCTGTAACCGTACAGAGATCTACTGCGGGATGAAGAGCTACAACGAGAATGGCATTGTCGACTGGCTGAGTGACTTCCACTGTCTGGAGAGCAGCAAGGTAAAACCCTACACATATATTCATCCCGACCAGAACGCCGTACGCCACATGCTGCGGGTTGCCAGTGGCCTCGACTCCCTGGTGTTGGGAGAGCCACAGATCCTAGGGCAGATGAAGACTGCTTTTAGTGCTGCCAATGAGGCCGGCACAACGGGTAAAATCCTAAACCGGCTGTTTCAGCACACCTTCAAATCCGCCAAACAGGTACGCACTGATACTGCAATTGGTAGCAGCCCGGTATCTGTTGCCTTTGCTGCGGTATCTCTGGCCCGGCAGATTTTTGGTGCTCTGGACGGCAAGACAGTGCTGTTGATTGGTGCAGGCGAGACCATCGAACTAGCAGCGCGCCACCTCCACGAACAAGGTATTGGCAGAATAATCATTGCCAACCGTACTGTCGAGAAGGCTCACCAGCTTACCGAGGAATTTGGTGGATATGCAATCGCTCTAACCGAGATCGCTGACCATCTGGCTGAGGCTGATATTGTCATCTCCTCTACTGCAAGCCCACTCCCCATTCTCGGCAAGGGGGCAGTTGAGAGTGCACTGAAAACCCGCCGTCATCGTCCAATGTTTATGGTTGATATAGCAGTTCCACGCGACATTGAGCCGGAGGTGGATGACCTTGAGGATGTCTATCTCTACACGGTGGATGATCTCCAGGAGGTTATTCAGGAGAACATGAAGTCCCGTCAAGATGCCGCCAAGCAGGCAGAGGAGATTATCGATACCCAGGTGGTCCACTTTATGGACTGGGTCAATGCACAGGACTCTGTCGCAACCATCCGTGCCTTCCGCGCACAAGCTGACCGCACCCGTGTAGAAATGCTGGACAAATCCAGGAGAATGCTGGAAGCTGGAGAAGATCCTGACCATATTCTTGAGGTACTGGCCCACCAGCTGACCAACAAGTTGATTCATGCCCCCTGTAGCCAGTTGAGAAGTGCCGGCAACGATGAGCGTACCGCTCTTCTTGATGCCACTCGCGCACTGTTTGAGCTAGACCACCATTAGCTGAGGCTACCGCCTCTTTCCCTGCCGTCAGCAACCGAGACTGATGGCACCACGCCACTCCTGCACCCTTGCAAACCGATAAATAATAATTGACGACCCGATATGAAAGACTCAATTCTACAAAAACTTGACCACCTCAGTGCCCGACTGGAGGAGCTAAACGCCCTGCTCTCCGATCCGGAGACCATCAGCGATAACAACAGATTCAGAACCCTCTCTCAAGAGTATGCCCAGATAACTCCAGTTATCTCTATTTATGAGCAGTACCAACAGATCCAGGAGGATATAGAGGCAGCCAAGGAGATGCGGAATGAGAGTAACCCAGAGATGCGGGAGATGGCTGCCGAGGAGATGGCTACTGCAACAGAGAGCGAGAGCAAACTTGAGCTTGAGTTACAAAAACTGCTGCTGCCAAAAGATCCAAAGGATGATAGCAACATTTTCCTTGAGGTGCGTGCGGGGACAGGCGGAGATGAGGCAGCAATATTTGCAGGAAATCTGTTTCGTATGTATTCGCGTTACGCTGAGCAGCGCCGCTGGCAGCTGGAGATTATGAGCCAGAGCGAGGGAGAACATGGGGGCTACAAGGAGATCATTGCCCGCATTGTCGGCAAGGGCGCCTACTCTCGTCTCAAGTTTGAATCTGGTGCCCACCGGGTACAACGGGTGCCGGAGACTGAATCTCAGGGGCGAGTTCACACCTCTGCTGCAACTGTGGCAATCCTTCCAGAGGTGGAGGAGGTGGACCATATAGAGATAAACCCCAGTGATCTCAAGGTAGATACATTTCGTGCCTCCGGCGCCGGTGGTCAGCACGTAAACAAGACCGATTCCGCCATCCGCCTCACCCACCTTCCCACCGGGGTTGTGGTGGAGTGTCAGGATGAGCGGTCACAACACAAGAACCGAGCTCGCGCCATGACTCTGCTCTCGGCAAAACTGCTTACCGCAGAGCGCAACAAGCAGAGTGCCGAGGTGGCAGAGGATAGAAGAAATCTGGTAGGTAGTGGTGACCGCTCCGAGCGCATTCGTACCTACAACTTCCCTCAGGGCAGAATCACCGACCATCGCATCAATCTAACCCTCTACAAGCTTGATGAAATCCTAATGGGAAGCATGGATCACATTATTGAGCCCCTGATCAATGAGCATCAGGCAGATCAACTGGCTGCACTGGCAAATGAGAATTGATGGCAAGCGTTAAGCAGGCACTACAGTGGGCGCTCGAGGAGATCAACGAATCCGATAGCGGCCAACTGGATGCCGAACTGCTCCTTGGGGAGATCATTGGCAAGAGCCGTGCCTGGATCTACACCTGGCCAGAAAGCGCGCTTGGGGAGCATGAGCATCAGCTTTTCCAACAACTTGTTATGCGGCGCAAATCTGGGGAGCCGGTCGCACATCTGATTGGGAAACAGGAATTCTGGTCACTTGAATTAAAAGTTACCGGGGATACCCTGATCCCAAGGCCAGAGACCGAAACACTGGTGGAGCAGGCACTCAAACTGATCCCAACTGACAAATCGTGGAGGGTTGCCGATCTGGGAACTGGAACTGGAGCCATTGCTATAGCTATTGCCAGTGAACGCCCCGACTGCACGATTATTGCAACAGACCAATCTCGGGCCGCCCTCTCGGTTGCTGAAGAAAATAGCTCCAACCATCAACTGAACAACATTGAGTACAGGGATGGAAGCTGGTTCCTCCCACTAGAGAAGGAAAAATTTAATATTATCCTCTCCAACCCGCCATATATTGCCATGGAAGATCCTCACCTTGAACAGGGGGACCTCCGCTACGAACCAAATTCAGCACTGGCATCAGGAAAAGAGGGGATGGATGATATTAGATACCTTATCAACCATGCAGCAAACTTCCTTCACAAGGATGGAATTCTCATGATCGAACATGGATATGATCAGGGAGAAAAAGCAAGAGAGTTATTGCAGCAGCAATCATTCTCCTCAGTTACAACTACCCACGATATCTCTGGACATGAAAGAGTAAGTTACGGGTTTCTAACATAGATGAATTCCCAGTTGACCTAGATCGCACCTAACAAAGTTATACCCTGTTACCCTGCGGCCCTTTGTTAATAAGTTAATTGAGGCCTATTCATGAGTGAATTCTTTTCCGGGACCGGTGGCGCCCTTCTAGAGCAGATTATTAAATCCTTTTGTAGCAACAACCAACCTGCAGAACTAATTGAGCAATTCAATAATGAGTGCCAAAGCATCAGCGAGGAGGATGTATCCAAGGTGCTTAACAAGCTGGCTGGTGAAGGCGTCAATTTCAACAACAATGATCTGGTAATCAATTTTTACCACACCGTAGTCACCGCAAAGATTTCTGCACATAATATTTTTCAATACCCCCCAGGGCATCCAGTCAGGACCTATCTAGAAGAAAATCAATTAATTAGGGAGCTATTATCACAAATCAATCAGATTGATCCTGTTGAAAATAGCGCTGAATTCAGTGCGGTTTTTGACAAGATACGTACTGTCGAAAAGCATTATGTAAGAAAAGAGAATCAGCTGTTTCCGTGCCTAGAGAGGCATGGATGGGATTCACCAAGCAAAAATATGTGGGCCCTTCACGATGAGATTCGTGAAAAGATCAAAGCCGTATACAACGCACTACAAGACAACAAATTATCCGAACTTGCTGCCAAGGCTGATGCCATGCAACAGCAGATGTTGCATCTGATGGCCGTTGAGGAGCAGCGTCTTCTGCCAAATGCCATGGGAATGCTTGATGAGCAGGAGTGGGTAGATATGCGTATTGGTGACGATGAGATCGGTTGGATGCTTGATGAAACACCACCAATCTATCCGGAACCATCGCCAGCAGATGATGCCGAACAAAAAATAGATGAGGAGGAACAGACGCAAGAGACCACATCTCACCAGACTGCTAAAGACGACCGTACAGCCTCAATAAGAGCATCTAAACGCGGTAATCTCCATATAGATACAACAGATATGTTTCATTATGACGAAGGGTATCTGACGCCAGAGCAGGTTAATATGATGCTTAAGGTGCTACCTCTTGATATCACCTACGTTGATGAGCATGACCGGGTTGTGTTTTACAATCGTGGGGATGAACGGATATTCCCCCGTAGTGCCAATGTTATTGGTCGTGAGGTACGTTATTGCCATCCACCAAAATCTGTAGACGCGGTTCTAAGAATCCTTGAGGAATTCAGGAGAGGAAGCAAAGATGTGGCTGATTTCCGTATCTATGCCAAGGGACGTTATCTGCTTATCCGCTATTTTGCCGTTCGTGATAATGATGGAACATACCGTGGTGTTATTGAGATGTCACAAGATATTACTGACATTACCAACCTTGAGGGTGAGCAACGGCTATTAGATTGGGATTAAGATAAGTTGAAATGTTATGCTTGCCATCCCATAACGTAGGTAGCACATGGATTAATAGATAAATGGTTTTGGAATCTGACAACGATCTGCTCCGCTATAGCCGCCAGATTATGATTCCTCAGGTTGGTGCTGAGGGGCAGGAGCAGCTACTTAATGCAAATATCCTAATTATTGGCATGGGTGGCCTTGGTGCCCCAGCAGCCATCTATCTAGCCGCCGCCGGAATCGGCCACCTAATTCTAGTTGATTTTGATGAGGTGGATCTCTCTAACCTGCAACGGCAGATTGTCCATACCACTACAGATATTGGTCGCCCCAAGGTGGAGTCGGCAAAAGAGTCTCTACTCAGCCTTAATCCAGATATTGAAATAACCACCATCAACAGAAAACTCTCAACCAAGGAGATGGGGGCAGAGATCAAAAAAGCTGATGTAGTACTGGACTGCAGTGACAATTTCACTACCCGCTTTGCAGTGAATGATAGCTGCGTACAGCATAACACCCCGCTGGTATCGGGTGCAGCAATACGCATGGAGGGGCAGATTTCAGTATTCCGTCCAGACCATGAGGATACCCCTTGCTATCACTGCCTCTACAAGGGTGGTAACGAGCTGGATGAGAGCTGCACCCAGACTGGGGTTCTGGCTCCTTTGGTTGGTATTATTGGTAGCATGCAGGCACTAGAAGCGATGAAGATAGTCATGAATATTGGAGAAACATTGAACGGAAAATTGATGCTGCTTGATGCGCTTACCATGGAATGGCGCACCCTCAAGCTTCCCAGAGACCCCAAGTGTCCAACTTGTGGCGAACATGATTAAACCTATCCCACGCTCACTAGTTGTCAAACTTCTTGCCGAGGCACAGAAAAGCCCGGAGATGGAGGTGTGTGGTCTTATAGGTGCAGATCACGGAGTAGCATCAGCCATCTATCCAGTGCCAAATATTGCACCACATCCAGAGGTCCTGTTTGAGATGGACCCGGGGGAGCAGATCCGGGCAATGAGGAAGATCCGGGAGAGCGGTGAACAGCTATGGGCGATCTATCACTCCCACCCACACGCGCCAGCCACTCCATCCAAAAAGGATTTAACAGATGCTGACTATGCGGATGCCCTCTATCTTGTAATCTCACTCAACACAGAGGGGGTTCTGGAGATGCGTGGATATCAACTGGAGGGGGATAAATTTACCGAAACCGCTCTGGAAACCATGGAATAGCAACATACCCCGAATTGGTCTGTTACTTACACTACTACGAGTAATTTACAAAAGTAGTCAGGTTACGTCACAATTAAAGCCGTTATAAATTCTCTTGGAGGAGCAGCATTGGGACGAATTGTTACCATCTTTTTTTGGGCCTGTGCCATCTTTATCGTCGTTAGTGGATGGCTTATGTATACAATGTAGTCCCTTTGCCTACTTGATCCCGGCAATTAGCCCCTCAACCCTCTGAAATCCCCTTGGCAGTTTGCTGCCTCGACGCCCACGCTCCCCGCAATAGTTTTCCAGGTCAGATGGCTTCAGTTTTAGTTTGCGTTTGCCAGAAATTACCGTAAGGCCATCGCTTCCACTCAGAACCGCAATACCGGCCACAAACTCCTCCCTGCTCTCCACTCGCTTTGGGGGAATACCAATCATTTTGTTTCCCTTGCCCTTGGCCAACTCCGGAAGATCTTGCAGTGAGAACAGCAGCAGCCTCCCCTCATTACTTGCTACAGCCAGCCATCTACTATCTTCATCAATAGACAGCACCCTCATCGCCTCGGCCCCCTTTGGTGTACGCAAAAAAGCCTTGCCCGCCTTTTTATTGGAGGAGAGGTCACCAACAGTGGCAATAAAACCATATCCAGCATCAGAGGCAACCACCATCTTCTGCTTCATCTCACCACCAATGACATCAATAAATCTGACACCTGATGGTGTAGAGAAACGACCAGTCAGTGGTTCGCCCTGCCCCCGTGCGGAAGGCAAAGTATTTGCCTGTACGGTGTAACTTCTTCCGGATGAGTCGAGAAAATATATTGGCCGGTTGCTACGCCCATGGGCCGATGCAAGATAGCTATCCCCACTCTTGTAGTTGAGTCCCTTAACATCAACCTCATGCCCCTTTGCGGCACGCACCCACCCCTTCTCCGAGAGCACCGCGGTTACCGGCTCTGAGGGAACCAGACTTGTTGGATCAATAGCATGTGCTGCACTACGCACCATAATGGGGGAGCGTCTGTCATCCCCATACTTCTCAGCGTCAGCTGTGATCTCCTTGCGAATCATGGTGCGCAGACGACGGGTTGAATCCAAAATCTGCTCCAGCTTCTGACGCTCCTCCTCCAGCTCCTCCTGTTCTCCCTTGATCTTTATCTCTTCCAGCTTTGCTAGATGGCGGAGCTTGAGATCAAGAATCGCATCGGCCTGAATCTCACTAAGATTGAAACGTTTCATCAACACTGGACGTGGCTTGTCTTCACTGCGGATGATGGCAATCACCTCATCAATATTAAGATAGGCAACCAGCAGCCCCTCGAGGATATGAAGACGCTGCAGAACCTTATCCAGGCGATGTTCTAGGCGACGGCGAACCGTCTGCTCACGAAACTCTAGCCACTCCTTAAGTAGCTGCCGGATCCCCTTTACCCCGGGGCGACCATCAATCCCGATCATGTTGAGATTGACCCTATAGGTCCTCTCCAGATCCGTAGTTGCGAAGAGGTGGGACATCAGCTGGTCGACATCTACCCGATTGGAACGAGGCACTACAACCAGACGCGTAGGATTCTCATGGTCTGATTCATCCCGCAGATCATCAACCATCGGTAGTTTCTTGGAGCGCATCTGGGTAGCAACCTGCTCCAGAATCTTGTTGCCTGAAACCTGATGCGGCAGCGCAGTTATCACCACATCCCCACCCTCTCTCTCCCATAATGCACGCATGCGAATAGAGCCATGGCCGGTACGATAGATTTCATCAATATCCTCTTTTGGAGTAATGATCTCTGCATCTGTTGGATAGTCTGGCCCCTGAATGTGCTCCAGTAAATCCTCTGTTGTTGACTTGCGATTCTCCAGCAGGCGAATTGCTGCAGTAGCCACCTCTCTCAAGTTGTGTGGTGGAATATCTGTTGCCATTCCAACCGCGATTCCGGATCCACCATTCAACAGGATATTTGGCAGACGGGCCGGCAGCAGAATTGGCTCTTTGATGGTGCCATCGAAATTGGGCTGCCACTCAACAGTCCCCATTCCCAACTCACCCAACAGCAACTCAGAATAGCGAGTAAGACGAGACTCGGTATAGCGCATGGCAGCGAAAGATTTGGGATCATCTGCTGACCCCCAATTCCCCTGCCCATCAACCAACGGATAACGGTAAGAAAAACTCTGTGCCATCAACACCATCGCCTCGTATGCGGCAGAGTCACCATGAGGATGAAACTTGCCAAGCACATCGCCCACGGTTCGGGCTGATTTCTTGAACTTGGCTGTTGCTGAGAGCCCCAACTCTGACATCGCATAGACAATACGACGTTGCACCGGCTTGAGCCCATCTCCCACGTGGGGCAGCGCCCGATCGAGGATGACATACATGGAGTAATCCAGATAGGCCTTCTCGGTAAACTCACTCAGTGGAAGCTGCTCAACCCCCTCCATCTCGATCTCTCTTCTCTCACTCATGTTTTTTCTCCCTGCAGTTCCGGTCAATAACTCAGACCTCTGCAAGATCTCCTCGTGTCTCTAGCCAGCTCTTTCGATCTGAAGCCCGTTTTTTGGCCAGCAACATATCCATTATGCTGTCACTCTCATCGCCCGGCTCAATGGTAAGCTGTACTAGCCGACGAGTCTCCGTTGCCATGGTAGTCTCCCGAAGCTGCAGTGGATTCATCTCTCCCAGCCCCTTAAAGCGCTGTACATTGACTTTACCCCTCTTTTTCTCTGCTGTAATACGGTCCAGAATCCCCTGCTTCTCCGCATCATCCAGTGCGTAATAGACCTCTTTACCAACATCAATTCGGTAGAGTGGTGGCATCGCCACATAGACATGCCCTTCCGCTACCAACTTGGGGAAGTGTCGCAAAAACAGGGCACAGAGTAGGGTTGCGATATGGAGCCCATCTGAGTCTGCATCAGCCAGAATACAGATCTTTCCATAGCGAAGCCCTGTCAGATCACTGCTGCCAGGATCCATCCCCAGAGCAACTGAGATATCGTGCACCTCCTGCGAGGCCAGTACGTCCCCCGGCTCCACCTCCCAGGTGTTAAGGATTTTTCCACGCAGCGGCATAATGGCCTGAAATTCACGATCCCGCGCCTGCTTGGCTGAGCCCCCTGCAGAATCTCCCTCCACCAGAAAAAGCTCACCACGTAGTGGATCACCAGTGGAACAGTCTGCCAGTTTCCCCGGTAGTGCAGGGCCACTGGTTACCTTCTTTCGTACCACCCTCTTGCGGGTCCGCATTCGATTTTGTGCACTGTTAATTGCCAGCTCAGCAATCTGCTCACCAATGGCTGGATGCTGATTGAGCCAAAGACTAAATGAATCCTTGACTACTCCAGAGACAAATGCTGCCACCTCACGAGACGAGAGGCGTTCCTTGATCTGCCCCGCAAACTGAGGATCATCCATCTTGACAGAGAGGATGTAGCTTACCTTCTCCCAAACATCCTCTGGAGCCAGTTTGATCCCACGTGGAAGTATATTTCTAAATTCGCAGAACTCCCGTACTGCCTCGGTCAACCCTGCGCGTAGACCGTTCACATGGGTTCCTCCCTGCAGGGTTGGAACCAGATTTACATAACTCTCACCGACCGACTCACCACCTTCCGGGAGCCACACTGCGGCCCAGTCCACACCCTCTTTCTCACTGCTGCTTGAGCCCATAAATGGGGCATCTTCCGGAAGGGTTGGCAGATCTCCAATCTGCCCCAGCAGATACTGTTTCAGACCATCCTCGTAATACCACTCATCACTTTCTCCAGAGTTCTCATCACTCAGCGATATCTTCAGGCCCGGCTGCAATACTGCTTTGGCACGCATTAGGTGGCGCAGTTTTGGAATGGAGATTTTTGGTGAATCGAAGAACTGTGGATCTGGCCAGAAACGAAGCGTGGTTCCGGTATTACGCTTACCGACCGTACCAACCTCCTCAAGCTCGCTCTGCTTTTCACCATTGGCGAAGACCATATTCATCTCAAGTCCGTTGCGACGCACCCAGATTTCAAGGTTTTTGGATAGCGCATTGACCACAGAGACGCCAACGCCATGCAGTCCACCAGAAAACTGATAATTCTTGCCTGAAAATTTTCCGCCGGCATGGAGTCTGGTAAGAATTACCTCAACCCCAGGGATCCCCTCTTCGGGGTGGATATCGGTCGGCATTCCGCGGCCATTGTCCTCAACTGTAACCGACCCATCCTTATGCAGAACCACCTTAATATGGTCTGCATGGCCAACAATTGCCTCATCAACACTATTATCCAGAACCTCCTGCACCAGATGGTTTGGTCTGGTGGTATCAGTGTACATTCCCGGACGTTTTCGGACCGGATCCAGACCGGACAGAACCTCGATGGCAGAGGCATCATAATTTGACATAGCTAATCAATCGGTCTTCCAAATGTTAATTTCTTGTGATATTTCACAACGTACCCTGAGAAGGGCATGAACAAACTTTTAAATCTATTCCTAACGATCATATTTCAAGCGATCAATAATCTGCTCTACAGAATATGCGCCACTATCCTGCCTACAGACAATCCCTCGTATCAGTGCCTTACGGAAAAAGTCATAACTCCGAATAAGTTCCCACTTCGCGCCCTCATTCTCGGTAAATGCTCCATTCACTCCAAAGGCATAATTCTTGTACTCACGTGTCTCACAACGGATCCCGTCATAGAAGACATTGGTTGCCCCACTTCTGGTCTTTATGACCACCGAGTAACGAATCACGTAATCATCAGCGATAGAGAGGGAACTGCTATCGAGAAAATAGTGGTGACTGGATGATGGGTTATCCACCTGAAATTCCAGCAAATTCCCCATCTTCGGATAGTCCGGTATGACAACTTCTGCCTCCTTCCACTTCGGCCCCTCCTCAAAGTAGTCTCCCCCGCTACCACTATCCCACCATTGTGAACCGGCAACCAAAGAGGCGGGGAAAGTGAAAAACAATAGTGTTACAATCAGTCGCTTCATAAGCGCCCATTATCCACTGAATCAGAGCGGAACCAAACCCCTCAATAGAGAAAATATGGCCCTCCAAAAGAAGAAAAATGGTCTCCCTTTCGATTTCGAGAAGAGTCTCTCCGAGCTGGAACAGCTGGTTGGGGAGATGGATGGTGGCGAACTCTCTCTGGAAGAATCACTGCTGAGATTTGAACAGGGGATAAAGTTGATTCGCAGCTGTCAGAGGGCACTGGCTGAAGCAGAGCAGAGGGTCGAGGTCCTCACCAAAGAGGGGCTCAAACCATTTGATCAATCATGAGTCTACCCTTTGACGCCTGGCAGCAACGTGTAGAACAGGCCCTGAAACAATCAATTCCAGCTGCTACTACAGACCCGGCCAGGTTACACCAAGCGATTCACTACGTACTTTTCAATGGGGGGAAACGGGTCCGTCCGATCCTGGTATATGCCACCGGCAAACTGTTCGGTAGAGCAGCGGAGGATCTGGATGCGGCAGCAGCAGCAGTTGAGCTAATCCACACCTACTCCCTGGTACATGATGATCTTCCGGCGATGGATGATGATGAGCTGCGCAGGGGAGAACCAACATGTCATCGAGCCTTTGATGAGGCCACTGCGATTTTGGTGGGAGATGCTCTGCAGACACTTGCCTTTCAGGTCGTTATGGATGCCGATCTCACTGCTAAGGTGCGTCTTGAGTGGGTCCGGGAGCTGGCCTCAGCCAGTGGTTCGAG
Organism: uncultured Methylophaga sp.; assembly: GCA_937877715.1. Lineage (GTDB taxonomy): Bacteria > Pseudomonadota > Gammaproteobacteria > Thiopontia. The sequence goes on along the minus strand of CALEHW010000054.1, from coordinate 49,062 downwards.
GGGGATGGTCGGTGGTCAGATGATGGATCTGCAGGCTGAAGAGAGCTCGCTCTCGATAGATGAGCTACGCACCATGCATCTGCAGAAGACCGGTGCACTGATTCGTGCCAGCATCATGATGGGAGCAGCCCCGGCATTGCCCGATCCCTCTGCCCAGGATGCCTTGGTCCTGTTTGCCGAATCAATCGGTCTGGCATTTCAGGTACAGGATGACATTCTCGATATCGAGGGATCCAGTGATACCACCGGTAAACCACAAGGATCCGACCTGGAGCAGAATAAAACCACCTTTGTCTCCCTGTTTGGGGTCGAGGGGGCAAAACGCGAGCTGCAGAAGCTGCACCAGCAGGCGGTGGAGTCCCTTGACATGTTCGGTGAGCGTGCAGAGAGTCTGCAGGAACTCGCCAATTTTATTGTCCAGAGAGACCATTGAGAGAAATGAGCGCACTTACCACACCACTGCTTGACCAGATCTCCAGTCCGGAGCAGTTACGTGAACTGGGCCCCGGACAACTCCCTGAGCTGGCACGGGAGCTACGTGGCTTCATGATTCACTCTGTTGAACAGACCGGTGGCCACCTGGCATCCAGTCTTGGTGTTGTTGAATTGACCATCGCTCTCCACTATATCTATAACACCCCAGACGATCGCCTGATCTGGGATGTTGGCCACCAGAGCTACCCCCACAAGATTCTGACCGGGCGCCGTGAGGCAATGGCAACGCTGCGGCAGCAGCATGGAATCTCCGGCTTTACCAAGCGCGGAGAGAGCCCATATGACCCCTTTGGTGCAGGCCACTCCAGTACCTCAATTAGCGCTGCCTTGGGGATGGCCATTGCAGCCAAGCAACGTGGCAGCGAGCAGCAGACCATCGCTGTTATCGGTGATGGCGCACTAACTGGCGGCATGGCCTTTGAGGCCCTGAATCATGCTGGTGATGTCGATGCCAACCTACTGGTTGTCCTGAATGACAACGATATGTCGATCTCGGAAAATGTGGGTGGACTCTCCCGTTACCTGGGAAGAATCCTCGCCAGCTCCACCTATAGCCATATGCGTGAGACCAGCCGCAAGGTTCTGAGCAAACTGCCTGGAGCATGGGATCTGGCCAGACGCACCGAGGAACACGTCAAAGGGATGGTGGTGCCGGGCACACTGTTCGAAGAGCTGGGGTTCAATTATGTCGGACCTGTAGATGGTCACGATCTCAATGCGCTGATTCGTGCACTGCGTACCCTGCACAAACTGAAGGGACCGAGACTTCTTCATATCATCACCCACAAGGGGCACGGCTATATCCCTGCCGAAAAGGATCCACTGAAATATCACGGGATTGGGCGTATCGATCCCGTTACTACGCAGTCTGGCAACAGTGTCACCTATACCGATATCTTTGGGGAGTGGCTCCGTAGCTCAGTACAACATCACCCAGAGATGATTGCCATCACCCCAGCCATGGCCTCCGGCTCCGGGATGGTGCAATTTGCGGAACAACATCCAGACCACTTTATCGATGTCGGCATTGCAGAGCAGCATGCCGTAACCTTGGCTGCCGGGCTGGCTGCCGAGGGGCGCCATCCGGTGGTGGCCATCTACTCCACCTTTCTGCAGCGGGCCTATGACCAGCTGATCCATGATGTGGCGCTGCAGAAGCTTCCGGTTCTGTTTGCCATTGATCGGGCGGGGGTGGTTGGCGCCGATGGCCCAACACATACTGGCGCCTTTGATATCAGCTTTCTCAGGGCGATACCCAACATGGTTATCATGACCCCGTCCAATGGGGAGGAGTGCCAGAGAATGCTAACCACCGGCCTGCAATACGAGGGCCCTGCAGCTGTCCGCTACCCCCGTAGCTCAATCATTGAAAAAACACCCGTCAGTAGTCAGTCAGATGACCCGATCACAATCGGCAAGGGCAAAATCAGGCGTCAGGGTGAAGGTGTGGCTCTGCTGGCATTTGGCCCGATGCTCGAAAGTGCACTGGAGTGTGCAGAGACCATAAATGCCACAGTCGCAGATATGCGCTTTGTTACCCCCCTGGACCACTCCCTTATTTTGCAGCTGGCGGCCCAACATGAGCTACTGGTAACCTTGGAGGAAAATGTGGTTGCTGGGGGTGCAGGAAGCGCAGTAGACGAATTCCTGCTGTCGCAGAGAATCACTGTTTCTATCCTTAATATCGGCATGCCAAACCACTTTGTTGAACAGGGTGAACGCGATGCCCTGCTTGAGCAGTATGGACTTACCACCCGTGGTATACTTGACACAATTACTCGGTTTCAGCAACAGAACCGCCAACACAACCAATCCATTTGAGAAGAGAGATGTCGGGCCAATTCATATTACGGGTTGTTAGTGATTTTGCTGCTGCCCATAGCCTCCGGGAGTACCCTGGAGATTGTCAGCATCTGCATGGTCATAACTGGAAGGTTGAGGTAGAGGTTGCTGCTGGTGAGCTGGACAAGCTTGGAATGGTTATCGACTTCAAGAAGATCAAACGGGTCACACAAGAGGTTACTGCTCGTCTGGACCACAGCTATCTGAATGAATTGAAACCATTTGACCGGATCAACCCAACAGCAGAGAATATCGCTCACACTATCTTTGGAGAGCTCTCCGTGGAACTAAATAGTGAACGAACCCATATTGAGGCAGTCACCGTCTGGGAAACAGAGCGTGCCTCTGCCCGTTATAGCGAAACATAAAAAGCGAGAATATTCCTATGAGTAACAGTATGGTTGATGTACAGGGCAGCACCGATACCCGCCAAATCCCAATTGACAAAGTGGGCATCAAGGACATCCGTCACCCCATTGTCATCAAGGATCGTACCGGCAAGGAGCAGCATACAGTTGCCACCTTCAACATGTATGTCAGTCTGCCTCAGCATTTCAAGGGTACCCACATGTCCCGCTTTGTGCGTATTCTCAATCAGCACGATTTCGAGATCACCGTAGACACATTCAAGGCTATGCTGGGTGAGATGGTTGAAACCCTGGAGGCTGAGTCTGGCCATATCGAGATGTCATTTCCATTCTTTGTAAACAAGAGTGCGCCGATCAGCGGTATCGAGAGCCTCATCGATTATCAGGTAACGTTTATTGGCGAGATCATTGCCGGCAAACCATCAATGAATGTCAAGGTTCTGGTTCCGGCAACCAGCCTCTGCCCATGCTCCAAAGAGATCTCCGATTATGGTGCCCATAACCAACGCTCCCATATCACCGTAAATGCAAAGCCCAGCGGTTTTATCTGGATTGAGGACATCATCGACATAGTGGAGCAGGAGGCATCCTGCGAGCTCTTTGGTCTGCTGAAACGCCCGGATGAGAAACATGTCACTGAACGCGCCTATGACAACCCCAAATTTGTCGAGGATCTGGTGCGAGACGTGGCTCGCCGTCTGAATGAGGATGATCGCATCCTCTCCTACATTCTGGAAGCCGAGAACTTCGAATCGATCCACAACCATTCAGCATACGCAATGATCGAAAGGGTAAAGTAGAAGAATTCAGGGCAGATACTCCCTGCTCACCGATAAGCGTGGGCGCGAAGCGGCCGCGCTTATCAGACGATAATTTGAAATGTTACTAAATATTGACAACAAACCGACACCGGTTCACCCCTTTGCCCTGTTCCAGCTCGGCTTCCGGCCCTTTTTCCTGGGGGCTGCCCTCTATAGTGTTATAGCTATCCTTCTGTGGACTGCGGCCTACAGTTTCCAGTGGACACCTGGGCCCATCCTGCAGCTGGGAAGCTCATTCTGGTGGCATGGCCACGAGATGGTTTTCGGTTACGCCACAGCAGTCGCAGCCGGTTTCCTACTGACTGCAACCATGAACTGGACTGGGGTACAGACTATACGTTTTACCCCCCTGGCAATACTCTTCAGCAGCTGGCTGCTGGCCCGTATCCTGCCCTGGATCGAGGCTGTTCCCGTAGCTGTGCCTGCAATTCTGGATTTGCTCTTTCTGCTCGCCCTGACTGCTGCCGTCACTCACCCCCTCTACAAGGCGAAGCAGTGGGATCAGGTACGGATTTTTACCTCAAAGCTATCCACCCTATTCCTTTGTAATCTGATCTTCTATCTCGGCCTCTTCGATATTATCGATGGGGGCGAACGTTTTGGGCTGTATGGCGGGATCTATCTGATCCTTGCACTGGTGCTAACACTTGGACGACGCGTCTTCCCGTTCTTTATCGAAAAGGGGGTAGGCACCCCGATCAACCTAAAGAACTCAAAATCTCTTGATATCTCCAGTCTGGTCCTGTTTCTGCTCTTTGCCCTCGCCGACCTCTTCTTCCCCCAACTCTGGATCAGTGGGCTACTGGCAGCAATTCTGGTGGTGGTTCATGGAATCCGCTTCCGAAACTGGTATACCCCACTCATCTGGGGCAAGCCACTACTCTGGGTATTGATGGTTGGATATGGCTGGATGATTCTCGGTTTTCTCTTCAAGGCACTTGCGGCCCTCGGGATTGTATCCCCATACCTTGCACTACATGCATTCACCTACGGGGCCATCGGCATCATTACCATCGGCATGATGGCTCGGGTAATTCTTGGTCATACAGGGAGAAATATCTTCAAACCACCCCAGAGCCTCCATCTGATATTTGGTCTGCTACTGGCGGGTGCAGTGACCCGTGTACTGCTTCCCCTGATTGCTCCGGAACAGTTCACAACACTGGTGCTGATTTCACAAGGGCTATGGGTTATATCATTTTTACTCTTTATCTGGAATTACGCCCCAATGCTGGTCCGCCCTCGCAAGGATGGAAGGCCGGGATAAATCACAGATCCACCCAACCAGTGTCATAATTGAGTATCAGTCAGCACTCTCAATAACCAATAACCACTGTTCACAAAATCTATTGGTGAACAAAACGATCAATTCTGTCTGGGCTGATGCGAGGACCATACAGGTTTGCTGTCAAAAGTGTTGAAACCCGTTACCTTCAGGGAACCATTGCTGCTCACCAACCAAACTTATGCCTTTTGCTTCTGCGACTATCCCGATTATAGATAGAACAGATCCAATACTGGACAAGCGTTCGCGTATAACAGGAACATACTGTTCAGGTATGGTAAAACAGAGTTCGTAGTCATCTCCGGCAGTCATTGCCAGCTCTATCTGTTCCTCAACCGAGGCGAGTGAGGAGAGGGCTGAATGCATGGGAATAGCGTCCAGATTCACAGTTGCTCCAACACCACTCTGCCCAAGGATATGTCCAAGATCAGCCATTAAGCCATCAGAGATATCAACCATTGATGTTGCATAATCACGCAACAAAATCCCCTCGTCGATACGTGGGGCTGGGGTCTCCAGATAGTGGCGGATCTCTGCTGCATCCCCTCCCGCCTGCAGCTGCCGTAATGCTAGGCCCGCAGCCCCCAGGGTATTGGTGACACAGATCAGATCACCAGCCTGGGCGCTTGACCTGCAAACCGCAGCTCCTGCATCCACAATCCCGTAAATCTGTAGCGTCATCACAAGGGGGCCACGTGTGGTATCTCCCCCTACCAGATCAACCCGAAACCTATCAGCCAGGGCAAACAGCCCTTGTGAAAACTTGCCGAGCCATTCGGGGTTGTTCTCCGGAATGGTCAGTGCCAGTGTCACCCACAGTGGCTCTGCCCCCATGGCAGCCAGATCACTCAGATTTACTGCCAGCAGTTTGTGGCCCAGGGTCTTCGGATCGGTATCTGGCAGAAAGTGAACACCCTCCACCATGGTGTCGACTGAGAGTACAAGCTGTTTACCAGCAGGCGGGGAGAGAATGGCTGCGTCATCCCCAATTCCGAGAATGGTCTCGGAATGGTGTTTTCCTCTCCCTGAAAAGAACTCCTCAATCAGGGCGAATTCGCCACTCCCCTCACTTTTTTTCGTCTGCTCTCTCATTGGCCGCAATCTCTACCGTGCGGGATTCACGTGCCACCCGATCCAGTGCCGCATTGATGAATTGATGACTCTTGGCTGAACCAAAGGTCTTGGAGAGGTTAATATACTCATTAAGCACCACTCGATATGGGGTCTCTGGCATAAACAGTAGCTCATAACACCCAAGCCGTAACAGCGCCTTTTCCACCGGATCAACCTGCTCTATCTTGCGGCTAAGGTGGGGAGAGATCGACTGATCAACAGCAACCACCTCATTGATCAACCCGCTGACAATCTTCTCGAACAGCTGACTGTCTGCATCCTCAAGGATTCCCTCCTCATGAAATTGGGTGATGATCTCGCTCGCTGGCTGGGCCGAGATAGACCACTGATAGAGTGCCTGCACTGCAGCACGACGAGATCTGGAGCGTTCCCTGCTCATAAATTCTGGCGTCTGACTACAGCTGCTTCAGCAGATTAACCATCTCGATTGCTGAAATCGCGGCCTCTGCACCCTTGTTGCCAGCCTTGGTTCCAGAGCGCTCGATCGCCTGCTCAATGGTGTCAACAGTCAGCAGTCCGAAGGTGATGGGAACAGAGCTGTCCAGAGATACCATAGCCAGCCCCTTGGTTGCCTCACCAGCAACAAAGTCAAAGTGGGGGGTACCGCCACGAATTACCGCACCAATGGCAATAATAGCGTCATAATCACCTTTCGCCATCCGTTGTGCTGCGATTGGCATCTCAAAGGCTCCAGGGACACGTACCACATGTATGTCTGTCTCATTGGCACCATTGCGCACCAGGGTATCAATCGCCCCATCCAGCAAGCTCTCCACAACAAAGCTGTTAAAACGGGCAACCACAATACCAAAACGCCCCCCCTCTACATTGAGATTTGCCTCAGTCACTTTTACGTTGTTGTTCATATTTCTTCCTCTTTCTTCCAATTTTTCGCCCAATGGCATTATCTGGCCCGGTACAGTTAGGCCAATATATTAATAAGATACAGTCTCAACCAGCTCAAGTCCAAATCCTGACAGTGCATGGAGCTTCTTGGGAGTCCCAAGAACACGCATTTTTCTTACCCCAAGGTCCAGCAAGATCTGTGCACCAACACCAAAATCACGCAACTCGCCAACCTGTTGCTGTGCCGGAGATGACTTAGTTCCCTGTTGATGGTTCCTGATGCGCTCTATCAAGTCACGACCATCCTCCTCCTTGCGAAGCAGAAGCAGAACACCATTTTCCTCCTCAGCAATCCGGTTCATGTCACGCTCCAGGGCATGCCCACAACCCTCTCCTGCCACTGTAAAGAGGTCACACAAGGTGTCGAGCATATGGACACGAACAAGGATTGGGGTCTCTGGATCAACCTCTCCCTTCACTAGGGCAAGATGAACCTCACCATCAATCGACTCACGATAGGCCTTGATATGGAACGGGCCATATTTGGTATCCAGGTCACTCTCGGCCTCAGCCTCAACCGTCTTTTCATTGCGGATTCTGTGCTCGATTAGATCTGCTACTGTTCCCAGCTTTAGCCCGTGCTCCTGGGCAAACACCTCAAGATCAGGGCGACGCGCCATACTTCCATCATCATTTAGGATCTCTACAATTACCGATGATGGTTCAAGGCCTGCCAATCTTGCCAGATCACATCCAGCCTCGGTATGTCCCGCCCGCGTTAATACCCCACCAGGCTGTGCCATCAGCGGAAACACATGTCCTGGCATTACGATATCATCTGCTGTTGCATCTACTGCTGTTGCAGCCTGTACGGTCACCGCACGATCTGCCGCCGAAATTCCAGTGGTAACCCCTTTGGCAGCCTCGATAGAGACCGTAAAGTTGGTACCATGAAGGTCACTATTTGTTCCCCTAACCATCAGCGGCAGTTCTAGCTGCTCACAGCGGTTACGGGTCAGGGTCAGACAAATAAGGCCACGCCCATAGCGGGCCATAAAATTGATATCTTCTGCAGTTGCCTTGGCTGCAGCCATGATCAGATCACCCTCATTCTCACGATCTTCATCATCCATCAGCACAACCATTTTGCCCTGACTAATATCTTCAATAATCTCTTCTGGACTATTCAGTTCCATGATCTTGTTCCACTCGCTATATAACTGTTCAACATTATTTTCCCAAAAATCCATGCTCCGCAAGAAAATCCATACTGATTCCCTCTACCCCAGGTTCTGCTGCACGATCACCAAGCACCATCCGCTCCAGATAACGTGCAATCAGATCAACCTCCAGGTTAACCCTGGTACCCACCTGAAAGCTCTCCATGGTGGTCTCCAACAGTGTGTGTGGAACAATGTTGAGATCAAATATCGCTCCATCAACACCATTTACAGTCAAACTTATTCCATCTACAGTAATGGAACCTTTCTCTGCTATGTAACGAGCCAACTCATCCGGAGCCTGGATTCTAAAGTGGACCGAACGTCCGTCCTCGGAACGACTCTTTACCTCACCAACACCATCTACATGACCACTAACCATATGGCCACCCAGCCGTGTAGTTGGGGTCAGGGCCTTCTCTAGATTGACCGCAGATCCCGCCTTCAGTTGAGAAAATGCTGTGCGTGACAGTGTCTCCCCTGAGACATCCGCAACAAAACCATTTCCTAGAAGCTCAACAGCAGTCAGACATACCCCATTAACCGCAATACTATCTCCAAGCTGGACATCTCCCAAATCAAGTTTGCCGGTCTCAACAAAGATACGGGCATCACTTCCTTTTGGCTCGAGGCGTGAGATACGCCCCACCGACTCAATAATTCCTGTAAACATAACCGCTAAGGATACACGAATTGAGGCTTGATAGTCATTCTGAGATCATCTCCAACCATGCGAATATCCTCAATTTTCAGGGGGATTTTCCTGCTCATCTTCTCGATCGGAAGCTCAAACAGGGGGCGTGCATTGCTCCCCATCAGGATCGGTGCCGTATATATGATAATTTCATCCACCAATTTCTGCTGCAGTAGTGCACCCGCAAGGGTTGCGCCACTCTCCACATGGATCTCATTAACCTCTCGCTCTGCCAACTCTCCAATCAATTGATGGAGATCGAGGCCCGAGCCGGAACGATCCAACTGAATGATCTCTACACCTTCATGGTCACTCCATCCTGCAGGGATAGCGCAATCTGTGGCAGTCGCCATAAGTATCTCCCCCTCGATGGAGAAGAACTTGGCCGATGATGGTGTCTTACCATCCGGATCCACTATTACTCGTAGTGGCTGCCCGAATAGCTCATCAATATCACGCACATTGAGAGATGGGTCATCTGCCAAAACAGTCCCAATACCGGTAAGAATAGCCGAACTACGAGCACGCAGATGTTGCACATCCATACGGGCGGGCGGTCCGGTAATCCATTGGCTCTCTCCAGATGACATCGCAGTACGGCCATCCAGGCTCATCGCCATCTTCAGGCGGAGATAGGGGCGGCCACTGCGCATACGTGAGAGGAAGCCTGGATTTGCCTGCTCGGTTCCCTCAGACATCAAGCCGCTCTGCACCTCGATTCCCGCCTGGCGGATCTTCTCTGTTCCACTGCCGGATACCTCTGGATTGGGGTCCTCCAATGCAACCACAACACGCGCAACACCTGCCTCTATCAAGGCATTACTACATGGTGGGGTCTTGCCGAAATGGCTACATGGCTCCAGGGTTACATATGCAGTTGCCCCACGGGCAGACTCACCCGCCGCATTGAGGGCATTGATCTCCGCATGCGGCCCACCAGCATATTCATGAAACCCCTCTCCCACAACAGCCCCACTCTTGACCAGAACACACCCCACTCTGGGATTTGGATCGGTGGTAAAGAGCCCGCGCCCTGCAAGGCGATGGGCCCGAGCCATCCAGAGATGGTCATCAGAGCTGAAGATGGGGTCCCCACTCATCTCTTTTTACCACTCTTCTGCTCTGCATCCAGGCTTAACGGATCTCGGTTTTTTCCGGTAAGCAGCTGCAGTTGGAGATCATTCTGACCTAATTGGGTTTCATGCTCCATTCGCTCCACCATCTCCCGGAAGGCGTTGACATCCTGAAAGCTGCGATAGACAGAGGCAAAACGGATGTACCCCACCTCATCCAGATTACGCAGCTCTTCCATCACCCACTCCCCTAGCTCACGAGATGGAACCTCACGCTCCCCCCTGGTAATCAGGCGGTGACGGATACGCTCTATGGCGGCATCTATGCTCTCAGTCTCTACCGGGCGTTTTTCCAGTGCACGCAGAAATCCCCTGCGCAACCGCTCCTCATCAAAGGGTTGACGATTACCATCACTTTTTATGATTCTTGGAGTAGCAAGATCTACAATCTCGAAGGTTGTAAAGCGCTCACTGCAAGCCTGGCACTCACGCCGTCTGCGCACCTGATCGCCCTCTCCAACCAGTCGAGAGTCAACTACACGAGTATCTTCTGCCCCACAAAACGGACACCGCATCTTCTACCCTCCCAGGGTGAACATCACTATCGCTTCTCTATCTGTATACAGGAAAACGGGCACAGAGCTCCAGCACTTTCTGCTTTACGCTTTCAATAGTATCCTGGTTCTCCACATCGTCCATTACATCACACATCCAGCCAGCCAGCTCTGTGGACTCGCTCTCGCCAAACCCGCGAGTGGTAATTGCAGGAGTGCCTACGCGAATACCACTAGTCACAAATGGTGATTGTGGATCATTGGGAACTGCATTTTTGTTGACAGTGATATTGGAGGCGCCAAGTGCAGCATCAGCTGCCTTGCCGGTAATTCCCTTGCTGATCAGATCAACCAGGAATAGATGGTTGTCAGTACCGCCAGACACCACATCATAGCCGCGATCAAGGAATAGCTGTGCCATCGCCTGTGCATTCACCTTGACCTGGTGCTGATAACTCTTGAAGGATGGCTCCAGCGCCTCCTTGAAAGCGACCGCCTTGGCTGCAATCACATGCATCAGTGGTCCACCCTGGGTACCAGGAAAGACCAAGGAGTTGAGCTTCTTCTCAAGCTCCGGATTGGACTTGGCAAGAATAATTCCGCCACGTGGTCCCCGCAAGGTCTTGTGAGTTGTGGTGGTGATTACATCTGCAATCTGCACTGGACTTGGGTACTCACCTACAGCAATCAGCCCCGCAACATGTGCCATATCGACAAACAGCCAGGCCCCAACCTCATCTGCAATCTTGCGAAAACGGTCCCAATCCACCTCTCTGGAGTAAGCAGAGAAGCCGGCTACAATCATTTTGGGCTTGTGCTCACGAGCCAGTGACTCCATCTCCTCATAGTCGAGCACTCCGGTCTCATTATTAAGGCCATACTGAACCGCGTTGTAGATCTTGCCAGAAAAATTCGGCTTTGCTCCGTGAGTGAGATGTCCACCTGCATCGAGACTCATGCCGAGAATAGTGTCTCCCGGCAGACAGAGTGCCTGATAGACAGCAGAATTGGCCTGTGATCCGGAGTGTGGCTGTACATTGGCATAGTCGGCACCAAAGAGCTCCTTGGCACGATTAATCGCCAGCTGCTCAGCAATGTCGACATACTCGCACCCGCCGTAGTAGCGTTTTCCCGGATAACCCTCCGCATACTTGTTGGTCAATTGAGACCCCTGCGCCTCCATAACCCGAGGACTAGTGTAGTTCTCCGAGGCGATAAGCTCTATATGATCCTCCTGCCTGCGCTCCTCATCCTGCATCGCGCCCCAGAGCTCATCATCAAATCCTGCAATGGTCATATCCTTTGAAAACATCTACCAATCCTCTATCCAAATGGTTAATACAGTCGCGCATTTTACCACATCAAGTTGTCCACATTTCCTCAGGGTACTCCTAAAAATATGAATGTTTGCATAGACAATGGTTGGTTATTTCAGTATTACATGATATACTTATCAAGTTAACGCTATTCAGGTTTCACGGATGACAGCTGCACAAGGACGTGCACTCTTTCCACGGCCAATTCGGTATACTACGCGCCTTTGTTGATTCCATAACACTACGAGCATTCGGTATTACTCGTAGCTATTGCACGTCTCACAAGTTCATTCATAAGGACAGGCCCCAAATGGCTCAATTTATCTATACCATGAACCGTGTCGGCAAGATTGTGCCGGGCGGACGGGAAATTCTGAAAGATATCTCGCTCTCGTTTTTTCCTGGCGCCAAAATCGGCGTGCTCGGTCTAAACGGCTCCGGTAAATCAACCCTGCTCAAAATTATGGCTGGACTCGACTCCGAGATCGAGGGTGAGGCCAGACCACAGGCAGGGATCAATATCGGTTATCTCCCTCAGGAGCCCCAACTTGATCCCGCAAAGGATGTACGTGGGAATGTCGAGGAGGGGGTCGCTGCCACCAAGGCACTGGTAGATCGATTCAATGAGGTGAGTGCCGCATTTGCCGAACCAGATGCTGATTTCGATACCCTGCTGCCAGAACAGGCTGAACTACAGGACAAGATAGACTCTGCAGGCGCCTGGGAGCTTGACCGCAAACTGGAGATGGCGGCCGACGCCCTGCGCCTCCCCCCGTGGGACGCCGATGTCACCAAGCTCTCCGGTGGAGAGATACGTCGGGTTGCCCTCTGTCGCCTGCTTCTATCCAACCCGGATATGTTGCTACTGGATGAACCCACCAACCACCTTGATGCAGAGTCAATCGCCTGGCTGGAGCGTTTTCTCCATGACTTCCCGGGAACTGTGGTCGCTATCACTCATGATCGCTACTTCCTAGATAATGTGGCCGGATGGATCCTGGAGCTGGATCGCGGACGCGGCATTCCCTGGGAGGGAAACTACTCCTCCTGGCTGGAGCAGAAACAGAACCGTCTACAGATGGAGGAGAAGCAGGAGAGTGCCCGCCAGAAGAGCATGAAGGAGGAGCTGGAGTGGATCCGCTCCAACCCCAAGGGACGCCATGCCAAGAGCAAGGCACGAATAGCCCGCTTTGATGAGCTCTCCTCGCACGACACCCAGGCCCGCAATGAGACTCATGAGATCTATATTCCACCGGGCCCCCGACTGGGTGACCTAGTAATAGAAGGGGCCGGCATCAGCAAGGGCTTCAGTGATCGTCTGCTGGTTGATGACCTTAACTTCAATCTTCCTCCAGGCGGTATTGTCGGAATTATCGGCCCAAATGGTGCAGGTAAAACCACCCTCTTTAGAATGTTGACTGGAGATGAACAGCCGGACTCTGGAGAGGTCAACATTGGTGAGACTGTAAAACTCTCTCATGTTGACCAGAGCCGTGATGAGCTCGACCCTAAACAGACCGTATGGGAGGCGATCTCCGGTGGTCAGGAGATCCTGCGCATTGGTGGCTACGAGACCAACTCCCGTGCCTACGTCTCCCATTTCAACTTCCGTGGAGGTGATCAGCAGAAGCGGGTTGGTGACCTCTCCGGTGGTGAACGCAACCGTGTCCATCTGGCAAAATTGCTTCAGAGTGGTGGCAACGTACTGCTGCTTGATGAGCCCACCAATGATCTTGATGTGGAGACCCTGCGTGCACTGGAGGAGGCACTACTGGCATTCCCCGGGTGTGCTGTGGTGATCTCGCATGATCGCTGGTTCCTCGACCGCATTGCTACCCACATGCTTGCCTTTGAGGGTGACAGCAAGGTGGTCTGGTTTGAGGGGAACTATGCAGATTATGAACAGGATCGGAAACGACGATTGGGTGCCGATGCATACCAGCCGCACAAGATCAAATATCGTCCGATATCAAAATAGCCCGCATAACATATATTGTCTCAGGTGATTCCTGATGCACAGATAACAGGAAATATTTATGCCGAAAGCATCAGAACTAAAACGTGGAATGATAGTGGAGATCAATGGTACGCCACATGCGGTAAAAACCGTTGAGGCAAAAAGCCCATCCTCTCGTGGTGCCTCCACCCTCTACAAGATACGCTTCACCAATCTGCAGAGCGGACAGAAACTAGATGACTCATTCAAGGGAGATGACCTGCTGAGAGAGGCCGACTGCCTGAAACGACAAGCCCAATACTCATACAGTGATGGTGAAAATTATGTATTCATGGATCAGGAGGACTACTCTCAATATGAGGTCGGCGCCGAGGATCTATCTGAACAGTCTGGCTATCTTGTCGAGGGGCTGGAGGGGATTACCATACTGCTCTCTGATGACAAGGTACTAGGGGTTGAGCTACCTCAAACCGTCACCCTGACAATCACCGAAACCTCTCCTGGAATCAAGGGGGCGACCGCCACTGGGCGCACCAAACCAGCACAGCTCTCCACAGGAATTGAGGTGCAGGTACCAGAATATCTGGAGAGCGGAGAAGAGATCAAAATACACACTGGAACCGGGAAGTTTATCTCCAGATCCAGATAGAGGACACCGGATTACAACTGGCCACCATCTTTTGGTGGGACTGGATCCTCCCCCCCCTCATGCCAAGGGTGACAACGCCCTATCCTGCGTATTGCCATCCAGCTCCCCTTAAGTGCCCCATATTCACGCAGGGCACCGATTGCATAGCTTGAACAGGTAGGGTTAAAGCGACAACTCTGCCCGATCCACGGACTAAATATGATCTGGTACCAACGTACCAGCATAATCAGAATCTTGCTCACCATAACGATGTCATCAGAGAATCATCAGGAAGCTGAGGTGCGACGCTGACGTACCGCCTCTGCAAACTCCTCAAGCAACTCAACCGTTGCCCCCCATCCGATACAGCCATCGGTGACACTCTGGCCATAGACCAGCTCCTCACCTTCGCGGATATCCTGACGCCCCTCAACCAGATGGCTCTCGATCATCACCCCCATAATGTTGTCACCACCATGTCTGATCTGATGCGCAACATCACTGCCGACATCAATCTGTCGCCTATAGTCCTTGCGGCTGTTTGCATGGCTGAGATCGATCATCAGTCGTGGATTCTGTTTTGCCTGCAATAGATTGATAACTGCATCCTGCACACTTTCTGCATCATAATTTGGGCGATCATCACCCCCTCGCAGAATCACATGACAATCCTCGTTACCATTGGTAGAGAAGATTGCTGAGTGCCCCTGTTTGGTAACGGACAGAAAGTGATGTGGCTGCGATGCTGCCCAGATTCCATCAATTGCAATCTGCAGTTTACCATCAGTGCCATTCTTGAAGCCAACCGGGCATGAGAGTCCGGAGGCCAACTCCCGATGGACCTGGCTCTCTGTGGTACGGGCACCGATAGCTCCCCAGCTGATAAGATCCGCCACATATTGAGGGGTAATCAGATCAAGGAACTCTGTTGCCGCAGGTATGCCCAGACCATTGATCTCCAGTAGTACCTCGCGCGCCACGCAGATGCCTTTGTTGATATTGAAGCTCTGATCCAGGTCAGGGTCGTTAATCAGACCCTTCCAGCCAACACGGGTACGTGGTTTCTCGAAGTAGACTCGCATCACCACCACCATCTCTCCACTGAGTCGTTTACCTATCACGTTCAGTCGATCGGCATACTCTCTGGCCGCCTCGACATCGTGGATGGAGCAGGGACCAACCACAACTACCAGCCGATCATCTTCTCCTTGGAGAATATTGTGGATGGCGCCTCGTGTCTCCCAGACTGTTTGCGACGCCTTCTCGGTGATCTGGTGCTGACGATGAACCTCCTCGGGCGCAGCAACTTCCTGCATCCCCCTGATACGAAGATCATCTGTATTGTGAATCGTCATTTTTTATATACTCCAGATACCAGAGTGCGTATTTTATCTCTCACTCCATGAATATGGAACAGCTCTGGCAATAGAAGACAAAATCAGCCTGCCCAGACCCGGGCATTACGGAACATCCGCATCCATGGGCCATCCTCTCCCCACTCGTCCGGATGCCAGGAGTATTGAGCAGTACGGAACACACGCTCAGGATGGGGCATCATTATGGTAAAGCGGCCATCATCAGTTGTATAACCGGTCTCCCCATGTGCCGATCCATTCGGGTTGAGAGGATAACTCTCTGTCGGTGAGCCCTGATGATCAATATAGCGTAGCGCAAGATGTGCCTGACTGTTGTGGTCACCAGAGAACTCCACGCGCCCCTCACCGTGCGCAACTGCAACCGGAATCCTTGCCCCGGCCATCCCCTGCAGAAATATGGATGGTGAATCCACCACCTCAACCAGCGAGAACCGTCCCTCAAACTGCTCCGAGCGATTCCTCACAAAACGGGGCCAGTGCTCTGCCCCAGGAATCAGCTCATGGAGGACCGACATCATCTGGCAACCATTGCAGACCCCAAGACCGAAGGTATCCTCACGCTCAAAAAACCGGGAAAAACTATCCCGCACACGACTATTGAAGAGAATAGATTTTGCCCACCCCTCGCCTGCCCCCAGCACATCACCGTAAGAGAAACCACCACAGGCAACTATGCCGCGAAAATCGTTCAGATCGACTCGTCCCTCCAGCAAGTCACTCATATGGATATCACTACATTCAAACCCTGCACGGTCAAAGGCGGCGGCCATCTCTACCTGACCATTAACACCCTGCTCACGCAGAATTGCCATAGATGGTCGAATCCCACTTCCGGTATAGGGGGCTGCAATATCCTCATTCAAATCAAACGGAACTATGACATCCATTCCTGGATCATCGCTATCCAACAGCTGATCATACTCCTGGTCTGCACAGTCGGAGTTGTCACGCAGGCGCTGCATCTGCCAACTTGTCTCTGACCAGATGCGCTGAAGCTCGGTCCGAGAATCGCTGACCAGGATTTCGCCCTGGTTATGTATGGTGATTCGATCATCATCTACAATAGTTCCAAGAACGTGGGCATGTCTAAACAGACCAAATTCGCGCAGCTTCTGATTTACCATCTCCAAGTCACTATGGCGTATCTGGATGACTGCCCCCAGCTCCTCATTGAAGAGCGCAGAGATTGGATCGCTGCCAAGATCATCAATCAGTACGGAAATTCCTGTATGGCCCGCAAAAGACATCTCACACAGTGCAGTAAAGAGACCACCATCCGAACGGTCATGGTAGGCAAGAATCTCTCCATCCTCATTCATCGACTGGATCAGACCAAAGAAGTTTTTCATGGCCTGGGGGTCATCCAGGTCGGGGGGGTGGTGACCAACCTGTTTATAGACCTGAGCCAGTGCGGAGCCACCCATACGGTTTGCCTGTTTACCAAGATCAATCAACAGCAAATCGCTCTCCCCACCGTCAGTAATCAGTTGCGGAGTCAGGGTCTTTCTAATATCAACAGATGGTGCAAAGGCGCAGGCGATCAGAGAGAGTGGTGCCGTTACAGAACGCTGCTCCCCATCCTGCTCCCAGACGCTCTTCATCGACATGGAGTCCTTGCCCACCGGAATGGAGATATCGAGCTGCTGACAGAGATCGGATACCGCCTTTACGGTATCAAACAGTGCAGCATCCTCTCCAGGGTGACCTGCCGGTGCCATCCAGTTGGCCGAGAAGCGGACCTGGTCCAGTGACTCGATTCTGGATGCTGCTATATTGGTCAATGCCTCACCAATAGCCATACGACCTGATGCGGCAGGGTGAATCAGTGCAGTTGGGGTGGCTTCACCCAGTGCGGTAGTCTCACCCGTGTAGGTGTCATAACTTGTTGCAGTCACTGCAACATCAGCAACCGGCACCTGCCAAGGGCCCACCATCTGATCACGTGCAACCAGTCCAGTTACTGTACGATCACCAATGGTTACCAGAAAGGATTTGTTGGCAACTGTAGGCAGCCGAAGTACTCGATTGATAGCCTCGCTCAGATCAATCCCGATAGTCTCAAACTCTGGCTTATGAAATGGCTTGTGTTGAACCTCCCGCAACATCTTGGGAGGTTTACCGAAGAGCACATCCATCGACAGATCAATTGGGGTATTGTCAAAATGCCCGTCCCCCAACACCAGCCTCTGCTCTTTGGTAGCCTCACCAATCACCGCATACGGACAACGTTCACGCTCACAAAGAGCACGGAACTGCTCCATCCGTGAGGTATCAATAGCGAGAATATAACGCTCCTGTGCCTCATTACACCATATCTCCAACGGTGACATCCCAGGCTCATCATTGAGCACTGTACGCAGTTCAAAACGGCCGCCACGGCCACAATCATTCACAATCTCTGGAACCGCATTGGAGAGCCCCCCTGCACCCACATCATGAATAGAGACAATCGGGTTCTCATCCATCTGCCAGCAGCGATCAATAACCTCCTGACAGCGACGCTCCATCTCAGGATTACCACGCTGCACCGAGGCAAAATCCAGATTTTCCGAGCTGCTACCACTGGTCATGGATGAGGCAGCCCCACCACCCAAGCCAATCAACATCGCAGGGCCTCCCAGAACAACAATCTGGGTGCCAGGTGGTATTTCATTTTTTTCCACATCAGGGCGACGGATATTACCCATACCGCCAGCAAGCATGATTGGCTTGTGGTATCCACGCACCTCATCACCCTCAGGGCCAGGCACCCTCTCCTCAAAGGTACGGAAGTAACCGTGAATGGCTGGACGCCCAAACTCATTATTGAAGGCGGCCGCACCAATCGGTGCCTCCAGCATGATGTCGAGTGCAGAGACAATTCGCGAGGGCTTGCCATGATCCTGCTCCCAGGGCTGCTCAGCTCCGGGAATTCTCAGATTGGAGACCGAGTAACCGGAAAGTCCCGCCTTCGGTTTGGAGCCCCGTCCTGTGGCCCCCCCATCCCGAATCTCTCCACCAGCACCGGTTGCAGCACCGGGAAACGGGGAGATAGCGGTAGGATGGTTGTGGGTCTCCGCCTTGTAGACAATATCGATCTGCTCATCTAGGGCGCTGTATCGGCCCCGCTCTCCCCGGGGAGAGAAACGGCCCCCGCTGAAACCAGCGATCACCGCAGCATTGTCCTTGTAGGCAGACAGTACCCCTTCCGGATTGCTGCGATGGGTATCACGTATCATCCCAAATAGCGTCTCCTCACGAGATTCGCCATCAATAATCCAGTCGGCATTAAAAATCTTGTGGCGGCAGTGCTCCGAGTTTGCCTGGGCAAACATCATCAGCTCCACGTCATTGGGGTTACGCCCCATGGTACGGAAATTTTCGACAAGATAGTCAATCTCATCCGCAGCCAGAGCAAGCCCCATGGAATCATTAGCTATCTCCAGTGCGGCATGGCCTCCACCGAGGATATCCACACTAACCACTGGTGCAGGCTGTGCAGTGGTAAAAAGAGCCTCGGCCTCTGCCTCATCATTGAGCACCGTCTCTGTCATCCGGTCATGAATCATAGAGATGAGCCTAGCCTCCTCATCACCACTCAACTCACCATCAATCTCCAGCCCCCACTCCACCCCGCGTTCAATACGGTGAATCTCATCAAGACCACAGTTGTTGACGATATCGGTTGCCTTGCTGGCCCAGGGGGAGATAGTTCCCAGACGCGGCACCACCACCCATCTCCTGCCGCTGAGGTGGGTCTCACCATGGGCGGGACCATACTCCAGCAACTGTTCCAGAAGCATCATCTTCTCACTGCTCAGTGATAGATGAAGATCGACAAAATGGATCAACTGGGTTGTAACCCCCTTGATGACAGGAAACTCTCTGGAAAACAGCGTCTCCATCTTCTTCAGCCGGAACCTGGAAAGTGCCGGACCACCCTTAATAATCAACATATCGAATTCCCGTTATCATCAGACAATCTCTCTCCAGCCCAGCCCATCCTGCTGGGTTGCAATCGATATCCACTCCCGTTCACATCCCAGAGCACCACAAATAGAGCTTGCCGCCAGCTCTTCACGATTATTCTTCTCACTCATATGCATCACAGCCAGATGTTGCAACCTTGAGGTATCAATCTTTTTCAGCAGTACTGCTGCCTGCCGGTTGCTCAGATGTCCCAAGCGACCTGCCACCCTCTTCTGCAGAAAGATGGGGTAGGAGCCAGCGGCCAACAGCTCTGGATCATGATTGCACTCCAGCAGCAGAGCATCACACCCCCCAAGCTGACGCTCAATATGGGGGGTAACCTCACCCAGATCAGTCAACAGGCCAACCGTGCACCCCCCATTACTGAAGGTAAACTGAACCGGTTCACTGGCATCGTGTAAAACATGGAATGGGTTGATCTCAATCCCATCTATGGAGAAGCGCTCATGCCCACCGATAATGCGAACGGAGTCAAACAGTCCATGCCTACGCTCTGCCTCACTGGCAGTCCCTGCAGTCATCCAGACCGGAATCCCGCCCTTGCTGGCAGCGCGGCGTACCCCACCAAGATGGTCACCATGCTCATGGGTCACCACAATTGCATCAATATCCTGCAGAGATTTACCCAACCGCTGCAATCTAGCCTCTGTCTGTCTCAATGAGAAGCCACAATCAACAAGGATAGTGGTCCCTCCCATTTCAAACAGGGTGCCATTGCCCCTACTGCCACTGCCCAACGAGGCAAACCTCAACCGGGTTGTTACCATCTCAGTTACTTTAGCTGTTCATGCAGCAGAGCGAGAATGCGTCGCGCTGTCGCAGAATTATCCGGCTGCCCATCTCCATTCAACACCACTATTCGACTGATATCATTGCGAGATTCAATATGGATCCGATATTCACCCTCAACCGGCTGATCATCACCATCCCAGAATTTCAGCTTGTCGAGGATACCCTCCTGCTCATTATCCTTAAAGGGGTCAATATAACGGACATAGTAGAGCCCCTTGGAGCGGTTTCGGTCCTCAACAGTAAATCCAACTCGATCCAGGGCGTGACCAGTACGACGCCAGGTGCGAGGGAAGCCTTCCTTGACCAGGACAAACTTTTCCCCATCTGCAGTATCCACAATCCTGGCACGCTCAACGACCCCCCTACCCTCCAGACCGGCGAGTGCGGTGTTGGCTCGTGCCGCCTCCATCCCGAGGAATGACATTATGCGGATGAGTAACTCGGCCTCCAGCTCAGGCATTGCCGGGTGAGGCTGCCACACAAAGCTCTCTCCAGAGGCCACCTCCTCCATGCGCCGGTGGCTCAGGAAGAGTTCGGTAACCCCATCCTGGTCACCGCGCTCCAGACGAATTCTGAATTTATCCCTGGTGCCGGTGGAGTAGATAGCATCCAGCGCCTTGCTGAGGAGCCCACGAATTGGCCCCTCTGCAATCTCTGCACGGTTCTCTGCCCAGTCAGTCTCCATAATGCCCACTCGCGGATCCTCACGCTCAATCAGGAAGCCATTCTTTAACCAGAACTCACGCAACTTGGACCACAACTGTTCCGGAGTTGCCTGGATCACCAACCAACGCTGATGACCGTCACCGACCACCCTTATCTCTTCCTGTTTTGGTAGAACATCGTTGGCAGAGGCAATAACTCCCCCTGCACCACTATCTGTCTCATAATTTTTTAGTGATGCAACACCCCCAGGCACCCGGTACAGGTCCTGAATAATTGAGCTGGTAAGATCAGGCGGGACATCAAGAGGCTTGGTCTCCACACTGCTCTCATAACTTAGCTCCTTCTTGTACGCTTTATATTGCTCTACTGTCTTATCAACCGTACTACATGCAGTCAGTGAGAGTACACCCAAAAGGATCCACAACCAGGAAAGCAGGGGTTTGTTATTCAGCTTCATCTATTCTCCTTGGCAGAGGCGATTGCCTCCCTTATAACTGATCGATATTTTTCGGATAAAGAAGTCAGTGGCAGACGAATTCCCTCTGCAATCATCCCCATCTCAAATAGTCCCCACTTTACGGGAATCGGGTTGGACTCGAGAAAGAGGTCACGGTGAAGCGGCTTCAGCGACTCATTCAGGGCGTGTGCCCTTTCACCATCTCCAGCCATCGCAGCCAGGCACATCTCGTGCATCTGTCGTGGTGCTATATTTGCAGTTACCGAGATGGTGCCATGCCCCCCCTGCAGAATAAAGTCGGTACAGGTGGAATCATCCCCGCTGTAGATCTCGAAATCATCCTCGCTCTGTTGACGAATTGGCTCAATTCTCCCAAGATCACCGGTCGCCTCCTTGACCCCGATGATATTTGTAATCTTTGAGAGCCTGCCAATTGTCTCCGGAAGCATGTCACACGCTGTACGCCCAGGTACATTGTAGAGAATCTGCTGGATATCAACCGCCTCTGCAACCGCCTTGTAGTGGAGATAGAGTCCCTCCTGGGTGGGCTTGTTGTAGTAGGGGGTAACCAGCAGTGCTGCATCCGCTCCCTGCTCCCTAGCACAGCGGGTCAGATCAATTGCCTCCTGTGTCGAGTTGGCTCCAGTTCCTGCAATCACCGGAATCCGTCCATCAGCTCGCTTAATTACCCGCTGAACAACCTCACAATGCTCTTTCTCATTCAGCGTAGCCGACTCACCGGTTGTACCCATTGCAACAATAGCATCAGTACCACTCTCTATATGAAACTCAACCAGCCGGTCCAGCGACTCCCAGTCCAATCTACCATCAGGGTACATCGGTGTGACCAGGGCCACCATACTTCCTTGAAACATGGCAATTCTCTCTTCAGTAATATGTTTTGCCCATAAACCGTAAATGTTACTTCTGCAAAGGGGGAGTGACAAGATATACTTGGAGAACAACCTCTGATTCAAGGGTTATTTTGCAATGGAAAAAAATTCACCTACCAATTCATCCACTGACAACTTGGTCATAACTGCAATTGGCAGGGATCGCCCTGGCATTATCAATGAGTTATCAAAGATCGTACTGGAACAGAAGGGTAATGTTGTCGATAGTAGAATGACCGTGCTGGGTGGTGAATTTGCCATCCTTCTGCTAGTTTCCGGAAAGTGGGACACCATTGCCCGCCTCGAGACCACCCTGCCAAAATTTCAGGAGAGGCTAGATCTCACCATTCTCACCAAAAGAACCTCAGACCGACCCATCAAGCAGGACCACCTCCCATACCACGTTGAGGTTATCTCCATTGACCATCCCGGTATTGTCTACAAGGTAGCCGACTTTTTCTCCTCACGCCAGATCAACGTAGAGGAGATGAATACTAGCAGCCACCACGCACCTCACACCGGCACCCAGATGTTCGTGTTGAATATGGTGCTTGGGGTACCCCGACAGGAGTCCATTACCCAACTACGGGAGAACTTTCTCGATTTCTGTGATGAGCAGAGCCTGGATGGACTGCTGGAGCCAATCAAGTAATCAGACTTGTCTCTGGAGACTGCTCCAGTTTTGGCCAGGCTGATATCACTGCCTTTACTAGGGTTGCCAGCGGGATCGCAAAGAACACGCCCCAGAAACCCCAGACCCCACCAAAGAAGAGCACCGCAACGATAATCGCAACCGGATGCAGATTCACCGCCTCCGAGAATAGTAGCGGCACCAGGACATTTCCATCCAGCGCCTGGATCACCCCATAGACCAGCATTACCGTTCCAAATTCACTACCCCAGCCAAACTGGTAGAAGGCAACAGCAGCCACCGGTACCGTAACCACGGTCGCCCCCACATATGGCACCAGTACAGAAAGCCCGACCAGAGCCCCAAGCAGTACTGCATACTGCAGATCGAACAGCACAAAGGCAATATAAGTCACACTGCCGACGATAAACATCTCCCAGAATTTACCACGAATATAGTTGCCAATCTGCAAGTCCACCTCGCTCCAGACCTGTTCAGCCAGTGAGCGATTACTAGGGAGAAAGCTGGTAAACCAGGAAAAGAGCTCCCTCTTGTCCTTGAGCATGAAGAATATCAGCAGTGGAACCAGTACCAGATAAATCAAGACGGTGATAATACCGGGGATATAACCCAGGGTTTTTGCAAGAGCCTGTTGCGCAAACTCGGTCATTGAGCGACTAGCTGCATTGGTAATCTCGTTTAACTGTTGCGCACTTACCAGGGCTGGGTAGCTCTCTGGAAGCTGCGCCATGATCTCTTTTCCACTCTGCACCATTACCGGTACTGCAGAGAGAAATTGGGTAATCTGACTCGATAGAAGCGGCAACAGAACCACTATCAGAAAGGACAGAAAGGCCAGAAAGATCAGATAGACCAGCCAGATAGAGAGGTTGTGTCCAACCCCCCTCCGTTTGATCTGCTCAATCGGGGTATCCATCAGATAGGCCAGAACTATGGCCACCAGAACCGGTCCCAGAATCTGCCCAAACAGTAGCACCACGGCAAACAGAACTGCCAATAGAATCAACAGGATGACCAGCTGGCTGTTGTCAAACTGCCGCTTAAACCAGTGTGCGAGGATATTCTTCATCCGTAACGCTCCGCCCGGTATTTCTCGTAATGCACCTGAAAGATCTCCTCCAACTCGTCGATAACCTCTGTTGCCGGCCTCCCGCTCACCAGATGCGCACCCACAAGATCCGCACTCTGTCTCAACAGACGGTCATGGTTCAACATCGGATAGCTCTTTGCAAGTCGTTTGATTGCCACCACCACATGCTCCTCCTCCGGTCGAGGCAGATCCAGCGGCTCCTCTATCGGGGGCTCTGTTGGACTATCCGACTCCCCCTCAATCTGAAGAAACTGTGCATAACGCAGCAGCGAATGGCGATCATCCCTGTCCAGTGCAGAAAATATATTCTGTAACTGGTTCAATTCATCCATAATCCTGAGTTAGGTCTTGTAGGCCTCACAATAATCCTTGGCAAACTCCAGCAACTCATCCATGGCACGCAGACGAAACTTCTGTTTCTGGTGGACGAAAGAGAATGGGCGCACCATATGAGGATCCAGGCGAGCCATCTTGATGGTGCCTAGCTGTAGCTCCTTCTGGATGGAAGCCATGGAGATGATGGTAATACCTATTCCTGACTCCACAGCCCCCTTGATCGCCTCCGGACTACCCAGCTCCATAATGACATTCAGATCTGCCGGGTTGATCCCAGCCTCAGTCAGGTAGTCATGAACCACCTCTCTGGTCCCCGAACCCTCCTCACGCCAGATATATGGATACTCCTTGATCTGGTCAATCTTGATAGTCTCATGTTCCGCCAGTTGATGGTCTGGAGGCATGATAAGCACCAACTCGTCCTCCCGACAGAGATCCAGCTGCAGCTTCTTGTTGGAGACTGGTGCCTCCACAATCCCCAGATCGATCACGTTGTTCTCAACCATGGAGACTACACTATCGGTATTTCCAACCTTGAGACGAACTGTTACTGATGGGTGTCTTTCATGGAATTTACCCAACATATTGGGAACCATATACTCGGCAATGGTGGTACTTGCACCGACGATCAACACCCCGCTGACCTCTCCGGTCATCTCACGAACCGCATTATCCATCTCACTATAGAGGGCAAGAATCCGCTCAGCATACTCAAATACCCGATCACCTGCCTCGGTCAGGGTAATGCGGTTATGAGTTCGGTCAAACAGACGGGTATTGAAATAGTCCTCCAACTGCCGCACCTGAAAGGTGACTGCCGGCTGGGTCATGTGAAGTGACTCTGCAGCCTTGGTAAAACTGAGCATGCGAGCAACTGTGTGGAAAACTTGTAATCTACGGTCTGCCATAATATTTTCTCTACGGCTCCCTGTCGTTCAGGGGGCTCCTGATAAAAGTATTTTATACCATAAAGAGACTCAATACTCCAATTAGACCATCGTCTAGTGACATCACTCTCTACACCCTAAAAGTCCTCACCAAATGCAGCATGGTAGTGCTCCTTGAACTGATCCGTGGTGAAATGGTGGTTCTGGGTGCCGTGGGTACCAATCTTGATTGCACCCATCAGAGAAGCGATCTGCCCCGTAGTTCTCCACCCCATCTGATTCATCAGACCAAACAGCAGTCCTGCGCGGAAGGCATCCCCACAGCCGGTTGGATCCACCGCATGCTCCATGGGGACAGCAGGAATATCTATGCGATGCCCCCCTGTATAGATCACTGACCCCTTGCCTCCAAGGGTAACAACCATTGCATCCACCCCCTCGGCAATCTCAGCAACACCGAGACCAGTCCGCTCCTGCATCAGGGCAGACTCATAATCATTGACTGCAATCCAGGTCGCCTGATCAATAAATTGCAACAGGTCCTCCTTGCCGAACATCGGTAACCCCTGGCCGGGATCAAAGACAAACGGAATGTCTGCCTCGGCAAACTGGGTAGCATGCTCTATCATCCCCTCCCGTCCATCTGGAGAGACGATACCCAGCGAGATCCCCGTCGCATCAGCCACATTATTAAGGTGAGATGAGTTCATTGCGCCAGGATGGAATGCGGTGATCTGGTTATCATCCATATCGGTGGTTATAAATGCCTGAGCAGTGTAACTCTCCTCAACCTCATGGAGATGGGTGGTTGTAACACCACACCGCTCCATCCACTCTCGATATGGGGTAAAGTCGGTTCCGATAGTTGCCATCGGCAGACCATCCCCGCCCAATAAATTCAGGTTATAGGCAATGTTTCCTGCTGTCCCTCCAAATTCCCGCCGCATCTCCGGCACCAGAAAGGAGACATTCAACATGTGAACCTTCTCCGGGAGGATGTGGTTCTTGAAACGGTCCGGAAAAACCATAATCTGATCAAAGGCATATGAGCCACAAATCAACGCTGTCATCTTGTTAAATCTCCTTGTTACCTGTTATACCAGTTCAGATCCAGCTCCCTGGCTGCACGCACATCATCCAGACGTCTTACCGGCAGAGTCCATGGGGCACCCTTGACCTTCTCAGGGGATTCCTTTGCCTCCCGAAGTATTGTCACCATCGCCTCCACAAAGGCGTCCATGGTCTCCCTATCCTCTGTCTCGGTGGGCTCGATCAATAGACACTCCGGTACCAGCAGTGGGAAATATGTTGTTGGTGCATGGTGACCATAGTCCAGCAGGCGCTTGGCAAAGTCCATTGCAGAGATTCCGAGATCCTTCGACTCTTTTTTCAGGGTCACGATAAACTCGTGGGTGGCGCGTCGCCCTGGAATTGCCAGGGTAAAGCCGGCTTGCTCCAGCCGCCTCATCAGATAGCTGGCATTGAGTACCGAGTAGTCGGCCACCCGCTCCATCCCAACACTCCCCAACATCTTTGCGTAGACATAGGCTCGCAGCAGCACCCCTATATTTCCACTCCACGCGGAGAGACGTCCAATACTCTCTGGTCGCTCCTGCTCCTCAACCCAGTAGTACTCACAACCATCTTCTGCAGACTTGCCAACCATGGGGATCGGCAGGTATGGGGCCAGCCGCTTGTTAGCAACCACCGGACCGGCACCCGGTCCACCACCGCCATGCGGGGTCGAGAATGTCTTATGAACATTTATATGAATAACATCAAACCCCATGTCGCCAGGGCGGGTCTTGCCAAGAATTGCGTTAAGGTTGGCACCATCATAATAGAGTAGACCACCCGCCTGGTGCATGATCTCTGCAATCTCCTCAATCCTCCGCTCAAATACCCCTAGAGTAGACGGATTTGTGAGCATGATTCCTGCTGTCTGGGGGCCAACAATCGACCTCAGCGCATCCACATCTACATCACCCGACTTATCTGTCGGAATCTCCCTGACCTTGTAGCCGCACATTACGGCCGAGGCAGGGTTGGTTCCATGAGCGGCATCGGGAACCAGAATCTCACTACGTTCACTGTCCCCCCGTGCATCGTGGTAGGCTCGAATCATTGCAACCCCGGCAAACTCCCCCTGGGCGCCGGCGGCAGGGGTCAGCGAGGTCGCCTCCATCCCGGTAACCTCTCGCAAAATCTCCTGCAGATCGTAGAGGCAGGCCATCACCCCCTGCCCCAATGCAGCATCACCGGCCGGGTGACGATTGAGGAAACCGGTCTGCATCGCAAGTGTATTGGCACCACGCGGATTGTACTTCATGGTGCACGAACCCAGAGGGTAGAAGTGTGTATCGATCGAGAAGTTCTTCTGGGAGAGCCTGGTGTAGTGACGCACAGTCTGCAGCTCGGATAGCTCTGGAAGTCTTGCCGCAGTTGCTCTCTTCATGGTCTCCGGAATTCCCGTCAGCGGCCTCTCATCTTGACCCTGCTGACCACCAGAGATAACCCTCTGTGCACTATTGCGACGTCCCTCTTCCGAGCGCTCAAAAATCAACATCAGATAACCTCCTCACCATCTGCAAGCACGCTCTCCAGCGCTGTTGCAAAACGCTCTATCTCTGCCTCACTGCGTAGCTCTGTTGCACATACCAGCATGGCATTTCCCAGCTCCGGGAAGCTCTGCTGCAGCGATATACCACCAACAACATCCTGCCAAACCAGTGCAGCAAGAACCTCATCCACTGGTTTTGGCAATGTAATAACCGACTCATGGAAAAATGGTGATGAGAAGTGATGCTCCACGCCACCGATTGCACTCAATCTCTCAACAAGCTTGTGGCTATTCTGGTGCGAGGTTGTGGCCATCTGTTCCAACCCGGAGGTTCCCATCAGACTCATAAATATTGTTGAGGCGGTCACCATCAACCCCTGATTGGTACATATGTTTGACGTCGCCTTGGAGCGCCTTATATGTTGCTCCCTAGCCTGCAGAGTCAGTGCAAAGCCAGGACGATCCTCAAGATCACGGGTCTGCCCTATAAGGCGACCGGGGAGCTGTCTTACCAGTTTGTTGCGGCAGCAGAGAAAACCGAAATAGGGGCCTCCAGAGGAGAGCGGTATCCCCAGTGGCTGCCCCTCACCGCAGGCAATATCGGCCCCCTCCTCCCCCCATTCACCCGGAGGGCTCAACAGGGCAACTGCAATCGGGTTGACGCAACCGATGACCAGCATTCCATGGTCATGAGCCCAGTCCGTCAGTCTGTGTACATCCTCCAGGGTCCCGAAGTAACCGGGAAGAGGAATTACCAGTGCCGTGTAGTCATCATCCTCTCCGACTCTGAGTGTTGCCGGGTCTACCACACCCTTATCAGAATCATAGTCCAGCTCTACCAGCTCAATGCCCTGGTGACGCACCAGGGTATGGACCACTTTTCGATAGTTGGGGTTAACTGTTTTGGGGATCAGGATACGTTTTGATTTGGAGCGACGGTTGGCACGAACAGTCATCAGGATCGCCTCTGCCAGTGCCGATGCCCCATCATAGAGTGAGGCATTGGAGACATCCATTGCCATCAGACTCGACATCATCGACTGGTACTCATAGAGCAGCTGTAGCGTCCCCTGGCTCGCCTCTGCCTGATATGGGGTGTAGGCGGTATAAAACTCCCCGCGCGTGGTCAGCTCCCAGACCGCCGCCGGAATGTGATGTTGGTAGGCGCCACCACCCGCGAAACAGAGCACCCCGTCATCCTCTGTAGCCCTCTCACGCATCAATCGGCCAATCTCCATCTCACCCATTCCGGGATATTGGCCATCCATCTCCTGGCCAGCCTTACCAGCACGGAGCCCCTGTGGGATCTCTGCAAACAGATCCTCTATTCGGGCGACACCAATAGCCTTAAGCATGGCATTGGTCTCATCTTGGGTGTGAGGAATAAAAGGCATCAACCGCTCCTTGATATGGTCTCTACTCTGCCTCAGCCAGTGAGGCATATCCTGCCGCATCCAGCAACTGATCCAGATCAGCCGGATTCTTCAGCCTCATCTTGAAAATCCAAGCCTCGTATGGGGCATCATTCACCTGCTCCGGTGAATCCATCAGAGCCTCATTGACCTCGACAATCTCTCCAGCCAGTGGGGCATAGATATCCGAGGCAGCCTTGACTGACTCAACCACACCACATTCACCATCCAGATCTAGCTGTTGCCCCACCTCAGGCAGCTCAACAAACACGATGTCACCCAGCAACTCCTGGGCGTGATCAGTAATACCGATGGTAACGGTACCTGCATCATCATCTATCCATTCATGACTCTTGCTATATCTCAACCCCTGCGGAATCTCACTCATCTCATCTATCCCCTTACTCTATCAATTTTCCAAAAAGTTACACGGCTTTGCCGTTACGTACAAACAGAGGCCTTCCAATGGCAACCGGGGTCCGTTTTCCCCGGATCTCCACCTCGCAATCTCCCTCTACATCTGCCTGAATCCGGGCCAGTGCAATGGTTCGCTTCAGGGTTGGCGAGAAGCCGCCGCTTGTCACCTCTCCCACCTCTCGATCAGCCACAAAAAGTTTCTGATGGGAACGCATCACCCCTCTGCCATCCAGTAACAACCCTACCAATTTACGCGGCACCCCATCTATCTTCTGCCTAAACAGTGCCTCACTCCCAACAAACTCCCTCTGCTCCGGTTCCAGTGCAACGGTCCAGGATAGTCCAGATTCCAATGGAGTGGTCTCCTCTGTCATATCGGCACCGTAGAGCATCATCCCCGCCTCCAGCCGCAGGGTATCTCTCGCCCCAAGACCACAGGGCTCTACCCCTGCATCCACCATCGTCTGCCAGAACCCCTCCACCTCATACTGCGGCACCATCACCTCAAAACCATCCTCACCAGTGTAGCCGGTACGGGCAATAAAGCCCTCCTCCACATCTGCGGCAAAAAAACGGTCCAGGGACTCCACTATCTCTCTGGAGGCATCACTCAGCCAACCCAGAACCGCTGCCCTTGCATTCGGCCCCTGTACAGCAACCATGGCAACCCCTGGTTTTTCTGTCAAAACCGCACTGAACCCGGAGAGTTGCCGCTGCATCCACGCCATGTCATTGACGCGGGTAGCGGCGTTGGTAACAATTCGATATCTATCCCCACCCATCCAGTAGACAATCAGGTCATCAATAACCCCCCCCTGTCCATTCAACATGCAGGAGTATAGGGCCTTACCAGGATCTTCAAGACGCGCTACATCATTGGCCAACAGACCTGAGAGATACCTGGTGGAATCTACGCCAACAAGATAACTGACTACCATATGAGAGACATCAAACATCCCAGCCTTCTGCCGAACAGCGTGGTGTTCATCTACTTGGGAACCGTAGTGCAGCGGCATCTCCCAGCCAGAAAAATCGACCATCTTGGCACCAGCACGCCTGTGCGCCTCGTTGAGTGCTGTCTTTTGCAGGTGTTCTGGTTGTTGTGACATATACTGCTCCGGCTCCTGATCTGTACTCACATAGCTGCACACATGATCGCGCACAACTGCGATAGACCCCTCTGTCCGGGAACCTGAGAGATTGGGCAACTCACATTTCTGTGGACACCTTCCCCTTCGGTAGATCCTGTTGATCTTCTCCAGAGCCAGTATTTAGATTGCGTAGTCCTTTTGCCTGAGCGTTTCCGGGCTGTTGCGCCTTCGGCGCCCTGTAAAAACAGGGTCTCTCCCACGATCTGAAACTGAGCAGAAAATTCTACCTGTAACTGCCGCTCATCGCCAGTCAGAATTGGGTAATCACAGGATACTATTCATCATCCAGCCATCAATGATTCAATCTCCTCGATGCTCCTTGGAGCCTCTGCCGTAAGTACCTCACAGCCACTGTCCGTTACCACTACATCATCCTCAATGCGAATTCCGATACCCTGCCACTTTTTGGCCACCCCCCTCACTCCCTTGGGAATATAGAGAGCAGGCTCCACCGTCAACACCATACCCTGTTCCAGAGGCCGCCACTTTCCATCCAGTTGATAGTTGCCCACATCATGCACATCCATACCCAACCAATGGCCGGTCTGATGCATGTAGAATTTCTTGTATTTTTCATCCTTGATCAGCTGTTCCGGATCACCCTTGAGGATCTTCAGATCAATCAGTCCTCTGGTGATTACCCGTACCGCAGCCCGGTGAAACGTATCCCAACGGCGTCCTGGACGTATCTGTTGAATAGCAGCCCTCTGGGCAGCAAGAACGATCTCGTAGAGCTTGCGCTGCTCTGTGGTAAACCTCCCATTAACCGGAAAAGTCCGGGTAACATCAGCCGCATACCCCTCAACCTCTGCACCTGCATCAACCAGCACCAGATCACCATCCCGCAATTTCTCACTGTTATTAATGTAGTGAAGCGTACAGGCGTTGTTGCCACCCGCCACAATGGTGTCGTAGGCCACGATCCGCACCCCATGACTGGAGAATTCATGGAGGATCTCACCCTCCAGCCCACTCTCGACAAGCCCTGGGCTACAGGCCCGCATGGCCCGACGATGGGCTGCAACCGTAACTGATGCTGCCCTCCTCATTATCCTGATCTCAGCGGGTGATTTGTACAGACGCATCTCGTGTAGCATGGGATCCAGCAGGTGTATGGTCTGGGGTACCACGGCCCCGGAACGATTACGCTGCCGGAACTCTCTTAGCTGTCTCAACAGACCCTGCTCTATTGAGCTCTCCTCACCAAGATTGAAGAAAATCTGCTGGGTTCCGGTCAACAGATCCGGTAGTTGTTCAAGCCAGCTTTCTATAGGCCAGGCCTGATCTGCACCCATCCTGGAGATGGCCCGTTTTGTCCCCAACCGCTCCCCTGTCCACTGCTCCTGTTTGCGATTCCGTTCCTGACAGAAGAGTCCCCATGATCCCTTTCTGCCGCTCTTTCTGAGCACCAGAATGGCGTCCGGCTCCGCAAATCCGGTCAGGTAGTAGAAGTCGCTCTCCTGATGGTATGGATACTCAACATCACGATTACGAATTGGATGGTGAGCTGCCGGCAGGATCGCAACCGAATCTGGTGGCATCTGCCTGAGCAACTCTCTCCGCCGACGTGCAAAAACCTGTGGCTGCATAACTGCTGCTCCTGCCCTTTAGTGAACGAAATCCGTTGGCGATGGGGCTACCGGATGACTCTCCTCATGGAGCAACATGGTGCCAATACGCAGATGCTCTACCAGCTGGAGGAAATCCATCTCATCCTCTTCACCGACCTCCTGCTGCGAGAAACCGGCCCGTGAAATCTCCATAAGGTCATAGAGAAACTCTCGCTCCACCTCACTCCTGGTCGTGGCACCATCTGCTGCTGCAATTCCATACCCATAGAGGAACCCCTCACACCATGCCGCTAAGGCCTCCGTACGCACAGGCAGCGACTCATCTTCCGGCAGTAGCAGATTGAATTTGAGCTCAGCATCATTCAACTGTCGCACTACCTCACCAAACACCCTGGCCAGCAGGGTTACATCCTCACGCGCTTGCAAGTTTGCCTCGTCTCTCTCTCCAACCAGCTCCTGAAGCCAGTCACTCTCGTCAGGCCCGGCCCCAGAGACCAGACGACCACAAAACGCCCCCTGTAGCTCAGCACCATCCATGGTAAGTGACAGACGACGTAACGCACTATTAACTTCACTATATTCTATCTTCTGCATCTGCCCATTCTCTCAGATCCAGAGAACTGCGCAACTATCGATGAGACAATCCTGGTTGAAGAAAATTGGCGATCGCTCTATAGTCACCACAACATGAGCAGAAAAACTCCTAAAAAACAGTCAGCCAGCACCCAGTTGGGGCCTGCCATTAACAAGCTGGAGCAGCGCATCGATGAGCTGATTGGCCTCTGCGATACCCTCCGTAGTGAGAACAGGGAACTTCGAGGGAAGGTACAGGATGTAATCGGTGAACGTGATCAGTTCAGGAAGAAGAACAAACTTGCTATCAAGAAGGTACAGTCTGTACTCTCGTCAGTCCGCATCCTGGAGAAACAGTCGTGAGCCAGAACAGTCCAGTCACCATTACCATCCTGCAGAAGGAGTACAAGGTCTCCTGTCCTGCCGATGAACAGGCGTCACTTATCGAATCCGCCTCTCTTGTGGACGAGAAGATGCGGGAGATTCGACAACAGGGCAAAAGTGTTGGTCAGGACCGTATCGCCATCATGGCTGCGCTCAATATTGCAAACGAGTTGGTCCACTGCCGCACCAATCAGCAGCAGGGTGATGGATCTATTGCTGATGAGCTGACACGACTAAGAGAAAATGTAGAGGCTGCTCTGCACCATGGTCGTCAATTGGAGCTTGAATAATTGCGCGAACAGGTGTAGCTTATATACCCATAGACTTTGGTGCCTACTGTGGTATTTGATCACCGGGACTCGATCCTTGATCCTTAACTCACGACCCTGGGAGCCGAACTCATTGGAGGCGTGTGCAGGTCCGTTTATCGGAAAGCCTAACCCTTCAGTTCAGGCCCCCCACCTTGAACTTTCTGGTTCAGGGACGCAGATCCGGCCGGTACATATGGTAGGCACCACTCCTCTTATCTCCACCTCATGATAAGCTCTCATCTTCGCAGCAGGATACGAGCGAAGAGGCACGCTCTGCCAGAATCTATACGTCAGTTACATGCTGAACAGATTTTTGGTCATATTGTTATCCATCCACTATTTCAGCGTAGCCGTAGAATTGCCGGTTTTATTGCCAGTGATGGTGAACAGGATCCTGAACTGATTATTGACCGTGCCATCCATGATGGGCGTAAATGTTTTCTACCCGTACTCAACAGACTCCATGGCAACAGGCTCTGGTTTGCGCCTCTGTACGAGGATAGTATGCTGATGATCAACCAATACGGTATTCCGGAACCGGGACTGTTTCCGCCGAAACCCGTCCCTGTCTGGACCCTGGATCTGGTGCTGACCCCGCTTGTTGCATTTGACAGCCGAGGATCACGTGTCGGCATGGGTGGTGGGTACTATGATCGCACCTTCTCACACCCGAAACACTCAAATAATCGCAGGCGTCCATTCCTACTGGGAGTAGCTCACGCCTTTCAGGAGGTCAAACAACTAAATAGAGAGTCTTGGGATATTCCACTGGATGGGGTAGTAACTGAAAATGGTGTTACTATTTTTAAATAACTCATGCCCCGAATACCTATATTTTATATGGCGTATAAACATATAAATATTACCTTATTTAACTAATACCAAACATATAAGCTCTAGCTTATTTAAATTTAATTGATTAGAGATAGACAATATTAATTATAATATCATTGACATAATAGCAGGGTAGTATAGAGTTGCCGCAAGTCTGTAAATACAGGCTTAATTTTATTAACTACCGAGAGAGGTTATTATATGTTTGATAGTGCATTTTCTACCATAGGTGGTGTTGTACGCGGACTGACTGGGATATTAATGTCATTGATCGGACTTGGCCTGATGATTGAGGTCGTATTTGGTGCAGGAGCACTTGGAATGCCCGGAATAGTGGGCGGTATCGGCAATGTTGTTGCTCAATTCAATGGCGTCAGTGGATTGATCACCCTTATTGTTCTGGCAGCATTACTTAATAGATAACCATCTTTAAGTAGACATCCCCCTCCTAGGAGGGGGTGTTAATAATCTCTCCATCTGATATTAGTGGATGGGGAATATAACCCCCTATTAAGGGGGACAGGTTTTCTTCCCTCTTAAAAAAACGGAATTAATTAAATAATGTACTCAACATCAATAAAAGAGATTATCGGTCGCGCAACCTCATGGCTAAAAATACTAGCTGACTTTGGGGTTATACTCATAATTACATTTATTATTATCGATATTCTTTTTCCCGGCACAACCGGAATTATCGGGAATCTTATTGATGTTGTTCAACTGGCAACCGGTGGCAGTGAGCCTGCAGCCAACGGGGTAGCGGCCGTCTCTACCGGTGGAAATCAGGGTCTTGTCGGACTGATTGCACTACTGCTGTTCCTGTTTCTGTTACGCAGAGACAGGTAATCTTAAAACAGCTGCCCTAATTCTTAGCTCAAAAAGAGCTTATAGACCGGGTTCTCGGTCTCCTCAGAGTAGTGGTAACCCAGCTCGTCAAGAAAGTTCTGGAAATCTCCACGCTCACTGACCGGCACCTGAATGCCGCAGAGCACCCGCCCATAGGCTGCACCGTGGTTTCTGTAGTGGAACAGACTGATATTCCAGTTACGTCCCAAGTTAGTTAAAAACTGCAACAGTGCCCCGGGGCGCTCCGGAAACTCAAAGCGGTAGAGGATCTCGTTCTCTATTCCTGACCGGCGTCCACCCACCATATAACGCACATGGACCTTGGCTACCTCATTATCTGACAGATCCTCAACCGGATACCCTCTACTCCGCAAGCGCTTGACCAGATCATCCCCACTCTCTCCACCACCCAGCTGAATACCAACAAAGATATGAGCACTTGCCTGGTCTGCATAGCGATAATTGAACTCGGTAATCTGTCGCTTGCCCAACAGCTTGCAGAACTTCTTGAAGCTCCCTGGCCGCTCCGGAATAGTCACCGCAAGCACCGCCTCCTTGCGCTCACCCAGCTCTGCCCGCTCAGCCACATGACGCAGGCGATCAAAGTTGATATTGGCGCCACTATCTACAGCAATGAGAGTCTGCTGCTCCACCCCCCCACGCTCAACATATTTTTTCATTCCCGCAACAGCTAGGGCCCCAGCAGGCTCGGTAATGGAGCGGGTATCATCGAAGATATCCTTGATTGCAGCACAGATCTCATCAGAGCTGACCAGAATAACCTCATCTACCAACTTACGCGCCAGCCTGAAGGTCTCCTTGCCAATCTGCTTTACTGCCACCCCATCGGCAAAAATGCCAACCTGGTCCAACACCACTCTTCGCCCCCTCTTTAGTGCATCATGCAGTGTCGGCGCATCCTCCGGCTCGACGCCCACCACACGAATCTCCGGGTAGAGATATTTCAGATAAACTGCCATCCCCGCAATCAGCCCACCGCCACCAACGGGGATGAAGACCGCATCAATCCTGCCCTCATGTTGGCGCAGGATCTCCATCGCAATGGTCCCCTGCCCAGCAATAACCTCAGGATCATCATAGGGGTGGACCAGTGTCAGGCCCCTCTCCTCAGAGAGCTCCAGTGCCTTCTGGTAGGCATCATCATAGGTGTCACCAAACAGCACCGCCTTGGCCCCATACTTACGTACCGCCTGCACCTTGATCTCCGGTGTGGTCTTGGGCATTACGATTGTCGCCTTGACTCCCATTTGCCTGGCAGAGAGGGCCACCCCCTGAGCATGGTTTCCAGCAGAGGCCGCGATCACCCCACGACTTAACTCCTCCTGACTGAGGCTAGCCATCTTATTGTAGGCGCCACGCAGCTTAAATGAGAAGACAGGCTGCAGATCCTCCCTCTTGATCAACACGTTGTTGCCCAGGCGCTCAGAGAGGCCTTGAGCCTCCTCCAGTGGAGTCTCCCGCGCAACATCGTAGACTCGCGCCTTAAGTATTCTTTCAATATATTTTTTTGGCATGGCTCACAGTATACTTATACAAAACCAGACCGCAAAGAGACATTACATAAAACCGAATATGGAGAAAGAGAAGATGACTCAGGATGAGATGAAAAAAGCCGTTGCCGAGGCCGCACTGGAGCATGTGGTGCCCGGAGAGATTATTGGTGTTGGAACCGGCTCCACTGCCAACTTCTTCATTGATGCATTGGCCACTATCAAAAACCAAGTCAAGGGGGCGGTAGCCAGCTCGGAGGCGACTGCCGAGCGACTGCGCGGACACGGCATTGAGGTGCTGAATCTAAACTCTGTCAGCAACATGTCCATCTATGTGGATGGTGCCGATGAGTCCAACAGTCAGTTGCACCTGATCAAAGGCGGTGGCGGCGCACTAACCCGTGAAAAGATCGTAGCTGCAGTTGCAGACAAGTTTGTCTGTATCGCAGACGAGAGCAAACTGGTCGATGTGATGGGTGATTTCCCGCTACCGGTTGAGGTGATCCCGATGGCACAGAGCTATGTTGCCCGTGAGATAATCAAGCAGATTGGGGGACAGCCGATACTGCGAGATGGTTTCACCACCGACAACGGCAACATCATCCTCGATGTCCGCAACCTCAAGATTATGGAGCCCACGGTAATCGAACAGAAGCTCAACAATATTGTTGGGGTAGTCACCAACGGACTCTTTGCAATGCGTCCTGCAGATGTACTGCTGCTGGGAACACCAAATGGGGTCAGGGCTATTGAGCCGTAACAGCATGTAAAAACCCAACCAGCAGTTAATGATCAAGGCCCGCACAAGCGGGGCTTTTTTCTTCTTACATCCCCCACACCCATTGCTGCCGATCAAACTGCAAGTGGCAACCGCCGAGTTCGGCCCAGAGCTGTCAGTAAATGATTGGTCAGTCTAGTGCAAAAATAAAGACCTGACCCCCTTTATTTACTATTTACTGACCCCCTTTATTTTACTATAGGTTTCATTGTATATATCTTTTAAGAGCTTTCCATTAAACGTCCAGTGCGGTGAGGGTTGTACAGAGTAATCAATAGCCATTACTTTTCTTGTTGCTGCAGTTAACGTCATTATCTCTTCATTGTAGATAACTTTTTTATTGTCTTTCACTTTTACAGTGGTTGCACCATCTTCAAATAATAATTCGGAACCTTCTGGAATGTTCATTTCCAGAAAGTCCATGTTGGGTCTTTTCTTTAGTTTTTTACCTGAATCTTTTTCTGCTTGGGATACATTGCTATTTAGTTCTGCACTTACCTGTGGGGTAACATCTTTTTGACCAAGTAATTTTAAAATGGCAATTGCCTGTTCAGAGTCTATTTTGAAAAACTCTCGGTTAGGGTTAATTCTGTTTGGCCCAAATACTATATGTAACGCAGACTCTACTTTTGAACAGTCTGTGACCTCAATTGCAAATACGCACTCAAATGGAACCGGGACACCTGTTGTGTATAGCTGATTCATTCTTGTTTTTACATCAGCTTGTGTCGTTTTTCCAATTTTGACTATATCTGGCATTGCAGAATTGGCTAGAACGTAAACTATCTCATTTGTATCCATGTGCGATCTCTTTTTTTACAACTAACGGTGAGCTGAGCAGAATCTTTCTAATCCGGTTCGAGCTTGCTCGTAACCGGTATTAGGGAGATTTCTGCTCCAGCGTCTTGATAGGCGCAGCGGAGCGGAGCCTTTCAAGATGATGGAGCAGCTTGCTGCTCAGCTCACCGATAAGCGTGGGCGCGAAGCGGCCGCGCTTATCAGTATATTATGCGGAATCTCTAAAATATGTAATATGCGGATTCCGTATAGCACCAGACCAAACCTTCTTATTCTATGAATTTCGACACAATCAAGAAACTCGCCCTGTTCCGTCCCTAACGATACCACAGGATAATGAAGATCTCTTTATGGCTGTTCTTACCCATTAGATCACCTACAACAGCACCTGCTCTATGCCGCCCCCATTTACCTTGTCCAGAAACTGCTGCTGCCACTGTTTGCCATGTAGCTTCTTCACCAGTTCCATTACCAGATAGTCCACCTCAAGCCCAGTGCTCTCCTGATATCGAATCAGCCCCTGCTGGCAGGATGGGCAAGATGTAAGAATCTTCCCTACACTGCCAAGCTCACCGATATCCTTTTTCAGCTCCTGCTCTTTTCTGAACTTCACCTGGGTTGCAATATCGGGGCGGGTGACGGCAAAGGTACCAGACTCGCCACAACATCGATCAGATAGATGTACCTCAGAACCGGTCAGCCCTGATGCCACCTTGATCGGATCAAGCTGCTTCATCGGGCTATGGCACGGATCGTGGAAGAGGTATTTTTCGCCATTTGCCTCCAATCTGACCCCCTTCTCCAGTAGGTATTCGTGGATATCGAGCAACCGACAGCCAGGGAATATCTTCTCAAATTCGTACTGCATCAGCTGATCCATACAGGTGCCACAGGAGACTAGTACAGTTTTAATATCGAGGTAGTTGAGGGTGTTGGCGATACGGTGGAAGAGGATACGGTTGCCCATCGAGATTTGATGTCCCTTCTCCTCATCACCTGATGCCCGCTGCGGATAGCCACAACAGAGGTATCCAGGTGGCAGCACTGTCTGCACATTCTGCTCATAGAGCATACTAAGCGTTGCCATCTCTACCTCGCCAAAGAGGCGTTCAGAGCCGCAACCCGGGAAGTAGAAAACCGCCTCAGACTCTGTTGAGGTGGTCTCCGGGTTTCTCAGGACCGGAATATATCTTCGATCCTCAATGCCCAATAGTGCCCTGGGGCTCTTCTGGGCCATACTTCCCGGCATGGGCCGATGGAAGAATTGAACCACCTGCCCCCTGATCGCCGGCTTGCCAGTTGTGGCAGAGGGCCGCATCTGCCATTTCAGCAGTCCTGCACCGCGCATAAGCTGGTGACCCAACCTCTGTAGCGCATAGCTCCAGGTTACCAGTCCGGTGCGCATCACTTTAATCAGGCGTGGATCGGTCACATTGAGGAACTGCATGGAGATCCAGCCAACAGGCTTGAACCAACGCTTGCGCTGACGCTTTAGGATAGTACGCATCTGTATCGTTACATCACCAAAGTCAATATTGACCGGACATGGCGTTACACAACGATGACAGATGGTGCAGTGGTCTGCTACATCGTTCATCTCCTCAAAATGACGTAGTGAGATCCCGCGACGGGTCTGCTCCTCGTAGAGCACCGCCTCAATCATCAGGCCGGTTGCAAGAATCTTGTTGCGTGGGGAGTAGAGCAGATTGGCTGCCGGGACATGGGTGGTACAGACCGGCTTGCACTTCCCACAGCGCAGACAATCCTTGACCATCTGATTGAGGCCGCCCAGATCATTAGCTTCCAGGATCAGTGCCTCCTGTGCCAACAGTTGCAATGATGGGGTGTAGGCATCCTCCAGACCGGAACCGGCCATAAGCTTGCCACGATTGAAGTGCCCCTCTGGGTCCACCTTCTCCTTATACCCCTTGAATGCATCAATCTCCTTCTGGTCCAGATAGTGAATCTTGGTCAGACCAATTCCATGCTCCCCGGAGATCACCCCGCCCAGCTCCTGGGCCAACTCCATGATGCGATCCACAATCCGCTCCGCCTCCTGAAGCATCTCGTAGTTATTAGAGTGGACAGGAATGTTGGTGTGGACGTTTCCATCCCCTGCATGCATATGGGTTGCGACGAAGAGACGACGTGATTTAACCTCTGAATGGAGCTCATCAAATCTGCTGCGTAGGGCCTCCATCTCCCGCCCAGAGAAGATCTCTTTCAGTGGTCGCTCCACCTCCCTTTTCCAGGATACCCGTAGCTCCCGTCGCTGCAGCAACCGGAACAGTGTGCGTTCGGTAGATAAGGATGGATCAAGCTCGATTGGTAGTGTTCCATAACTGCTGTCCATCTCCTTTAGCAGTAGCTGCCAACGGCTCTCAACCTGCTCCAGCAACTCCTCTGCTGCAACCTGTTTGGATGCAAGAATCTGTTGATGCTCTTCACTATTATCACTGCGTGAACTCAGCTGGGTAGCCTGCTGCACCAAATCCCGCAGCTGCCCCATTCCGCTCAGTTTGTTCTGGATTGACTGCTCAATATTGATACGTTCTATTCCATCACCGTAATCAGCCAGTCGATCAAGCGGGATCACTACATCCTCATTGATCTTGAATGCATTGGTATGCGCCGCAATGGCTGCGGTACGTGACCGATCCAGCCAGAAATTGCGTCGAGCCTCCGGACTAATTGCAACAAAGCCCTCCGCGCCACGCGCCTTGGCTGCATCAATTACTGCCTCAATCGCAGCCGATAGTGACTCCTCATCTTCCCCACCAATATCTGCCAACAGAACCATCTTCGGCAGGTCAGGGCGAGCCGCCTTAGTACTGTATTTCACTGCCTTTACATAGCGCTCATCAAGGTGCTCCAGACCTGCAAGCACCACTCCTGGGCTCCTCTCCAGAATATCTATAGTCTCAACAATTGCCGGAACCGCCATATGGAGATCTGGATCAAAGAACTCAAGACATAGTGTCTGCAGTTCTGGAGACTGCTGGTTGAGAATAAAAACTGCTGAGGTGATCAGTCCGTCACACCCCTCCTTCTGTGCTCCGGGCAGGCCGGCCAGAAACTTGTTGGTAACATCCTTGCCCAACCCTGGTTTACGTAGCTGTGCAGATGGAATCCGCAATAACTCTGACTCGCCCTTTCTGGTCTTGCCATCCTTCTCGAATCGCTGCACCTGAAACTCTGCATAGGGCTGGTCATGTATCTTCCCTAGATTATGGTTGAGACGCTCAACCACCAGCCAATCTGCCTGCGGGGTAACCATCTTCCAGGAGACCAGATTATCCAGCGTCGTACCCCAACGAACAGCCTTTTTGCCTCCAGCATTCATCGCAATATTGCCGCCAATAGTGGATGCATCCTGTGAGGTTGGGTCAACTGCAAAGGCCAGCCCGGCACCATCTGCCAGCTCACTTACCCGCCTGGTAACTACCCCTGCCTCTACCGCAACAGTTGCAACCGGCTCTGCCACCCCCTCAATTTTCTGCTCCACCACCCGGCCAAGCTTCTCTAGCCGCTCGACATTGATGACCACACTGCTGGCCTCCAGCGGCACTGCGCTGCCGGTGTAGCCGGTACCACCGCCACGTGGAATTACTGTCAGCCCCAACCTGATGGATACCTCCACCACATCCCGCACCTCCTGTTCGCTGTCGGGGGTGACCACAATAAAGGGGAACTCAACACGCCAATCCGAGGCATCCGTTGCATGAGAGACACGAGCCAGCCCATCAAACTGAATATTGTCCCTGCGGGTTACCCGTGAGAGCTCTCGTAACGTCCGCTTGCGCAGACCAGACTGAGAACCTATCCAGGACTCAAACTCATCCACTGCCTCACGGGTCTTTTCGGCCAACTGTAGGGCCAGCTCATTACCATCTGCACGGCTGACAATCTGGTCAAGGCGGTGGTTGAGCGCATGAATCAACGAATTTCGCCGCCCCACATTCTCAATCAGGTCATCCTGGATGCAGGGGTTACGGCGCACCACCCAGATATCACCCAACACCTCAAACAGCATGCGAGCGGAGCGCCCAGTTTGGCGCTGTCCTCTCAGCTCATTAAGCACATCCCACATCTCCTCACCAAGAAAGCGGATGATAATCTCCCGATCCGAAAAAGAGGTGTAGTTATATGGAATCTCACGGATTCTATGGATTGGATGGATGGTGCCAGTCATGGAGCACTATGATACCGCAGGGATGGGCCGCCAAAAAATAAAAACGGCTTCTGAAATCTCTTTCGGAAGCCGCAATATTACCCTTTAATGGTTATTATTATTGTAATCTGTTTGTTATTTTTCTTTAGTACACCGGTACTGTTCAAATACTCCTCCAATACGCGGACGGTCAATATAGTCATTAACAAGGCATGTGTCAACTTATTGTTTTAACTATAACTTTATAAGAATATCCTAATATTGCGGTTGGTCTTTTGCTCTAGTAAGAGTCAATACCCGACACAGCGCCTCCACCCCCTTTATCAATCTTGGCCCATGTCGTTGCAGAATATCGGGGGGCACATGGTAGAGATTCTGCCTCTCTACAGCCCGCAAAACCGGGTAACGATTCCACTCATCAAGCCACTCAGGCCGTGACTCATCCATTCCACTGGCAATAATTACCTCTGGGTTTTTCTCAAGAACCGCCTCTATACCAATCTGTGGGGATAGGGTATCCAGTGACGCGAATACATTAACCCCCCCACAGAGCTCTATTGCATTGCTGATGATCTGCTCTCCATTAACTGTAATTAATGGGCTGTTCCAGACCTGATAGAAGACCATCAGCGGGGCTTGATGCTGATACTTATCACGAAGCTGTTGTAGCCCCTTACGGTAGCGATCTGCCTGTTGACTGGCCAGCTCCTCTCTCCCAACAAGCTGTCCATACTGCTCCATCAGGCCAGCAACATCTCCCAGCTGTCGTGGCTCCGTAATGACAACCCGTAACCCCAGCGACCTCAACCGCTCAATCTCAATATAGCTGTTACCACTATGCCACCCCAAAACCAAATCAGGATGAAGCTGAATGATCCTCTCCAGGTCAAGGCGATTGTATCCCCCAACCTCCGGAATCAGGGTTGCCTCCTGTGGATAGTCACTATAATTGACCGTACCAACAACCTGCTCTCCGGCACCAATCTCAAAGAGAATCTCGGTAATATGGGGAGCAAGACTAATAATTCGCTCTGCCGGCGGCTGTGCCTGTAGTGGCACTACCCAAAACAGAAGCAAAAGATAACGGATTAGCATGGAAGATAGGCTATACGCCCCCCCTCCTCAATTCGGGTCATTTCAGTTCCATAGAGCCGCCCTACCCGATCCGTAGAGATCATCGTCTCAACATCTCCCTGCTCCACTATGCCATCACCCATCAACATCAGCAGATGTGTGCAGTGGTGAATAGCCAGATTTATATCATGCAACACCATTACAAGTGCCGCTCTGCGCTCTGCTGTCTCTTGCACAACATGAGTAAGAATTTCTTGCTGATACCTTGGATCAAGATGTGCCTCAGGCTCATCCAACAGATAGAGCTTTGGTTGCTGCGCCAAGAGAGTGGCGATTGCAACCCGACGACGCTCTCCTCCAGAGAGGGTATCGACCAGACGCCCCTCCATTCCAGAGAGCCCCATCTGCACCATTATCTGTTGAACT
The DNA here is from genome assembly GCA_937877715.1 of uncultured Methylophaga sp. Taxonomy (GTDB): domain Bacteria; phylum Pseudomonadota; class Gammaproteobacteria; genus Thiopontia. The sequence continues at coordinate 4,894 of CALEHW010000054.1, read as the reverse complement.
ATATCCAGATCCTCTGTCTGCTCACCTCGCAACAATGAGGTATGGGGATGACGACCCATTCGCACCATCTCCTCCACAGTTGTTGGGAAAATATCATCCTGATGCTGGAATAGTAGACCCACCATCCTGGCAACCTCCCTGCGCCGCATCTGATCAATAAGCTCTCCACTCAACCCGAGCTCACCAGAATCAACTGGATACAATCCAGAGAGGGCATGAAGCAGGGTACTTTTCCCCACACCGTTAACACCCAATACACCCCAGACCTCCCCGGAATTAACTGCCCAGTCCAGCCCGTTACAGACATCTTTTCCATTAATCGAGAGCGACAGGGCGTTGGCAGAGAGAATCGGCATCATCGACTGCTCCGCTGCAACAGATAGAGGAAGAGCGGCACCCCAACCATCGCCGTCACCACACCAACCGGCAGCTGTTGTGGTGCCAGCAGGGTACGGGCAACAGCATCAGAGAGAATCAATACCCCCCCTCCAAACAGCACGGAGGCGGGAATCAGAAGACGGTGGTCAGAGATACCCATCAGCCGAATCATATGTGGAACCACCAGACCGATAAAACCGACACTCCCAGCCAGAGTGACTGCAGTTGCAGTCAGCAAGGATGCAACCAGAAACAGAATCCCACGCAGGCGCTCCACCGAGACCCCAAAGGCAGCCGCCTGCACGCCACCACGCGCCAGGACATTGATCTCACGAGCCAGTAACAGGGTGGCAGCCACCCCAACAAGCAGTATCAGCAGCTCCCAACGCGGAAGCAATGGCTGCCCCAGATCTCCCATCAACCAAAACACCATTCCACGTAATGCACGGTCAGGGCTGACTGCCAACAGAAAAGTTATCAACGCACCCCACCCTGCCGCTATCATTACCCCGGTCAGCAGCAATCGCATTGGATCCTGGCTGCCACGCAGCCGCGCCAGCCCAAAGACCAGAACCATCGAGAGAAGTGCCCCGCCAAAAGCGGCAGGCGCCATCCATGCAACCGATACCCCGCCCATTAATACTAGTAACGCTGCTACTGCTGCACCGCCAGAGACCCCCAACACATAAGGGTCAGCCAGTGGGTTACGCAACAGAACCTGCATCAACAGCCCAGAAAGGGCAAGCAGCCCCCCCACCACAAAGGCGGCCACAATCCGGGGGATCCGCAACTCCCATACCACGGTGGAGAGCACTCCTGACCCCTCTCCCAGCAAAATCTGCCAAAGACCGCCCCATGTAATATCACTGCTCCCCAACTTGAGTGCCAATAGCGCCGAACAGAGTGTAAAGAGCATAAAGAGAAGCAGCACCAAGATATTGCGGGAAACGGTAGGCAGACGATCCATAGTGAGGCTATTATCCTTGGTAGACACCCCGCGTCAAACCACGCCATCAATAAGGAGCCATATCAATGCCCGAAGGGCCGGAAATTCGTCGTGCCGCTGATCAAATCTCCTCCGTACTCACAGGAAAGGCAGCAACTTCCATTCAGTTTGGATTGGATCGCCTCCAGCAATTTGAGACAAAACTAACTGGAGAGAAAATCACCAGCATCGAAACCCGCGGCAAAGCAATACTGACCCACTTTGGTAATGGCCTCACTATCTATAGCCACAACCAACTCTACGGACGCTGGGTAACCCTTCGAACAGGTGAAACCTCAGAGAGCAAACGACAACTACGCATCCGAATAGAGACCATCCGGGGAAGCGCACTACTCTACAGTGCATCAGAGATCGAAGTTTTGACAAAAACAGGGATCGACACTCACCCTTTCCTCAGTAAGCTGGGTCCCGACCTGTTTGATCCATCGCTGACTATAGACGCTATTGAAGAGAGACTACTCAGTCCCAAATTTCACAATCGACAACTTGGTAGCTTTCTAACCGACCAATCATTTGTTGCAGGGCTTGGTAACTACCTGCGCTGTGAAATCCTGTTTCTAACCCAACTTCTGCCATCCTCCAAACCACGCCACTGCAGCAAGGAACAGATCCACCACCTGGCAAAACAGGTCCTTGATCTTCCCAGTCAATCCTACCAAACCGGCGGAATCACCTACCTGCCAGACCGGGCCGAGACACTGATGAATGCTGGACAGAGCAAGGAATCAAGCCGCTTCTGGATCTTTCGCCGTAACGGGCTCCCTTGCAGGATCTGCCAGACAACCATTGAGAAGGAAAATCATAATGGGCAGCCCTGTTACCTATGCCCCAACTGCCAGCAACCACAGACTCCTGGTTTGACCTAATTCCATTTTCTCTATAGCATTCGTCCCCTGCCTTGGGTTCTTTTCTGTATCTTTCTGACAGAAAAGTGAAAAGGGAAGTTTGGTGCGCACCACCTTGTGCAATTCCAACGCTGCCCCCGCAACGGTAAGTGAGAATAAATGTTGGCCAATCAGCCACTGTGGAAACATGGGAAGGCGGCCAATCAGATCCAGAGAGATTACTCACAAGCCCGGAGACCTGCCCAGGACTAAGTTGGCTATATCGCGGCGGGCGGTATCCGAGTAAGTTTTGAGTCTCCAATTCAGACCATTCACTGCTTGATCACCCCCCACTGCTTTATGCTTTTTTGATCGATGCGCGGGAGTGCGCACCTGGAGACTTGAAACATGAAGTTAAGTTATTTCCTTACAGCCACAATGGCTGCAGTTTTGATTGCACCTGTAACAGTCGCACAAGCCCCACTGGAACCAATTATTGTCACAGCAAGCAAAGTGGAAACTGAAGATACAGCGGCAACTTATGCGTCCGAAGTATATGGATCAGACGATATCGCATCATCTGGTGCAGATTCACTCTATGACTTCCTCAACCAGAATACCTCAATAGCCATCATGCCCAGTTATGGGAATCCATACTCTCAGTTGATTGATGTGCGCGGATACGGGATAGGAGATGGCTACCAGAATGTTGTTATAACTGTTGATGGCAGAAGAATGAACAATGTTGATATGGTCCCACAACTACTTAGCTCAATCTCATTAAATAACATCGGCAGAATTGAAATTACCAAGGGCAGCGGATCTGTAATCTATGGTGATGGCGCAACAGCCGGATCAATTCAAATATATACAAAGGATGCCACTACTACAAACATTAGCCTGGAATTTGGTAATCATGGTGCAGAGAGGGCATCATTCTCTACTGGTCTCTCAGAAGAGTTTTTTACATTTTCAGTATCTGCTGACGATTCCAGCCATGATGGTTTTAGCGTAGCGGATACCGCTGGAAATCATGATAACTCAGACAATAACAATTCCCGAATTATGCTTCGCCTGTTTCCAACCGATTCTCTGGAGCTATCCTTAGGTAGAGATCATTCAAAGATCAACACCCGCTATGTGGGGAGCCTTACAGAGAGTGAATTTAATAGTGATCCATCACAAAATGGTGGGAACGCATATACCCCCCAGGAATTTAAGACTGATGTAACCACTATCGGATTGATTACTAGCCTTACAGACAATATTGAGCTATCTATTAATCACTCAATAGAAGACAAATATTCGAACTACCTCAATGGTTGGGGAAGAGCTGATTATGACTACAAGTCAAGTGAGGCATCAATTAACTATGAGCAGGATATGGTCAGAATTATTGCCGGGATGCAGCAATTTGCTGGTGACAGAATAAAAATTGGCTCAAATACAACTACAAAGAATAATGCTGGATATTTTGTTCATGGAGAATATGGCACTGACAACATAACTATCTCTCTTGGCGGCCGAAAAGAGGATGTTGACTATACTTATGCACCTGTTACTGGCACTGCATTAAATGATAATCATAAATTCTCCTCATACGATATCGGCATCAATAGCAGGATCAATGAGAATCTTTCAATATTCTCCAATTACAACTCAGCCTTTCAGGCACCAGATATTGACAGATTCTTTAACTGGGGAGGAACATTCAACAGCTTCATATCACCAGCGAAGTCAAAAACCCTCAATATTGGCCTGAACCATACTACGGTATCAGATAAAACAAAGCTGACAGCATTCCACTCCGATTTGACTGATGAAATCTACTACTATAAATCTGGCTGGTCAAACACAAACATTGATAAGTCGCACAAATATGGCCTTGAATTACAGAACCATCACAAATTTACAGACCAGTTAAATGGCTCGCTCAACTACGCATATACACGTGCAATCATTGACAGTGAAAATGAGGCCAGTGGCGCCTACAATGGAAAGGATCTCCCAGGAGTTTCCAAACACAATCTAACTCTTGGCGTACGCTACTCACCTACATCAAGATCTAGAATAGTTGCATCACACAACTATCGTAGTTCGGCATATGCCGCTGAAGATTTTTCAAACAGTGCTGCTCAAAAACAGAAGGCATACAATTCAACCAACATATCATATACCTATACAAGAGATAACCTTGAATTCTCTGCAGGCATTGATAATCTGTTCGAAAACAGCAATGGAATCTGGGTAAGAGATAACGCAATATATCCGGTAAACTTCACACGTAACTGGAAGGCAGGAGTTAAATTAACCTTCTAATCTATCAAGAAAATGGAATGCGCTCAGAGACCAGTGATGCTAGACAACGTACAAGGATAAACAGACTTCTTCTGTTTTTCGCCCTCTCCATTGCTCTGCATGCACTGGTTTTCTTTTACTGGGACAAGCCCTTTCTCTTCGACTTTGGTGGACAGAAACAGAATCGTAGCGCCATCGAGATAGCTCTTGCCTCACCTGCCCCGGACAGCGAGGATCCTACATCCCCCCCGGAAGAAGAGTCCGTTACTGAAACTACCCAAGATCCGGAACAGCCAACTGATAGCGATCAATCTCCAACAGAGATAATAGAAAAGCCTGAGCCTGAGCCTGAGCCTGAGCCTGAGCCTGAGCCTGAGCCTGAGCCTGA
>CALEHW010000053.1 GCA_937877715.1 uncultured Methylophaga sp. | reverse complement strand
TTATAGTGGACCCCAGATTCCGGACAGTAGTTTAAGCTATGCTCTGTGGTCTGAGGAACATGAAATGAGCGAGAAGAGAAGACGTAAGGTATACCCCCCGGCATTCAAAGCCAAAGTTGGTCTTGAGGCTCTCAAGGGAGAGAAGACCATCAATGAGATTGGTCAGGAGCATGGTGTCCACCCCGCCCAGGTCGGGCAGTGGAAACGTGCCATCCAGGAAGAGGCCCAGAGCCTGTTCGAGGGGAAGAGGCGAGGCCCCAAGCCTGTTGTTGAACATCGGCAGCCAGAAAAACTGTTCGGTGAGATTGGCAAACTGAAGATGGAGCTGGACTGGTTGAAAAAAAAGTCCGGGATCAGCCTGCCATGATCCGGAGATCCTGGATTGAGAGAGAGGATGAGCTCCCCATGGTGCGCCAATGCGAACTTGCCGGAGTCACACGTAGTGTGGTCTATGCCTGCTCATCTCCACCGGAGGTGAGCAGGGAGGAGCTACTACTGTGCCGTCTGATCGATGAGGAGTATACCCGTCATCCCTTTTATGGAAGTCGGCGAATGGTGACCTTTCTGGAGGGCAGGGGTCACAAGATCAACCGCAAGCGGGTGCAGAGATTGATGCGCCTGATGGGGCTGGCTGGAATGGCCCCGGGCCCCAACACCAGCCGTCCACACCCCCGGCACCGAGTCTACCCCTACCTGTTACGCGGGGTATCTGTAACGCGCCCCAACCAGGTGTGGAGCACCGACATCACATATATTCGGCTGGAACGAGGGTTTGCCTACCTGGTGGCAATCATCGACTGGTACAGCCGTAAGGTGCTGAGCTGGCGGTTGAGCAATACTTTGGACAGTGCCTTCTGTGTTGACGCTCTTGAAGAGGCGCTACGCCACTATGGTGTACCCGAGATCTTTAACAGCGACCAGGGGGTGCAGTTTACCAGCGAGGCTTTCACCACTATCCTCAAACGCGCAGAAATCAAGATCAGCATGGACGGACGTGGACGGGCACTGGACAACATCTTTGTGGAGCGGCTCTGGAGAAGTGTCAAATATGAGGATATCTATCTCAATGGATATGCCAATATGGGAGAATTGATGGTTGGGCTTACAGAGTACTTTGCCTTCTACAATGGTGAACGCCCTCACCAGTCACTCTCCAACCAGCCCCCTGAACAGGTTTATCGGTCAGGAGAGGGA
>CALEHW010000052.1 GCA_937877715.1 uncultured Methylophaga sp. | reverse complement strand
CTGAGAGAAAACACTATCTCCAGTGATTGGTCTGGTGATCTAGTGGATGCCACAGGTGTTACAGACTATCAGAAGCTAATTGGGGATCTAGTTAATGATGCCAAGCGAGAAGTTGAGGATGCTTGGGATTGGACAGCCCTCAGACGCACAGAGACAGTCTCTACAGTTTCAGGTACCCAAACCTACACACTAACAGGCACAAACCAGAGAATGCGTGTGCTGAGTGCCGTGGAACAGGGGTCAGGTTCGTTTATACAGCCTGTAACGGATTCCTGGATTAAGCGGTCAAAGTACCCCGCAGCAAGTGTTACTAATGGACGACCATACTACTATGTAGTAAATGGCGTTTCATCTGGTGCAATGACTGTTGATCTATGGAGCAAACCTGATGCTGTTTACAGTATTGATTTCAACATAATTGATCCACAGGATGATCTGTCATCAGCTACAGATGCCCTATCGGTTCTTGAGAACATAGTAATTCTTGGAGCTTGGTCTAGGGCTATTGCAGAACGTGGTGAGGATGGTGGCAGTTTGAGTAATATGGCGCAGTCACAGTATGCACAGTCCCTTGCAGACGCTATTGCACAGGACGCAAGCAGGCACTCAGAAGAGGTTAGTTGGTATGCCAGCTAAGCAGCTAATACCTCTAGTCCTAAATAACTTAGGAGTCTATGGGCTAAATACTCAGTCCAACGCTGCCTCAATGGAATCTCAATGGTTGACTAAGGCAGAGAATATAATGCTGGACTCTGAGGGTAGAATAACTACTAGGCAGGGCTTTAAGCAAATTAGTGAAGAGTTAGCCGTTAATGCTCCCATAAAGTCCATTGGTGAATATAGGGATGGTGAGGGAGATACCTCTATCTTTACAGGTAGTGGAGCAAATATCTATAAGGTTAATGAAGCTGAGTCTCCCCACAACTTTGTTACTCAAACCTTTAATGGTACTCCACAAACTATTACAGATAGTAACTGGCAGTTCGTAAACTTCAACAATAAGTTCTATGGAGTACAAGCGGGTCACCTCCCAATTCAATATGATGGCACCGATTGGACGGATGAATCAATAGCTCCAACCGGATTAACTACTTTCAACCCAAGCTGTATACTCGGTGAGTATGGTCGCCTGTGGGTAGGAGGAGTAGCAGAACAGAAAGATGTGGTCTACTACAGTGACACACTAATAGGTCATGACTTCGAGGGAGGCTTGGCTGGAGCTCTTGATCTAAAAACTGTGTGGGGTGGTGACGAGATTGTAGCTATCTCTGCTTTCGTAGGAAAATTAGTCATCTTCGGCAAGAGAAATATTGTCATATATGATAACCCAGATGATCCTACCAACATGTCCCTCAATGAGCATATCGAAGGTGTTGGTTGTATTGCCAGAGACTCTATACAGAACCAAGGGGATGATGTTATCTTCCTCTCAGAGTCAGGCGTTAGGTCACTCAATAAAACTACAGAACTAGATAAGCTCCCGCTTCAAGACTATAGTAGGAACATTAAAGATGAACTAGGTGTCTTAATTGTTAATGCTGATAGAGAACAAATAAAAGCACAGTATTGTCTATGTGGTGGTTTCTACATTCTTTCTTTCACAGACATGAATATGACTTATGTCCTAGATTTTAAGAGTAGGAATCCAGATAATACTCCTAGAATTACTCGGTGGATTTTCCCTCAAACTAAACAACCTAAAAGTCTCCTAAGTACAATTGGAGGTAAGCTCTACATAGGGCAGGGAGATACTAATTATACAGGTAAACTTAGTCTCTATGAAGGTTATTGGGATAAAGAGAAGACAGATTCAACAGCTACCTACGGTACTGAAGCTGCCTGTAACACTGCTGGCGGACTTTGGAATGTAACTACTTCTAAATGTTGGACTGAAGTAGACAATAGCTACCAAGGAGCCTTTAAGAGTGTTTGGCTAGATTTTGGAATAGGTGGAGTAGATAAGATACTCAAAAGATTCTATGCTACAGTTAAAGGTGGTAAAGGTATGGATTCCACTCTTAATTGGTATAGAGATTATGGAGTAAGTAGCTCAACAGCTTCCATAGATTTAACTCCTAAGACTGCTGGTAATGCTTTCCTCTTTGGAGCAGCCAATACTCTCTTTGGTTGTAGTACCACCTATGATTATGGTGATGTAGGTTATTGTAGCTTGGGTGAGTATCAGAATCAAACAGACTGTGAGGCTGCTGGAGAGACTTGGAGTACAGTTACCTCAACGGGAGGGATCGATCAGCCAACAGCTTGTAGCTCTTCTCCAGCCACATATTCTCCAGTGTATGGTAGTGCAGAATATACGATACCACTTAGTGGCACAGCTAAGACAATACAACTAGAAATGGTGGGAAACATTAAGGGGCATAAGGCTTCTCTACAAAACATGGCAATAACAGCGAAGGAAGGGAAAGTACGATGAGTAATTACACACTACAGGTAAACTGGGCTGGCAAAGATGCTCTCTCAGATAGTGATCCAGATAAAGTAGTATCTGG
>CALEHW010000051.1 GCA_937877715.1 uncultured Methylophaga sp. | reverse complement strand
GCTTGAACATCATGTGGAGCATCCCATCTCTGCTCAGACACCCCTTGGATCGCTTGGTACGGTGACGGATGGTGCCAAAAGTGGATTCAATAGGGTTGCTGGTACGGATGCTCTGCCAGTGTTTGGCAGGGAAGTCATAAAAGGCCAGCAGCTCTTCTCGGTCCTTCTGTAGAGAGAGGGTGGCTTTTGGATACTTGGCATCGTAGCTTTCGATGAAGAGGTTAAATGCACTCTCTGCATCTGATTTGGTCTCTGCCTGCCAGATCTCATGCAGGGCCTTTTTGGCCTTGGGTTGAGAGGCTTTAGGCAGGCAGTTGAGTATGTTAGCGGTCTTATGGACCCAGCAGCGCTGGTGACGAGTATCGGGGTAGATCTCATCCATGGCAGACCAGAACCCCATGGCACCATCCCCAATGGCTAGTTGAGGGCTGTTCATGTCTTGGCTCTTGAGTTGCAGCAACACCTCTCGCCAGCTCTGGGTAGATTCACGGACCCCATCCTCAATCGCGAGAAAGTGCTTCTCACCGCGCTCATTGACCCCGATAATCACCAGTGCGCAGAGCTTCTCCTCTTCTGAGCGCACTCCTGAGTAGACACCATCTGCCCAGATGTAGACCCATTGATCCTTGTTTAAGGATGCACCCCTCCACTCTGTGTACTCTTTGGCCCATACCTGCTTGAGACGGGAGATGGTACTGGCAGAGAGGCCTTCGGCATCACTACCCACCAGCACCTTTAGTGCCTCTCCCATCTCACCGGTGGAGACCCCTTTGAGGTAGAGCCAGGGAAGTGCTGCCTCAAGCGATCGTGTCTTGCGTACATAGGGCGGAACCAACGCTGAGTGGAACTGAATCGGCTCCCCATCTTTTGATCGTAGCTTGGGGATGCGGACAGTGACTGGCCCAATGCCCGTCTGAATCTTGCGCTCTGGAAGATAACCGTTACGGACAACAGCTGCCTTGCCATCATCAGTGAGACGATGACTGTTCTGCAACACCAGTTCCAGTATCTCAGTTTCAACTGCTTGATAGATCAATTGCTCAGCACCTGTTTTTAGTAGTTCATTCAGTGGATCAACAATTGATCCTTGGTCTTTCAGCTCAAAAACAGTATTCTCTTTCATAGGTGGCGTCCCTCTTGGTTTGCTTTAATGTCTGGTAACATCAAATCAACCAGATACGCCGCCTGATTTCAACCCCTCAAACACCAGATTCGAGCATAACTC
>CALEHW010000050.1 GCA_937877715.1 uncultured Methylophaga sp. | reverse complement strand
CAGCCCTTAAAACACTCTGTTAAAGTGTACTCATGTGAGCGTTAGACAAGGGGGAAAAGGGCTAGCTCTTTTCCTCTGATTCCGCATTGTAACGCTTGTTACTCTCACACAGTGATCCCTGTGGGAGCCAGTCACCATTGTCATCAATATATTTCTGCCTTGGGATCTCTGCCTCACGTCTCTTGGTAACCTCAAATATCCTGACATTTTTGGTGTCTTTTTCGCGCTCTCTGAGCAGTCTACCAAGGCTACACAATGTATCTGCATAGTAGTGGATGCTCATGTCTGTATAAAAACCACCCTTGCAGTTTGTGTCACAATAATCTTCATCCTTGAATACATCAACCGTTGCCTTGTACCCATATGGAGATCTCTTGCCCCCTGTGAAAATATTCCTTAATGCTCCCATACTGCTTCCTCCTGAATGGTAGGCAGATATATCTGCAACTTATCTGTTACTATTTTAATAAAATACCCCATACGCCACCTATTCAAAGACAAATTCTCCGTGCTTGGAGTCAAAATCTATAACAAGTATTTCAGATGTTACTAACTCGATATCAATCTCGGCAACATGATCAAAGCCATCCATTCTCAAGCTATCTCGCATTCTCACCTTAAGATTATGTGCACCTGATGGAACATTGATCTTATGGTAACTGTAGGAAGCTGAATCACGGCTGATTCCAGCAGGAATGATAGTCTCCTGGTAGATCATCTTGTCATCAAGCTCCACCTCCATGTAGAGAGGAGCACGCTCCCTTGGACATATAATAGGTATACGCATATTGGGCGCAAGTTTTGCGAGCTCTTCCGGCGTTCTCTTCACGCACTCACCTGCTGGCTGAGTAACATGGGCCATACTGATTTTTATCAGTGATGTTTCTGGCTCAATATTCTGGTATGCAGGGGCTGCGGAAAAATACCAGGTAACAGCAACGAATAGACCGTAGAAGAAAGCCTGACCAATGATTTGAGCTATCTTATTCATTGTTTGCCACCTCATTATCTATATCTTTCTGTCCACTGTCCGAATCATACGTACCTAGATAGCTACGGAACTGGTCAATCTCTTTACCAAGTTTTTTCTGCTGATTACTCTCTGCCCGGAATATATGGACACGATTACGATCAACACGTGAACGAAGAGCAGGCTTTCTTTCGTGATCAATTCTCTCATCAAGCCAATTATTTCCAAAACGATAGTGGCAATTATTTTCCACGCACCCTGTAATAAATACACCATCAATGTTGCCGCGCCTCAATGCATAATCAATGAATGATGCTGGAAGCATACCTGTACACGGCAAGGTAATAACAGCTGTCCCGGAATCCTTGTATCGCTCCAATTCTGCCGCATGTTCACACCCAAATATAACCATACGGGTATCATCACTTAACTTATCCATCTTGCTATTGGTGTCATTACGCAGTGAATGCACTGATTCATGCGGCATATCAATACCAGTTATAAGTGGATCCATTTTTCTAAATGGTGTTGATGATGGACATGAGCCTGCACAAATTCCACAGCTTATACAGTGGCTGGCATCAACAACTGCAACCTCATCATATGGACTATCATCCTCCCTCTTCATCATCTCAATGGCACTATAGGGACAATCATCAACACATTGGCCACAACCATTACACTCCTCTGGGTAGACGATAGCAACCGGAGGCTGTTTTTTGGGAGGGAACCATGGAAGAATCATCAAGAAGGCAGTCACCCCCCATACCAAAGCCCAGATAGCTCCCATTGACCAGCTATCGGCAAGTGGGAAGATATTCAGATAGAACCAGTCGAGGTTAAGTGATACAGGGACAATATCCAGGTTTGCCTGTTCATGACTTACCGCAGGCTTAATCAGTGACATCACAATAAGAGCAAGCAGTGTTCCAATAGCCAAGCCACGAGGAGGATTAAGAGTTGTACGGCTTATACGGAACAGGTGGATCCAGATACCAAATATAAGGAATATAGGTATTCCAATAACATGAATAAATGCAATCAGGGTAAAAAACCTGTCATTCATATCTGCACTGGTAAGGAAATTTCTGGCCATCGGCTCAGTAAAGATTGGCAACCAATCCATCATCTCTGATGATGCGACTGCAAGATACTGAGCCATGGTATCCCATACCAACCAATATCCAGAGATACCAAGCAGAACTGTCATCCATAACAGAGGGACGCCAGAAAACCATGAGAACCAACGTACGCCACGGAACCGGTCACGCATAAACTCACGGAACATATGGAAGAAAATGGTAATTATTGCTGCATCAGATGCATACCTATGTAAACTTCGCATCAGCCCCGCAGACCACCACAACTCATTTGTCATGTATTCAAGAGATGCCCATGCACCAAAAATGCTTGATTCATAAATAATAAATACATAGACACCACTAACCAGAACAATATAGAACAGATATACAGTAAGAGACCCCAAGTAATACATGGGATTTAACTCCCTGGTAAATGATCTATCAAACCACCCCTCAATTATAGACATGGTTGAGTCACAAAATTTCTGTATACGATTATTCATAGATTAGGGAATATTTTTATTTATGTTTGATACAAATTGTCAACGCACACTATCAAAGTAGTAACTGCGTGTCACCCAGATAAAGTCACTTTATAGAAAAACTATTTCTAAAATATTTCAACTCGATTTTTTACGGGGATTTATATAGAACTCTTTGATTAAAAAGAAGAATGTTGAGGAGATAATTATAAAACCGATAAACATGCCCACAAAGAATGAGTAATCAAAACGGTAAGCCCCAGTAGTTGGGTCATATACTGTGCAGAAGAAACGAACCTGATTCTCAATGTTTGCGATAATCCCCCTGTTAGTCGGTCTTTTATAGACTAACTCCTTGAGTGGCTCCATAAACAGAGGGGCATCATAGCTCTCACCATATACCTGGGTATAAATCTTCCCCTTTTGGTCAATAACTGTTGCCTGAAGAACATGATCAAATCCGCTGGAGGTACGTACGTAGGTAAACCCAAGCTCCTCAACAAGTCTGTTTGCAGTGGCAATATCAGTACTCAGAAAACTCCAATTATCAATATTTATACCTCTTGACCTGGCATAGTCACTCATCATTTCTGGGGTATCTACCATGGCATCAAAACCAATAGTTACCACATTGAATTTATCAACACCTAACGACTCATTGGCCATCTCAACCATCTTCTTTAGGTGCTGTGTGGTCATCTGACAAATCTGGTAACAACTGGTGTATACCAGACTTATAATCAACGGTTTCCCCCTGAAGCTATCCATATGGACAGGCATTCCGTTAGTATCGGTAAAGGTATAACTGGAGATTGTATTACCAATCACCCCCCCACTCTTGTCCAGGGCGGACCTATGGCCAAACGTAGCTATATCCTTACTATCCTGATCCTGGACAGCAGAGAGGGCTGGAAAGCATAAAAACAAAAGAGAGAAGAGCAAAGAAAGAACTGTAAGGCTTTTTTTATGAATCAACCTCTGCATGTTAGATATTAATTAGACCTAGTTGTATATATCAGCAGATATATCAAACAAAATGTACATCAACCACAGCAACAGCCATCAACAACAGAAGTTGAACCAATGATGCAAAGAAACTCGACATTGCTGTATCTCGATTTGTATCTCTAATAAGTACAATATTCTTGTACAGAAAATAAAAACCGCCAATTGCTGCACCAAGAAAATAGACTATGCCAAGTCCCAAATCAAAGAAAAGTGGGAGCAGTGATGCCCCTACAAGCAGAACCGAGTTACCAAAAATTGCCCATGCTGCATTATGGTCACCAACAACGACAGGAAGCATAGGGATATCCCCACGAGCATAGTCATCGTGAAGGGCAATAGCCAGACTCCAGAAATGAGATGGTGTCCACAAAAACAGAACGACCGCAAAAATGAGTGGAAAAGTGTCCAGACCAGTTGGATTTACAGTTGCCGCACCAGCCAGTACTGCAAAACTTCCTGCAAGTCCACCAATGACAATATTCAGCCATGTACGACGCTTTAGCCACCACGTATACACAAATGCGTAGAAAAAGGCGCCTAGAAAAACATAAAATGCTGCAATACCATTTATTACGTATGCTGCAATGGAGACTGAAACAAACAGTAGAGAGTAGAGAAAAATCAGCCATCCAACACCAGCCTTTATCTCACCAGTCACAAAAGGACGGTTACGTGTTCTCTCCATGCGTCCGTCATAATTTCTCTCAAGATACTGGTTAAATCCACCAGCACTAGCTGATGCAAAAAGAACAGTAAATAGTAGCACCAGAATTTGTGAAGCAGGCACTGATGGCCCTGGTGTTATAGCAAGACCAACAACTGCCGTAAGCGCAATTGTAGCGCCAATACGTAACTTAAAAATATTCGCAAGTTGCTTGAATCCAAATACCACGATTGCATTTCCTCTAATGCTATTGCCGAATAGCAATGAATAATACTTGAAACCAGAGATTCACACTACATCTCTCAGTGTGACCTACATAATCCCTGTGATTATACGATAAAAAACAGGGGCAGGTGGTGACACCTGCCCCTGTCTATTCAACAGAGACTTAAGATAGTCCCCAAACCGATGACAGATACTTCCAGTTAACGAAGTAGTAGAGAACAAAGGTTGCAAGGAATGCCAGTGCCAGGATAAATGTTCCTGGTGCAACAAACCCTCCAATACCGATATTCTTGTGTGAAACCGTATCTGCAGGAGCACGCTCCAGAAGTGGAGGACGTTCAGTAGTGTAGCTATCAGCACCACGGAAGCCCATAAATCCTACCTTGCTATCAACCTTCTTACCGAAAAGGAGAGTACCCACAGCAATGATGCAGAACAGTGCTCCACCAACGATCGCCATAGCAGCAAAGATACCAGTCAGTCCCATCAGGGTATATGCAATTGCTGGATACTCGAAGGCGTATGGGGCACCAGTGAATGCCATGTCCCAATGTCTACGAGCTACACCCATAGTACCTGCACCCATCATGAAGACAGCAAAACCAGCCATGCCAAGACCAAATAGGTATGGCTGTAGCTTAGCAAGTGGGGCCATGAAGATCTCACGCCCAAACAGGGTAGGCAGCAGGAAGTAGGTGGCAGACATAAATGCCATTGTTGTACCAAGTACTACCGTTGCATGGAAGTGACCAGGAACATAGATAGTGTTATGAATGATCAGGTTGATCTGCTCAACACCCATAACCACACCAGAGATACCACCCAGGAATCCGAAACCAACCAATGAGATGAACATTGATGAGAATACGGGATTACCCCAAGGCGCCTTCTGCAACCAGGTGAATAGTCCATTATTAAGACCCTTCATTCGCTGTGCAACCTCGATAGATCCTGGAACAGTAAGACCGTGGATCATACTAGCAAGTACAGCAAGATACATAGCGTAACTGGTATTGAAGATCTTCCAGGTAGAACTTACACCTGGATCTACCAGAATGTGGTGCGCAGAAGCAAGCTGCAGGAAAAGAATGTAGAGCAGGAATGCCATACGGCTGACCTTCTCAGACATTGGTTTGGCGCCAAACAGAAGGCCTGCAACCATGTACCAGATAGTGATATGTGCAGCAACGTTAATCTGCTGTGAAGAGTGACCTAGTGCCCACCAGATAACTCGATACATCAGTGGGTCAATATTGGAGATCACGCCAATAGACCAGAAGAATGTTGGAATCAGAATGATTGCACCAGATGCAATTGTGAATACAGCAATAATTGCTGCAACTGTTGCACCAAAAACAATCAGAGGAACGGATCCTTCATATGTCTTCTCCTCTTTAGCAATAACCAGAGTTCCAAAGAAGATGAAACAACCAATCAGAGCACCAACAGCAAACAGGATAAGCCCAAGATAGAATAGTGGCTCTGCTGGCATTGGAACATAGGATGTCATCATGACGCTGGAGTTACCCTTGAGGATGGCATAGTTTGTCATCAGGGCACCAACCATCATCAGGATGTACTGAACCCATCCCCATCTTGGAGCAGCAATTCTTGCTCTCAACAGAGTTGATGAGGCAAAGTAAAGCACTGCCATCTCAAAGAAGATGATAAACACAATCAACATGTCGATACCATGGGCAGTAAGCGCCTGATAGAACTCGGCAGTTGGAAGTGTATGTAGAGTTGGCATACGTGTAGCTGTTACCAATGAGGCAAGTATTCCGCCAATAAGCAAGAATACAACAGCAGTAATTGCGTTAACCTTCATCAAGGTCTCCGCACTCTTGTTGAAGAACAGCCCGCTACCCGGATCTGTTCTAAATAATGATTTTGTAGAACTCATTTTTTATATATCCCTTTTTATTCCGTGACGTATATTTTACTGGTCATGAAGTGATGACCTGCACCACAGTACTCATTACAGATAATTGTAAACTCACCCGTCTGATTTGGGGTAATAGTCATCACAGACTCATAACCTGGCAAAATCTGGGCATTTATATTAATTGGCTGTACAGAGAAGCCGTGCTGCCAGTCCATGGAGGAGAGGTGAAGACGATATGACTCATCCTTCTTCAGCTCCAGTGCTGGATACCACTGCCACTTCTTACCCAACATATAGACATCGGAACCAACAGGAGGCTTAACAACAGGAACATTCCACTGAGTTTCTCTGCGCACTTCATGTGCAGCAACCATGGCATCAACCTTGGCCTGGAAAACCTCAGGATGAGTTCTGTATGCCTCATTGGATAAATTTTGATTTCCGTAAACGTGCCAGATAGGCATCATTGCGAACATGAACAGACACCACAAAAGTGCTAGTGAAACCCATATACCTTCTGATTTGTCTACTGGTACTTTCCACCAGATGACGTCGGTTGGGGGTAGTATTGTACTCATGACAAGTTCTCCTCCTTATTATTTGACCATGGGGATGGAAATAACTTCCATAATTCCCCACATAGTATATAAAACGGTTGGTACTGCTACTCCGATGAATAACAATAGAAACGGATTGTCGAGCATCCGCTGCATTGCGGGTACTTTCTCTTCGTTTGTCTGCTCTTCCACTAGTTGATACTCCCTGATGTTGTTAAAAATTCCGGCTAATTCCCAGCGTATCCGTCTGACACTGAGTAGACATAGATATACCACGGGCTAGGTTGGCAATTTATACACTATTAACCAGTCGCAGCCACTTGACCTAGGTCAAATTGAAATAAAACTGAAACAATTGGCAAGCCATATCTGCCTATATTTCATAATTATTTACCTATGCAGATGGCCGCCAAAAAATATGGTTTTTTCATAAAATTCGTTGGATTCAGAAGAGTTGCGGCCTAACCGAGTCGGAGTGCCAGCTTAACCATGAGGTCAAGGATCAGATCCGCCCATTTGAGGCTATTCTTGCCCCCATCTTCTTTGTACTGATGGGGATACAGGTGAAGCTTGAGGTCTTTCTCGACCATGAGATCATGGTGCTGGCCTCGGCTCTCACCGTTGTCGCAATTGTCGGCAAGCTTGTCAGCGGCTTTGGTGCCGCACGCAACCTGCCCATTGGTGCAGGTATGGTGCCACGGGGCGAGGTTGCACTGATTCTTGCCGCAGTGGGGAAGGTGCTTGGCATTCTCGACCCCACTATATTCTCTGCAGTAGTGATCATGGCCATCATCACCTCCCTGGTCGGCCCTCCCCTACTTAAATGGAGCCTGACTGCAGCGGAGAGGCCTGCCTAGTGCAACGTATGGTCGATAATCAGGGGATTTCCAGAGAGGCTGCTACCCCCCCTCCGGCCCGATTTTCCAGCGCAACCCTCCAACCGTTGGCATCTGCAAGATTCTTAACAATCGCCAGCCCCAGACCACTACCACCACCGTGGCTGGAGCGTGATTTATCGAGACGGTAGAAGGGGCGAAATACCCTCTCCAGATACCTCTTTGAAATCCCCTCCCCTCGATCCAGCACCTCAATCCGTACGGGGCCTTGATCTCCACGTGGACACTCTATCCTGATCTCGACACCATCTCTGCCCCCATAGCGCCATCCATTGTCCAGATAGTTGGAGAGGATGCGGTGCAGTGCAGATGAGTCAATCATCCTCTCACATGGGGTTGAGGATGGCTCCCAGCTAACCCTCATCCCGCCACGTATCTTCCGCCCCACAACATCTGTAACCACCCCGGTGATATCAACTTGCTCCTGCTTGCCTTTCTGCTCCCCACGAGCAAACTCCAGCGACTTTTTAATCATAAGATCCATTACGTCAAGATCATCAACAATCCCCTCCACCAGTTCAGCGTCATCCTTCTTTGACAACATCTCGACACTGAGTCGCATCCGTGCCAGCGGGGTCTTCAGATCATGCGAAATACCAGAGAGTATAGTGGAACGGTTCTCGGTCAGGCTACGCACACTCCTCACCATCCAGTTGAATAGCTGTACCAGCGACAAGAGCTCGGTGGGACCCTTCTCCTGCAGAGGCTTGGGATACTCTCCCATAGCCATCTCACCCACAGCACCTCGCAACTCATTGATCGGCTTTACCAGCCATCGAGAGAGATAGTAGACAGATATCATCGATATCGATACCACCAGAGAGAGCACCAGCAGCAGTACCGGTGGATTTAGACAGCTCTCACGATCGGCTGAAAAACCTATCCTTACAATCTCTCCATCATCTATATCAAAACCATCCGCAACGACAGGAAGATCCACCCAGTAGTGGTCACGTGAATGGCTAGCATCACTATCGTGACTCTCCAGCATGGTGATCTGCCGCCCAAACCGCCGCTCCAGCTCCCTGTCGACAAAATACCAGAAAGGGATCCGCCACTGGGCAGGCTTGATCTCAACCTCCAGGTCACCTCGGATAAAACCGCCAAGCTCATCCTCCCTCCCCACCATATCCTGCAACAGAGATGGATACCCTGTAACCATCACCAGTTCATCCACAAAATAGTTTACGTTTTTATATATATTGGGCAGCATCACCTGGTTGAAAAAGATGGATAAGCTGAAGATCTGAAGAAACATGGTAACCCCGCCCACCAGCAACATGGTGCGACTGTAGATGCTTTTTGGAACAGGGATGGAGAGTCTCATGGACTAACTAACGTGGAGAAAAGGTAACCAACACCACGCACTGTCTTGATGAAATGGGGGTGGTGTGGATCCTCCTCAATCTTCTTCCGTATCCTGGTAATGCGAACATCAATACTGCGATCAAATGCCTCATCCATTCCACCGTCGAGTAGATCAAGCAGATGATCCCGGCTCATGACATGGTTTGGATGTTCCGCCAGATGTCGCAACAGCTGGAACTCACCACTGGTCAACTCAATGGCCTCTCCATTCCGGGTCAGAGAGTAACCATCCAGATCCATCATGTAGTCACCAAAGGAGAGAGCGTTCTGCTTTACCTTCTTCTCTCCTCCACGATCCAGACGGCGTAACACGGTGTTGATGCGTGCCAGTAGTTCCCTGGGGTTGAAAGGTTTTGCCAGATAGTCATCCGCTCCCATCTCCAGCCCCAAAATCCGGTCTATCTCCTCACCCTTAGCACTGAGAATGATAATGGGTATCTCGCTCTCAGCCCGCAGCCTGCGGGCAATGGAGAGCCCATCCTCTCCCGGCATCATCAGATCAAGCACAATCAGATTAGGAGAGAATTGCGGGATCATCGCATCCATGAGTTATGCTCGAATCTGGTGTTTGAGGGGTTGAAATCAGGCGGCGTATCTGG
>CALEHW010000049.1 GCA_937877715.1 uncultured Methylophaga sp. | reverse complement strand
AGGTAGAGGTGCTGCAACCGCCCCATATGCGGGAGTGGTTCAGGAAGAAGACACGTGATATGGCGAAGTTGTACAAATAGAGAAGATTGGTGCCCCTCTCCACCAAAGTTATCCTCCTCCAATGGCGGGGCGAGGCCATTATATAGGCCTGTTTTCCTGATGCAACTACATCAGGAACTAGCGATAAAGGTTTTCCAATAAGCGAAGCAGGGTGTCGCATTCCTGCCGTATAGTGATTTGTTCTGAAAACTCATTTGGAGGCATAACCGTTTTCTGGTTAGATAGATCTCATGCACAGCCTCAGCAAATCCCAGTTCACCAAATACCTGAAGTGTCCAAAATCACTCTGGCTCTACAAGCACGCCCCAGAGCTGAGGTCCGAGATTGATACCACTCATCAGGCAATCATGGATCAAGGGACATATGTTGGCGAGTTGGCGCAAGATCTCTTCCCCGGTGGAGATGCCATCGAGTTTGACCACAGAAATTTCAGAGGGATGATCGAGAGAACCCGTGAGCTGATCGATTCTGGGGTGAAGACCATCTATGAGGCGACATTCAGTGAGAAGAGTGTGTTGGTGATGGTCGATATCCTCCATCTTGGTGAGGATGGGTGGGAGCTCTATGAGGTGAAATCCTCGACCAGGGTAAAGCCGTACCATCTGGATGATGCTGCGATTCAGTGGCATGTCTTGGAGCATGCTGGGCTCAAGCTCTCGAAGGCGGCGATTGTGGTGCTCAACAACCAGTATGTGCGTAGGGGCGATCTGGATCTCAGGGATCTGTTCAGGGTGGCTGATGTGACCGATGAGGTGGTGGAGAGACAGTCAAGGATTCCGGAGACTCTGGATACGATTCAGGACGATCTCTCATCTGCCAAGCCGGAGATTCTGATCGGGTCTCGCTGCAAGGAGAATTATGATTGCGAGTTTATGGGCCACTGCTGGAGTGGTGTCCCCTCCCCATCGGTGCTTGATCTCTACCGGATGAATGGGGAGAAGCGGTTTGATCTCTACCATAGCGGTGTTGTCCACCTTGAGGATATCCCCTATGACCATAAGCTCAATACCACCCAGAAGCTGCAGGTGGATACCCATAAGTCCGGTGAGCCCTACATCAACACTAGGGCGCTAGAGCAGTTTCTTGCAACAATCGACTATCCGGTCAGTTATCTCGACTTTGAGACCTTCGCTGATGCCGTGCCAAGGTTTGAGGGGCAGAAGGTCTACCAGCAGATCCCATTCCAGTACTCGCTCCATGTTGTCGAAAAGGATGGGGCTGAGCCACTGCACAGGGAGTTTCTGGCGCCGGAGGGGGAAGATCCAAGGCGGCTGTTTGCAGAGGCACTTCTGAGAGATCTGCCAGCGACCGGCAGTATTGTTGTCTACAACCAGTCATTCGAGAAACGGATCATCCGGGAGGTTGCAAAGCTATTTGATGACCTGAGTGATGAAATGCTGGCACTCAACAATCGTGTTGTTGATCTGCTGATACCGTTCCAGAGTGGAGCCTACTACCACCCAAAATTCAACGGCAGCTTCTCAATCAAGTCCGTCCTCCCTGCCCTCTTCCCTGATGACAAGGATCTGGATTATAAGGAGCTTGAGATTCAGAATGGCTCAGCTGCCAGCAACCAGTATGCGAGACTACATGAGGTTGAGGATGGAGCTGAGCGGGAGAGGGTTCGGGATGAGCTGTTGAGGTATTGCGAGCTGGATACGCTGGCTATGGTTAGGATTTATGAACACATCCAGCAAGCCACACACAATAGGCAGTAATTTATGGGAACCACGGTAGAAGACCGCAACGCCATTCTCGCTACTATGGGGATCTCTGAAGATGATCCTGGAAGAACCGAGATCCTGAATAACATGGGAGTTGCAGAAGATGAGGATGAACTCAGGTGGTTTTACCAAAACCAGCCTGAAATACTGGAGCAACTCGGTCTTCTTGATGAGGAATACTATGAAGTGTTTGATGAAGACATTGAGAAAGAGGAAGAATCACCGTCCATATACACATACCTGATCATAACCTTCTGGGTGATCCTGTTTGTAGCGGCTTATCTGTTGTGATTGCCAAATAAATCAGAGGTATCCATTCCCAACAATACCCCTCTGCTGCGCCCTCTCCTGCGTCTGCTGATGCATGCATAGTAGCAAGTCCCTGTTAGATATCTTACCATCCTCGCTACGTTTATCTGCACAGTCACAGATGATGCTAGCAGATGCATTCGAAGAAGATCCATATCCGGGAATCCAGATTGAAAACTCCTGCCGGCACTGCTCTACACTCTCGTAGGCAGATGCAGGGAAGGAAACCATCAACAGCATCAGTAGAGACAATTTCTTCATCAGAATAATCCTATCACATCGACTCTTTTGCTCTGCTTCGCAGTGCCTCCATCTTCTCCGTAAGTGACTTGTGCCGTTTGAGGTACTCCTCACCCGAGATAATCTTCCTCTTGCGGTCTCTCTGCAGTTGTCGCATCTCAAAGTCCAATGCTCGCTTAATGGAGTCAAACTCCCTACCCTTCAGTCGTGTCCCCATCTCCACATCCTGCGGGGTTGCCTTGATGCCGATGGAGGAGAGAAGAGCCAGGGGAAGGCTGTACTCCCGCATCAGGGAGTCTCTTGCCCCTCTCAGTGATCGACTAATCTTGTCCCAGTACCATGACCCCGGTATCCATGGTGCGGAGGGCATCCATGCTTTCCACAGATGTGATCCCACACCCAGCAGAGACTCTGTTGGGGTATCGATCTTCAGGTTGGTGATGTTGCGGCCGGTGAAGGCAGAGCGGTTTAGAAAGAGCTCCCCTGCGAGCATTGCAGGCCCGCCAAACTGCAGTGGTGCTGGAACCGGGAATGCCGCATGGCTCTGGTATGTATCAAAAACATCCCCTGCCGGTATCCACCTACGTATATCGAGGAAGATTGGGTTGTGGTGGTCATCACGCCATGGGGTACGGATCATTCTGGGAGTTCCGACCCAGGTTTTACCCTGCAGCTCCTCACGCATTGATTTGCGCTCCTTCTCCTCATCCCCATCAGAATCGAGCGCATAGGCCAGTGCATTTGCCGCATAGGAGACCAGCATGTACTTGGCCAGCTTCCATGGCCGCTCTGCTATCGATTTGGCAATCACCGGTACTGCACGATAGGTGTAGCTGATAAAAGGCAGTACACTGCTGCGAGCCATATTGACCCATGGCGCCCGAATGTCATAGTTGAGGAACTGATCACGGGCAATCTGTGCTGCAGTCTGGGCATCATCTCCCATTGATCGTCTGCGCATATAGGTTGCCATGCGGAAGAGCTCATCCTCAATCTGGTAGGCAGAGATCCCCTTGTCATCAAGAATCTTGATCCGCTTCCAGAGACCATCAGCAACTCTGCCCAGCAGGGTTGCCTTCCCCTCAAAGCCGTAGAGCTTGGCTGAATCCTGCTGCTCGATCTCGTCAAGCAGTGGACCGAGTACAGTACGACGGATCTCCTGGTCGATAAAACCTCCTCCGAATGCACCAAACTCCTCTGCATCTTTATACTCACGGGTCTTATGAACATAGGCATCAATCCCGTGGATCAGGTCCTGAATCCGTACATCTGCCATATCCATAAAGAGCAGGTTGGACATCACATTGTTCATATGGACCACCGGGGAGCGTGCGGTCTTGTTGAGCTTCCACTGGGTCATCAGCTTGCGCCAGACCCCGCTCTGCTGCATACGATCGAGCTCATTGAGATCACGCCAGATCTCGGAGCGGACATACATCCCCGATAGTGCGCCCCACTTCTTCTTGCCACCTGAGTTGGGGATTACAGATTCTGGTACCAGTACCCACTCCACATCAGAGTAGGTGCGGTGAAATACACCTCTGGGCTCCACCCAGCTCTCTGGCTCATCTATTCTGGCCCATTGATCATTCAAGGCAATATCCTTGAGGAATCGACCGTTGGATAGATCGTATGCCATCTGGTGGTAGGTCTTGGCAATGGTGTAGCGGGCATCAAGGATCTCCCCCATCGCCTCACGCTCTGTCTTGGTGAAGTCTCGCCAGAGGATCAGATGCTCACCGGAGACATCCACAATTCGCCACTCACCGCGATGGTCCCAGCTCTCAAATCTCGGTGGAATTGGCTCATCAGCGGGCCAGAAGATCCTCTCAATCACTCTGCCCTTGGGTTTATCTCCACTTATACTTGGCAGGTTATTAGTTCCCTCTCCAGATGGCTGGAGCTTATCCAGTACCACCATTTTAGTTCCCCTCATGGTGGAGTCTGCCTTACCACGTCTCATCCTGCGTCCCCACCAATCCTTAGGCGTTGCCCGCACCAGATCGGCCATGGTCGCCTTGATCCGCATCCCGCGCCCTTTTAGCTGATTGCCATTGATCGACTTGCGTCGTGACGAGAAGAATCGATCAATCGAGCTCGCAGCCCCCTGATCCTTTTTGTAGACCCGGTGAAGATAGGCGCCCTTGTTGCGCTGGTATGCAGCTTGTGAGATCAGCCCCAGTTGTACCGCCTCTTCACCAAGATCATTGACCGCCTTGCGGATCGGATCAGAGAGTTTCTTCCACTCCCTGTCAGGGATCTTCTCCCCAGTAAGGATTGCCTGCAGCACCTTCGCCTCCTCTATATTGGAGACCCCATTCTCAGCCAGATGCTCTACTGTCTTCATCCCCTCCTTGATGATTCTGCGCACATCAGCCTCACGACGCTGGTCATGGTGCTTGTACTCATCAGTCAATTTGTAGCGATCAATCAGCCCCGCTCTTGCCTGCTCCAGCAGTGGATTGGCCCAGGAGAAGAGTCCATCCTTATCAAAGCTGGACTCCACGATCAGTCGCTCCATCTCTCTATAACCTTTAGATCCCGGCTTCCAGACCCCTGTCTTCTCAATTCCCCCAACCAGCTTGAATGGAGAGCGCAGAATGCGGTCCAGTGGCTGTCCTTTACCGCTCTTGCTGGCAGCCTTTTCCAGTGCAGAGACCAACTTGTGCTGCTCTCGCTGCACATCCTCGGTACCGTATTTACCCTTCTCCTCACTCACATCATTGACCCGAATGGTCTTGGGCTGTATCCCCATTGAGCTGCTCTTGGGGGTTCCTCCCCACCCATCACGAATACTCTTGCCCTCATCGGTGATCACATCAAGGAATGCACCCTCCTTGAACCCTTTGTAGATCGCCTCGGCATAGCGCATCGGCACATTCATGGCAAAGAGCTCACCACCACCGGTCTGTCTTGCAAACTGGTGCAGTAACGCTAGTGCCTCTATCTTCCCTCCCTCCACATCATATTTCAGGTCATCTAGCAGGGTTGTGGGTACATCCATGATCCCCCGGATGCCATTCAGGTTACGGGAGACGATCTGAAAGTAGTGATCCTGATCATGGGTCAGAGATCGTGCCACCGCCGCAGCATCCTCCGAGCGGGTAATCTGGTATCCCAACAGGGTGTGCGGTACAGCAGGCTTATTCACATCATAGCGGAAGAGATCAATGGCGGACTTTGAGAGTGGATGGGTAGTGCTCCTTCCCTTCTCATTCACCAGACCATACTTGTTATGGTCGATTACGACATGCCCCAGAAAGCCTCTGGCACGGGAGGCCATGCTATTGGTAAAACGCTCATCATTTTTGGATGGGTATGGATTGCCTGATGGATGGTTATGGAGAAGCCACCAGCCATCAGCCTCAAGGCGCTCCATATCCACAATAATGTCGCCTGAGATATCCCCCACCTGCACCACATTGGGCATTCGGCTGGTAACGCCGGTCTGTCCGACCACTTTCCCCTTCTGGGTGTAGAAGACACGGAATGTCTCAAAGGCAGGGTTGCGGTAGACCTGCCCAAGAATGGCAAGGTCCTCGGCACTCCTGATCTTCTGTCCGATCAGCCGGACATGTTTTTGGTCGATGAACTCTTTGGCAACTCCGTTAGCGAGGATACTGGTTTTGTGTCTTCTGAGGGAGCGGATGACTCGCTCTGGGGTCTCTCCTCCCAGAGAATCTGCTCCTCTTTTGGAGGATAGTGAACGGGGCTTGTACTCCCCATATTTTTTTGCTGTCTCATTAACTATTCCTGCCTGAAACTTAGTGAAACGGATCTGGTCTGGGGAGAATACAACAATAGTCTGATTTCTATTGCCACCATCTCCTCCTCCAGTTACAACAACTCCATCATGTCCACCAGATTTTGCGGCCCGTATCTGATCATGGTCACGTCCATCCATCCAGTCAGATGGCTCATAACCCTTAGCATCCTCTATGTACGGAGAACGGATATTAAGGAATGAGAGGAGAAGATGACCATCATCCCCTGCATGAAATTTAGCCTCCTCAAGTGAGCTGGTAAAGAAGAACCCTTCATAGCCCTGTGTCTCTTCTAAAAACTCAGTGAAATCACTCTCTGTGCCATGATAGACCACAAGAGGCTCACCATTATCATCGAGCAGCTTGCTGGAGTTTGCATGATCTCTCTCCCAGTCACCAAACCACTCCTTGAACAGATGCGTTCTGACAAGAATCCATTGGTCACGATTTAGGTTGGATACCTTTCCATTAGGCGCAAAAAGATAATCCTCACTGAGTTGCTGTGAGTACCTCCTCTCTGTCTCCTTGTATTGTTCTGCGCTCTTATCGTTAACTCCCTGCTCACGTACATCCCATTCTTGCAAATAACCTTCGCTCTCCATTCCAGGCAGATCAGGAACCTCATCTGCATGCTCTACCACCCACTTCTGAAATGCCTGCTCCTCATCACTCTCTGCCTTGTGCTCACGGTCAGCCCCCCACTGCTCCAGGGCAATCTTGTACTCCTGTTGCTCTGTAAGCTGACGCATGGAGAGCAACGGTTCTCCTGCCTGCTCCTGGTCTAGAAGATCGACTAAAACATCCTCACTGATGTAGCCATTCACATCCTCAGGAGGTGGGATGGTATCGAAGATCTCATGCTCACTCTGCACAATCCCATCGAGCGACCTCATACCGTTCTTGTTGAAGAAGCCGGGATCACGGATATCAAGATAGCGCAGCTCCCGGCCAATCGGGCTAGATGGATCAACTCCACCACGCTGAATAACCCAGCGGTGCAGCGGTTTCTTGAGGAAATTGCGGGATGGGTCCTGTGGTGGTTTGTCAGGAGCTGCCTGTGACACCTCTCTACCCTGCTGCCACTTCTCAATAGCATCGATCAGCTGTGCCTTGGTGGCATCACCGGGCTTGATCCCCCTGACCTCAGCCTCATCCACCAGGGTCTCCTTGCTCATCCCACCAAACTGGCTGGCTGGAATGGGGATGATCTCAGGTGCTTTTTCCGGTTTCTGGGGGATTTCCTCGCTGTTTTGCAGTAGATCATTCGTCTCGCGGGCGACCGACTGGACGCCAATCGAGTTTGAAATCTCAGGCAGGATTTGCTCTGCGCCATATCCATAGGCCTTTGAACGGGCATCAATTGCCTGCTGATCATCACCCCCTCTCTCAAGCTCCTCTGCCCTTTCCAGCAGCTCCTTGATCTCTGCATCTACCGCAGAGAGTGGCTGTATCTCCCCTTTTCTGTTTACTGCCATCACCGGTGGCGGGAGTGCGGGTGCAAGGCCTGGTGAGGATGAATTCTCAGGCCCGCCCATCACCTCATCACCATCTAATGCATCCTCATGGGGGTCTGGAGGCTCTGGCTCTTCACCACGTCTCGCCAGACCTATAGCCGCACCAGTTGCAGCCTGTGGACCACCAGCCACCACAGAGGCAATCGCTGTTACCCCGGCACGGTGACCCAGAATGTTGCGAATCTCGGATGCATCTCGGGCATTTACCAGCTCCTCATCAAGTCCATGAGCCCATGCGTTGCCACTTTGTAGTTGAGTTGCAGCCTGCTCACCGAGCATGTCACGCACCACAAACTCCGTGAGTTTGCGGATTGTCTTGCCATCCTTCCTTGCAGATCCACTGATCAGATCACCCAACACCTTGAATGGGCCAAGCTCGGTTGCATACTCAATGGCTGCATCCGTCCCTCCATAGAGTGCCGACTCACCCGGCTCTCTTCCCTTCTCTCGGGCACTGCCGTAAGACTCTGCTCCAGTAAGACCCGCTCCAGCTGCAGCTGCCACCCTTGGGCTTCTGGTAATGATTCCTGCAGCAATGGCCGGCGCCATCTGTAGAAGTGATGTAGTGCCTGAGAAGAGCCCCTCCTCAAGCATCGACATCTCTTGCGGGGTGAGCTCCTCGATCTTGCGGTCATTGGCACGGATATCCTCAATCAGCGACTCTACCGTCTGCTCTTTACGAGCAGAGAGCTCCCTGTCGGTTACCCCCACCATCTCCTCGGCCAGCATTGGATTGAAGCCAATACTGCTCTGGATATGTGGAGGGAGCACATCAATTGCCTGTTCTGGGGCGAAGCGGTCGATCAGCCCCAGCATCGCTGCATTACCACCGCGCTTCAGTGACTCCCTGGCCACCCCAGTTACCCGTTCACCAAACCCCATAGAGGGTTCAGGTTTAGAGACAGATTTGAGATCTGGTTTGGTCTCAGTGCTACTCTCTGCCACTGGAGTCCACTCCTCCACCACACGCCACTGCTTGTCTGTCTCATCCTCCTCCCACTGTTCTACTATGTGCCACGGATCTCCCACTACTTGACCCTCACAGCCTTACCAGCTCGGAGCGTCCAGACCTGTCCGTTCTCAAAGCGGGTGTTTTTCCCATCACTCAAAAGATTTACTGGTGGTCCTCCAGCATCCTTACTGCCACTGCTCTTTTGTCCACCCACCGACCGTTGAATCTCACGGTTAAACTCATCTGCCCCCTGATCCAGAATCTCCCGCGCCCTGCGGTTGATAAAG
Source organism: uncultured Methylophaga sp. (assembly GCA_937877715.1). Taxonomy (GTDB): domain Bacteria; phylum Pseudomonadota; class Gammaproteobacteria; genus Thiopontia. The sequence continues at coordinate 19,467 of CALEHW010000049.1, read as the reverse complement.
GCCTCACGGCTGCCATCCTCAGGGAAATCCTCATCATCACTAAACCCCTCAAAACCGCCAAGGGTCTTCGCCTCTGCCGAAGCCTCAGCAGTTGCCTCCTCCATGGTTTTCAATAGATGTTTGCGTCTATAGACCAGATCGGCAATTTCACCAGGCGAGTATCGGTTTGGAAATCTACGTTCAATAGAGTGAGCAATACCCTCCAACCTGCTAAAGAGACCGGTATTACCCTCTGGCAGGGTCCAGTTACCGCCCGCATCGAGAGTGCCCCCCATCCGACTCTTGAGCCCTCCGGAGATCTTGCCGTAGGCGGTTTGCTGGTTATATTTCTTGTCGGTGTTGATACTGCTGCCATTGACCCCCTGATGACGAAACACCTCTGCCCCTGTTTTAGGATTTACCAGGGTCTCCTCATCTCCCACCTTGACCGGGTCTACACTCTCCCCAAACATCAGCTCTGCCTGCTCGGAGGAGAATGAGTAGGGTTTGCCAGATCGTGCATCCATTACTGGTGAGCCATCTCCATCCACCACATGGACAAACCCTCCAATTTCTACCACATCAGCCGCATTCTCAATCCCGTTGGATTTGATGCGGTTGATCATCTGGGCCGCCTCTTGGCCCGCACCTAGTTTGTAGAGCTGGTAGACCCCCTTGTACTGCCCCTTTACCGCCTCCATCATCTTGCTATTGGCCTCTACTGTTTTCGGCCCCTGCAGAATCTTGCTTATCTCCGCCTCACGCTCATAGGTATCTAGCTTGTAACCCCGCACTCTGGAATCAAACTCCTGTCGGTCACGGCGCTCTTGCTGGATATCCTCTGCCGGGAGCTGACTGTTTAGCGTGTGCTCTGACTGACGGTTGGAGAGACCCTTGCCGGTCACATTGAGCCCATGGATCTCATCCCTCTGTCCCGCCTCAGTATCAAAGCGCCCCAGCTCTTTTCCCCTCATTGCAGCCCCAGACTCCTGACCACTGACCTGTGCCTCCAGTGATCTCTTTCTCAGCACCCGCAGCCCCTTCTCATACTCATACTGCTCAGACCTTCGCTCCTCCTGTGATTGCGCCCTGCTGTTTTGCTCCTCGGTCAGTCGATTGCGACGCACATTATCCATCCCCCGCATCGCCCCTCTGGCCATATACCCAAACCCAAGTCCACCCATCGTTATGCTCCAATCAGATTTTTACCAAAAGCCTTCAGATCACCACCGGCACCAAGTCCTGCCCCTGCGAAACGCATCGCCAGCTGACTGCTGTTTGATGCTGCATCCCCATACTGCTGTGCCAGTGCGCTGAAGTTGCCAGAGGCGTTGTTGAGTCCCGACTGCGCCTGAGCCGGCAGCCCCTTGCCAAGACCAAGAGCCGTGACCCGCTGATTCCAGTCCTCGGTTCTCCCCTGAGTACGCGCCAGATTCATCGCATGAGCCTTGGCCTGGGCACGCTGCAGCGCATTGGAGTTGGTAAGGCCTGCATAGCGTCCTGATACCGGATTAACCCCCATCCGGGTCAGCTGTCGTTGCTGTATCGCGTGAGCCTGATCAAAGTTCTGTCCCACATCAGAGGCAGTCCGATTAACCTGACTCTGGATCTCGGCCCCACTCAAGCCTGCGTCACTGACCAGCTGACTCTCCAGTGGTCGGTACTGGCTCTTGTAGTAATCCCATTGATCCTGCGCCATCTCCATCTGCTGGGCGGCAATCGCAGTCTGGCTATCTGCCATCCTGTCTGCAGTCTTTCCCGCTTTGTGCCCCTGATAGAGCGATCCAGCTGTACCAATGGCTGCAATTCCGGTAATCGGGTCAGGCATCTCCTCTCTCCTCTGTTCTGTTCTCTCTCATAATCTTCTCCCTCTCAAGAGCCTGTTCATATTCACCGAATGACTCCACACTCATTACCCCCCTGCGTATCTCCATCGAGACCTCCCGCATCCATCCATATCCCCCAATCAGCCAGCCGCACTGGGAGATCAGGGTGGCAAGACTTGCCCGCAGTCCATAGGCATAGGCCCTGCCATTCCCACCAAACTTCCTCTCCAGGGTGGTGGAGTCGATCCAGTCGATCAGGATGTTGCGGAGAATTGGGGTAAGTTGCTGCTGGTGGCGCAGATAGAAGGGGTTTGTTGGGAGCTCACAGAGCACTGTCCAGAATGCGGTGTTGATCTGCTCATCACTGATTACCCGGTCACGGTCGATCAGATCATCCCAGCAGTGCAGCACATGATAGAGATCAGCCACCATCCTCACCGCATCCAGATCCCCCTGCAGAAAGCGCTCCAGATCAACTACATCTATACTCTGCTCCCCCATCAGAACCCATCTCCCACCAATCTCTGCTCTACTGCTGCCCGAATCCCCACCTCATCTCCAATATCCAAACCCTCAATCTCATAGAAGAGCTGGTGATGAACTACATTGCGGCTTAGTCTGCCGTCTCCATCCACAGAGTCAGGGCCTCGTTTTCGATAGAGCACATCCACCCCAAGAGAGCCATTTCCCAACTCCTTAACACGGTCTATCAGATAGGGAAGAATTTTCACTACGTATACCTCGATGGGTGAGCCAGTAGATAACTGTTGGCAGATAGATTGATCGACTGGTTTGAGTAGGGCCAGGTACCACCGCTACTGCTCCCTCCCCCTACATCAAAGAAAAGGAAGCTCTCATCGGACTCGGTATGCCAGTGGTGTCCATAGCTGTAGGTGAGCCATCCGCACTCCAGTACTCCAGCCCTGATGCGAAAAGCTGAGCGGTAGAATCCCCACCATGTGTCAGTTCTGGACCACTCACTACTCCAGCCAATACACCAGCCAAAGAAGCTGAGTCCGGTACACTCCTCATGGTACTGACTCTCTGAATACTCCCGCTCTGCCTGTGCCAGTGAGGGGGAGCAAAACATCAGGTCCTGCCAGTTGAGGCTGCCGAGATCGTAACTGTTGTACTGAGTTGGGGTGAGCTGGTTGGCGCTGGTGATCGGACTGCTCGGTGGCTGGCACTCCCCACCACCGGTCACCGCCAGTGGCTGGATACGACTGTCAAAAGCTACCTCACCATCATCTCGAAACACCAGCATCCCGTAACCCTCAGACCTCTCCCCAAACCCCTCCGGGACTGTGAAGACAAAAAGATCTGGTGCAGTTCCTCCCGCTCCACTTCGTGCCACATCAATCTCCCATAGCCCGCTGCTTGTCTGGTCAACCGAGACTGCTGAGAAGAAGGCGCTGTCGCTATTGGGCTGGATAAATGGAACCGGCACTGTGGCCAGCTCTATGGTGTAGCGAAAGAGCGTACAGCCACCATACTGATCATGCTGGGAGATGATCTCAGCAAACACTGCCTTGCCTGCAAAGTGGAGGTTGGAGAGATCACTGGAGATCAGCACCTGCCCTGCATCATTGTAGGCACGCATTCCATAGGAGTTACTCATCGTGCCAGCACCAGAATGTAGGACTCCTCACTGCCACCCCCCACACGCACCACCCCCTCACTCTCGGTGACGGTAACGGTTACTGTGTGGCTATAGGCTGCGCGGTCAGGCGGTGGGTCATTGATCAGAAACTGCAGCGTCATCACCTCAATCCCCCCAATGGCCGGATAGTGGTGCACAACACTCTCACCTCCTCCCACCCGAAAGGCTGCCACCTGATTCCAGGTAACATCCGAGCTTGAGTAGGCGAGCTCCCCACCACTTTGGTAGATGTTGAGGCCATACATCAGAGCTTGCCGATCCTTACCCTCAGGGTATCGCCCTGGTAGACCTCCACAAACTCATTGGTGAGATCAACTACAAACTTGCCACTGGCAGACTCCATCCGCCCTGCTGTGACTGTGCCGAGATTGGCACTAAATGCAGAGAGCGAGGTGGTACTGATCTTGTCAGCCGAGAGTGTCTTGATCTTCTCACCCGGAATCAGGCCGGTCTCCCCCCTGGTACCGGTGAGACCACTCCACTGTCCCTCAATGCTGGAGGTGGAGATAAAACGGGCCCAGTAGTAATAGGTCGAGTCTGGATCTACCGCATCTGCATAGAGGGTATGGCTGGACTGTCCCAGCAGCAGTGCACTACTACAATCATCAACCATGGAGCGCCAGATCTCGGTATAGGAGTGGTTGCCATAACGGGGTCGGTCCCACTCCAGCAGGATATGGGAGAGTGATCCGGTTGCAGTGAGATTGGTTGGTGCTTGAGGTGGTGTCTGGTTGTACTGCACCACAGCACCTGCCCCCCTGAATCCCACGCTCGATGACCGATCAGCAGCCTGATAGACTGTTTTGCCATCGACCAGATGGACTACACCCCCTTGATGGAGCTCTCTGAGCGTCACTGCACGGTCCAGTTTATCTCCGCGCTGCCCCAGTCTCACCTCCAGCGCCTCCTTGATGGAACCAAGAAACTGGCGCATGGAGGCCTCAAGACCCAACGGCACCTTGCCAATTACCGGGATTTTGGTGGAGTTAGCCGCCACTCTTTAGAGCCTCAATCGATGTACCGACCGCAACCGACTCGATGGCCTGATCCCCCTCAACCTCAACAGAGAGTGAGTCGGTCTTGACCCCACCCGGCAGGCGAAAGGGACGGCCACTTCTGACAGTTCTGGTGACTCTTGGAACTCCTGAATCACCTAGATATAACTTAAAGGTAACAGGATATCCTTTTGATTTAACAGTGGCGCTACTGAAGTTTACCGGAGAAGTTAAAGAGAATTCTGCGCTTCTCCAGCGCACTGTCTGGTTGGTGCTGCACCGGTTCCAGGCATGGATCATGCCTCCACTTTGCAGGTAGAGGGTATCTGTTAAAAGATCACCAAATCCCCCATCAGCTCCCTGATCCATAAAGACCAGGGAGCGATCTGCGGGGTCGAAGATAAAGCCTCCACTCTCAGATTCACTCTCATAAAACCCCACATACCTGCCATCACTCAGATAGCCATGGATGGAGGATGGGTTAAGCTCCTGCCACACATCCCTATCGATGACCGAGGCGCTGATCAGCTCCACCGTAGAGCCGGAGACCGCCACCAGCCCATCAGGGCTTGCATAGACCACATAATGCCCCAGATCGACCATCGAGCGCTTCGAGACGCAGGATTGCTGCACCTCAAGTTTGCTCATAACCATTGAGGCGGGATCGGTGCCTGTGGCGAGATAAGGGTATCCAGTGGTTGCTACCACCAGACCACCACTGCTCACCCCCAGCGCCACAATCGTGAAGTCTGTCACCAGGCGGTAACGCTCCGGCCATGCATAGGGGAGATAGGGCTCGGAGAAACAGATCTCGTTTCCGGTAAAGCCCGCCAACACCCCATTAGGCAGAGAGACAATCCCAGTTAATGCACCTGTCGGATAACTCTCATCTGGCGGCATCGACCACTCGCCCGATGGTAGCACCTCACCCAACTGATCCTCCACCAGTGAGTCAGTATAGTCAGCCTGTGCTACCGGGATCTCTGCCACAAACATAAAGTCCCCGCTCCCACCGGTAGAGGTACGGTAGATTCTCTTGGCAGTGATGTTGTGGTTGCCGGTAGGTGCCGCTGCAACCCCTGAGAGCACCACATCCTGACCAAACTGCACCGTTACCAGATCAGATGGTGCTGATGGTACCCCCTCCTCTCCCCAACCGGAGACATAGGTGTAGACGTAGTGGCGCTCTTCCAAAAGCTCCGCATCTCCCTCACCACTGGCCGCCACACCCGGTTTGGTGGCAGGTATTGGAATCCCCAGCCGGTAGCTGGCTCTGGGATAGGAGCCGATACCTGCTGCCAGTGCAGTCGATTGATCGATCTGCCGTGGATAGCCATCACCTGTGTAGATGGTGCGTCTGGAGGTGTCTGCCGCAATAGGCCCTGGCACCACATCCACCTCACTCTCCCAACTCAACCAGTGATCCCCATAACGGCAGATGGTTTTTGTAGTAGCTGTGGTGGAGGTGATCTCCTTAAGTGCTTTAAGAGGCTCGAGATCACCAGACCCCAGTCTGCAGTTTCTTGCCACCTGCCCATACCCCTGGGCCAACAGGCGTGGTGAGACCTTGGGAACTGTGCCTCGAAAGCGGTCGATCCTGAGACTTGTCACCAATCAGAGGAAGTTGTTGTTCCTAGGCATCTGCTTGGCTCGCCCGATATTGAGCGCAAACAGATCAATAATGCGATAGATCTTGCCCACCACCGTATCATCTGCGGGCGTCTCGGTAATGGCCGCAACTGCACTGGCCAGTGAGACTGCTGTGGTTACCACAGAAAAAATGGACCCAAACGGGCTGGTTACCAAATCAATCATTTTTCTCTACTCCATAAAAAAACCGCCGGGATGGCGGTTTGTAAAAACATACTTGTGTGGTTGCTACACGCGCTCTTCACGCAGGATCTTAAAGATATCCGAGAGCATGCTCTTGATCTCATCTATATCACGATGGTAATCACCCTTTAGCACATACTTCTCCGGCATCCTGGTCTGACACTCTGTGATCTTGCTCTCAAGGGTCTTGAGATCGGTAATCATCCGGGAAAAGAAGTAGCCCAACAGCCCCACTACAATGGAGACCAGCGCCAGTATTACATCATGTGTTTCCATAGCGACCCCTTTGAAACTATCAACTCTCTGGCCAATAAACTATTCCTCTTATTCAGGAAGTGTTGGGTACTCAACATCCCATGGGTTATCAAAAGTAGTTGGTAGCTCTCTGAGCTGCTGCCTGTATGCCAGTATCTCATCGGACGGGGCAACACCCTGCTCATAAGCGATGAGAATTAGATGATCACTCTCTTCCAGAAGAGAAGTCCTAGTACCTCTCACTTCATTCCACTTTTCGTGAATCTCTAGTTCAGAACTCATTGTCTACTCCACAATTAAATATGTCTTCAGCGTACCGATAGTTGCGCCATAACGAGCTACTGCATAGACAAGCGACGTAGCATTCGTGCTCAGTGTTATAGCTGGAGTACGCACCCAGAAGTACATGTTCGGATACCCAATACCGGTAGCGCTTGTCTCAGCATAGATATACCATGAGCCAGAAGATGCAGTAGTGAGTCCTGTATTACCAGATGGAGTCCCTCCTGAATCCCTGTTAAATATTCCGGTGGTACTTCCAGAAGTAGCTATTGGCGACCAAGCTGCGACACTATCGTATGGAACATCACTGGATGTTGCAGTAGCTACCTCATAGCTCTCAGCGCTACCATCAAAATTATGGATGAAATCATTGGGGATCTGGACAGAATCGATCTGAACATCACCCGTATAACTCGCGCCAGACTTATACTGAAAAGCAATCCTGACATTACTTCCTGCGCTCACATATGTACTTATGTCATCGGTAATGCTTTCCCATGCAGCTGTGGACCCTAGCAGGGTTCTTAATAGGTATGTTCCACCTCCACCAGCGGGAGCGTCGCCCGCAGCTGAACCTGATAAGGTCACAATCGACCCATCAGAATGTTTCGTATAGAGTAGACCGTCAGCAGTGTTGACTGCCAACTCGCCAACGTCCAGTTGAGCAGCGTCTGGGATATTCCCCGGAACCGTGCTCTTCTTGATTAGAATTTTATTTGCCATTGGTATAGACCTGTACCCCTCTATAGAGAGGGAGAGTGTTAGTTAGAAAGTGCCACCGTCAATGATGGAAGATGCTGTCAACTTCCCATCAAGCTCAGTGATTAGATTCAGCGTTTCACTGTGATCCTCAAATGCGGCAACAAGCTCGTTAACGGTATTGATGATGTCATCCGTATCAGTTGCAGTCATGGTGCTGTGCCAAGTTGCGGCAGCCTTCCATGCGGTCACATCTGATGAGGCGAACGTGTTGCCGATAAACCCCATTGAACTGGTATCTGGAACAGTAATGTCCCCAGAGAGTGCGCCACCGGATGTCTTTAGATACCCAGTGCCATGCCAATTGGCGTAGGTCGCTGGGTCTGCAACCATTGCGTTAATGAGATATTGGCCGATGTCGGATATATGATCATCGTCCACAATCAGCTGCTGCATAAACCGTAAAATACTTATCAGGTCAGACGTACCAAAAGAGCCGTCTCGATCAATATCACCATTCTGGATGCCACCCACTACCTCATTGATCAATGCGTTTAGCTCGGGGTATATCGCAGCATGATTCCCAATTTCAGCACCTATTTCGTCCGCGATGTCCTGCAATGCCTGTGCCTGATAGAACACAAGAGTGTCATGATCATGGTATTTTGCAGATGTACCATACTGGAACATAGCCTCCGCACGATCATATATCTCTCTACCCATATTTGCAGAGAGTGGAGCATCCGTATCAGTTGAGTTCCAGGAATCAACTACAGTGGGGTTATCTACCCACGTAGCAGTACCCGATGCGCTATACCCAAGAAGTTGCCCCGTTGTCCCGCCAGTAGGAACGTGTTTGTTTCCTGCGGTTGTGGGGTGGGTATAGGTGAATTCTGGTTCCCAGCTATGTTCACCAGCGTTGGCTCCAGCCTTTAATACATGACCCTCTTCTGTACCGAGTGTTCCTACCATCGGCAGATGATAATAACTATCACCTGTGGGATGTGAGTAGTTAGTCTTCGTTACCCAACTCAGGTTTCCACCTGTATCAGTGGATAGCACTTTCCCGTTATCCCCAGTGCCGGCGGCTGGAACGTGTTTGTTACCCTCACCGGTAGGATGTGAGTAATCATTCTTTGTTACCCAACTATATGTTCCATCCCCATCAGCAGAAAGCACTTTTCCTGCATCAGTCGCAGCCGAGGTGGGGATATGTTTATTGCCGTCTGTTGTGAGATGGGAATAATTATTTTTTGTTACCCATGTGTAAGCGCCGCTCCCGTCTGTAGAGAGCACTTGACCACTCGTACCTCCTGTTGGTACGTGCTTATCGCCATCCTCTGTAGGGTGAGAGTAGTCGTTCTTTGAGGCCCAGCTTAATGTCCCATCTGCTGTGGTGGATAACACCTTTCCAGCGTCAACTGCGGCTGCCGCAGGAACATGCTTGTTACCTTCACCTGTAGGATGAGAGTAGTTGTTTGCATTGTTTGCAACATTGCTGAGTTTTGTGTGGTCAGTAGCGCCGCCAACAGTTGCGACATTATCCCCGCTGATTCCAATAAATAGATTCCCGCTCGACTCGGAGTACGCCAGCTCCCCTTCTGCCAGAGCGCTTGGAGTAGCGGTTGTTGCACTGCGTTTGATCTTGATTATGTTTGCCATTACTTGTGTCCTTTTATTAAATTAAAAATAGCCGCCATTCATCATTACATCTATATATTGATCGTCGGATAACCTGCCTTCTGCCAATGCACCGCCAGTAACTAAATGCTCCCACACCCCGACTCTTCTTACCTTTAGTGCGCTAGCTTGTGTGTCATACCAGAGCGTTCCCTCTTTCGCCGACACAGGTTCTGTCTCCTGAATAGCTGTATTTGCTAAATCATTGAGCATCTCTGCCGTAACACGGACCTCAATCCTGACTCCTGCCGGATATCCTCGGCTCAGAGGATGACACTCAAATACCCGACTCTCCAGGTCCTGACCAACAACCCTTACAACATCATTGGCGATAGTGAAGTAGCTCCAGTCACCGGAAGATAATTCTGGAAAATTAGAAGAGTTGATCAGCTCTATCTGGGTATCACCGGCACTTGTAGCGCTCTTCAGATAATCCGATGCATTGTTGGTAAACTTAACCATCAGCTCTACTCGAGAAGTTGATGAATCGTCGATTCAATAATAAAGCACCCAAATAACCAGGGGATTGTGGATCATGATCAAGCCTGATATTGCCAATATCTAGCTGCCTGCAACTTGCAGAAAGAGAGATTTTTGAAACCTCTATACCAGTTACCTGCAGTCCAGACAGAGAAACCTCCATTCGAATAGTCATCAGAAGTCATCCCGCACCTTGAATTTAAGTCTGTCAAAAATTGTCTGTTTGCGACCCACAACATCCTCTATCTCAATCTCTGCCTCATAACTCCCCGCCGGCACATCTAGGGTTGTGGCATTCCACTGCATGGAGCAACGCCCTTCTGAATAAGGTGCATGCAGGGTACAGATCATCATGTGCGGCTCTGCACCACCACCTAAGGGTCTAAAATAAACCCGCACAATCTGCCCAGTCAGATCAATCGGTGCCCAGCTGGTGGGGTCATCCGGATCGAGTCTTTCACCAGGGGCTGCTGTGTTGGAGTCTCTCAGGGTAAAGTTAAGCTCCGGCAGGTCATCACCTGCCACCAGTGGAATAGTCTCCAGATATGCCATCAGATAAATCCTCTGATCTGCACGGTCAGCGGCTGGTTGCTGTGCTCTCTGACGGCGCGCACCCGCAGTCTTCTGATCTCATTTTGATACCGGTGCTGCTCCTCCATCCCAAGTGATGGATTGGACCAGCTCTGGCCTGACATCAGCAGTAGACGTGCGACAGTACCGGCCAGTAGCCCCCTCTCCACCATCTCCATCTGTGAGTCGGGGATTCCACTGGCTCTGCGGGTTGGTTTTACTGCCATCTCCAGGCTGAGCTTCTCCCGCCTCTGCGGCATAATCCCAAGCTCCAATATCTGCGGAACACGCTGGGACCACTCAATCTCCTTCCCACTCCCCCCAACCACCGAAACAACAGAGGCAACCTTGCCATCCTTGGGCGGGTCGAGCTCATACTCGGTTACACCTGCAGTGGTGTAGATCGGGTCATGCGACTCTCGCCACAGGCCGGTACGCTCAAACAGATCGATTGCACACCTCCTGATCTCACGGATCAGCACCGAGCGCGGGCATCCTCTGGCCTGCAGGAGCAGGTCGGGAATCAGCTCCTCAAACCGGCTCACTACTTATCTCCTTGTCTGCAGCACGTTTGCCGGCCAGTGAGGTGAGAAAGGCCTCATAGTGGGCAGCCGCCCTGGAGCTGCTTGCCGCATCATCTTCCTTCTGCAGTGCCCGAAACAGCATGTAGTCGAGTACCGCATTGGCATATATCGCGCTAATCGATAGCAGACTGGCATCACCATCAAAATCAGTGACCACCACCTCCTGTGGCAGAACCGAATAGACCAGCTCCACCACACTCCCCGCATCGGGGATTGGATGGAGATAGAACGCTCTGGGATTGCGCTCATCAAAGCTGAACAGATCAATCCGGTCTGACTCCATACCATGATCAAGACATCCCCACTCCAGTGAGGCCATCTGAAAGATCGGGGTGCCGTCTGTATTTCTCACCACATCCACCAGACTCAGCGCCTCCTCGGGCAGGGTCTGGCGGGTATTGTTGATGCAGGTGAACTCCACACTCTTGACTGAGGCATCAGGGCGGTGAAGCACCACCTCACGCTGCCCATCATTGAGCCACTCAAGCAGCTCGGATTGGCCCCAGCGTCTTGCCCCATCCTCCTCATCATTGAGGATGCGAGAGACCCGGTTGATCAGATCGACAGCAAGCACCTGTTATCTGTCACCATAAACGGGCACCAAACCATCTTTTTCAAGCAGCAGTGCTGTGGGCTCAAACTCAAGACCGGTATCTGGATTGCGCAGACGTACAATTATCTGCCCGTTATCCTCATCTACCATCTCTACCGGTACTTCCTTATCAGTACCCATTGCCTCAACCTCTTCCCTTAATTGGCTGATCTTCTTTCTCTTGTCTATATCAATACCGAACTGCTTCTGGGCATATCCCTCAAGTTGGTCCTTGTTCATCAATAACAGATCAATTTGTTCATTCATTGTGATTCTCCATACAACTGACATGAAAAAACCCACCCCGAATTGCTCCGAGATGGGTCTGTTGAATTTATATCTTTATCAGGAACTACTGCATATTATCTAGAGCGCTCAAATCGAAGCATCCCTTAGAGAATAACTAGTACTACGTCCGCCACCTGGATCTTTCTTCAATGCACCACGCTCTATCAGATCTACAATATCGCGATGAGCCGTATCTTGAGAGCACTTTGCAATCTTTGCCCACTTCGATGAGGTGAGTTTGCCCTCAAAACCATCGAGAAGCCGGTTGAGCACCTTAATCTGTCGATCATTCAGTGGCTCCATGGCAAAACGCTCCCAGAATCTTGCTTTTTGAAGCGTGGACTCCAGCATATCTTCAGAGCCCTCAACGGCACGCTGCAGGCAGCCTATAAACCACTGTAGCCATGAGGTCACATCCAGTTCACTCTTCTGGGTTGACTCAAGAATTTCATAATACTTTTTGTGTTCCCGGCGGATCTGAGCCGACATACTGTAAAAACGCTGGCCTATTCTCTCTGAACGAGCCAGCACCATATCCGCAATCGCCCGTGCAATTCGGCCATTGCCATCCTCAAAGGGGTGGATGGTTACAAACCATAAGTGGGCCAATCCTGCGACAATAAGTGGATCTGCCTCTGTGGACCGCTCAAACCACTCAAGAAAACTTGCCATCTCATCAGGAACAAGTTCAGCAGAAGGTGCCTCAAAATGAACTTTTTCCCGGCCAATAGGCCCTGATACAACCCGCATCGGACCGGCATCCATCGTTCTCCAACCACCAACCGTGATCTGATGCATACCGCTACGGCCTGTCGGGAAAAGAGAGGCGTGCCATGCAAAGAGTCGCTCCTCAGTCAGCGGATCAGAATAGTTGCTGGTTGCATCAAGCATCATCTCAACAACACCCTCCACATTCCGGTCAACTGGAACAAGACCGCCAACATCCATCCCTAACCTTCTGGCAATTGAGGATCTGACCTGTTCACGCTGTAGGTTCTCCCCCTCAATCTCGCTGGTTTTAACAACATCCTCTGTCAGAGTCTGCAGATGGGCCTCATTTCGTAGCTCAAAGCCAAGCGCCTCCATCTTTCCAAGCAGTTTTCCATGCTCTCTAGAGACCCCAGCAAGCAACTCAATAAGCTGTCTAGGCTCCCATCTAAATTCAGGCCATTTCAACGCTTCCCATATATACATCTTTAATCTCCGCACAATTTAAGGAGATTGTACTGCCTAATGTCCGCACAAACAAGACATTGGCTGCATTTCATGCGGAGATTAAAGACTCTATTCTCCGCAAATCAAAATAAGAAAACCCACCCCGGATTACTCCAGGGCAGGTCTATCTCAACCAGAACAGGGGTAACTACCCCTTCTTGGCATCAAGCAGCACACCGGCCTCAGGCTTGACTACCTTGTAACCGAAGACATTGAGACCACGCACACCATCTCCAAACTGGTTCTCAAGCCTGAGCGTCTCTACATTGTTGAACTGGGAGGCAAATGAGAGGAAGTGCTTAGTACCGGCCATCACCTTGGTACGCGCCGTAGCGGCGGCATACCCGGTATCCCCAGGCTTCTTGCCAGTAGCATCGGTAATCGCCAGATTGTTGCTCATGTAGATGGTGAAGCGATCCACGATTCCCAGACGACCATTTCTGGCGATGGAGACAGTATCTCCTGCCAGTGAGGCATCACGAAAATCTGACTTCTTGATCATTGCACACATCCATGGTGGTAACACCAGCCAGCGCCCACTCTCCGGAATATTCTGCTCATCCAGCTTCTGGGCTGCGGTAATGATGACATCAAGGATATTGTCCTTGGTGATCTCATTACCACTACTTGCTGCATCCACCACATTACTGGCTGCCACATCGGCATAGACAGTTCCAAGCACCTGACGGTCAATTGCAATCTTCATGTTCTCGGCGGCATCCTGTGTCGCCTCGTTGATCAGATTGATATCGGCCTGGGCCTTCAGGACATCATCCACCTTGAAGGCGAAAGAACGTGCCTGATCAATCAGCAGCTCCAGCTTCTCCTCTCCCAGATTCTGGTAGGAGACCGACGGGCTCATCGGATCATAGGTTCCAATATTAATACTGGGGGTCTGGCGAATCATCACCTTGCTACCGGCGGACTTGATCTCACCTTCCCAATTTCGATTTGCGATCTGCATCAGTACAGTTGATGCGTAGAATCGCGCGTTTAACTTCTTCGACCATATCTCTGGAATGAAATTGGCCGCACTACCTGTAATTAAAGGCATGGTAAAACTCCAGCTACGGGAGGGTCGCTGTCATCCCGACAGTGACAAAACTCCAGAGGGGCAAACCCCTCGATTAACTATGTGACTCGTCCCTCCCGTACAGCTGCATCAATCTCCTCCTCGTGTTTCTCAAACTCGGACGGAGACATCTTTGCAATCTGCTCACGGGTAAAACGGGGTCGCCCCAAGGTCTGAACCGGACGACGGGATCTCGGGGTGGGTGGATCTGCGATCTTCCTCCCCTCCTCCAGTCGTTTCGGTTTAGTGTCGATGTGAGGCTCCGGCTGTCCGGCTACCTGGCCTACGGCCTGCTTGTAGCTGCCCAGCAGATGGATCACATCCTCTGACGCACCCTGATCAAACGCTCGGCGAAAGAGCGGGGGTTGTCTCTCCAGCCATCCCTGGAAGTCATCCGAGTCCCGAATCTCATAGGCATCAGGATGAGCCTTTAAGATCTTCTGATAGTGAATAGCATCGGCATCAGCCCTTGCGCGCTGCTCCTGATCGGCCTGCAGACTCTGCTGCAGGACACGGATCTGGCGCACCAGCGGTCCAGCTATGTCGGGGTATTCACCAATCAACTCATCTAAGGGGTCACCACTCTCATCAGACCTCTCACTGCTGCTCTGGGGGGCAGAACTTTGACGCTGTAGCGCCTCAATCTCCCCCTTCAGGGTCTGGATCTGGTCGTTAAGGGTGGATATCTCCTTACGAGTCTCGGATGCCTCCTGGGAGGCCTTGTGCATGCGAGCCTGGGCATTACGAATGCGCTCCTCGGCATTTTTAAGGGTCAGGCCGTTAAGCTCATCTCCCGCCTCATCCTCACTCTCCGAATCCAGCACCTCACTATCTGCAGGCTCCGGGGGATCATCAGGTACAGCCTCAGACTCCTCGCCTGATTGCTCAGGGGAGGCCTCCTCAACCGGGGTCTCATCGATATCTTCTGGCCGGTCACTCTCCTCGGGGGGGTCAGCCTCATCGACCTGCTCCGAATCCTCAGACTCCAGTGACTCTTTGAGGAGGGCATCTGCCTCCTCCTCCATCTGTTTTAGCTTCTCATCGCTAAGGTCATCTTGCTCTATGCTCACACAAACACTCCTAACCACGGGGCCTGCAGGGTTGGCGATTCCCACATGGGGGGCCAAAACAGACGAGTCCGTGTATTTAAATTAGTCCGATTTCTGGTGGTCGAATCAGCTCTCACTGGAACCACTCAGAAACCAGACACCCAAAGAAAAACCCGCCAGGTGGCGGGTCTTGTCTAATATCTTGTTGTTATCTACTTCTCTAAAATTCTTCTAGCGCGACTGGGCAGAGAGAGCATCTCCCTGTAGGCGCTGCATCTGCCCTGCTCCTGGGTAACCTCACTGTGGGATTGCTCCAGGCGGTCCCGGCACAACTCCAGCTGCTCCTGCAGGTAGGACTCCACCACCTGCCACTGCCGGGAGGAGAGTATTGGGATCAACTCCTGCGCCTGTTGTCGGGTCAATGGTGTTTTCATGCTCTGGTACCGCCTTCTCTGCATCAATATCCATACTCTCTGCTGCACTGCGCAGCAGATACTCACGATCGGTCAGGGTGGCATCGACCGGATTGGCTGTCATCTCCATGAACTGGATCAGTCGCTGGCTCTGGATCTCCCGAGCCACCAGGGCTGTAGAGCCTCTGGCTACCACCTTCATATCCCCCTTGATCTCATCCTTCTCACTCCACTGCATGTTCCAGTCAACCATCGACTGGATCAGTGGACGAATCATGAGGTCGTCGATGTTTTTGATCACCGACTTGATCACTACATTGGCTGCCCCCATCAACATCGACATCCCCGATGCAGTCTTGTTGAGGCCTGGCATCTGCTGGCCATGGGTATAGCTCGGCAGACTGGTCTCCTCATCAGCAAAACGGCGAAACAGCTCAATCACCGCCCCCAGATTACCGGAGACATTGGTGGGCTGGTAAAACCGCAACATCGGTGTGGCAGAATCCCCGCCTGATCGCAGCCATATCTTCCATGGATGGAGATCGGTAGGATCTTCGCCTGGGTCCAACAGATCAAGATTGATCTCCACCTGCGGCCCTGAGCTGATCGAGAGGTTATCGAGAAAGACCCTGACTGCTGTGTTCATCGTCACTTGGGAATCACGCATCATCCGTGCCACCCCGACCCCCCAAAACTGATGAGGGGTCCGCTCATAAGGGACAATCTGGTATGGCAACATCTCCCGCTTGTATGGATTTAGCTGTGCCTTGATCACCCGTCCACCACAGATCCAGACATTGGCCTGCAGCTCTCTTGTCATCTCATCTACCCCAACCCCGCAACCACACTCCATCAAATCACGGCCATCTACCTGTCCCCAATACTCCAACACATCAAATCGGCCTGAATTGGAGGTAGTGGTAAGCCCTGCAATCTGGCGCCGCTCAATCTCATGATCGAGCTGACTATGGGTGCCGTTTTCATTTTCCCGGATCACCTGCTCGATGGTTTCGGTCTCAAAATCCCTCCCCGACTCTCCCAGCTCTCGCAGTTGGGAGCGGGTCAGTACATGACGCTCAAAGATCCCTGTCGCATCCTCTATAGAGATTGCGTAAGGGTCTGGATAGAGATCAAAGACACTAACTGCCCCCACCTGTGGGAAGAGATTCTCTTGATGCTCAATCTCCCACCCACCATCAACCTCACTCCAACGGGCTTCACTCTCCACCCGCATGGTTGCCCCCTTCATGGCGCCATTACCAACCACACACATCTCCAGAATGGTCGACTTGAGATGAGCCTCAAACTGCCCCTCCACCAACTGGTCCTCCACCTCGGCCTCCATCCGGGTGGCAGCTGCTCTGGCAGCCTCCAGAACCCGTTCTCTTACCTCATCACGCAGCTCACTCTCACGCTCTGCAGTAAAGATGTTGAAGTCAGTCTCTGGCAGAATGGAGGCCACCTCCACCATCTCCCCAATAGCCTGACGCTTGATCTCAAGCTCGGATTCCAGTGCTATCTCCGGCACCGGGGTCGGTCCAATCGACCAGGGCTTGTCACCAGATTGCAGTAGCAGATCAATAATCCGTGAGTAGGCAGCCATCACCTTAGTGCGGGTCAGCCCCACAAAAACCTTGGAGCGGGCACTGTTCTGATTGAGTGTGGATTTCTCCTCAGGACTGTAGCTTGAGTTGAAGGCCCTCAGATCACTTAACCACTCCTCCTCAATCTCACGCTTGGCATACTTCCACTCATCAAACCTACTGCTAAGCCTGCTCCCAAAACCATCAAAATTGATGCTCTGTGGTTTTCCTCTATCTGCCGGAAATAGCGGTTCACTTGAAATCTCGCTCTGAGCCATCAATAGCCCCCTACACTGGAGACAGGCTGGTATCTGGGCTTGGCTGTTCTTTTCATATTTCTTCTCGGCATCCTCACCAACATCTCCTGGGCAATGGCATAGCTCATCACCCGGTCATCAAAACAGCCATGCTCTGCATTGGTAGAGCCACTCTCCTCAATTACGTAGCTGCGACACTCCTCCACCGTCTCCCGACAGACTATTCCACTCTCCCCATCACGCAGCAGACCTGCCAACCGATCAATGATCAGCGGCTTGCTCTTGCTGGTGGTGAGCCACCCAATCCTCTTGGTCTGCTTGCCATCAGCCCTGCGGTCGAGATGCTCCTCGGCGTACAGATTTGGATAGTTGTTGTTTTTAAGTGCCGTCAGCGTAGTGAGGCCATGGTTATTGCGCTCAACACCAATAAAAGCACCAAAATAATGTTTTCCAAGAACTCCAAGGATCTCTCCAAAACGGTCAGGCTCGACATGGCCATGCCACTGCGCCACCTGATTTCCTCTCCCATCAATCACATCTGCACAGGAGTAGTCTCCATGGACCAAACCCTCAGCCACATCAGCCCCAATGACATACTGCACCCCGGCCTCTGGCTCCTGCCAGATCCTTAGACTTCCCGATTTGTAGTCGATTGGTCGACCACCTTTG
Organism: uncultured Methylophaga sp.; assembly: GCA_937877715.1. Classification (GTDB taxonomy): domain Bacteria; phylum Pseudomonadota; class Gammaproteobacteria; genus Thiopontia. The sequence continues at coordinate 1,486 of CALEHW010000049.1, read as the reverse complement.
GTCTCTGCTCTACGGATGGGGGAGTAACACTCATCGAGTGCCTCCATAATCCAGTTTGGATCAAATACTGGTCTGCCCGAGAAGAGAAAAGCCTCCTCGGCACTACATGGATACTCCTGTTTGAAGAGATCCTCACTCTTGAGCTCATGAATCTTTGCCCTGCGCCAGGATAACTGCTGATCAGAGAGCCCATGGCGCCTGGCGAGGGTCTGTTCCTCTTGGTATGGGGTAAAACCGGCCGCATCCCGCAGATACTCCTCCTGCCAGTACCACGGCACAAAGATGGGGATGTAATCACCCGCACCACTTACCGCATCCTGCCAGAGATCATAGAAGACCCCACCCACCCCATTGGCGGTGGACTCCAGAATGATCTCGGTATTGTCCTCACTCGGTACAGCCTGCAGTACCCCTGCCATATGAGTCTCGGCATTAGGCCAGAAGGCCACCTCCGATCCATGAAAAAATTGCACCGTAGAGGATCTTCCTACCCCCTTGGTACCGGCTGTTCCGATCTTGTAGCCAGAATCCAATCGGTCAAAGGCGAGCTCCTTGGCATTGGAGGCCCCGGTACTTGGTTTTACCAGCTCCGGGCAGTGCTCGTGATAGCGGGTCGTCATCTCAAAGAGATTCTGGGTCGCTGCATCCTCATGGGTAAGGATAAAGGCGCGACGTCCTCTGCTATGGGTCACTCTCCAGTAGAAACGGCCCTCCACATAGGTGGAGCACCCCTGCTGTCTCCCCTTGAGGATAATTGCCCTTACCCTTCCGGTCTCTTTTAGCTGCTGCTCAATCCCTGTGTGGATGTACTGCTGTGCGGTATTAAGGGCAAGTTTGCTTACCTCTCCTGATTTGGATCGAATATGCAGGCAGCGGCTGGCATAGTGGATAAAGTCATCCTTGAGTCTCTGCCGTATCCGTCGCTCTTTTGCATTCATTCGAGCTCGGCAAGCAGATCCTCATGGGCTGTGATGGTCGCATCAACGGTCATCTCTACTGCCTTGCGTTTGGGTGCAACATATTGCGCCAGCTCCTTGTACATCTGTCCCGCCAACCCTTTCTCACCCTCAGCCTCGGCCTCTTTGGCAAGGCGAGCCATCCCCTTGATTGGATCGCAATCCATCTCGGAGAGCATCTCGGCAATGCGCTCGGAGTATTTGGTAGGAGTACCTTTTGGACGGCCTGCTCCAGGGCGTTTTCCGCCTCTTCCAGCCATATTGATTTCTCTGATTGTTTTCAAATAGATGCTGCCAGCGCACTGTGCTTCGCTCTATAGGTTTAGCTTTCTGGGTTCACAGGGTGGCAGCGTGTTTCATAAAAAAAGCCTGTGGATCTCTCCACAGGCTCTTCTCGCAATTTAGCTCTTTATACGCCGATATCAGGGGGTTTGCACGGACACTTTGTCCGTTTTTGAGTGCCCATATTTAAGTATCATCTATAAGCTTTTGCATTACATCCTGACGAACAGTTCCCCCATACAACTTAA
>CALEHW010000048.1 GCA_937877715.1 uncultured Methylophaga sp. | reverse complement strand
TGAGCGACCAGCGGACAATATCACCCCACTCATTATCCCCCTCCCGAACCACCGGGCCCAGCGGCTCCTTGGAGATAGTCTCCGGCAAGATCATATGGGAATCCGGGCTACTCAGCTTGACCCGCTGGGCGGCCAGTGCCGAACGGTCAGTGGTAAAGACATCACAGCGCCCTGCATCATAGGCGGCAATCACCTCATCCATCTTCTCAAAGGCAACCACCTTGTACTCCATACCATTGGATCGAAAATAGTCAGCGATATTGAGCTCGGTTGTGGTTCCCATGTTGGTACAGATCGCCGCACCGGAGAGCTCCAGAGTGCTATTCAACCCCAGATCTCTCGGCACCATAAAACCCTGACCATCATAGTAGTTGATACCAACAAAATCGACTCCCAACACATTGTCCCGGGTAAAGGTCTCGGTAGTATTTCGTACCAATATGTCAATCTCCCCAGACTGCAGAGCAGTGAAGCGCTCCTTGGCGGAGAGCGGCGTATACTTCACTCTATCGGCATTCCCCAGTGTGGCCGCGGCCACCGCACGACAGACATCAACATCAATCCCCTGCCAGTTGCCATCGGCATCCGGGCTGGAGAAACCGGGCAGCCCCTGGCTGACCCCGCACTGAACAAAACCCTTGCTATTCACATCCGACAGGGTTGTTGCCCCAACACCCCCGACAGACAATGCCAGCCACACTCCCATCACCACAAGATCCCTTCTTATCATCCTCTTCTCCATAATTGTCTGGCAGTTTTCGCAAAGGAGAAATATAACACAGTGGAATTTATAAGAACCAAAGAGTGAGGGATACAAAAGAACCCTGGTTGATATGATCAGAAGCTCTTCGCTATGGTAAAGGTAACATCATCCTGATCACTGGCACTGCCAGCATCTGCATCATAATTACTCCAGGCAACCGATAAATCAAGGCCACCCATCTCCTTTGAGAGAGAGACCAGACTATACTCACCGGCACCATCATAATCACCAACAGCCAGGGATAGGGCAATCCCATCCAGATCAGTGCCTGCAGAGATCTCCACATTATCAGCTGCTCCACTTACCCCCTGTGAGAAGGTAGCACCCAGCTCCACAGCCCCAACCGTAGTGCTCAGCCCCAGATACCACTCCTCAAAGTCTCCTGAGCCACCTGGATATTTATAGGCAATATATCCCAGATCATATCCAACAGGGCCAGTCTCCCCGGAGATCCCACCATAATAATCCAGCTCCATATTATCATCGGTCCCAAAATCGACATTGGAGCCCCATACCCCCAGATATAGTCCAGAATCATGAGCCAGATCAAAACCACCCGAGAGAGCTGGTTCATCATTGGTCTGGGTCTGGCCTCGCCAGATATAGTTGCTGGACAGAGCCACATTCCCACTAATTGAGACCACATCCTCCTCTGCATAGGTTACGGATGTGGTGGACAGCGCCGCTGCGACAGCTATGGTTAAAAATGATTTCTTCACTCTATTCTCCAAAATTATCTATTCTCTAAGGGTTAATGTAATACCTGAGCTGAGCACGATCTACCGCCAGTCCTGGAGCTCTAGGTACAATATAACGAGCAACAACTGTGCCAAGACACAATACTGCCGCAAAAACAGTTAGTTATAAAAAGCCAGACGGGGAGATATCACCCCTTAACGGAGTGATGCACTAAAATGGGGAGAGCACTACATAACCATGCACAAAAGAGGAGCGCTACTGGGGGTCAGGTCTTTATTCTTGCATGTTACGGTGAATAATCCTGCTAATCGTTGAGTAATGCACACCAAAATGGCTTCCAATATCCTGCAACGTGTACCCTCCACTTTTATATGCAGCAACAATCGCCCCGTCTCTACTACTGGTCATCGTCACATACTCTTCAATGGATTTTGGCATGGGCCTCTTCTGTGCCTTGGGAATTTCAGACAACTTCTGCTGCCGGGAAGGAACCTCTGATTGCACCTGCTCAATAAATAGATCACTCCCTAAATAGATCTGATTCTTCAACATAGCCCAGGGAGATGACTGCAACATCCCATCCGCAACAAAGCGCATATACTGACGGATCGCAGACTTGTTATTTTCACCAAAATTTCCCAGCAACCACTCTCGATCAAACCACTCAGGACAACCAGAAAGCCCTATCATCACCGGATAACTACTCCAGGACCACTGCTCCGCACTCTCAACCATCCCTGCCCGCACTGGGTTGAGCACAACATATCGAGCCAACTCCAGCAGGTGAGCCTCTTTTTCCACAAGAATTGCCTTGAAACGTCCCTGAAAAAGGTGCCCTACATGAGAGTGAATACGATTAAAGCGCTGAGTATATACACCATTCAGATATCGCATCCCCTTAGATAAGTTTGAATCCGGGGTCTCGACCAGCAGATGATAATGGTTGCTCATCAAACACCACGCATGGATAGTCCAATTGAACAGATCACAAGCCTCACCAAGAACCGCCATGAACAACTCACGATCAGAATCGTCCAGATAAATATCCTCTCGTCCATTACCCCTTGAGGTGACGTGATACAGTGCTCCTGCAAATTCAATACGCAATGGTCTTGCCATAACGGTTAGTTTATCTGTAAATTACGCAAAAAGAAAGACCTGACCCTATTACACGGACCCTATTACACATCCAACCAAAGATTAAGAATCATCAGATCACTTGCCGTGATGGTCAAAGGTTCCCCATAGCATTACCAACAAAACAACCAACAGTGACAGTACTGAAATTACAACATAAACCTCATTCATAGCTCACCTACCTTATCAATCAATGCCCTAATCTGGAAATAGGAACGCACAATAACACCAGAGGAGAGAACAGACGACACCATTGCCAACATCAAGATAATCTCCTCGGCAGACCTGAAATTAAGCACCATCCAGCCTAACAGTGTTAACAGAACAGCCAAG
>CALEHW010000047.1 GCA_937877715.1 uncultured Methylophaga sp. | reverse complement strand
GCGCGGCCAGGGGAGCAGTACGGGATGTGGATCAGCTGGGGTAGTGATTTTTTAACATATACGCACCACAATGATGCATCAGAGGGGTCCTCTCCTAACGTTACTACTGCGCACTCTGGAGAGGAGGAACCCGGTCAGCAGGGCCAGGAAGGTTACCAGCACTCCAACCAGGAACCAGTCACGATCTTTTCTGTCCTGCAATGCCCCGTTTTCCTGCTGTAGTGCATCCAGCTCCCGTTTCTGGACCCTGACCTGATCACGCAGCACGTGGTTCTGGTTCTCCAACTCCAGGGCGTTGCCACTGACCCCACGGATGGCCTCAACCTCCTGGGTCGCCTTGCGGGCAACCTCTTTCAGCTTCTGTATCTCTGACTCCAGGATCTGTTTCTCCTGTTTGATGCTGGCAACCCTGCTCTTCAGGCGGCTGTTCTCAAGTTTGATCTGTACCTGCTTCTGGTTGTCGGCGGCGGCTCTCCCGTTAACTGGTTGGCTCCCCGCTGTCGATGTAAGAGGTGGGGTCTTGCTCAGGTAGCGGCTGGGGATCCACCCTCTCTTCCCTGCAGTGGTAGTTACTGAGGAGAACCCATTTTTGCTGCTGTTGTTGAGGGAGACGCTATCACCAACCGAGAGCAGTTGAATGATCTGGCGGTTGGAGGAGTCCGGCTCTGCACGTAACGGGATGGGTATGCCAGAGATGTAACGCTCTGCGGCAGAGGCACCATGGGTTATGGGGAGGAGGGCGAGGATCAGGAGCAAGGTTCTCATAGTGACTCAATCTTCTCCTTCTGGGCCTGGAGCTGCTGCTGCCGTTTACGGATCTCCTCCAGACGGCTGCGCTCTTTCTCAACTACCGCCTCGGGGGCACGGTCGACAAAGTTGACATTACCAAGTTTACCCTCGGAGCGGGCGATCTCACTATCGATCTTGCCAATCTCTCTCTCCAGTCGCTGGAGCTCCGCATCCTTGTCGATCAGTCCGGCAAGCGGGATCAGGATCTTCATCTCGCCCACCAGCGCAGTGGCCGATTCTGGTGCCTCGGCACCACCATTCAGGATCTCCATCGACTCCAGACGGGCCAGCGAATTGAGGGTGGGACGGTGGGTTGTAATCAGCGCCAGATCCTCATCAGACCCATCCTGTATCAGTACCGCCAGTGGTTTGCCCGGGGCGATATCCATCTCGCCACGGATGCTGCGGATGCCGAGGATGAAGGCCTTGACCCACTCCATCTCTCTGTTTGCGGTTTGATCTATCTTTGACTCATCGGCAGAGGGGTATGACTCCAGCATGATGCTGGACTCAATATCAACGGTCTGTTTGCCAGCCAGCGGTGCAACCCGTTGCCAGATCTCCTCGGTGATAAATGGCATGATGGGGTGGGCGAGTCTCAGAATTGTCTCCAGTACACGAACCAGGGTGCGGCGGGTACCGCGCATGGCGGCCTCGCTGCTCTCATCACTGTAGAGAACCGGCTTGGATAGCTCCAGATACCAGTCGCAGTATTCGTTCCAGGTGAATTCGTAAATTGCGTTGGCAGCCCGGTCCAGTCGATACTGCTCTATTGCCCGTTCTACCTCAGCCTCGGTCTGCTGTAGGCGAGAGATGATCCAGCGGTCGGCGGTGGAGAGCTCAATACCCCCACCATCCTGGCCGCAGTCTTGATCTTCGCTATTTAACAGAACGTAGCGGGCTGCATTCCATATCTTGTTGCAGAAGTTGCGGTAGCCCTCGATCCGGCCCAGATCAAAGTTGATGTCACGGCCGGTGGAGGCCAGTGCAGCAAAGGTAAAGCGCAGTGCATCGGTACCGAAAGAGGGGATCCCGTCGGGGAACTCCTTGCGGGTCGTCTTCTCAATCTTTTTGCGCATCTGCGGCTGCATTAGTCCGGTGGCCCGTTTGGCGATCAGATCATCCAGCTCAATGCCATCAATCAGGTCGATTGGGTCGAGCACATTACCTTTGGATTTGGACATCTTCTGTCCATGGGAGTCGCGCACCAGTCCGTGGATGTAGATCTCCTTGAAGGGGACATCATCCATGAATTTGAGCCCCATCATGATCATCCGTGCCACCCAGAAGAAGATGATGTCGAAGCCGGTAATCAGCACACTGGTGGGATAGAAGGTCTCTAGCTCAGGGGTTTTCTCGGGCCACCCCAGGGTGGAGAAGGGCCAGAGGGCAGAGGAGAACCAGGTGTCGAGCACATCCTCATCCTGAGTCAGAGTTACAGTGCTATCAAGGCTATATTTCTCCCGCACCTCCTCCTCGTCACGGGCAACATAGACGTTACCTTCGGTATCGTACCAGGCGGGGATACGGTGGCCCCACCAGATCTGGCGACTGATGCACCAGTCCTCAATGTTGTTCATCCACTCGAAGTAGGTCTTCTCCCAGTTCTGAGGGACAAATTTGATCTTGCCATCCTTGACTGCATCAATTGCAGGTTCCGCCAGTGGGGCCACCTTTACATACCACTGATCAGTCAGGTATGGCTCGATAACGGTGTGGGAGCGGTCGCCACGCGGCACCATCAGTTTGTGGGGTTCTACCTTTTCAAGCAGGCCGGCGGTATCCAGATCTGCAACGATTGCCTTGCGTGCATCATAGCGGTCCATGCCCCGGTACTTTTCTGGCATCTCCTCATTGATTTTTGCATCAATGGTAAAGATGTTTATTAGCGGCAGGTTGTGGCGTCTCCCCACCTCGTTATCGTTGAAATCGTGGGCCGGGGTGATCTTGACACAACCGGTCCCCTTTTCAGGATCAGCGTGCTCGTCACCGACAATTGGGATAGTACGGCCACAGAGTGGCAGCACTACACTACTCCCAATCAGCCTGGAGAGGGTTGGGTGGTCTGGATGTATCGCCACTGCGCTATCGCCCAGCATGGTCTCTGGGCGGGTAGTTGCAACGGTGAGATGTTCGCTGGTGGCATTACCATCTTCATTGGCGATGGGGTAGTGGATGTACCACATGTGGCCGTTCTCCTCTTCGGAGACAACCTCCAGATCAGAGACTGCGGTATGGAGTACTGGATCCCAGTTGACCAACCGCTTGCCACGGTAGATAAGCCCCTCGTCATGGAGTCGGACAAAGACCTCCTGTACTGCATCAGATAGCCCCTCATCCATGGTGAATCGCTCTCTCGGCCAGTCCAGAGAGGAGCCCATACGACGAAGCTGACGGGTGATGGTCCCTCCGGACTCACCTTTCCACTCCCACACCTTCTCTATAAACTTCTCACGCCCTATATCATGGCGGGTCACTCCATCGGCATTGAGTTGACGCTCTACTACCATCTGGGTGGCGATTCCGGCATGGTCGGTACCTGGCTGCCAGAGGGTGTTGTCCCCCTTCATCCGATGATAGCGAGTCATGGTGTCCATCAGGGTATCCTGGAAGGCGTGGCCCATATGGAGGGTCCCGGTCACGTTTGGTGGCGGGATCATGATGCAGTAAGGGGCACCCTCACCACTGGGTGAGAAGTGGCCCTGCTGTTCCCAGCTCTGGTACCAATGTTGCTCGATGGCGTGGGGATCGTATCGTTTTTCCATGGCGGGCGATTCTACCATTTTGTTGATGCTATTTGGTTCTAACCCGGTTCAATAGATGCTGAACCAGCAGGGAGACGGGACGTCCTGTGGCACCCTTATCCTTGCCCTGATTCCAGGCTGCCCCAGCGATATCAATATGGGCCCAGCGCTGTTTTTTGGTAAAGCGTGAGAGGAAGCAGGCAGCGGTGATAGTGCCCGCCTCGGGGCCACCAATATTTCCCATATCGGCAAAATTGGAGTCTAGCTGTGGCTGGTACTCATCCCATAGAGGCAGCCGCCAGGTGCGATCACCACTCTCCTCGCCAGCCTGCAGCAGGTCACCTGCCAGCCCATCGTCGTTGCTTAGAAGACCGGAGGCATGTTTGCCGAGGGCGACAACACAGGCCCCAGTGAGGGTGGCGATATCGATAATCTCTGCGGGCTTGAAGCGCTCTGCATAGGTGAGTGCATCACAGAGGATCAACCGTCCCTCGGCATCAGTGTTGAGGATCTCGATAGTCTGTCCGGAGAGGCTGGTAACCACATCCCCAGGCTTGGTAGCCCTGCCGTCAGGCAGGTTTTCAGTGGCGGGAATTATGGCAATCAGATTGAGTGGAAGCTTTAGGTCACGGGCTGTCTGCAGAGTGCCGAGAACCGAGGCGGCACCACACATGTCAAACTTCATCTCATCCATCTTGCCCCCAGGCTTGAGGGAGATGCCACCGGAGTCAAAGGTGACCCCCTTGCCAACCAGCACAATGGGCTGCTCCTTTTTCGGTGCCCCGCTGTAGTGGGCGATGATTAGTTTTGCTGGCTGCTCGCTGCCACGGGCCACAGAGAGTAGCGCCCCCATCCCCAGCTTCTCCATCTCCTTTTCGCTAAGAACACGAACAGTGACCCCCTTCTCGTTGCGGCCAATCTTGCGGGCCTGAGTGGCTAGATATCCTGGGGTGCATATGTTGCCTGGCAGATTACCCAAGGTGCGGGCCAGTGAGACCCCATCTGCAATCGCCTTACCCTCTGCAATGGCCTTTTTTGCCTCGTTCATCTCCCTGCGATCGGTGACGGCAAAGGTGATCTTTTTCAGGGCGGGCTTTCTCTTCTTCTTCTCTGCGCTTGGAACATCATAATGGTAGAGCGTGGACTCAATGGTCTCCACGGCCCTGCGGACCAGGTGGTGCATCTGATCTGGAGCGGTGGCTGAGGTCAGGGTTGAGAGGACAACCACTGCATTACGGCTGCCACTTTTCTGCAGGGCTGCTGCGGCTGCTGCGAGCGCCTTGCCGAGCTCTCGGCCTCTAGGGGAGGGCTCCTTTCCCATACCGAGTAGAAGTATGCGTTGAGCGGGAATACCACTGGGGGAGTGAATCCACTGAGTCTCACCAATCTTGCCGCGATGATCGCCACGGTCGATCAGCTGCTGGATACTGTTTCCGGTCGCTTGGTCCAGGATTGCAGCGGCAGAGGTCAGCTTCTGCCCCTGATGGATGCCACAAATGATGCAGTCGCTTCTGCTCTTATCCAACGCGCTGTTGGTAACAGTAAAATCCATATTTTCAATCTCCGCTTTATTGATCCGGTAAAACGGATATTATTAGCGAATGGGATCAAAGGTACCAGAGAAAAAAGGCTCTACCAGCCTGTTTACTACGCTGGAGCGTTATCTGGTGCGACAGGTGGCGTGGACGTGGGTGGTGGCAACCCCGGTTCTGATAACTTTGCTACTGACCCTGCGGGTGAGCAAGATGATGGCCATGGCGGCGGCGGGACAGATCCCGCTTGAGTATGTGTGGCAGCTGGTCTGGCTCAAGGTGCCGGCCTATCTGGGGATGGTGGTGCCGATGACCCTATTCTTTTCGGTGCTGCTCGCCTTCGGCAAGCTCTACCAGGAGAGTGAGGTGACAGCCTTTCGCGCAGGTGGGGTTGATATATTCAGAGCATCGCGTGGGGTGCGTTGGTTTTCCAGCGGGGCGGCAGTTGTTGTGACCATGTTGGTGCTCTATGTAACCCCATGGGCGCAGACAGAGATCAACCGTATCCATGATGAGATCAATGCCAATGCAAACCTGGTGGGGTTGGTCCCAGGGAGCTTCAAATCCCTATCAGGAGGTGATGAGAGGATCTTCTATGCAGAGGAGATTTCCGTTGATCAGCGTGATATGAAAGGGATATTTTTTTATGAGTCGATGCCATATAACAGATTTCGTCTGATCACCTCGAGGTTTGGTAAATTGCTGCCGGATGAGGATAGTGGGGGCAAGTGGCTACTGATGCTGGAGGGGCGGCAGTATGACGGTAATCCTGGGGATGCTGATGTGGAGATTGTTGACTTCAGAGAGTATGGAGTAAAACTGAACCTGAAAAAAACAACTAGCGGGGAGCCGCAAGGGAGGGCGATACCGTTCAGGGATCTCTGGGGGTCGGAGCGGTTGCAGTACAAGGCTGAACTACAGTGGCGCCTCTCACTGCCAGTAATGACGATACTGTTGGTTCTGCTAGCGGTTCCATTGAGCAGAGCCTCACCGCGGGGTGGAAAATATGCAGGGATGGTGCCTGGGGTCTTGCTTTATATGCTCTTCAGCAATCTCTTCAACATCTCCTACGGCTGGATCGAGAGGGGGGTGGTGGAGAGCTGGATGGGTATGGTATGGGTCTATCTGCTGATCCTGCTTCTGGTTTTTCTGCTCTACCGGCGCGAGGGAATTTTGCTGCTTCCCAAATGGATAAGGAGATGAGAGAGCTCTCCACTATAGTTCCACTCCTCACCAAAGCAGTCACAAGCGCAGCCATGCGTGGCAGAGAGCTGATCTCCAGTTTTGGCAATAATACTATTCTGGATCACTATCTTGGACGGGAGTTGATGTGGGGGATAGGAGTCACTCTGTTGAGTTTGATCTCTATCGCCTACTTCGTCACCTTTGCCGCAGAGATGGGAGAGATCGGGCAGCAAGATTTCACTGCCAATACTGCGGTCTGGTATGTGCTGCTGAAGATGCCGAAAATTATCCAAGAGATGTTTCCGGCAGCAACCCTGGTTGGCGGGCTCTTTGCCTTTGGTGGTTTGGCAGCGAGTAATGAACTGACTGTCATGCGTGCAACTGGACTCTCTGTTATAGGAATGTTGTGGCAGGTTCGCAAAGGGGTGATTCTGTTGCTGCTGGTTGCAGTGGTAAATATGGAGTGGGTTGTCCCCGTGGCTGAGCGTGTGGCTAAAATAGTTAAGGCAACCGCACTGCATCAGCCCGTCATGGAGTATGCTGGAGAGGCTTTCTGGCTGCGGGATGGCGATGATTTTGTCCGTATGAAGAATGTGGAGGATGATGGAGTGGTTGCCGGTGTTTTATGGATGAAGATTCCGCAATATGGTGAACTTTCCGAGTTCAGTTATGCTGAGCGAGCCTCCCACCAGAGCGGAGGGTGGCGACTGGAGGAGGTGCTAACAACCAAAACCGAACCTGGGAAGGTGACTGTCACCCAGCTGGAGCAGATGGAACGCCACTCCACAGTTTCAGAGGATATGATAAAACTGGCCTCGCGTAGCCCTGCAGATCTCTCCACTGCTGAACTGCTACAGTACGGCGAGTATCTGGAGAGTAATGGATTGAATGCCAGCAGCTACTGGCACACCTTCTGGTACCGTATGACCATGCCGCTTGGGCTGATAGTGATGCTGGTACTGGCGCTACCGTTCTCAGTCACTGAGGGGAGGTCCCTTTCTGCCAGCAAGCGGGTGGTGATCGGGGTTTTTGTAGGGGCGGGATTCTACCTGCTAAACAAGGTGTTGATGAACACCGGAGAGATCTACCAGTTCAATCCGATTGTTACCGTATTTACGATCCCGCTACTCTTTCTTGGGGCTGCATTGTGGATGATTCGCCGCCGCGGCCTCTAGTGGGGTCAGGTGGGGTCAGGCTTGCGCATTTGACTTATTTCTCAGGCTGTTCGTGTGGTCTCATCTGATCTGGGCGTGGGCCGGCGCTGAAGTACTCGTCGGCCTCGTCGATATCCATCACCACCCCCTCCTCACTACAGTTGCCGCAGATCATCTCTTGCTCGTAATCATTCCACCCCCGCAGCCCGGTTCTCAGGGAGGCAACATTTTTGTATCCCATCAGCTGCATGGTGTAGGCGGCAAAGATGCTGCGGCTGCCTGAGCGGCATGCGATTACAATCTCCTGGTTGCGGGCGCTGGCCAGTTCGGGAACAGTCTCCTCATAGTTCCATTCACAGGCCGTCTCCAGAATTCCCCGCGGCACATTGATTGAATTTCGGATGTGCATCTTCTCGAACTCATAGGGCTCACGGATATCAACGATCAGGATCTCATCCTCTGTGGAGAGTCTGTCTGTCAGATCCCAGGGAAAGATCTCGGTGATGTTGGGGGTAATCTCCTTGACCATTTCGGTAAAAAGTTTCATCGTCTATCCTTTGGTATCTCTATTGGTGTCTGGTGATGCCACGTTCCACTGCGATAACGGCTGCCTCTACCCGGGAATGGATATCGAGCTTGCGAAGGATCGATTTTACATGCAGTTTTACCGTCCCATCAGATATGCTGAGCTCCTTGCCGATCACCTTGTTGCTCTGTCCTTCTGCCAAATGAGAGAGGATCTCATACTCTCGTGGGGTCAGCAGGGACTGCAGGTCATCTCTCTGATGATTCCGCAGAATCTCTCCCTGGGCAACACGTGCCAGCAACGGGGTCATGGAGGGGGCCACAACAACCTCTCCCTGCAGGGCGCGAGTCAGTGAGGAGACTAGCTCCTCCGGCTCCATATCTTTAAGCAGATAACCCTGGGCGCCACTTTTCAGTGCAGCCAGCAGATCATGTTCATCCTCACTGGTGGTCAACATCACCACAGGAAGATCGGGATGCTGTTTCTTGAGTTCTACCAGAACCCGCAGGCCATCCATCTCCGGCATTCGCAGATCGAGCAGGACGATATCGGGCCCCAGTTCGGCCGCCAGCTGGATCCCATCCTCACCAGTGCCGACAGCAGCTGCAAGCTGGATGTCATGGCCCTGGAGCAGGGCTCCGATACCGGTTCTAAACAGGGTGTGGTCATCAATTAGCAGGACTTTCATAACAGATCAAAGATATCTTTCTCGCTGCTGTCGTTGACGGTTCCAGTGATCGTGATGCGGGTACCCTCGCCGGGCTCGCTCTCGATGTCGAGTGTACCACCAATAGCCTCCATCCGTTGCTGCATGGCGGAGAGCCCGATATGCTCTCCGGCAATTGGTACTTTGTTTTCGGGTAGAAAACCGATCCCGTCATCCTCAATTAAAACCCGAAATCTCTGCTCCTCGATACAGTCCGCAAGGATGCGTACAGTCTGGGCCTCGCTATGTTTGCGTATATTGGTCAGGGCCTCCTGAATCACTCGCAGCAGATGGCCCTCGACCTCCGATGGCAGCTGAATGGTCTCGCACTGGTGTTGAAAGTAGGTATTGATTCCGGTCTCTTTTCTGAAGTCATCAGTTAGCGTGGTGATGGCCTGGATCAGCCCCTGTTGGTGGATGGGGGCGCGGAAGTTGGCGATCAGGCTGCGGAGCTCACGGTTGGCCTGGTAGAGCCCCTGCTGAATATGGAGAATCTCATAGTGGTGCCCCCCCCTCTGGATACCCTGTGGTGCCTCCTTCTCTGCCTGCTTCTGGTGCTCCTCCATGATCTGGGTACGAATACGCAGACTGGCTAGGGTCTGGGCCAGAGAGTCATGCAGTTCATGGGCAATATGGGCGCGCTCCTGGTCCAGTTTGCTCTTCTGAGCCTCGCGCTCAAGGCGGAACTTCTCGATCGCCATCCCCAGATTCTGTCCAATATTGAGCAGCAGCCTATCCATCTCCTGGCTGACATTCTGCCGTTGTGGAGAGACAAAGAGGGTGTAGACCCCCAGGATGCGCTCCTGATGCTGGAGGGGGACGATGATGACGCCGTGCTGTGAGCAGGGGAGCTCAACTCCATCCTCGTCCCGACAGTCGCATGGATTCTCCTGGTGGAGAATGGTCTGCCTGGAGAGGGCTTTGCCACAGAGGCTGTTGGTTACCGGGATAACCCCCTTCTGCTCTACCAGCTCTTCATCCATGCCGATACTGGAGAGTAGCTTCATCTGTTGGTCAGAGGTCAGCAGGCGGATGGTGGCAGCATCGGCACCAACCATCTCTTTGAGGAAGGAGAGGAACCGGAGCAGCAGCTCCCGTACATTTGCCGAGCTGTTGAGGCTGGCAACTACATCATAGAGGATTCGCAGTGAGGCGGCCTGCTGCGCAAGGTGCCGCGTCTTGTTGCGAATCTGTAGCTCCGTCTCCTGCTCAAGGTTGAGCAGGCGTTGCTCCAGCTGATCCAGCTCGGGAACACTCTCCCCATCATCAAAGCGGCCTCGAAGTGACTCAATCAGGCTGGCGAGATTTGAGTGTGGGGAAGATGCAGCCATTTAAATAGCTATACTCAGTACCCGCCTTTGCGACGTGATTCAGGCAGCCCCGCAATCTTGCCGGCCTGTTTGGATGGCTGTTTGGGGAATAGCATGTAGAGATCCTTGGATTTAAGTTTCTCACCCCAGGCCGCTCCCAGCGCCTTCATCATGTGGCGGTCATTGGGCTGATTGCCCCCATTGTTTACAAATTCATCGCGCAGATAGTTAACAACATCCCAGTGCTTGTCACTCATATCGATCCCCTCTTCCTCGGCAATCACACTGGCGACGTCCTTATTCCACTCATCGATGTTCTCAAGATAGCCGTTGGGGTTGGTTTCGATGGTCTCTCCATTGACTTCATAGCTCATGGTTTGGTTTCTCCTTTCAAGCTGGTTCCAAAAAAATATCACTGTCCAACAGCTCCAGCGGACGGTGAATTCGATTAATTATCTTCCGAGAGGAGATTTTCCACTGTTTTATGGGGTAAAAACAACCCACAGCCGAAATCTTTTCCCTCATCAAGCCCTCTCTGTTGTAGTGCGATGGACTCCTTGAGGGTCAACTCTGCCAGCATCAGGCTTTTAGTAACTACCTCTTTGCCATCTTTGTTCAACAGGTTTATGCGTCCACAAACCATCTTGCGTGGATGAATATTCCGTGTCGCAAGTTGGTGTTGAGTTCTCTCAAGGAACTGCTCTTCCGACTCTCCCTCATGAAAAATGGCGAAGCGGGTATATAGTGTGGTCAGTCTGCTCAGTTGGTGGAGCTCTGGATTGGTCAGCAGAATCTCATATCGATCTGCAAGGTTCAGGGTCTGCCGGTCAAGTGCGGCAATGGTCTCATCCACCCGCTGTTTTGGCAGGCGCAGGGCCAATCTTGTTCTGCGGGATGGGTAGAGCATGGCATTTCCACCCTCTGGAGAGAGCCAGCCATTGCCGGATTCTGCCACTAGAATCTGGTGTAGGGCTGCATCTGGTTCATCTGGTAGCCACGGCAGGTATTTGACGATAGCTTGACCAAGCTCCCAGCCATGATCAACCGGCAGGATCTTGCACTGGATCCGAAAGCTCAGATCCACAATCTCATTCGAGACTGTAGCCAGCTTCTCATCTTCATCTTCTTCCCAAAATGTCATTTGATGGCCCGGTTCTATGTCTTGGGTAGTGCTGTACGTAGCGCATCACGATTTATCCACCATGTTCCATCGGCCAGGGCATCGACAGCGGCAGAGAGTTTGGGGAGGAATGAGTCGGGGTTGTCAAACTCGTTGCCCGCCATCCAGATATCAAACTCATCCTGACTCTTGATGTTGCGGTGCTGGGCAGCAACCTCGGCTAGGCGCTGACTGGTTAAAAACAGGAGGTTGTCTCCACTCTGTCCCTCCCGGCGCCGATGGTCGGCGAGAAAGTGTGAGGTGACGGCGGCAACTGCTGCAGTATCAGAACCCACAGGGGACTCATCGATCATGTGTTGCAGAATGGCGGTAGTGGTTTCCGGGTTGATAGGATAGGTGATGCCGAGCCAGATCCCATGGGCCAGGGCAATCATGGAGTCATCCTGATCGGCAGAGACCAGGATATCGGTAGCAACCACAGCCAGCTCCCAAACCTCCTCTGCAGTGAATATGTTGAACGCTTCCCAGGCAACATCCCAGGCCTCCCTCTTCTGCTGCAATCCGAGTAGCAGGGTGCCGTAATCAAGCAGTAGCTCGGCACGTTCAGTTGAGGGAGAGAGCTCTTGTAGTCTTGCCTCCAGATCGGCCAGGCGTGACTCCATGCTCTCTTCACTCTCTTCGATATTAAAATTTTCCACTATCTCTTAACCTATGCCTAGTAAAAGGCTGCCTCTAGTCTATCCTCCCAATTCTCCGGGGTATCCGCGAAGGGTGGGCGGACATCCATGCGGAAGAAGCGCTCGTTTTTGGCGCGCGCCTGTTCATGTACTGCCCGGACCAGATCCTCAAAGCCATCCATCTGGTGCTGCCGTTCCATCAGCACCTCGCTCAAATTCAACATGATTCTATCTCTCGCTAATAACCAACTTATTCAGTATATATTAGGGCGGATCGGGCGGACACAAGAGGATATATTGTCCCGATATCGAGGTTGAGGCCGTAATATAATGATTTCATTATAAACAATATCAAATATATCCCATTGGGGGTATGTAGGGTATCCCGATTGCCTGTCGAAAAAGAGGTTAATCGCGTTGAATCGTCCAGATTGCTCTGACATACTTCAGCTCTCAATTTAAGAGAGTTCTGATATAACTCTCATTGTCGCTGGAGGTAGAACTTCAGCCCGAATTGGAAAGTGATTTTTTTGGCGTTGTGCTATCTGTTGTCCCTGTAGCCGATTGTGCTGGAGGCGGGCGACGAGCATAACGAGAAAGTGATTGACTGGTAAACGTTAAGGAGCGCCTTACAAATGTCAGAGAAGACCAAGCTGAATACAAATATCCCTGAGCTGGATATTCCAACCCCTAACCTTGATGAGCTGGAAAATGGTCCTTGGCCAAGTTATGTTGGTTCATTGAAACGTATTGCGGCATCAGATACCAAGCACAGTAAGATGATGCGTGGCGTTACTGGTACCCTGGAGCAATCCTTCGTTAACCGTCGCGGTTACTGGAAGGGCGGTACTGTAGGTGTTATCGGTTATGGTGGCGGTATCATTCCCCGCTTCTCTGAGCTGAAGAACGAGAGTGGCGAGACCATGTATCCCGATGCGCTGGAGTTCCATACAGTACGTATCATGCCACCTGCGGGTCTGCACTATACTTCGGATCTTCTCAGAAAAATGTGTGATGTCTGGGGTGAAACTGGAACCGGTCTTATGTGCCTGCATGGCCAGTCTGGCGACATTCTGCTTCAGGGTACTGATACAGATGGTGTACAGGTTGCGTTTGATAAGTTGAATGATACTGAGACCTTTAAGGATCTTGGTGTTGAAGACTTCTGTTTTGATCTCGGTGGTGCAGGCCCAGCTGTCCGTACTGCGGCATCCTGTGTTGGCGCTGCCCGCTGTGAGCAGTCATGCTACAATGAAGGTGACCTCCTGCAGGCCACAATTAATGAGTTCCTCGATGACATGCACCGTCCTGCACTTCCATACAAGATGAAGTGGAAGTTCTCTGGTTGTCCAAATGACTGTACTAACGCCATTCAGCGTGCCGATATGGCAGTGATTGGTACCTGGCGTGATGACATCAAGATTAACCAAGACGGGTGGAAGGCATTTGTTGCAGATAAGGGCGCTAAGTATGTCACTGATAACATTATCAGTCGCTGCCCAACACAGTGCATGAGCATGGGTGAGGATACAGCTCTTGAAATAACTAATAAAGAGTGTGTTAAGTGTATGCACTGTATCAACGTTGTCTCTTCACAGAGCCAAAAGTATGTTGGTAAGGATGGAGATGCCATTCTTGCCCAGGGTGATGACAAGGGAGTCACTATTCTGATGGGTGGTAAGCGTACCCTGAAGATTGGAGATCTCTTCGGTAACGTTATTGTTCCATTCATGAGGTTGGAGACTGAGGAAGACAAGGAGCGTTTCCTCGAGATCTGTGGTGACCATGTAGACTTCTTTGCAGAGAATGCCCTGGAGCATGAGCGCTCTGGTGAGATGATCGAACGTATTGGTCTGCCTGCTTACCTAGAGGGGATGGATCTGGAGATTGATCCCAATATGGTTTCTGTGCCGCGTACAACCCCATATGTCCGTATGGATGATTGGGATGACGAGGTGGCCAAGTGGGAAGAAAGAGAGAGCGCGTAAAGCAATCTTAAGAGTTTATTGAGTTAAAACAATAGAGTAATTGGAGAAGAATTATGGCAGAAGCACCCCGCATGCCGGAGGAGACTGGTGTACCAAGCGCAATACCGTTTATGCACCCAATCATGAAAGAGAACTATGGAGCATGGAAGTTCCATGATCGCCCTCGTCCTGGCGTACTTCACCATGTTGCCAAATCTGGTGATGAGATCTGGAGTGTCCGTTGTGGTACCCAGCGTCAGATGGATCTATACACTATTCGCATGTTGGCAGATATTGCTGATGAGTTTAGTGATGGTTATATCCGCTTTACTGTGCGTAATAATGCTGAGTTCCTCTGTAAGGATGAGAGCCGTGTGGCACCACTTATTGAGCGCCTGAATGAAGAGGGATTCCCTGTTGGCGGAACCGGACCTTCCATTACAAGTATCTCCCATACCCAGGGTTGGATGCATTGTGATATTCCTGGAACTGACGCATCTGGTGCGGTTAAGTCCCTAATGGATGAGCTGCATGAAGAATTTATTCGTGAAGAGATGCCTAATCGTGTGAAGATTACCTCTTCATGCTGTCAGATCAACTGTGGTGGCCAAGGCGATATTGCAATCAATATTCAGCATACCAAGCCACCAAAAATTAACCATGATCTGGTTTCCGGCGTCTGTGAGCGCCCAACTGTTGTGGCACGTTGTCCAGTAGCGGCGATTCGTCCAGCAGTGGTAAATGGTCAGCCCTCACTTGAGGTTGATGAGAAGAAATGTGTCTGCTGTGGTGCATGCTTCCCACCATGTCCTCCAATGTTGATCAATGATCCTGAGCACTCCAAGCTGGCTGTTTGGGTTGGTGGCAAACACTCCAACGCACGTAGCAAGCCGATGTTCCACAAGCTGGTTGCAGCTGGCCTTCCCAACAATCCTCCACGCTGGCCCGAGGTTGGCGCTGTGGTCAAGAAGATTCTTGCAGTCTACAAAGAGGATGCGAGAGATTGGGAGCGTATGGGTGAGTGGGCTGAGCGTATTGGCTGGCCAGCATTCTTTGAGAAGACAGGTCTTCCATTCACTAAATACCATATTGATACCTGGCGTGGCGCAACTGCCAGACTGAATGCCTCTACACATATCCGTTTCTGATTCTATTGTAACAAGAATCTTTAACCTGTTTTTTAAGTATTAAAAAGGATTGTTTAGATGAAAATTTCAGTTCAGGTAAATGAGGGGCCATATCAGCATCAGGCCTCTGATAGTGCCTATAATTTTGTAAAGGCAGCATTGGAGAAGGGACATGAGATTTTTCGTGTCTTCTTCTACCACGATGGTGTAAACAACGGGACCCGTCTGGCAACCCCGCCACAGGATGATCGTAATGTTCAGCAGCGCTGGAGTGATCTATCCAAGGAGCATGAGCTTGATCTGGTGATCTGTGTTGCAGCAGCCCAGCGTCGCGGCATTGTGGACGATGGTGAGGCAGAGCGTAATGGCAAGGATGCGACCAATATCATGGATGGTTTTCGCATCTCTGGTCTTGGTCAGCTGATTGAGGCTGGGGTTCAGTCTGATCGTCTAGTTGTCTTTGGTGATTAATAGGAGAAGCACAAATGTCTGATATTAAAAAGTTTCTCTATGTGAATCGTAGAGCCCCTTACGGAACTGTATATGCGTTGGAATCACTTGAGGTGGTTCTGATTGGTGCAGCTTTTGATCAGGATGTAAGCCTGGTATTTATGGATGATGGCGTTTTTCAGCTGAAGAAGGATCAAAATAGTGAAGCTTCAGGAATGAAGAACTTCTCACCAACGTTCAACGCGTTGGGTGATTATGATGTTAACAAGATCTATGTTGAAAAAGAGTCGTTAGAGGCTCGTGGTATGACCATGGATGATCTGATGGCACTTACCTATGAGGATGAGGATGATGATTGGGCTGAAAAATCATCTATGCATCTTGTCTCTGCTGATGAGGTTCGTGATCTCATGGAAGAGAGTGAAGTGGTTCTCAGTTTCTAGGATAGAAGGGGATTAAATTATGCTACATATTGTAAACAAGTCGCCTTTCGAGAAGGATTCATTTACCTCTTGTATGGCCCATGCTGCTGAAAGTAGTACGGTCCTGCTGATTGAGGATGGTGTCTACGCAGCACTGAAAGGCAGTTCAGTTGAGGATCAGCTCTCCAGGGCAAAGGTTGTGGCGTTACAAAGTGACGTGGCTGCTCGAGGAATCGAGGGTAATCTGGTTGATGGAATTGATCTTATTGACTACCCAGATTTTGTTGATCTTGTCGCCAATGGTGACGGGGTTCAATCCTGGGTATAGATAACAGGTTTTTAGATTTTATTTTTTCGTATATTTTTTAGGAGAGACGTTATGCCAAGTATGGACGTAAACGGAAGTGAAGTTGAAGTAGATGAGGAAGGTTACCTCGCTGATATCAATGACTGGAATAGGGAAATTGCAACAGCATTGGCTGAGACTGAAGAGGTTGAACTGACTGATTCACATTGGGAGGTCATTGACTTCTTGCGTGAGTACTATGACGAGTATCAGATTGCCCCTGCAGTACGTGTACTGACCAAGGCAATTGGTAAGAAGCTTGGCAAGGACAAGGGTAATAGCAAGTATCTCTACGAGCTGTTCCCATATGGTCCAGCAAAGCAGGCTTGTAAGATTGGTGGGCTACCCAAGCCAACAGGCTGTATCTAAAATTCTTACTCAGCTTACCGACTGTAGCGCCCCATTGCGGCGTTTGAAAATGATCATTTACACTTGTACCCACGGGCATCAAGATAAATTTACATTTTCTGCCTTGCACTGGAACCCTACAGTCGGCAATCTGAGTAATAATTTATTCAGGATTTAGTCTAGCTGTTATCTTCTGATTTTGTACCGTAATCACCTGTAGAGATGTTATCGCGGAGGCGATAGGCGTATGTTAACTGAACTGTTTGCCATACTTTTTTATGTAGCCACTGCCATTCTAGTGATTGGCGTCGCACTGAGAGTCGTTGTCTACTGGCGCACACCGGCTCCGCTCAAAATTCCTACCATGCCTGCACCTAGAACACAGACAGGAATGGTCTACCGTATGGCCCGTGAGGTTGTGCTGTTTGAGAGCCTGTTCAAATCCAATAAGTGGATCTGGATCTTTGGTTGGATGTTCCATATGGCACTGTTCCTGGTGTTTGCACGTCATTTCCGTTATTTTCAGGAGTCTGCATGGTTCTGGGTGAACATAGTTCAACCCTTCGGCAAATATGCAGGTTTTGCCATGATTGCCGGTCTTGGTGGGCTCTGGGCACGTCGTTTTATTGTGGAGCGGATTCGCTATATCAGTACTCCATCAGATCATCTGATGTTGCTGCTGCTTCTTGGGATTACTGTTAGTGGGATGGCAATGACTCAGTATTTCCATACCGATATTGTTGCCCTGAAGGAATTTATGTTGGGGGTAATCTCATTTGATCTGTCTCATGAGATGCCGACAGACCCAATTCTGGTTATCCATCTTTCGCTGGTTATTTTGTTGATGGTGATTTTTCCAATCAGTAAATTGATGCACGCCCCTGGTATCTTCTTTAGCCCTACACGGAATCAGATCGATGATTCACGTGAGAAGCGGCATGTCGCTCCCTGGGCAGCAGAGATGGAGAAATAATTGTGGCTAGAGTAGAAATTCAGGCTCCAGAGCTTACAGAGTATGTAGAGATTCCGGTGCTGCAGGAGGGGTCAATGGCTCACTCCTCACCATTTGTGGCCAAGCCAGACCATCAGGAAGTACTAAACTTCCCTGGTGAACTGGTTGAGGATTGGCATGATCAGGCAATTGCAAAGATGGAGGATCTGAAAAAGACCTCTCGTAGCTTTAGCTTGTTCCTGGATATCTGTGTCCATTGTGGCTCCTGTACAGACAAGTGTCACTATTTCCTCGGCACAGCGGATCCAAAAAATATGCCAGTGGCTCGTCAGGAGTTGCTACGCAGTGTCTACCGCCGTTACTTTACCTTTGCCGGAAAATTCTTCCCTAACCTGGTTGGTGCGCGTGATCTGACTCGTGAGATTCTTGATGAGTGGCATAGCTACTTCCATCAGTGCTCAGAGTGTCGTCGTTGCTCCGTTTTCTGCCCATACGGTATTGATACCGCAGAGATCACAATGGCTGCCAGAGATATTCTTGATGCAGTTGGTTATGGTCAGAAATATGACAATGAAATTCTAGGCAAGGTACTGAAGATTGGCAATAATCTTGGTCTTCCCGGCCCTGCACTGAAAGCAACTCTGGAAGACCTTGAAGAGGATCTGGAGGATGAGACCGGTCTACCGATTCGCATGCCTCTCGATGAGAAGGGCGCAGATGTGCTGCTAATCACCCCATCAGCTGACTTCTTTGCTGAGCCTCATATTGATGGCCTTATGGGATATGCCAAGGTCTTCCATCAGGCTGGAATCAGCTGGACCATGAGTTCATACGCCTCTGAGGGCGCAAATTTCGGAATGTTTATTGGTAACTACGCAACCATGAAGAAGGTTGCGGAGCGTATCCGTACTGCAGCCCTTGATCTGGGTGTGAAGCGGATAATTGTCGGTGAGTGTGGACATGCATGGCGTGTTGCCTATAGTTTCTGGAACACCCTTACCGGTACAGGACATGGTGCAGCCGCGGATGACAAATATGCACAGATGCTGCAGAAACAGCTTGATCCACGCTATCCCGCCCCCCAGCACATCGTCGAGTTTACCTATGACCTGATGCAGCGTGGCGTATTGAATATAGACAAGTCTGCCAATGATCACCGTACTGTTAGCTTCCATGACTCATGTAATGTGGCGCGTGGATCTGGTATGGGTAATATTGAGCGTGGACAGTTTATTCTCCCTCGTGAGGTGATCAAGGGTGTAGTCAATAATTATGTAGAGATGGATGGCTCCACAATGTATGAGGAGACCCTCTGTTGTGGTGGTGGCGGTGGTCTGCTGACCGATGATCTTATGGAGTTACGTGTTAAGGGGGCAATGCCCCGCATGAATGCACTGAAGAAGGTTTTTGATGAAGAGGGAGTAGATACCTTGGCTGCGATCTGTGCAATCTGCAAGAGCCAGTTCAGCAAGGTGCTACCTTACTACGATATGCCGATGCACATGATTACCAGTGTCCACCAGTTAGTGGGTGATGCATTGGTGTTTGAGAACAACGATTAACATTTAATAGATAGATATAGATAGGAGCATCTGATAATGGCAACGCCAAGTGATGAGATGAACAAAGAGATGAATTTCCGACGTTATGAGGACTATCCTCGTGAGGAGTTTGGACGTTTCTATGATAATGATGAGATGATCTGGCAGGCGAGCTGGACCCATAAGTGTCCTACCTACGTTAACCAGACTCCGCCTTGTCAGGCTAGTTGCCCTTCAGGGCATGATATTCGTGGCTGGCTGGATATCGTTCGTGGCATTGATACCCCACCTGAGGGCGTCTCTATGGAGGAGCATGCATTCCGTCTCTATTCAAAGGCAAACCCCTTCCCATCAACCATGGGGCGCGTCTGCCCTGCACCATGTCAGGATGGTTGTAACCGTAATGAGGTCGAGGATTTTGTTGGTATCAACTCTATTGACCAGTTTATCGGTGATAGTGCTCTAGAGAATGAGCTCGGTTTTGAGTCTGGCGAGGATACCGGAAAGAAGGTTGCCATTATCGGTGGCGGCCCAGCAGGATTGGCAGCCGCTTATCAGCTTCGTAAGATCGGCCATGGTGCAACCGTATTTGATGATCATGACACCCTTGGTGGAATGATGGTCTATGGTATTCCTGGATATCGTACCCCACGTGAGATGCTGGCAGGCGAGGTCAAACGTATTACTGATATGGGTGTTGAGCTTCGTCTCAGTACTCGTGTTGGAACCGATGTCTCTTTAGAGGATATTGAGAAAGAGTTTGATGCTATTTTCTGGGCAATTGGCGCTCAGGCTGGCCGTCCACTACCTATTGATGGTGCAGAGGCTCCAAACTGTATTACTGGTGTTGCCTTCCTTAGCGCATTTAACTCAGGTCGTCTGAAACATGTATCCGGCAAGGTGGTTGTAGTTGGTGGTGGTGACACCTCTATTGACGTTGCTTCTGTTGCTCGCCGAATCGGACACATTGATACAGCTCATGATAACGATCGTCCAGAGCGCATCATTATGGGTGATACTGCACATGATGTTGCAGATACTGCAGCTCGTGAGGGTGCCGATGTTCTGCTTATCTCTCGTCAGCCGATCGAGAATATGAGTGCAGCACAGCACGAGATTGATGATGCACTGCGTGAGGGTGTAGAAATCCGTGGTTCACTTAGTCCTGTTGAGGTAGTTGTCGATGCAGATGGCCGCGCCACAGGACTGAGGGTTATACATCTCAGCTACGAATCTGGTAAGCCAGAGCCTATCGAGGGTACGGAAGAGATTCTTGAGTGCTCACTTATTGCATCAGCAATTGGCCAGACTGGCGACTTCACTGGTTATGAGGATCTTGATAATGGTCGTGGCCTTATTAATGCAACCAAGAATTATGAGGTAAAGGGTAAGCTAGGACACTTTGTTGCTG
The DNA here is from genome assembly GCA_937877715.1 of uncultured Methylophaga sp. Taxonomy (GTDB): domain Bacteria; phylum Pseudomonadota; class Gammaproteobacteria; genus Thiopontia. The sequence goes on along the minus strand of CALEHW010000047.1, from coordinate 12,824 downwards.
GTGATATTGTTCGCCCACACCTGCTTACTACAGCAATTGGACAGGCATCAGTTGCGGTTGAGTCCATTAATGAGTATTTGAAGGATAAGGAACTTTCGGTTCGACCAAAAGTTGATGTACATCACTTCCAGCTAATGGAGCAACTGGAGAGAGCAGGCCTTGATCCTGAGCACTTCGAGCCAGAGGGAGATGGCAAGGAGAAAGAGGACGGACATCGTGGTACCGATAGCAGTAAATTTGCAATTCATAATTATGAGGATCGCTCTTTTGCTTCGGTAATTACCCATGAGAAGCTGTTCCTGGGTCATTTTGAAAGCACTCCACGCAACCACCGTAGCTTTAAGGAGGTTGATTCCGACGCAGTTCTGCAGAACTTTGAAGAGCGCATGATTGGCTTGGACAAGAATGCTGCGATTGCAGAGGCTAAGCGCTGCATGAGCTGTGGAATGTGCTTTGAGTGCGATAACTGCATTATCTTCTGTCCTCAACAGGCAGTATTCAGGGTTCGCAAGAATGAGAGTGCCATTGGTCGCTATGTAGATACAGATTACTCCAAGTGTATTGGCTGCAATATCTGTGAGGATGTATGTCCAACAGGTTATATCCAGATGGGACTCGGTGAGTAAATACCACAACCAGAGGTTGAATGTGATGTTGTCACAAATGTTAAAACAGATTTCAAGGCAGCGTGTCACAGTAGTGGCACTGGTTCTGGGTTCATTGATGGGTTATGCCTCGATCGCTCAGAGTGGTGACCGCGATGGGGTAAGATCATCTATCAGCCCAAACGCAGGGGACTCTTGTGTGCGGGAGACATCATGGATGCGACGCAACCATATGGAGCTGTTGCAACATGATCGTGATCGCACGTTACGTCAGGGAATCCGCTCAGTAGATGGCAGCATCAAGGGATGTGTAGAGTGTCATGTTCAGCAGGATGATCATGGCAACACTGTTGCGATCAATGCGGAGAACCAATTCTGTAGTAGTTGCCACGCTTTTACGTCTGTAAGTATAGACTGCTTTGAGTGTCACGCAACAACGCCTGATTCCGTGAAGAGGGCAGCAAAATGAGTCAAGACCATAACAAATCACGTCGTCACTTCCTGGGTCAGGCTGCCGCTACAACTGCAGTGATTGCCCCAGGAATCACCCTGATGACTATTGCCCAGGCAAATCAGGATCAGCCACATGGTGCAAGTAGCAGCAAGCGTTGGGGTATGCTGGTTGATACCAACAAGTGTACAGATGGATGCACCGACTGCGTTTCTGCTTGTCAGCAGGAGAATGGTTGGGGAGATGGTTCAAGTGATGAATCACTATCCAATCCACAACAGAAGGCGCAGTGGATTCGTACCGTAACTATCCGTGATAAGCAGACCGGTCATACCAATCAGCTACCTATGATGTGTCAGCATTGTGAAAGCCCTGCTTGTGTAGATGTCTGCCCAACTGGTGCGTCGATGAAGCGAGTAGATGGAATTGTATTGGTTGATAAACATATCTGTATTGGTTGCCGTTACTGCATGATGGCTTGTCCCTACAAGGCACGCTCCTTTGTCCATGAGTCACTGCATGACCAGAAGAGTAACTCACCTCGTGGCAAGGGAACAGTTGAGGCATGTACCATGTGTGTGCATAGAGTTGATCATGGCGACCAGCCCGCCTGTGTTGAAAAATGCAGCAGTGGTGCAATGATGTTTGGTGATCTGAATGATCCCAATAGCGATATTTCCAAGAAACTGGCAGAGGTTGACTCCACCCAGATTCGCGCCGATCTTGGGCTAAACCCAAGTATCCGTTACAGCGGGATTTAAGGAAAATAAAGATGAAAAGAGTCGTCTACAGTGGAATAGAGGGTCGTAGCCTTGGGTACTGGGGTTTGATGGGGGCTCTTGGGTTTTTCATCCTCCTTGCGGCAGGTTCATTTCTATATATGGAGCATAGTGGCCATCATGTAACCGGGATGAATAATCAGGTTGTCTGGGGAATGCCTCATGTTTTTGCAATTTTTCTTATTGTTGCTGCATCAGGCGCATTGAATGTTGCCTCGATATCATCAGTCTTTAACCAGAAAATTTATAAACCACTAGCAAGAATGTCAGCCATGTTGGCATTGACACTATTGGCTGGTGGACTTGTGGTTCTACTGCTCGATCTGGGGCGTGCAGATCGCATGATTACTGCGGTAACTAACTACAATTTTAAGTCCATTTTTGCGTGGAATATTATCCTGTACTCCGGGTTCTTTGTGATTGTTCTTGCTTATCTTTGGAGTATGTTTGATCCAAAGCTGCATAAACATACCCGTAAGGCTGGTACAGCAGCATTTATCTGGCGACTTGTGCTTACTACAGGTACTGGATCAATCTTTGGTTTCCTATCAGCAAGGCAGGGTTACGATGCGGCAATCATGGCCCCCATGTTTATTATTATGTCATTCGCCTTCGGTAAGGCAATCTTCATGATTCTGTTGATTGGAACCTACCGTTATACCGATCGCTCCATTAGTGCGGATCTTATAGAGCGGCTGAATAACCTGTTTGGCGTATTTGTGGCTGCGGTACTCTACTTTACCGTAGTGTTCCATCTGACCAATCTCTACGCTGCAGAGCATGGTGATTTTGAGCGTTTTATTCTGATGGATGGCGGAGTCTACACCTTCCTGTTTTGGGTTGTTCAGGTTCTGCTGGGAGGAGTTGTACCTCTGGTGTTGATCTACCATCCCGCGTTTCGTTATAACATCAGATCACTTATTGCTGCATCATCACTGGTCATAATTGGTGGTATTGCACATATTTACGGTATCGTGGTTGGTGGTCAGGCCTTCCCATTGGTGCTGTTCCCAGGTAAAGAGGTGAGCAGTAGCTTTAATGAGGGTGTGGTCAATAGTTATAGTCCATCACTGCCAGAAATTCTGTTAGGGCTTGGTGGAGTTGCCGTTGCTGTTGCACTCTTCCTGTTTGCAATCAAGATGTTGCGCCTGGTGCCAGAAAATCTTGATGCCGAGCACACAGAGAACGTCACTGAGGTTCCAGCCTAAGCGTGGAACAGCCTGCCATTGAAGCAGATCTACATCTCTGCAGCCCATAAATCTTCAGGGAAAACAACCGTAACTCTAGGCCTCTGTGCAGCATATGCTGCACGGGGCCTCTCTGTATCCCCATTCAAGAAGGGCCCAGACTATATCGACCCGATGTGGCTCTCTATGGCCTCAGGACTTCCCTGTCATACCCTCGACTTCTACACAATGGAGAGAGAGGAGATCCTCTCTATCTACCACGGTGAGCGCAGAGATGCAGATCTCGCCCTCATAGAGGGGAACAAGGGGCTGTTTGATGGCCTCTCCACCGATGGCAGTGACAGCAATGGGGCAATGGCAAAACTTCTGCAGCTTCCTGTTGTGCTGGTAATCAATACTAACGGGATTACCCGTGGAATAGCCCCGCTACTGCTTGGCTATCAGAATTTTGACCTGCAGATCGATTTTGCCGGGGTCATTCTCAACCAGACTGGTAACAGCCGCCATGAGAAAAAACTACAGAAGGTGGTTGAGCACTATACTGATTTCCCTATTCTCGGAACCATAAGGCGTCACCCTGATCTGGAGATTGTAGAGCGTCATCTGGGGCTGGTTCCCAGTAATGAGGCTCATGAGGCCTGCAACAAGATTGAGACCATACGTAAGGCCATTGAGGCCCAGGTGGATCTGGACAGGATACTGGAGCTCTCAAGAGAGGACGATGGGTCTGCATCATTACCACAATATGAGGCACCAATAGATATCCCATCCCCAACACTACGGATAGGAGTTGCCAGGGATGAGTCATTTGGCTTCTACTATGCGACCGATCTCGAGGCATTTCGCCAGCAGGGGGTTGAGTTGATATCATTCAGCCCGCTTCACGACCAGACCCTGCCTACTGTTGATGGGCTCTTTATCGGCGGAGGTTTTCCCGAGACCCACATGGAACAGCTGGAGCAGAACAGCTCCATGCGCAAAGAGATCAGGGATGCCATTGAGTCTGGCCTTCCAGTCTACGCGGAGTGTGGAGGGCTGATGTACCTCTCCCGTCAGATCAGCTGGGACGGCCACTCTCACCAGATGGTAGGTGCGGTTGCTGGTGACTGTCAGATGCACAAGCGTCCACAAGGCAAGGGGTATGCCCGTTTTCAGCGCAAGGGTGAGGAACACGACACTCCTGCTCATGAGTTTCACTACTCATCGATTGAAAATTTGCCGGATGATGTCGAGTTTATCTACACCATTAACCGTGGTTTTGGCATTGATGGGAAGAGAGATGGAATTGTTTACAAAAATCTCCTGGCAAGCTATGTTCACCAGAGGAATACCAGACAAAATCCCTGGGTTAAAGAGTTCGTCACTCGCGTCAGAGAGATAAAAAACAGACTTAACAAGGAAGAAAGATGATCACAGTTACGGAAAATGCACTTGAATTCATCCGCCTCTCCATGGATAGCGGTGCTATCGAGGATGAGTTGGGTCTCAGGATTGCCATCAAGAAGGCCCCGGATGGCGGATATGATTATGGAATAGGCTTTGATGAGATGAGAGAGAGTGATCTCGATTTCAGCTTTGGTGGGGTAAAGGTATTCATCAATAAAGAGCTGCGAGACTACCTGGAGGATGCAACATTGGACTATGTGGAGATGGATAGCGGTGAGATGAATCTGATTGTTATCAATCCCAACGACCCAACCTACAGCCCCCAAGCCAAAAAGAGAAAATAGCCATGGCCTTCATGAGGATCGCCCATAAGTGGCACAAGGAGGATAAGCATGAAATTGGTGAGCTGGCAGGGTCACTGGCCTACAACTGCTGGAAGTTCTCGCTGAAGGCGGTAAGAAACCTGCAGGATGAGAAGTTCCATTTCACCTCCAAAGCACAGGGGCTGGAGGTGATGACGGAGATTCTGATCTTTCTGCTCCAGGTCACTGATCGTCTGCTATACGACTCCATGGAGCCCGAGATGCGTGCCCAGTTTATCGGCGCCATGGCCTATCGCCTGCTGGATATTGTTCTGGACAACTACGAGGATCTGCCAGAGCAGGGGCCGGAGCGCACCGATCTGGTTGGTCTCATCAATGGGCGTGGTTCCGACTACGCTGAATTCAGCTATGGTGATGATGGCCCCAGCTACCCCTTTCTACGCTACCTTGGAGACAGGGTGGGATTAATTATGGGTGATGATCAGGACAACCGCTGGGTTATCGATCAGATCATGGAGATAGAGGCCCCGGAGGCTATCGGTACACTGAAAAAATCTATTGAGGGACTTGTCGGAGTTGAGTTGGGGTAACCCCCTCACATCACAAGTGGCGACACCCTCCTGCGGGCAGCCGTCTGTGGCCAGGACGGCCACAGACGAGCGCCACATGGATGTGCCTGAGCGCGCTGCCTGCAGGAGGGTGCCGCCGCTTGTGAGGCTATCAATAGTTAGTGATTAAGTGGAATAACCCAGCTGCAGAAGTGGCGGGTGTCGCGCTCCAGCCCATCCTCAAAGCCTGATGAGTACTCCTGCGTGATCTCCCGCTCCTCGCGGTGAGGGTTGCGTAGATATCCACCCATCCACCCCTCCATATACTCGGGGTCGACATTGAGCTCAATCATTCTGCAGACTGCATCGTAGTAACTCATCTCGGTCATGGTCTGCTCCATTATACCCTCAGAACCTCATCAGACCAGAGCTATCAAAATCATCACAAACAGCACCACTGCGGCTATGGGGAGTAGAGCGCTGCGCCACTCCCCAGGTTCTGCCTTTGGGCTGTTGGTCATCATCTGTCGTGCCCTGGGGAAGATATATACAATCATCATCAATAGCAGCAGGGCAGACCCAATCTTCATCCAGTCCATTATATTGTCTCTCCAGGTTGTTGGCCTCTCTCTGTGCGGGGCGAGGCTGGGCGATTATGATGAAAAAAGCCCCGAAGGTTCGGGGCTTATCAATCGTCAGCGCTTACGGCAAATCTTACCTATCCCTCATTGCGCCCAGAATATGGAGCAGATGGATAAACAGGTTGAAAATGTTCAGATAGAGGCCAACCGTCATCATGATGTAGTTGGCGTTAGGGTCATGAATCATCCTGCTGGTATCGTAGAGGATGAATCCACTCATCAACATGATAATTACTCCGGATATTGCCAGTGAGAGTGCTGGAATGGCAAAGAAGATATTTGCCAGCATAACCACCAGCGCCATCAGTAGCCCAGCAATCAGGAATCCGCCCATAAAGCTGAAATCCTTCTGGGTAGTCAAAGCGTAACCAGAGAGCCCCAAGAAGATAATGCCGGTTCCACCAAATGCTGTTGCGATCAGCTCACCACCATTAGGAAGACTCAGATACTGGGTCAACATAGGTCCAAGGCCAAAGCCAAGAAGACCAGTAATGGCAAATACAACCCCAAGCCCGCTGGTGGAGTTGGCAGTGCGTGGCAAAACCATCCAGATCAGCCCCAGAGCCCCCAGCGAGGACATTAGGCTAACCCCTGGTGATGTCTGTATCACCACCGATAGCGCAGCCATCAGGGCGCTGAAGATGAGTGTGGCTGATAATAGAGTATAGGTGCTCTTGATTACCTTGTTGGTGGCAAGGGTAGATTCCTGGCCACGAGTAAGCGTCTGTTCAACTGGGTTCATGATTTTCCTCAATAAAAATAAAATCGTCTGCTATTAGAACATATAACATGGGGATTGTTCCCCTGAATTTCAACATGAAGTGGATAGCATACTGAAAAGTAAAACCAATTGGCGGAGAGGCAGGGATTCGAACCCTGGGTAGGCTATTAACCTACGCCGGTTTTCAAGACCGGTACATTCAACCAGCTCTGTCACCTCTCCAGAGGGACGCAATTCTACGAGATTACACCCCGAATCGCCACCCCAAAACGGATTTTGTTCAACAAAAAGGCCCCGATGCAGATAGTGCATCGGGGCCTTTTTTAGATACTTACTTCTAACTACTTACTTAGCAACAGGAGCATAAGCATAAGCAGGAGTGTTCTCAGTGCGAACGTCAGTAGTACCGTTCATGCGAGCATTCTCAGCAGCGTCCATGTCAGCTTCCATGTTAGAAGAACCCTTACCAGAAGCATTGATAGTCATGCTGAAGTTACCCTCTGCGTCAGCATTTCCCTTACCAGCACCACGACCCTTTCCGTCGAAAGCACCATCAGCAGCACCAGTTCCGTAACCAGACTGGTTGTCATCAGACCCACCGAAGAAAGCAGAAGCGCTAGAAGCAAAAGCAACGAGGGCGATAGTAGCAATAATCTTTTTCATGATATTTTCCTTTAAATTTAAAAAACTAAAAAATGGTTAAAAAATTTGAATCAGAGCGGTTGCTCCTCAACATTTGCAGCCCATTATAAAGAAAAACGTTGAATAGTAAAATAGAATGTGTGAATAGGCCAATATATGCATTTAATTACAATCCAACCGCACCCATTATCTATTGAAAAATTGGCAACAGCTAGCAGAGAGAAAACATCAGAAGAGTGTTAGTGCTCTCTTGTGGCGTGGAATCCAACCTTGGGCCAACGCTCTATGGTCAGATCAAGGTTGACTCTGGTTGGCGCCAGGTAGGTCAGATTGCCTCCACCATCTATTGCCAGGTTGTCACTACTTCTCTTTCTGAACCGCTCCAGCTCAACTCCATCCTCACATTCAACCCAGCGTGCGGTGGCTACCGAAACGTTCTCGTAGATCGCCTCAACCTTGTACTCATGTTTCAGCCGGTGGGCAACCACATCAAACTGCAGTATGCCAACCGCCCCGAGGATAAGATGGTTATTGTTGAGCGGCATAAAGAGCTGGGTCGCCCCCTCCTCAGAGAGCTGTTTCAGCCCTTTCTGTAGCTGTTTGTTCTTTAGTGGATCCTTGAGACGAACCAGACGGAACAGCTCCGGGGCAAAGTGGGGGATGCCGGTAAAGCGTAGCAGCTCACCCTGGCTGAAGCTGTCCCCGATCTGGATGGTGCCATGGTTATGGATCCCGATAATATCCCCTGGCCACGCCTCATCTGTGTGAGATCGATCACCAGCCAGAAAGGTGAGGGCATTGGGGATCGCAATATCCTTATTGATGCGGCTATGGCGTAGCTTCATCCCCTGCTGAAAACTGCCGGAACAGACTCGCATAAAGGCGATGCGATCACGATGCTTTGGGTCCATATTGGCCTGGATCTTAAAGACAAAACCAGTGAACTGCTCCTCATCAGGAGTGACTGTGCGATTCTCGGTGTCACGTGGTTGAGGAGTGGGGGCAATCTCAACAAAGCCATCCAGCATCTCCTTTACCCCGAAGTTACCCAGCGCGGTACCAAAATAGACTGGGGTCAGCTCCCCGGCAAGATACTCATCCAGGTTGAATGTGTGACTCGCCCCCTGAACCAGCTCCAACTCCTCACGCAGATCCTCTGCCAGACTGCCGATCGCCTCATCCAGCTCCGGATTATCCAGCCCCTCGATAATCTGCTCCTGCTGGATGGTATGACCCTGACCCCTCTGGTAGAGAATGGTGCGATCCCGATCCAGCTGATAGATCCCCTTGAACTCCTTGCCCATACCGATGGGCCAGTTGATGGGGGCGCATTTGATATTAAGTATCTCCTCCACCTCATCCAGCAGCTCAATAGGGTCACGAATATCGCGATCCATCTTGTTGATAAAGGTAAGAATAGGGGTGGTGCGCAACCGGCACACCTCCATCAGCTTGATAGTGCGCGGCTCAACACCCTTGGCACCATCAATCACCATCAGCGCAGAATCCACCGCGGTTAGAGTACGATAAGTATCCTCAGAGAAATCCTCATGCCCGGGAGTATCCAGCAGATTTACCATCCGATCCTTGTAAGGAAACTGCATCACCGAGGTGGTGACCGAGATCCCACGCTCCTTCTCCATCTCCATCCAGTCAGAAGTCGCATGGCGATCAGACCCGCGCCCCTTGACAGTACCAGCCTGCTGAATCAACTTTCCAAACAGCAGCAACTTCTCGGTAATGGTTGTTTTACCCGCATCGGGGTGCGAGATGATGGCAAACGTCCTCCGTTTGGCAATCTCATCCTGGAGTTGACTCATCTCATTATGGGGTCAGGCTTGCGCATTTGACTATTATGTATTATGGGGTCAGGCTTGCGCATTTGACTATTGTTATGCGTAACAATAGTCAAATGCGCAAGCCTGACCCTATGAGTTCTTTAGCTAATCTCAACCATCTCAACTGCGAAGGTGAGCGCCTTGCCGGCCAGTGGGGCGTTACCGTCAACAGTAACCGTCTCATCATCAAATGCGGTGATGACGAAATTTAGAGTCTCACCGTTTGGTCCAGATGCATTCATCGGCATCCCTACCTCAGGATTGAGATCATCAGGCATCATTGAGCGATCAACAGTCGCAATCATCTCCGGGTTGTGTTCACCGTACGCGTCCTCGGGGGCAAGAGTTACGGTAACCTTATCGCCAACTGCCATTCCGCAGCAGGCCTTGTCAAAGCCGGGAATAACCTGGCCGCTACCAATAGTGAATTCAAGAGGCTCTCTCCCCTCTGACGAGTCAAACTGGGAGCCATCCTCCAGTGTTCCTGTGTAGTGGATCTTTACGGTATTGCCATCTTCTGCTTTGGACATCGGCCTGCTTCCCTGAAAAACGGGGATCGCCTCCCCTCTGAAAAAGGGGGCATTATACCCTACTGTTCACGATCCTCGCTGTCTATTGCGCAATAGTGTATTGGAGAGCCGCTGCATCGACTGCCCCAGCTCCCCCTTGGTGGAGCGCGCTTGGCTGGAGAGCTGCTCCGCAACCTTGATGGAGACCTGTTTTGCGTTGATTGCCCTGCGCTGCGGAGGCTCATTGGAGAAGCGAACCTTCAGCCTCACCCGTTTAGCCTGGCGAACCCCCTCCTGATGCAGTAGATCAAGAATATTCTGCTGCAGAAAGTGCCCACGTTGGGCCCAGCTGGGGGAGTCCGCATGGACAATAGCAACCCCGGCGGTGGTAATCGAGCTCAGCCGCAGATGGGCAGAGTAGGGGAGCCCAAGCCGATTTATAACCCTGCGGTTCAGCCGGTTAATATAGTACGCCCTCTTCAGTAGCTGACCTGAAACCTCCCCCCTGGAGAGAAAAAATGAGGGGCTCTTTCCACGTGGCTTCAGGTTTCTCAATGGCGGCAGACTGGCCTCGACAAAATCATCCGGCAGCTCCTTTCTGGGGCGCAGCGAACGCTCTGGCCTGCCAGATATTGTGTCGCTGCTCTGTAGAAGCTTGTGCAGCCTTTTCAGGCTTCTATCTGCGGAACTCATAGTTTGCCATGATACCATCCATTTTTATGGAGAGGCCAACCCTAACAGAGACCACACGCCCCGGGGTCTATCGGATGTTGAATGCGGATGGCGATATTCTCTATATAGGGAAGGCACGCAACCTCAAAAAGCGGGTCTCCAGCTATTTTCGCTCCAGCGGATTGGCCCCAAAAACCAGGGCGCTGATGTCACATGTTGCCTCCATCGAGGTGACGACCACCCATACCGAGAATGAGGCGCTGATTCTAGAGAGTAATCTCATCAAAAAGCATCGCCCCCGCTACAATATTCTGCTGCGGGATGACAAAAGCTACCCCTACATCTACCTATCCACCCACACCAAATTCCCCCGTCTGGGATTCCATCGTGGCGCCAGAAAAGGTAAGGGGCGCTATTTCGGCCCCTACCCAAGTGCCGGAGCGGTGCGCGAGAGCCTGAGATTGATGCAGAAGCTCTTCCCGGTGCGCCAGTGCGAGGATGGCTTCTTCCGTAACCGCTCTCGCCCCTGTCTGCAGCACCAGATCCAGCGTTGCACCGCCCCCTGTACCGAGCTGATCACCCCGCAGCAGTACCAACATGATGTAGACCACGCCGTGCTCTTCCTTGAGGGCAAAAGTGGCGAGGTCATCAACAACCTGATCAGACAGATGGAGCAGGCAGCAGCTGAGTTGCACTACGAAGAGGCGGCCCGCACCCGAGACCAGATCTCCAGCCTGCGACGTATCCAGGAGAAACAGTACATCACTGGTGAGCGGGGAGATCTCGATGTGGTAGCAGTGGCGATGAACGGGGGTCACGCCTCCATCCAGCTATTCAATTTTCGCCATGGCCAAAACCTCGGAAATCGCAGCTACTTTCCGCAGAATGTACAAGGCAAGAGCGAAGCGGATCTCCTCTACGCCTTCATCTCCCAACACTACCTGCAACATCACGCCCCCTCAGAGATTCTGCTAAACAGCAGGCCAGAACAGCTGGAACTACTGCAGGAAGTGCTCTCTGCACATACAGGACACAAGGTCTCAATCCGCCACCAGCTCCGCGGTGATCGGGCCCGCTGGATGAGAATGGCACTAGAGAATGCAGAGCTCGCCCTCAGCACCAGGCTCTCCCATGCTGCCAGTGCAGTGGCCAGGGTAGAGGCACTTCAAGATGCACTAAAACTTGATCAGCTACCACAACGGATGGAGTGTTTCGACATCAGCCACACCATGGGGGAAGAGACAGTCGCCTCCTGCGTGGTATTTGAGGATGGCGCAGCACTAAAATCTGACTATAGACGCTTCAATATCCGCGATATCACCGGGGGAGATGACTATGCAGCCATGCGCCAGGCCCTGGAGCGACGCTACACACGCCTAATCAAGGGGGAGGGAAAACTGCCAGACCTGCTGCTGATTGATGGCGGCCCCGGACAGTGCAGTGAGGCCCGCAAATTGCTTGAAGAGCTTCAGGTCGAAGGGGTAACCACTCTTGGTGTAGCCAAGGGGCCGGACCGCAAAGCAGGGCAAGAGAAGCTCTTCTTGAATGGCGCACCACCACAGACCCTGCCAGCAGGCTCCCCAGCACTATTGCTGATTCAGCAGATCAGGGATGAATCCCACCGTTTTGCCATCACCGGCCACCGTCAACGGCGCGCCAAAAAAAGAAACCGCTCCCCGCTGGAGGGAGTTGCCGGGGTGGGCCCCAAACGCAGACAACAGCTACTAAACCACTTTGGGGGGCTGCAAGAGGTGGCCAGAGCAGGAGTAGAAGACCTTTCGGCGGTTCCCGGGATCAATCTCGAGATTGCACAGCGGATTTATGATAGATTTCACGAAACATAAGGAGACAATGGGGTCAGGCTTGCGCATTTGACTTGTTTGATCATGACCCCAACCCCAAGACGAGATGAAGCTAAATATTCCTACCATGATAACCCTGCTGCGGATCATCCTGATCCCCTTCTTCATTATCGCCTTCTACCTGCCGGTCGAGTGGGGGAGAACAGCTGCCGCAGCCATCTTCGTGCTCGCAGCAGTGACCGACTGGCTGGATGGCTTTCTGGCAAGAAAGCTGAACCAGACCTCAGCATTCGGCGCCTTCCTCGACCCGGTTGCAGACAAACTGATGGTGGCAGCAGCACTGGTACTGCTGGTAAGCGACATGCTGACCCTCTGGGCGGCAGTTCCGGCCATCGTCATTATCGGGCGTGAGATCGCAATATCAGCACTGCGGGAGTGGATGGCAGAGATGGGCAACCGCACCAATGTGGCGGTATCAATGGTCGGCAAGATCAAGACCACAGCACAGATGGTTGCCATCCTGCTACTGCTCTACCGGGAGCCGATTGGCGAGATCCCGACAGCCGTTGTCGGCATGGTACTACTCTACGTGGCAATGCTGCTAACACTCTGGTCCATGGTGATGTACCTACGTGCCGCATGGCCCGTGTTGAACCAACAATAACTGGGGTCAGGCCTGCAAGATTAGCGAGATTGCGGTAGACTACCCAACATGTCCAG
>CALEHW010000046.1 GCA_937877715.1 uncultured Methylophaga sp. | reverse complement strand
TAGAGTTGGATTGTGTCATCATCTCTTTTTTCACTCATTTAAGCGGAGAAGAGCCGAGATTATTTGATCCCCATTAGGCAGAAAACGCTCCCACCTGATCAGGGGCGAGAGGTTTTTTCTGCCTGGTTATATCGGATCTCTAGGACATGCTGATATAACCGATTATTACCAGTGTCAGTAGTGTTAGCCCGAAGAAGATCAAGGTTACAGCAAGCAGATTGGATCCGGCCTGTATCCCCTTCGGCATACGTCTAACCAGATATTTCTCCAGCTCGCCGCTCTCCCTTAGGCGCTCATATTCCAGCCTGTGTTCATGTTTATACTCATCAAGAGGTGCTAGCCCAGTGAAGATTGTTGTGCTCATTGGGAACTTGTCCGGACGGAAATGAACATTGAAGAAGTGTACCGTGAACAGGAATATGATGGTCAGCAGTGCCTGTTCGGCATGGACGATGGTGGCAATATTGAAGACATAGCCAGGCAGGATGGTTGCTGTTATCTCTGGTGTAAACAGCACCATGCCGCTGAGTCCAATAACACTTGCACCCCAGAATGGTGCCCAGTAGTCAAACTTCTGCCAGTATGACCAGCGATCAAAGTCGGGGCGTGGTGCCCTGCCAAAGAACCAGCGGAACATTGCCACAATATCACGTAGATCCTGCCAGTTTGGAATCATCGATGTTGGGCCAAACCAGCGGAATGTTTTGCGTCTGGTGATAATATTGTAGCCAATAATAAGGAAGTGGCTTACAAACACCATTAGCCAGGTGACTGCTGCTATACGGTGGATAATTGCCTCTACCTGTGGCCCACCAAGTAGCCCGATGATGAATGGAGCCCAGTCTGTATGGGAGAAGAGTAGTGTTGACCCAGTCAGCACCAGGGTCATGGTGCTTAGGGCAAATAGCAGGTGAATAATGCGCCAGGCCGTGGTGAAGCGTCGGAAATAGATCTGTCCCTTGGCAGCAATCAGTGCCTGCGGTGGTGGTTTATATCCCTTACCCTCTCTACGGTCACGGAATTCTCTGTAGAACCATAGAGCAACATGGGTCCAGAAGAAGAGGAAGACAACAACAATCAGCCAGTTCATGAATTTGGTAACAATCCATATATCGGGATAGCGCTCATAGTCCTTGGCATTGCCATGAGCATAGAACTTGAGGAACCCTTCAGGTGCATCCTCATGACACTGGTTACATGTCTCCAGACGGTTATCAAGATGCACCGTAGAGGTCGGGTCATCCACTGCCTTCAATGCATGGCTGCCATGGCAGTCAAAACATTTTGCGGTATTGGTATAACCAAGCCGGTTGACCTGCCCATGATAGGAGGATGCGTAGGTCTTCAGAGAATCCTCATGACAGCTACCACAGTTCTGTATAAGGGTCAGCGCCTCTGGTGATTCAATGTTATGTGTGCTGTGACAATCTGAACAGACAGCAGCATCACTGTTCTGGTTTTCTAACACCTCTTTTCCGTGAATAGAGGTTATATAGGCCTCTTTCTGCTTCTCATGGCAGCGGCCGCAAACCTCAGGGTTTCTTAGACGATGGTTGGCGCGTGCTTCGCTACCCAGCGTACCAATGTTGTGTGGATCATGACAGTCATGGCAGGCGGCATTAGCCCTGGATTGATCAGGCCCCGTGTGCTTGCCGTGGATAGAGTCTTCATAGGTTTTAATTTGATCCATAACCACCTGGAGTCGTTTGTATTTGGGGTCGGGATTATCTTTCTGTTCCTCCATCGTCTTGGTGTGGCACTGCACACAACTGACGGTAATTGGCAACTCCTCCTCATGCTCTCCCTTTTTCAGGGTGATATTGGTATGGCAGCCAACACAGTGTTGCTCCCCGTGGACACTGTTCTCAAACTGTTCCGGCTCTACATAGATAAAGACCTCTGGCCCCTCCTCATCCTCACCCAATATATAGGTCTTCTCATCCTCATCTGCATGGCATTTGTTGCACTGCTTGTTGGGGGCCAGCTTCTTGCTGATCTCTTTGCTGTTTGCGTTTTTGGATGGGTTGGCAGATACCTTATCCGCTGTAGCGGCATGGGTAGTGATAGTGAAGAGTCCCAGCAAAATAGCCAGAGAGAACCGTTGAATACGGTTCGATAGGTTTGACACAATTCCCCTCCTCGGAATAGGTGATCGGATGATTATCGAATCTATATCCGCGTATGTCAATATCTTGTGGTCAATCTCGAAACAAGTAGTTAATAGCGATTTGTATGCATTCTTTCTGGTTAGATGATCAGGCAATCAACTCCGTTTGGTAACGTTCGATTTTTACACTATCTGACCAGTAGTCGCTGGGGAGCCCAGCCTTGCGTTTCAGCTGCTGCAGAAATAGTCTCGGGGTGGGTAGCTGTTCCCAGACCGAGGGGAGAAAGGTGCCGCGGTATCCCCGTTCGGAGAGGATCACTCCGTCAACCCCGGGACAGAGCTGGATCAGTAGATCATCCTCCGAGTTGAACTGCATCGGTTGTGGAGGGGTCAGCAGTGAGATCTTGACGGCTGTCTGCGGGTACTCTGCCGGGGTGAGTGGGGGGAAGCGTGGATCCTGAAAGGCGGCGGCATAACTGTTGTTTAGCAGATCCTCTGCCAGTGGACGGTAGGCCTTCAGTGATCCGATGCAGCCGCGTAGCTGCTGGTTGAGCTCCAGGGTGACAAAACAGGCGCCGGAGTGACGCAGGGCTGCTGGGAGCTCCTGCGGATCAACTGTCGCAGGTGAGCCGTGGTCGAGTCCATGCTCAATGGAGGAGTGGGCAAGCTCCAGCATCAGTTTTCGATTCTCTGTCGAGGTTGTGCTCATCGTATCTGCTCGGAGAAGAGATAGGCCCCATAACCGACCACCCGTCCACGGTCGCCAGCCGTATCCCCAGAATTTCTCAGATCGATGGTCTCTGCGTGGAGGGATAATTTGCGGGCAAGGTGGAGCAGGCCACCAATCGGCATCTGCCCACAGGCGTCCTCATGGTTGATTGCAGTGTAATCAAGTGACTCTATGGCTCGTGAGGTTGTGCTGTCGAGCTGTTGAGCAACCTCGTATGGCTGGTAGTGGCTGAGATCTGAGCTGATCACGATCAGGGTCTCTGGGCCACCCCAGAGTCTCTCCAGCACCTCGGAGACGGTCTCGGCATCAGCGTTGCCAACCACCAGTGGTAGCAGTGAAAAGTCACCAAGTGCCTCCTGCAGGAAGGGGATCTGCACCTCCAGGCTGTGTTCAAGCTGGTGGGCCTCATCCACTGTATGGATCTGCGGCAGATCTGCAATCTCCTGCAGCGCCCGCTGATCAATGGGAACCGGCCCCAGCGGTGAGTCAAAGGAGGTTGCGCTGGATGCGGCCAGGCCGTTAAAGGCGACATGATGAGAGGGGCCGAGCAGCACAATACGTTCGACAACGCCCCGAAGGGGGAGCAGGGAGCGGTAGGCGGAGCCGGCAATCGGCCCGGAGTAGATGTAGCCTGCATGGGGCACAATAATTGCCTTGGGGACAACTGTTGAGGGTTGCCCATGTGCAAGGTACTCCTGCACCATCCGGCTCAGCTCCGCCGGATCTGCGGGATAGAATGTACCGGCAACGGCACTCTCCCTGATCACTGGTAGATGCTCCTGTCGTCGTCTATAGTTAAGCGGGTATAGTCACTCATGGTTATCTACTATAGTAGTGGAAAAGAGAGAAACGGCAAATAGTATGAAGATTTGTACAAATTATGGCGCTGTCTCAATAGCAGGAGCATGTGGTCATGGATGACCACCCAACAAGCTATTGGCACCCCCTGGGAGATGGCAGGGTGCAGTGTGATCTCTGTCCACGGGAGTGCAAGCTTAAGGATGGGCAGCGTGGCCTCTGCTTTGTTCGCATGGCCAGTAACGGTGCCGTGGTACTGACCACCTACGGTCGCTCCAGTGGTTTTGTGATCGACCCGATAGAGAAGAAACCGCTCAACCACTTTCTGCCTGGTAGCGCAGTACTCTCCTTTGGTACCGCGGGTTGCAACCTGACTTGCAAATTCTGTCAGAACTGGGATATGAGCAAGGCCCGGGAGATGGATCGACTGCAGGACTTTGCCACCCCGCAGATGATCGCAAGAGCTGCCAAAGAGTTAGGGTGCCGCAGTGTCGCCTACACTTACAACGACCCGGTCATCTTTCTGGAGTATGCGGTTGATGTGGCCAGGTCCTGCAGGGAGGAGGGGATCAGATCCGTTGCAGTAACGGCAGGGTATATCCATGGAGAGGCTCGAGAGGATTTCTTCCAGGAGATGGATGGGGCCAACATCGACCTCAAGGGATTTTCCGACGACTTCTACCATAAGCTCTGTAGTGGTTCGCTGCAGCCGGTGCTGGATACCCTGGTATATCTTAAACACCACACCTCGGTATGGTTTGAGCTGACGACCCTGCTGATTCCGGGGCAGAATGATTCGGATGAGGAGCTTAATGCGATGACTCAATGGATTGTTGATAGCCTAGGACCGGATGTGCCGATCCACTTCACCGCCTTCCACCCGGACTACAGGATGCTGGATATCTCCCCAACCCCACAGGCCACCCTGACTCGTGCCCGTGAGATTGCATTGAAAAATGGCATTCACTACGCCTATACCGGGAATGTCCATGACAAGGCGGGGGAGAGCACCTACTGCCACCACTGCGGCGAGATCCTGATAGGGCGGGACTGGTATGAGCTCTCGGAGTGGAACCTGACTGATAGAGGTGAGTGCACCAGCTGTGGAACAGAGTGTGCCGGGCTTTTTGAGGGGCCGGCAGGAGAGTGGGGGGCAAGGCGTCTCCCCGTACAGATGTCCAGATTCAGATAGAGAGGAGGCAAAAATGCATGACAGAATAGTTCAGCTACTGGACCGGATTATAGAGTTGGAGCAGGATCTGGAGAATGATCTGGAGCAGAGGCAGGCACGGTTCCGTTACCATTTTGACAGGAGGCGGATCCGTTTTGAGAGAGAGGTACTGGAGTCGCAGCGCCAGTTCAGAATTGGACTGTTTCAGTTTATCAGCAAGGCAAAAATCACCTCGCTGCTCTCTATTCCGGTTATCTACGGACTCACCCTGCCACTGCTGCTGGTTGACCTTGCGGTAATCATCTATCAGTGGATCTGTTTTACCCTGTGGGGGATCGGCAGGGTCAGGCGTCGGGACTATCTGTTGCTGGATCGGGGGCAGCTGGCCTACCTCAATCCGGTGGAAAAAATAAACTGCCTCTACTGCAGCTATGCCAATGGCTTGGCTTCCTATATCGGCGAGGTCGCAAGCCGTACCGAGCAGTACTGGTGTCCAATCAAGCATGCTAGACGGGTAAAGCACCCCCATCCGCGCTACTGGCACTATAGTGATTATGGTGATGCGGAGGGGTATCGTGCCGCACTCGGCCACTTCAGGGAACAGCTAAAGTGAGTTGAGTTGGCCTGTTTTGTATGGCCACATCTTTTATGCTATTATTTACAAATAGTAATAATTCTCAAAAACATTAAGCATAAAAGTATAAGATCGTATGGAAGCAACATTGGCGGCTCTCAAGCCAGGAGAGCAGGGTGCACTGGTGCGGATCCAGGGGGAGAATCGACTGCGTCAGCGCCTCACCGAGATGGGTTTTATCAAGGGGTCAACCATTGGAGTGGACTCCACAGCCCCCTTTGGGGACCCCCGTTCATACTCTATTCGTGGTTATCAGGTGACCCTGCGCAATGCGGAGGCGGAGCAGATCATTGTCGAGATCTAAAGCCATAACGATTGCCCTTGCCGGTAATCCGAACTGCGGCAAGACCACGATATTCAACCATCTCACCGGGGCCCGCCAGCGGGTAGGAAACTTCACCGGGGTGACGGTGACCCGCAAGGAGGGGACGGTCTCCCACAAAGGGTGGACCATCAATCTGATTGATCTTCCTGGCACCTACTCGCTCTCCTCCAAAACTGTCGAGGAGAGAGTAGCCCGTGAGTATATCCTAGATGAGGCCCCAGATCTGGTGGTTGATATTGTCGATGCGGGGAATCTGGAGCGTAATCTCTTCCTTACCACGCAGCTGATTGAGATGGATCTGCCTCTGGTGATCACCCTGAATATGATGGATGAGGTGCGCTCGCAGGGGATGGAGATTGATACCAAAACTTTCTCTCAGCTCCTTGGTACACTGGTGGTGGAGACTGTGGGGCGTACCGGTGAGGGCAGGGAGGAGCTGCTGGATGCCATTGTGCAAATTGCAGAAGAGGGTTTCCACTCCCAACAGATTCGGGTTCCCTATGATTCCCATGTAGAGGAGGCGATTGAGCGTACCCGGGAACATATTGCACAACTGCATCCGGGGCAGGTGGAGGAGCAGCGCTCCCGTTGGCTGGCAATCAAACTGCTGGAGGGTGACTCAGATGTGCTGGCACAGGAGCACGACCACAGAGAGCTTATTGCGGTAGCAAAAAGCGAGCAGTCATCACTGGAGGAGAGCCATGGCGAGGACTCCCCGACTCTATTGGCCGACGGACGTTATGGCTTCATTCACGGTTTGGTGCAGGAGACTCTGCAGCAGTCCAGGCCGGTCCGTACCCAGAACATGACTCGTAGGATTGATCAGCTTCTGCTGAATCGGATTCTGGGTCTGCCACTTTTCCTCTTCTTTATGTGGCTGATGTTTCAGACCACCTTCACTGTCGGTCAATATCCGATGGAGTGGATTGATGCAGGGGTCTCATGGTTGTCGGACGCCGTAACCACGGCCCTGCCGGAGGGGATGGTTCGTGATCTGCTGGTGGATGGCATTATTGGCGGCGTAGGGGGGATCATCATCTTCCTCCCCAACATTGTGCTCCTTTTCCTCTTTATCTCGTTCTTCGAGAATACCGGATATATGGCGCGTGCAGCCTTCCTGATGGATCACTTCATGCACGGCATTGGTCTCCATGGAAAGGCCTTTATTCCACTGCTTATGGGGTTTGGCTGTAACGTCCCGGCCATCATGGCGGCTCGCACTATCGAGAGCCCGAGGGATCGCCTGCTCACTATCCTGATCAACCCCTTCATGAGCTGCTCGGCGCGACTACCTGTCTATGTGTTGCTGGCAGGAATATTTTTTACCGACTATGCTGGCACAGTGGTATTTGGCCTCTACCTGACCGGGGTTTTGGTGGCGATGGGGGCGGCCTGGATGATGAAGAAGACCATGTTCCGAGGGCTCTCCGATCCGTTTGTGATGGAGTTGCCACCATACCGCCTCCCCGCTGCGCGCTCAGTCATCATCCATATGTGGGAGAAAGCGGTAGAGTTTCTGAAGAAGGTGAGTGGAATCATTCTGGTTGGCTCCATAATTATCTGGTTCCTCCAGGCTTTTCCACAAGATGTTGACCTCACCGTCGACTACGCCGCAGAACAGAATCGTATTGAACAACAGATGGATACGGGTGAGGCTCAGGAACAGGCGCTTGCGGCGCTTGCCAACGCACAGGCGGCAGAGGAGCAAGAGAAGAGATATCTGGGGCAGATTGGCAGAACCATTCAGCCAATTTTCGAGCCCCTTGGCTTTGACTGGAAGGGGAGTATCGCCCTGCTGACCGGATTCGTGGCCAAGGAGATTGTGGTCTCCACCTTTGGGGTACTCTACAACACCGGCGGTGAGGTGGATGAGGAGAGCGTTACCCTGCGCGAGGCGATGGCAGGAAGCATGGCACCGGAGGTGGCGCTGGCATTTATGGTATTTACTCTGCTTTACATGCCCTGTCTGGCAACCATCGCGGTGATCAGAAGAGAGACCCAGTCAGCTGGATGGACCATCTTCTCCATCGCCATGGGGCTGGGAATCGCCTGGATTATGGCCTGGATTGTGGTGCGGGTTGCGAGGCTGGTTATATGAGTGAGGTGACAGTTACCGAGCTGATTGTTTTAGGGGTGATACTGCTCTTTGCCGTGGGATACCTCTGGAGATACATCAAGCGTGCGCTTGGTCTTGGGGGACAGGCATCAGCATGTTCCGGCTGCTCTGAGGGCAAAAGTTGCCCCACATCACAGAGTGTTTCGCTGGATAAAAAACCATAGGCCAGACCATTATACAGATCCCAAAATAGAGCCCGATCCGCCGTAAGGTTGATCGGGTTTTTTGTCGGCAGGGATAATTCAAAAAACAGTTGACAACGAGAATGATTATCATTACGGCACACACTACTTTTTAACTGCTATGGATGGGTATTGATCATGAATAGAGAGAAAATCTTACGGACCAGTGGGATGGTTGGTTTTATTGCTGGAGTGGTTGGCTTGGCCGCAGCTGGAGTTGTTTCTGCAGCAGAGGAGGTCAATATCTACTCCTATCGCCAACCCCATCTGGTTGAGCCGATGCTGGATATGTTTACCGTAGAGACGGGGATCAAGGTAAACACTGTTTATGTAAAGAAGGGGATGGTGGAGCGTCTTAAGGCAGAGGGTAAGAACAGCCCGGCTGATCTGGCACTTACGGTTGATGTCAGTCGGCTTGTGGCACTGAAGCGTGCGGGTCTACTGCAGACAGTCAACAGCATTCAGTTGGATGAAAATATTCCACAGAACTTGCGTGATCCGGATGGCAATTGGTTTGTACTGACCCAGCGGGCACGAGTGATCATGGCTGCCAGGGAGAGAGTTCCAGAGGGTGCACTCACCAGTTATGAGCAGCTGTCAGATCCTGATCTTGGGTACAAGATCTGCATGCGTAAGGGCAACCATGCCTATAATATTTCACAGATCTCTTCCATGGTGAGCGCGCTGGGACGTGAAGGTGCCAAAAAATGGCTAGAGGGTGTGGGCAAGAATCTCGGTAGAAAACCACAGGGGAATGATCGGGCGCAGGTAGGAGGTGTCTACTCGGGAGAGTGTGATCTGGCCATTGTCAACACCTACTATTTTGGCAAGATGTTTACCGGCAATGGGGGCAAGAACCCAGAGCAGATAGCCTGGGCAAAAGGGGTGCGTGTGATCTTCCCAAACCAGGGTGATCGTGGCGCGCATATTAACGTGAGTGGAGTAACTCTACTGAAACATGCGCCTAACCGAGCCAATGCGATTCGGTTGATGGAGTGGCTCTCTGGAGATATGGCCCAATACATGTATGCGCATGAGAACCATGAGTTCCCGGTGAAGATTGGTGTGCCAACCTCACCACTGGTGACCAAGTATCTGAGCGGGGGCAGGTTCAAGGCAGATTCTGTATCTCTGGCCAAGATAGCAGAGTACTCAAGAGTGGCCTCTGAATTGGTTGCAGAGGTCAATTTTGGCAGTTAGATGTTGATGTTGAACCATTCATTTTTGCAACGAATGCCTTGGGTGGTGACCACTTGGGGCATTTCCCTATTGGTGGTTCTTCCCGTTGGGATGGTTGTTCTGCAGGCGATTTTCCCGGAAGATAATATCTGGACCCACCTAGTAGCGACCACACTTCCGCGTTATCTATCCAGCTCTATTCTACTCATGGTTGGTGTGGCGGTACCAAGCGCAATTCTGGGGGTGGCAAATGCATGGCTTGTGACCCACTACCATTTTCCTGCCCGCCGTATCTTTCAGTGGGCACTACTGTTGCCTTTTGCCTTTCCAACCTATCTTCTGGCATATCTTTATACCGATCTGCTGGAGTATGCTGGCCCCCTTCAGACACTGTTGTGGCAGTGGTTTGAGTGGCGACTCAAATCCGACTACTGGTTTCCAGAGATCAGATCGCATGGTGGGGTGATGACCATGTTTACCCTCACCCTCTACCCATATGTCTATCTGTTGGCATGTGCCTCCTTTCTGGAGCAGTCAGATCAGCCGAGAAATCTGAGTCGTCTGTTGGGGTGTGGGGTGTGGAGGAGTTTCTTCAGAGTGTCGCTACCTGCGGCACGCCCAGCCATTGCAGTAGGGGTCTCGCTGGTTCTGATGGAGACCCTCAACGATTTCGGCACGGTGGATTATTTCTCGGTCGAAACCATGACAACAGGAATTTTCGATACCTGGCTCAACCGGAATAATGTGGGTGGTGCCGCACAGATTGCAACTCTGTTGATGGGGATGGTGCTGCTGTTGGTTGCCATTGAGCAGATTAGTCGACGGCACCAGAGACAATACCAGCAATGCAAATAGCCGAAAAAGATAGAGCTGATCACCTTGTCTGGTTGGAGTAAATGGTTGGCTCTGTTGATGGCCCTGGTTCCAGTCCTGTTTGGATTTGTCATTCCATTTTTGATTCTTGCAAGCTACGCGCTGGAGAGTGTTACAGCAGGCCTGGATTCTCAGTGGCTCAGATACTCCTGGAACAGTCTATCGGTTGCGTTGACAGCATCAACCATAACGGTTGTGGTGGGTCTGCTTATCTCCTATGGCAAACGGCAGCAGAATCGATATGGGGCCTCTATTGCACACAGGTTGGCAGGGATTGGTTATGCAATGCCTGGGGCCGTTCTTGCAATTGGTGTGGTGATCCTGTTTGGTGGGGTTGATCGCCATATCAATGCGATATTCGAGGAGTGGTTTAACTACTCTCCCGGGCTGTTATTTAGTGGAACCATGTTTTCATTGCTGTTTGCCTATGTGGTACGTTTCCCGGCCATTGCCACTGGAGGAATCGACTCCAGTCTCTCAAGGATCAGCCCCTCAATGGATCATGCATCCCGGTCACTTGGTTTTTCTGCGCTTGCAACCATGAGGAGAGTACATCTGCCAATGGTGCGTAGCAGTCTCTTTACCGTTGCACTGGTTGTATTTGTAGATATTATGAAAGAGCTGCCGGTCACTCTGTTGTTGCGGCCGTTCAACTTCGAAACACTTGCAACCCATGTCTACTATTACGCATCTGATGAAATGTTGAGGGAGTCATCACTGGCTGCGTTAATGATCGTTCTGGTGGGTCTGGGCCCTGTGATTTTATTGAGTAGAAATGTTGCGGCACATAGAGAGGGTTGAAAATAGAGATGAATAATACACTGGAAATCTGCAATCTTTCCTGTAGTTACAGTGACTGCCCAGTGCTGGAAGGGGTCACGTTTAACCTGCAGAAGGGAAGACTGGCCTCGCTGCTGGGGCCAAGTGGATGTGGCAAGAGTACATTATTGAATGTGGTGGCAGGTTTCCATGAGCTGGATGGAGGGGAGGTCTGGATCGATGGTGAACTAGCCTCATCCACCCATGCCAATATGCGGCCGGAGAACCGGAATACGGGAATGATTTTTCAAGACTATGCCCTGTTTCCCCATCTGGATGTATTGAAAAATATAATGTTTGGCATACAGAAAAGTTCCAGGGAGAAGGCCACTATTGAGGCCAACGAGTGTCTACAGTTGGTGCGGATGGATGGGTATGGGGCACGTTATCCTCATGAGCTTTCCGGAGGGCAACAGCAACGGGTAGCATTGGCGCGCGCACTGGCCGCAAAACCATCCCTGCTGTTAATGGATGAGCCGTTCTCAAATTTGGATGGTGATCTACGCAGGCAGTTGGTGCGGGAGATACGTGATCTATTGAAAGAGCGAGGGATAACAGCAATTCTGGTGACTCATGATCAGGAGGAGGCCTTTCTGTTTGGTGAGGAGGTTGGTCTATTGAAGAGCGGTATTTTGCAGCAGTGGGGGACCCCGGAAGAGATCTATACAAGACCGGTTAACCGTTAGGCGGCAGATTTTATTGGTGGGGGGAGCTGGATTCCAGGTAAGTGGTCCGAAGATGGTGAGGTCATAACCTCAGTAGGTAGTTTCTCCTATCCAACGATAGTGGATTTCAGGGAGGGAGATGGTGAGGTTCAGGTACTCTTTCGTCCGCATGAGATTAGACTGGTGGCAGATAGTGAGGAAGATTCATCCAGTTGCAGGGTGATTCATAGCGAATTTTCAGGACAAGAGATGCACTATATAGTTGAATCGGAAAGGTCTGATCGACTACATGTCTTCATGGAGGGGCTTTCAAGGTTTCACAAGGGAGATCATGTCAGACTAAAGTTTCGGGATGAGAGCCCAATCGTATTTCAGGCTGATTAATTTGGGGGAGCAACAATGAGTTTCGAGTCAATCAATTCATATAACGGGGAAGGCAGCTTTATGCGTCATACCAATGCAGAGACGGGTGTCGGTCAGTGGTGGAAACCAATCAATCTGGAGCGGAATTTCCCTTATGTCGGTACCAGCAAGAAGGGCGGTTATTGATTGGTCATCGATCAAGCGTTGATGGCAATAAGATAGGAAGGAACTTGTTTATGAACAAAAAGATATTAGGTGCTGCAGTTGCAGCAGCAATGGTGATGCCAGGTATGGCAACAGCAGGAAGTCAGGCGGATCTGGAAAAGTCACTACGTATTCTCGAGTCTCAGATATCTGCTCTGAAGGTGCAGATGGCGGAGATGAAAGAGGTCCAGAGTGCAGCAGGAGGAAATGGTTTTGTTGGGCCAGAAAATGTGGCCTGGGGTGGTGCAGCTGAATTTGAGTATGCTGAGGGCGGAGCACTTGATGCCGCAAAACTGGAGCTTGAGGCAATCATCCAGACCACGGACGAGGTATCCGGTTATGTAAAACTGAAGGCAACAAGTGTGGCCGGGTCATCGACATTGGCAATTGATGAGATGGCAGTTACCTATGATGCTGGGATTGCTGCAATTAGTGCGACTACTGGTGGACATCCATTTGGTGATTTCTCAAGCAACATGATCAGTGACCCTTTTACCAAGACAATTGGTGATACTGGTGGTACAGCGAAAGTGCTTGTAGATGTTCCAGTTGGTGAGAATGTAACGCTTCTGGGCAGTGCTGATGACGATATCTCATCTATCGCTGCAACAGTTTCAATTGGTGATTTGGCCCTCACTATTGGACATATCAGTGATGTAGAGGTTGATGCCACCAAGAGTGCAAACCACATCGCTGCAAGCTATAGCATTGGTGGTCTGAGTCTGATTGCCGAGAAGGTTGATTCCGATGGATCTGCAGATGCAACTAACGTTGAGCTTGCCTATGCATTTACCGTTGCGGGCCATGATGCTGGAGTTGCAATTGGGCGTCAGGAGCGCAAGGTTACTAACGTGGAAGATTGGAATATGGTTTCAGCAACTGTAAATATTATTGAAGGACTAGATCTTACGGTGGAGCATAAAGACTCCAATAACAACGCAAATGATACCTGGCTTGGTCAATTGTCATACGGGTTCTAGTTTGATTGGTTAAAACAAATATCCTCCCATTATCCCGCCCGCGTTGATTTAATCTGGCGGGGTTTTTTTTGGATTTATCCTGTTGGACGATGTACCCTCATGACTTATAACAAAAATTGCACAGTGGAGTAACAATGAGTTTCGAGTCCATCAATCCATATAATGGGGAGTCGATTAAACAGGTATCTGATTGGGATGAGTCGCAGATTGAGTCTGCTCTGAAGCAGGCTGCATCAGCTGTTCCTGCTTGGCAGGCAACATCAATTGCTGAACGCTGTGCCATTGTCCGCAAGGCTGGTGAGGTACTACGCAGTCGCAAGCGAGAGTTGGCTGAGATGTTGACCCTGGAGATGGGCAAGCTTATTGGTGAGTCTGAGGCTGAGGTGGAGAAGTGTGCCTGGGTCTGTGACTACTATGCAGATGAGGGACCAGGCTTTCTGGCTGATGAGATCATCGAGAGTGATGCCTGCAAGAGCCTGGTAGCGCACCAGCCACTGGGTACGGTGTTGGCTGTGATGCCGTGGAACTTTCCACTCTGGCAGGTATTTCGTTTTGCTGCTCCTGCACTGGTGGCTGGTAATGCAGGGCTGCTCAAACACGCTTCCAATGTGCCCGGTTCTGCGCAGGCAATTGAGGATATTTTTCGTGAGGCTGGGGCGCCGGAGGGGGTCTTTACCTCATTGATGATACGCGCCTCTCAGGTGGCAAAGATAATTGAGGATCCCAGGGTGCATGCTGTAACCCTTACAGGTAGTGAGCCTGCCGGGCGTCAGGTGGCAGCGACGGCAGGAGCCAGTTTGAAGAAGAGTGTGCTGGAGCTTGGTGGGTCAGATGCATTTATCGTGCTGGAAGATTGTGATATGGAGTCGGCAGTGAAGACAGCGGTGGCTTCTCGTTTTCTTAATGGGGGGCAGAGCTGTATTGCAGCTAAACGGTTTATTGTGGTGGAGGCGATTGCAGATGAGTTCGTCGGTCAGTTCAAGCTGGCGGTGGAAGAGTTACAGTTGGGGGATCCAATGGATCCGAAAACCACACTGGCACCAATGGCCCGAACTGATCTGCGTGATGAGCTTGATCAGCAGGTGCAGAAGAGCATTGAGGCGGGTGCGGAGCCACTAACTGGATGTCAGTCATCAGATGCTGCCCATGCGGGCTATGCTCCATCTGTCCTGGACAGTGTAAAACCTGGAATGGCAGCCTATAAGGAGGAGCTGTTTGGCCCGGTGGCAATTGTGATCAGGGCCTGTGATGAGGCAGATGCTGTACGTATTGCCAATGACAGTCCCTTTGGTCTGGGTGGCAGTGTCTGGACTAGAAATCTGGAACGTGGTGAGAGGGTGGCCCGTCAAATTGAGTCAGGCGCCACCTTTGTAAATGGTATCGTCAAGAGTGATCCCCGTCTCCCATTTGGTGGAGTCAAGAACTCCGGTTACGGACGGGAGCTCTCAAAACTGGGGATGCATGAGTTTGTGAATGCCAAGACCATTTGGATTGGGTAGTGGGGGGTATCCAGTGATAGCCAGCTGTTGGAGAGGAGGCGTTTCCGTGCGATGGAGCAGCGGTTGACGGTTTATGGGAAAGAGCTCAAGCAGCTCTCGATTGAGGAGATGGAGTCCGCCTGGACAGATGTGAAGGCAGAGGAGTGCGGCTAATCATGTGCCTCCCGTTCTTACTATCTATTTTTTTGAAGGGGTCTTTGGGGCTGGAATTGAAAAATTACCCATTCCAGGAAGATTGAACTCCAGCAGATTTGGCCTCTCTTCTGGCGTAATCAGCCCCTCACCCTGAAGGTCATATTGGTACCCTTCAGGCAGGTTATATTGATGTTCTACATCAGGGGCAACTAAGGCCTCACCCTTTCTCTCTTTCTCCTTCCAGCCTAGGCGGTAGTGGTCCCCAACCTCACCCTTTGCCAAGGTTTCTGGCAGTATCTTGATGGCGGCAACAGGTAGTGGACAGGCATATTCACACTTACCGCACCCGGTGCATTTGTCAGAGTGTACGGTAGGGATAAAGATAGCGTGACTCTTGGTGCGTGCATTATGGAAACGCTCCAGGGTAATAGCCTCATCCAGTACAGGGCAGACTCTGTGGCAGATATCACAGCGTAGCCCCAGTAGATTGAGGCAGGTCTCCTGATCGACCAGTACCGCCACTCCCATGCGAGAGGTATTGATATCAGCCAGGTTGCGATCCAGCGCCCCGCTTGGACAGTTCTGGATACAGTAGATTTCCTCACACATCTCACATGGTTTGTCACGGGCGATAAAGTATGGGGTTCCCAGTGCTACCTCCTCTTGCAACTCTGCGAGTTTGAGGATATCAAATGGGCAATCCTTTACACATATGCCGCAACGTATGCAGGCCCCAAGAAACTCATCTTCTGGTAGTGCCCCCGGGGGGCGCAGTGCGTAAGCGTGCCTAGCCTCTGCCTGCTTGCCAATTAGACTGAGAGTTGCTCCGGCTATAGAGAGGCCACCGATCATCTTCCCTGTATTGGTTAGAAATTGTCTGCGGTCCAGTCTCTTGTCTCTAGCCATAATCTGTCATAGTTGGATAGTCTATCAGGTCAGGATGCCTTGACCATATCGGACTCATCATGAATATAGACAGGGTTTACTATAACTACTCCCTCCAGCGCCTCAATCTCCCCGATGGCATCTGTCATGCCCCCAGAATCACGATTCTCCAGGGTTATGGCAAGTTTTCCGCTCTCATCTTCGGCATGGATCTCCAGCCCCTCAATGTCATTGAGACTGGCTTTTACCGACTCCATCATTTCTGGTTTTAGTTTGATTGCAACCCCTGAAATCTGTATTGGTTTATCTGTCATTTGTTCTCTCCACAGTTAGTTGGACACTCTGTCTGTAGTGTAGTTCACCATTTGCCTCTGCACAAAAAAACCGTCTGGATCCGGATGGATCCAGACGGTTATGGTCAGAGTACCAAATTACCTTCTAGACGTGGTCTGGAAGTTGTTGTCAACCAACGGCTCAACCTTGAACAGAGGGGTGTGGCACTGATTACAGAAGAACCGGGATCCAGTAACACGATTCACCTTGTTACCATCTCGATCCAGGTAGTGGCTCTCACCAATCAGTGTGGCCTCTTCCTCTTTATATGTCTCCTCACTGTGACACTCCATGCAGCGATTCTCCTTCATGGTTATGGAGTAATCTTTGTGAGGCATGGATGGAGGTTGCTCCTTCCATGTTCTCTCAAAGGGATCCACATCCTTGTAGATTCTCCGTTTTGCAGGAATCTGTGCATCACTACCAATATCGAGATCTCCACGTAGAGAGACCACATCATGGTGGGCGATGGCAACGGAGCTGCTACCGAGAAGTGCTGCCAGTGAGGCACCCAATACGAACATCATGCTTTTGCTATTTTTCATTGGTATGCCCTCCTTATGCCTTGGTAATTTTAACAGCGGTTTTCTTGAAGTCCGTCTCTTTGGAGAGAGGATCGGTTGCATCAAGAATCAGTTTATTTACCAGTCGACGTGCATCAAACCAGGGGACGAAGATAAGTCCCTGAGGCGGTTTGTTACGGCCACGAGTTGAGATACGCGCCTTGATATCGCCACGACGGGAGGTTACCTTGGCAACGGAACCATCATGCATCTTCAGCTTCTTCGCATCAGCGGGGTGCATGTAGATGACTGCATCAGGTACCGCCTTGTATAGCTCAGGAACACGTTGAGTCATGGTTCCAGAGTGCCAGTGCTCGAGTACACGTCCGGTGGACATCCAGAATGGATATTCATCATCTGGTGACTCTGCGGGTGGCTCGTAAGGGCAGCAGAATATGTTGGCCTTACCATCTGGTTTGCCGTAGAAGTAAACACCGCCCTTCGCAACATCAGGGTTAGACTTTTTGACAAGAGGATCAAATCCTTCACGGTAGCGCCACAGTGTCTCTTTGCCATCAATTACTGGCCAACGCATACCGCGTGTCTTGTGATATTTTGCATATTCACCAAGTTCGTGGCCCTTCTTTGGTCCCTTCAGACCAAACTGACGGTACTCCTCGTAGAGCCCCTTCTGTGGGTAGAAGCCAAAGTGGAATGCCTCTTCGTTGTCATGTCCAGCTTCCAGGTCTTCCATGCCATATTTGTCGACATTGCCATTCTTGTAAAGCACATCAAACAGGGTCTTGCCCTTGTAGTCAGGGTTGGCATCCAGAATTGCCTGTGGCCAGCACTCTTCAGTGGTGAAACGCTTGGAGAATTCCATTAGCTGCCAGAGATCTGATTTTGCCCCCTCTGGTGCAGGAACCTGCTGACGCCATGCCTGAGAACGACGCTCTGCATTACCATACATACCCTCTTTCTCAATCCACATTGCAGTTGGCAGAATCAGATCTGATGCGACTGCGGTAACTGTGGGGTAGGGATCCGATGTTACGATAAAGTTCTTCGGATTACGGTATCCAGGCATGGTCTCATCATTGAGGTTTGGTGCTGCCTGGACGTTGTTGTTACACATTACCCAGTAGGCGTTGAGCTTGCCATCCTTGAGCATACGGTTTTGCAATACTGCATGGTAGCCAGGCTTGGGAGCAATGGCGCCCTCAGGAAGCTTCCAGATCTTCTCTGCAAACTTACGGTGTGGTGCTTTTCCAACCAATAGATCTGCAGGTAGACGATGTGAGAATGTTCCAACCTCACGTGCAGTACCACATGCAGAAGGCTGTCCGGTCAGTGAGAATGGTCCATTACCAGGCTCAGAGATCTTGCCAGTCAGTAGATGCAGGTTATACATCAAGTGGTTCATCCAGACACCACGAGTGTGCTGGTTGGTGCCCATGGTCCAGAGAGAGACGATCTTCTTGCTTGGGTCAGCATAGAGCTTGGCGAGCTTGAGTAGATTCTCCTCAGGAACACCAGACATCTTGGAGGCCTTCTCCAGGGTGTACTCGGACACAAAAGCCTTGTAGTCATCAAAGCTCATTGGTTTGGAGCCAACCTGTGCCTTACGTGGAGAGCTGTTCTTAGCATTCTTCTCGCGAGGGTCAGATGGGCGCAGACCATAACCGATATCGGTATTAGCAAGACGGATATTGGTGTGGTTTTTCACGAAGTCGTGATCCACTGCACCATTCTCGATAATATAGTTGGCAATGTAGTTACCAATCACCAAGTCAGTCTGTGGCTCAAAGATCAGTACATTGTCTGCGAGATCACAACTACGTTGAGTGTATGTTGATAGTACGTGAACTGATGCATTACTCTTGGATAGACGAGTATCGGTGATACGTGACCATAGAATTGGGTGCATCTCTGCCATATTTGAACCCCAGAGCACAAAGTTCTCACCGTGCTCGAAGTCATCATAACAGCCCATTGGCTCATCCGAGCCGAAGGTGCGCATGAATGCTCCTACCGCAGAGGCCATACAGTGACGTGCATTAGGGTCAATATTATTGGAGCGGAAGCCAGCCTTCATCAATTTAACTGCAGCGTAGCCCTCTAGGACTGTCCACTGACCAGAGCCAAACATACCAACAGTAGATTTGTTGTCATTGCGTGCAATGTCATTGGCAATTGCAGCCTTCCACTTCTCTGCCATGATGTCGAATGCATCATCCCAGCTTACAGGCTCGAATTTACCATTCTTGTCATACTTGCCATCCGTCTGGCGCAGTAGCGGGGTATCGAGACGATCCTTGCCATACATGATCTTGGAGAGGAAATACCCCTTGATACAGTTGAGGCCACGGTTAACTGGTGCATCTGGGTCACCCTGGGTGGCTACTACACGACCATCGCGGGTACCGACCAGAATACTGCAGCCGGTGCCGCAGAAACGACATGGTGCCTTGTCCCAGCGGATACCGTCAGCGTCATAGCCATCTTTGGCTTGAGAGACGACGGGGATGCCGCTGATACCAACTGCAGCAGCAGTGGCAGCAACAGCATTGGACTTGATAAAGTCCCTTCTAGAGATTCCCATAGATACTTCTCCTCTTTTTGTTACATTTACATTTGTGGCAGGAGAGGTCGTATGGTCGGCCCTCCACTACCGACTTCTTCAGAGAATAACCAACAAATACTGTCAGTTATTCCCACATAAACATATGTGAGCGGCATTTATCTCAAAAATCATATACTGCGTCAACAACTATACGGTAAGAATATTTGATCTTGATCAATTCAAATGAGAATTACTCGTCAGGGTCATATGGCATCTGATGTGCAATCCCCCTGTGGCAGTCGATACAGGTGTCTCCCTCATCCATTGCATCTGGATGAGATTCTTGGGAGTTTTCTGTCTGCCAGTCGAAACGCATGGCGCCATAATCGTGGCAGTTACGGCATTCGCGTGAGTTGGAGCTCTCCATAGAGTCCCAGACCCGTCTTGCAAGCTCCATCCGTTTTGCCTCAAACTTCTCTGGCGTGTTGATTTCACCAGTCATCCAGTAGTAGAGCTCTTTGGTTGCGTGAATCTTGCGCATCAATTTTGCTGTCCATTCCTTGGGGACGTGACAGTCGGAGCAGACTACCCTGACTCCGGTTCTGTTCTTGTAGTGAACAGTCTTCTTGTACTCATGGTAGACATTTTGCTCCATCTCGTGACAGGAGATGCAGAACTCCATGGTGTTAGTGTACTCCATAAAGGTGTTGAACCCACCCCAGAAGACTACCCCTCCAATACCGCCAGCGAGAAGAATGGCAAGCAGAGTATGAGGGGTAGGGTTGTTGCAGAGCCTAGAAAAGAGCTGGATTACCTGGAGTTTTGGAGCGGCCATAGTGGCCTATGATACCTACTCTTTGGCCGCAAGTGTTTTGATATAGGTCACCATCTCCCAAACCTGTTTTTTCTTGAATACCAGTTTATAACTAGGCATAGCGCTACGGCCGGTGCGGATTTTCCAGAACAGATCCCCAGCAGTGTGGTGGTCTGCAGAATAGGTAAGATTGGTGGACTTGCCTCTTATCAGGCCAGATCCAGGGCCAACACCAGTAGCATCCACACCGTGGCACTGTTTGCAGAAAGTTTCATAGAGTATCTTTCCCCTTGCAATATTTTCCGAGCTAGAAGACATTGGGTTTGGGCGTGCTGCAGCCCCAGCTGGCGCATTCCATGCCTTGGTGTGATCATCGCCACCATGGGCGTAGATTGTGGTTGGTATAGTTGACGCGGCAAGTAGTGTCAGTGCTGCGGTAGTATTTGTATTCATTTTATTGTGTCTCCTCCTATTTTATTATGTTTTTTTGTAAAGCTTCCGCATGTTGTATGGACGTGGTTGTGGTTGTCAAGCATAAAAAGTCACCTCATCAATCCATTCTTCCCACGGTTTGTTCTATTTGTAACTCCACTAAAAGACAATAAAGGAATGGATGGGGTGTAAATGGTCTTCCAGAATGGAGTAGTGGGTTTGTCTACTGGCCAGGTAAGAAAGTTTGCAATAAAAAAAAGGGCACAACCAGCATCACACTGTGATTGTGCCCTTTTTATGGTCCACCAAAGAGGCAGGCCAGTTATACCGGTTATCTACTGCGCAGGTGGTACAGGATACCCTGATGAACTCTCTGTTCTAAGGTCTGTATTACCTTGCACGCGGGCATTTTCGGCAGCATCCATATCGGCTTCAGCGCTGGAAGAACCCTTGCCTGATGCGTTGATGGACATGCTGAAGTTACCCTCAGCATCACCAGATCCCTTGCCTGCGCCGCGTCCACTGGCATCGACTGCACCATCGGCAGAACCGGTGCCAGCGCCAGACTGGTTGTCATCTCCGCTCATAAATGCCGAGGCACTGGATGCGACAAACGTTGTGGCAATTAATGCTATTAATGTCTTCTTCATGACTTCTCCTTTTTGGTGTTTACCTTTTTTATAAAAACTGACCAAAGTCAGCCTCCTGAATATAACAAACAATTGAACCATTGAATAGTGCCCTGTGTGGTTACACTCTTCGAGGCGTTTCTGGAGACAAACAGTGTGTGGACAGGGGCGGTGGTTTTGTTTACAGTCCAATCTTCAGCATCCGCTTTGGTGCACCAGTGGGGCTGCAAGAGAGAACTGTTTCTACAATAACTAAGGAGAAATCCATGAGAAGACGACTATTTCTGAAGGGGACACTTGCGGGTAGTGCTATTACAGCAGCTCTCGGCGCAGGTCTACTGCTGCCACGTGCTGCGCTTGCTGCATGGCCCAAGGCGGTAATGGAGGCAAGCAGCTTCGGCGATACTGGCACTGCCAGTGGCTCAGTCAAGATCAAAGCCCCCGAGATTGCCGAGAACGGTGCAGTAGTTCCCATTACGATTGATGCCACAGGCGTTGACGGGGTTGAGAGCATCAGCATTGTGGCCGCTGCCAATAGTCGTCCCCTAGCTGCCACCTACCGTATGGGTGAGGGTGCGATTCCATTCGTCTCGACCCGACTCAAGATGAGTAAGACTGGTGATGTCTACGGCGTGGTCAAGACCGTATCAGGCACCTTGAACACCAAGACCCAGGTTAAGGTAACTGTCGGCGGATGTGCTTAGATTCATTTTGACTGAATCCAATAAATAGAATATAGAGGACAAGAACATGGCAAAGAGTGCAGTAAAGCTTAGAGCAAAGGCGAAGAAGGGTATTATCGATATCAAATGTTTGATGACCCATCCTATGGAGACCGGATTTAGAAAGGATAAGAAGACAGGAGAGAAGATTCCTGAGCATTTCATTCAGACCGTGGTTGCAGAGAAGAACGGTGTTGTATTCATGAACGCTGATGTCAACACCACAATCTCGAAAAATCCATATCTGCGGATCAAGGTTGCCGGTGAGAAGGGTGACAAGATCACTGTTACCTGGACTGACAACAAGGGTGTAACTGGTACAGGATCAAAGGCGGCCAAATAGGTAGAATGGCTAGACCAAAAGCAAAACCCCTGCCTCACCAGATGGTGAGGCAGGGGTTTTTTGTGGCTGGCTACTCTCTAACCGCCGGTCATGTTCATGAAGCGGACAGTCTGCTCTTTCCCTTCATTGAATTCATGGCGTTCTGGTTTTAGGGTGAGTGCGTAATGGATGGCATCTCTCAGCTCTTCATCAGTTGCTCCACCACGTAGTAGTGGACGTAGCTCAAATTTCTCATCCTGTCCCAGGCACATATACAGAGTACCATCGGTAGAGAGACGAATCCTGTTGCAAGTCTCACAGAAGTGTTGTGATATAGGGGTGATGAAGCCGAAATGCAGGTTAGTGTCTCTCACCTTAAAGTAGCGGGCGGGCCCGGCTCCGGGCATAACGCTGGGGGCTAGATCAAAACGCTGTTCCAGCTCCTCGCGAATTACCTCAAGATCAAGATAGTGTGAATCCTTGGCGCGACAGCCAGTGTCACCAATCGGCATAGTTTCGATAAAGCGCAGGGTGAAGTCATGTTTAATACAGAATTCAACCATATTTCCCAACTCATCATCATTAACCCCCTTCATCGCAACAGCGTTTATTTTGATGGGAGAGAAGCCTGCTGCCTTGGCGGCCATAAGACCATCTATTACCTTGTTTAATTTGCCGCCACCAGTAATCTCTTGGAATTTTGTTGGGTTAAGGCTGTCCAGGCTTACATTTATACGGCTGATACCGGCATCCTTGAGCGGCTGTGCAAACTTCTTCATGCTTACACAATTTGTGCTCAGTGAGAGATCATCAATCCCCTCAAGTTTTGAGAGGCGCCCACTCAGTTCAGTAATCCCTTTGCGCACCAGTGGTTCCCCACCAGTCAGCCTCACCCGGCTAACACCCATCTCGCCAAATAGTTTTACAACACGTTCGATCTCATCGAAGGTGAGCCAGTCATCCGGGGCCTCATAATCATCAAACCCCTGTGGCATACAGTAGACACAGCGCAGATCGCAACGATCGGTTACCGATAGACGAAGGTAATCGATTCTTCTGCCAAAAGGGTCTGTGAGCGCTCTTTTCATTATCTCTGGTTCTATTTGGATGGATCAGTGCAGAATACTAGCAGTTCTTGTGTCACCATATGGTTAATTATATTTTTCTATTTTTTAACAGTATGTTATGGCAAACAATAACTGGAGATTAAGTTTTTTATCCGATTCAGTCATTGAGCAGTCTGTTCACTTTTTATCTGTGCGGCTATGTTTTTGGTGAACGAAATGTCTCCCTATCTCGATGGCAGTTTGACCATTTTGAGATGTCTGGTTGCATCAGCCTCGCCTCCATTCCCCCTAACTTGCGGCATGCCAACACTCATTGAGTGTAGCTGTGGCGGTGAATGGAAAATAAGAGAAGCGTCAGAGTAAAAGTGTCTTATTGGGCTTTGTGGTTCAGCTTCCGGGGTGAGAGAATGGCGGTTTGTTAATCAGATAAAATGTCGTCAGCAAGATTATAGTGTCTACTCAAACCATTTCCTACCAAATTGAGGATCGTCTCTATCTCAGTATCACTGACCACTGTACGCTGGTCTGTGAGTTTTGCCCCAAGACTCAGGGGGTGATGCAGGTCCATGATTTTGACCTGACGGTTGACCATCGTCCTGAATTCACCGAGATTGTCGAGTCAATTGGTGATCCAGCAGAATATACGCAGATCGTCTTCTGCGGGTTTGGAGAGCCGACTCTGCGGCTGAAGGTGCTGCTCGAGGTTGCACACTGGATCAAACAGAGGGGCGGTACCATCAGAATCAATACTGACGGACTGGCCAACCTGGTCCATAAACACAATGTGGTGCCGGAGATGGTGGGGCTTATAGATGAGCTCTCTATCTCCATGAATGGGCAGAACGAAGAGGTATATAATCGCCACTGTCAGCCCCAGCTGGAGGGTTCTTTTGAGGCGATGCTCGACTTTCTGCGGGCAGCCGCAGGGAGGATACCGCTGGTGACCGCAACAGCAATCGATGGGCTGGATGGGGTTGATATTGAGGCGTGTCGGCGGCTTACAGATGAGTGCGGGGTCGGGTTTCGGGCGCGGAAACTTGATATTGTGGGGTAACTATTCATCATTCCCGCCTGCGCGGGAATGATGAATAGTTACCAATTGGTTAAGAGTAGAAAGAGAGCACAGAGAGACAACGTAATTATGCGTTTTCTCTGACAGAAGTTGGACGCTGCTCTGCTTCTGGCCCTTTTTTAGAGGAAGCTTATCCGTGTTTGAGTAAAGTGAGTTTGGATAAGCGCTAAAAAATGGTCTGATACAGAGGAAATAAGCGGCCATGTGAGGGAAGAGAAAGTGGAGAATCACATGCACTGGGCAGAATACGACTGATGTTTGAATTCCTGAAAAAGAGAAAAGATGGTCGAGAGAGCAAGGTGCCGAGTAGCCATGGAGTGAGCCGTGCTCAATTTTTGCGCGGTGATGTGAGCGGCAAAAATCGCCCCATGCGTCCACCATGGGCACTGGAGGAGTTCGAGTTTACCGAGACCTGCAGTCGTTGCGGGGAGTGCATCAAGCACTGTCCAGAGCAGATTCTGCTAGAGGGGCGGGGCAAATTCCCGGTGGTTGAATTCAGGCGTGGGGAGTGCACCTTCTGTGAGGAGTGTGTGGCCCATTGTGAGCCTGGGGCACTCCGCTTTCTCTCCACGGAGGAGCATGGTGATCCCTGGGGTCTGGAGGTGCGGGTGAGCTACACCTGTATTGCACAAAAGGGGGTAGTCTGCCAGATCTGTGGAGACCAGTGTCTGGAACGTGTATTCCGTTTTCGTCCACGGGCGGGTGGTGCAGTACAGATGGAGATGAGTGCAGGCAAATGTACTGGCTGCGGGGCCTGTATTGCACCATGTCCAGTGGATGCGTTAACGTTGCAGCACCGGGATTCGGCTGGGCAGAGTGATGCATAGAAGAGGGGAGGGGTTATGGGCAGAGTGACAAACCGCTCGGTCGGCACAGCAGCGGCAGAGGAGAAGGGGTGGCTCCGTTCACACAAGTGGCTACTCCTGAGAAGAGCCTCTTAGATCTTGATAATCGGACTGTTCCTGCTCGGGCCACTCGTCTCAATCTGGATTCTCGGGATGGTGACGGCACTCCTCAGTAGTACCCTGCTCATGCAGGTGGGCATCCACAGAAGGTTTAGGTGATTTGGGATCCTGTTATCGGACAGGCTCCTGATTAGCTGGTCATCCCCTCTCGGATAGCCCAGACGATCAGTTCATTACGGCTATTGAGACCAAGTTTCTTGAGGATGTGTTTGGCATGTACCTTGGCGGTCCAGACCGAAATACCAAGACGATTTCCAACATCCTGGTTGGAGAGCCCCTCGGCAATTAGGCGCAACACCTCCTCCTCGCGGCGGGTTAGATTGAGTTCCGGCAGATTATTTTTATCGGTGCGTGACCGGGCAAGGATCTTGGCGATCTCAGGACTGACAATTGTCACCCCGTGCATTACCTGGATCAAATGGTCCACGATCTTCTCCGGATCTGCATTTTTCAGCAGGTAGCCATCTGCCTTGTTACGAAATGCCTGGATAATATTCTGTGGGTTGTCGGAGACTGTAAGGATCACCACCCGAATATTCGGCCATCTCTTCTTGATTTTTTTCAGGGTGGTGAGGCCATCCATCTCGCTCATGTTGAGATCAAGCAGCACCATATCTGGCTCTTTTTTCTCGATCAGTTTCAGCCCATCGGCACCACCATCTGCCTCGCCCGCTAGCTGAATCCCCTCGTGGAGCTCCAGTAGTTGGATAATGCCCTTGCGTATAAGTGGGTGGTCATCAATCAGTAGCAGAGAGATAGATTTTGATTCAAATTCACTCATTGTCTTTTTAGCCTTTGGTCAGGGGTATTTTTTATAATATTCTTTTGGAGTATAGAGGAATATGGCTTGCCTGCGCTATTACTTTAGCTAGTTACCCATGCCTGCCGCAGCCAACTACAGCCTGCTCTCCTGGGTTAGTGCTGGGTTGAAATCAAGCTCTATCCTGGTGCCGCCATCTGCTTGTTGGTAAATTGAGATATTCCCATTGATGTTTTCTGCGCGCTCCTCCATGTTTTTGAGACCAAAATGGTTATGGCGGTAAGGGTTTTCGGGGATTCCGCCCCCGTCATCATCAATAGTCAGTGTCACTAGGTTGTTCTCACCATCGTGGTCAAGCACAATGGTGCCGGAGGTTGCGTTGGCATGTTTGATGATGTTGGAGATCGCCTCTTGGGTAATCTGAATCATGTTGACCTCCTCGCTGTGGGTGAAGGAGAAATCGGGAATATGGTTGTAAAACTTTAGTGTTACAGATTCTCTCCCCATATATTTGGTTATAATTTCGTTGATTGCGGCTGTCAGCCCCTCGGGGTTGATTTTGATTCTGAAGGTGGAGATCAGCTCCCGTAGCTGACGATCGGCCTCATCATTGGTTGTCGCAAACTCATAAATGATGGGGAGTAGCTGGCTTGGCGGGGCTTCTCTTCTTATCAGGGTCTTGATTCGGCTAATCTGAATGTTGATATAGAAGATGGATTGGGCTAGGGAGTCGTGTAGCTCCTGGGCGATGATATTACGCTCCTCCATAAGGGTGATCCTGTTGGACTCATCAATCAGGGCTTGGGTCTTCTCCATAATCCGCTCTTCCAGCTCGGCATAGGTGGCAGAGAGGTCTGAGTTCATCAGGTTGAAGGCTCTGGCTAGTTCGCCCAGTTCATCCTTACGAGTATATTTAGCCTGGCGGGAGAAGTCGCGTTGGCGTACATGTTGCGAGATCTCAAGTAGATCTTTTAATGGAACCAGAACCCTGTAGTAGAGTAGAAATGGTGCCGCCAGAATGGAGAGTAGCAGTAGGGGTAGTGATACATACGCAATGTTGCGTAGTAGCTCAATTCTGGACTCAGTCTGCTCTTCGATCAGTTTAACCATGTTGTTGATGTCAAATACGAAATCATCAATTATCGACAGGTAGCTTTGCTGGTAGGAGTTGTGGATGGTGTGCTTGAGCTTGCCCATGGACTCCTCGCCGCTCTCCATATCCAGAAGTGCTGCATAGCTTAGCAGTAGTGGTTGAATCTCCTCATGCCAGCGCCACTGGATAGAGTTGTAAAGTGTGTAGAGCGGATGTAAGTCAACAGTGTCTGATTCTTTCGGGTTCTGTGATGGTTGCGGAATGGAGTGTTGCAGAGATGGGTGGTTGAGTTGGGATTCAAAGCGACTGATCAGCTCGCGTATGTCAGTTGAGGTGGGATCCTCCTCACGCTGATCCCGCATCATCTGGGTGGCGATTTTGTAGGCGAACATGCGCAGGGTGCCGGAGGTGTTGATGGTGGTTCCTGCACCTTGAATGGTCTGGGTGATAAAAACCGAGCTGCTAATGCCGATGACTGCCAGCAGGCTGATTATCCCAATGATAATTCCTGTCTGAGTGAGGAGAGAGAGGCGGTGTTTAGAGTGCATTGGATGACTGTACATAGTAACAGCCGGATTCTGCAAGGAAATTTGTCACTTAAGCAGTCAGTATATGGGCGCAAGTAATCCTCTGGATGGCCCCTTTTTTGTGGTCTATGGTGGAGGGAGGCGAATATGGCGTATAATGGCGAACTTATTTTTAATGAAAATTGCCTTGGCTCATAATATAGTGAAAAGGTCAGGTATTTTCTCAGGAGCAATTTGATGGCTTACAGTGACAAGGTGATGGACCATTACGAGAACCCAAGAAACGTTGGGGTGATGGATAAGGATGCAGGTGATGTAGGTACTGGTATGGTAGGTGCTCCCGCCTGCGGTGATGTGATGAAACTGCAGATCCAGGTAGATCAGAATGGTGTCATCGAGGATGCAAAGTTCAAGACTTATGGTTGTGGTTCTGCTATCGCCTCAAGCTCACTGGTGACAGAGTGGGTGAAGGGGAAAACCCTTGAGGAGGCGCAGCAGATCAAGAATTCTGATATTGCTGAGGAGCTGGCTCTACCACCGGTTAAGGTGCACTGTTCTGTGCTGGCGGAGGATGCCATCAAGGCTGCGGTTGAGGATTACCAATCCAAACAGGATAAGTGATCTTGGTCCGGCCCCTCTATTCCCAGACAACCTTCTGACGACCGGATTGCCAGTTAAGAATAGTCTTTGAAGAGGGGGTATCCTGGTTTTTTTATCATTTGATTTGTGGTTATTTCCCAGTAAAAAAGTTGGTTACTTAGGTCTGTTAGAGGTTTTTAGCTCTCTCATTCACTCTTTGTAACTATATGAAGAGTAAAGATAAATAATGTATTCCATGATTTTCGGCAAGAATTCTCTGCCGTCTAGCATTAGTGCATCATTAAATTATCTTTAACCAATAAGGCGAGCTTATATCAAAAGAAGATTTCCCTGCTTGAATGGTGTGGTGGAGGAGATAAAGTTGTAGGGCTGAGAAGAGTTAAGTGGCAGGAGAATCGGCATTGATGCTGGTTTTTTTGGTAGACAATCAAGGTCCGATTAATAGGTTAACGGGATTTAGAGAGAAGGGAAGCTATGTCAAATTTAGTTAAACCACATGGTGGCGGTGAGTTGAAGCCGCTACTGCTTGAGGGGATCGCCCTCGAGGATGAGAAGGCACGCGCAGAGACGCTGCCCAAGGTAACGATTACCTCACGTGAGGCTGGTGATATCTATATGCTGGGTATCGGTGGGTTTACCCCACTTGACGGTTTCATGAACCACGCTGACTGGAAGGGTGTTTGTGACTCATACAAGATGGAGAGCGGCCTGTTCTGGCCAATTCCGGTAACCATCTCTACTGACAGTGCCACTGCCGACAACACCCATGAGGGTTCTGATGTTGCTCTGTTTGATGAGGAAAGCGGGAATATTGTTGCAACCATGACAGTTACCGAGAAATACGGTATTGATAAAGAGCATGAGTGCATGTCTGTATACAAGACCACTGATCTGGAGCATCCAGGTGTGCAGATGGTTATGGATCAGGGAGAGGTGAATCTTGCCGGTCCAATCAAGGTCCTCTCTCTGGGTGGATTCCCCGAGACTTATGGTGAGCAATTCATGACACCTGAGCAGACCCGTGCGTTATTCGAGTCAAAGGGTTGGAATACTATTGCGGCATTCCAGACCCGTAACCCAATGCATCGCTCTCATGAGTATCTTGCCAAAATTGCGGTAGAGACTCTGGACGGTGTT
The DNA here is from genome assembly GCA_937877715.1 of uncultured Methylophaga sp. Lineage (GTDB taxonomy): Bacteria > Pseudomonadota > Gammaproteobacteria > Thiopontia. The sequence goes on along the minus strand of CALEHW010000046.1, from coordinate 140,335 downwards.
CTGGTTCACTCCACACTGGGTAAGCTGAAGAAGGGTGATATCCCTGCAGAGGTTCGCTCTGAGGCGATCCAGACTCTGATTGATAACTATTTTGTTCCCAACAGTGTTGTACAGGCAGGTTATCCGCTGGATATGCGTTTTGCAGGCCCCCGTGAGGCGCTGTTGCACGCCGTATTCCGCCAGAACTACGGCTGTTCGCACCTGATTGTTGGTCGTGACCACGCTGGTGTCGGCGATTTTTATGGCCCCTTTGATGCACAGTCGATCTTTGACGAAATCCCTGAGGGCGCACTGGAGACTAAGCCACTGAAGATCGACTGGACCTTCTGGTGTAATGCCTGTGACGGAATGGCTTCTATGAAGACCTGTCCTCATGGCAAGGATGATCGTATTCTGTTGTCTGGTACCAAGGTACGCAAGATGTTGTCTGAGGGTGAGGAGCTTCCTGCTACCTTCAGTCGTCCAGAGGTTGCCAAGGTGCTTCAGGACTACTATGCAAGTCTTAGTGATGATGAGAATGTAAAGATTGAGATGAAGGGGCACTCTGCCCAGTAAGTCGTTCTTGATTATTGTTAATGTTTATTTTTATTTAATTTTAAAAGGAAAACACTATGTTAAGTAATACCCCTATCCAGTCATTAGTGGATGCCGGCATCACATATGCGTCTATGCAGACGTATGTGATCGTAATGATTGCGCTAGTTATTGTAATGACTGTGCTGGATATGATGCACAAGAAGAGTGCTCAGTACTTCTTCGAGAAAGCTGCAAAAGATAAGCAGAATGCAACAAAAACTGCTCCTGCTGCCTCAATTCTGGTCAAGACTGTTGTTACTGATGTGGCGCTGTCTGGAGAGTTCTGTAACCCGACTCGTAGGCTGGTACATCTGTTGACCATGTATGGTTTTATCTCATTTAATGCAGCAACTGCAATGATGATTTTTGGTGATAATGCTGCCGATGCAACATTGAACTTGTTCTGGCATCTGGGTGCTATCAGTTTGTTCGTAGGTAGCTGGTGGTTCTGGTTTGTATTCAAGGTTGATGTGGCTGCAGAAGGTAATACATGGACAAATATCAAGCTTAGAAGGGATATGTTCAGCCTCTCGCTGATGGCTACATCAACAGCAGCTATAGGTTGGTCACTAACTGGTGGTGGCACCGGAGCATGGTTTGCCCTAGTGATCATTTCTACAGCTTCACTATTCGGCGGCGTTTACTGGTCTAAGTTCTCCCATATGTTCTTCAAGCCTGCTGCGGCTTATAACAAGCGTACAGTTCATGCTGATGGTTCTAATGAGAATCTGCCTGAGATACCTGACCTGTCTGCTGCTGCTACGCATGCAAGATTTCCAGATATCCCTGAGTACATGGGTAAAAACCCATCCAACATGGGTCTTGGCATTAAGCGCGAAGAGCCTAGCCACTACTGATTTTAAGATTCAAGATTAATCTAAACAAAAAGGAAAGATTATGCCTACTTTTGTATATATGACCCGTTGCGACGGTTGTGGACACTGTGTTGATATCTGTCCATCAGATATCATGCATATCGATGATAAATATCGTCGTGCCTACAATATTGAGCCTAATATGTGTTGGGAGTGCTACTCATGCGTGAAGGCATGTCCTCACCATGCAATTGATGTTCGTGGTTATGCCGACTTTGCCCCTCTGGGTCACTCTGTACGTGTGGACCGTGATGAGGAGAAGGGTGTTATCGCATGGCGCATCAAGTCTCGCAATGGTGAGACTGATCTGAATCTGCTGGCGCCTATTACAACAAAGCCATGGGGACAGGAAATTCCACAGCTTGCTGATGTCCCTGCTCCAACTCAGGAGCATCGTGATAATGACCTGCTACTGTTTAACGAACCAAAATACATTCGTCTCGATGAAGGTGGTTTGCACACCCTTGAGTCCAATGGCCTAATCATGAAAGAAGGGGTATATCACTAATGGCTTACAAAACTATCGTAGAAGACAATATCGATGTTCTAGTCGCGGGCGCAGGGCTCGGCGGTACTGGTGCAGCCTGGGAGGCGCGCTTCTGGGGCCAAGACAAGAAAATCGTTATTGCTGAGAAGGCAAATATCAACCGTTCCGGTGCAGTTGCACAGGGTCTTTATGCAATTAACTGCTACATGGGAACACGTTTCGGAGAGAATAATCCGGAAGATCACGTTCGCTACGCACGTATGGACCTGATGGGAATGGTTCGTGAGGATCTTGCTTTTGACATGGCGCGTCATGTTGACTCCGCAGTACACCAGTTCGAGGAGTGGGGCATGCCTATCATGCGTGACTCGAAGACTGGCGCCTATCTGCGTGAGGGTCGCTGGCAGATCATGATTCACGGTGAGTCCTACAAGCCGCTTGTGGCTGAGGCTGCTACCAAGTCTGCTGACAAGGTCTACAACCGTATCTGTGTTACTCACCTGCTGATGGATGAGAGCAAAGAGAATCGTGTTGCTGGTGCTGTTGGTTTCAACGTACGTACTGGTAACTACCACGTATTCAAGTCCAAGACTGTTATTGTTGGTGCTGGTGGTGCATCTAACATATTCAAGCCTCGCTCCGTTGGTGAGGGTGCTGGACGTGTATGGTATGCACCGTGGTCTTCTGGATCTGCATATGGTCTGATGATTCAGGCTGGTGCGAAGATGACCCAGATGGAAAACCGTATCGTACTTGCTCGATTCAAGGATGGTTACGGCCCGGTTGGTGCTTACTTCCTACACCTTAAGACTTACACCCAGAACTGTAATGGTGAGGAGTATGAGTCCAAGTGGTTCCCGGCTCTGAGTGAGATGGTTGGTAAGGAATATCTGGATACAGAAAACCAGCACTTGTCTCATAAGCCAATCCCAACATGTTTGCGTAACCATGCTCTGATCAACGAGGTCAATGCAGGACGTGGCCCGATTCACATGGTTACTATGCACTCATTCCAGGATCCTCACCTTGAGGAGATTGGCTGGCACAACTTCTTGGGTATGACAGTTGGTCAGGCTGTACTTTGGGCTGCAACTGATGTAAATCCAAAGTATGAGAACCCTGAGCTGACTACGTCTGAGCCTTATGTAATGGGTTCACACGCTACCGGTTGTGGTGCATGGTGTTCTGGTCCTGAGGATGTTTCTCCTGATGAGTATTTCTGGGGTTACAACCGTATGACTACTGTAGAAGGTCTGTTTGGTGCTGGTGATGCGGTTGGTGGTACACCACATGCGTTCTCTTCTGGTTCATTCACCGAAGGTCGTTTGGCTGCCAAGGCTGCTTGCAAGTACATCGATGATGGTAAGGCCAATGGAATTACCATCTCTGAGAAGCAGATCAATGATCGCAAGGAAGAGATCTACAAACCAATGGAGCACTATAAAGTTTACCGTAACGATATCGTTGCTGGAACTGTTAACCCTAACTACATCAACCCACGTCAAGGTCTTGATCGTATGCAGAAGATGATGGACGAGTACGCTGGTGGTGTAACGGTGAACTACATGACTAACGATAAGCTGCTGAACATCGGTCTGAAGAAGATGAAGACTCTGGAAGAGGATATGGAGAAGATTGCTGCTTCTGATATTCATGAGCTGCTGCGCGCATGGGAGCTGAAGCATCGTCTGCTTGCCTCCGAGTCTGTAATGCAGCACACCCTGTTCCGTAAGGAAACTCGCTGGCCTGGTTACTACTACCGTGGTGACGCAATGAAGCTGGATGATAAGAACTGGCATGTTCTGACAGTTTCTCGCCGTGATCCAAAGACTGGTGAGTACACTATGGAGAAGGCTCCACTGTATCACCTGTTCGATGAGGATCATGAGGGACAGGAAGGCGAGGCAGCCTAATCCTCTGATGGACTAGTTTAATAAGGGATCAACATTCGATCGTAGTAATGCTCGTTTGTTGATCTTTTTATTGGGCTGTCCGAGGATAGTGATGGCTGTAAGTTTAGGAATTCAGGATTTTTGAATGAATATTATTGACGATAGTGATGAGGAGATTTTGGAAGTTGGACTTCCAATGTGGAATGACTTGATTAAGTATTCCAATGAGGGTGAGTATGGAATGTTTACCCGTCACTTCTCCCAGGATCTTTTGTTTGGTCTCAATGAGATGGAGGTTGGAAAGCAGTTTGCCAGAAGTCAACTGGCACGAAACCTCTCCGAGGAGTCAGACTATCTGGGAATGATTCGTCGTGACGAGCATGTCACTGTTCTGTTTAGGGTGCGAAGTACCGAGAAGAAGGGTGAGTGGCTTGGCAGATTGGTACTAGGCTATGAAAAGGATGGGGTCAAGATCTTTAGTGCCTCTATTTTCTAGTTGTGCAGACTGTTATGAGTGAGACGATTCAGAAAAACAAGCTTGTTGAGCTGACCTACCAGGTTCTAGACCAGAAGAGTGGGGCGGTGTTGGCAGCGGTGGAATTCCCGATTGGTTACATTCATGGCCACAATGATGTTCTCTCTGAGCCCATTATGGAGGCCCTGGAGGGATGCTCTATTGGCGAGGTTATTGAGGTTCCCATTGATGGGAGCCTGCTCTACGGCGAGCGTGATGAGTCTCTAGTGATCACTGATTACCTGGAGAATGTTCCTGAGGAGTACCATGAGGTTGGAACCACCATTGTCATGGAGAATGATAAAGGTGATACCAAGAACTTTCTGGTTACCCGAATCGATGAGAAGAGTCTGACTATTGATGGCAACAACCCACTTTGTGGTCGGGACCTTCTGTTCAAGCTCGAGATTCTCACCGTGCGTGATGCAACGGATGAGGAGATCAAAGAGGGTGGACCGATCGAACCAGAGCCAGAAATTGAGAACATGGTAGAATTGACGGAGTAAGTAGAATTAACTGAGTAATAGAGGTGCACATTTAATGTGTTACACAGTGCACCAATTCAACGATAAAGGAATTTTTTATAGTAGATATCAGATGGTTTTTAGCTGCAACCACTTGTAGTGGCCATCCTGTATTTTTTTAGCAAGAGGTGATTTATGAGCGAAGAAAACACAAAACCAACGGTCCCTACAGGGCATAGTCGTTTCCTGACAACCCGCCAGAAAGCGCCGACTGAGCAGGGCTTTGTTGGTTATGAAACAATCTGGGAACCGTTCCAGAAAGAGGTTCCATACACTACACCCAAGAAACCGTAATTTCGATTACTGTAGGGTAATAAAAAATCCCAGCTCGTGGTGAGCTGGGATTTTTTTCGTGCGCCTAAAATAAGACAGTTTTTCGCGTAACCTCTATCTCCGATTTAATCTGGTTGAAGGGTATAGAGTTTTTGTTCTGGAACAACTCCACGGACCCCACCTTTGGGGGTTTCTACGTCACCTTTATAGCGTGGAATAACGTGGATATGTAGGTGGGGTACCGATTGGCCAGCAGACTCGCCTACATTGATGCCAATGTTATAGCCGTCTGGGTTGTGCTTCTCATCGATTAATTTTTTCCCCTGAGCCACAAGTGACCATAACTCCTCACGTTCTTCATCACCTATGTCAAAGTAATCTGGAAAATGGCGGTAGGGGATCACCAGGAAATGCCCCTCATTGACTGGATGGCGATCCAGTGCTGCAAAGCCGTACTTCCCTTCAATCAAAATCCGTCGATTTGGGCTGGCATTACAAAAGCGGCACTCTTCATCACTCATCTTGGTTGTTGTAGTCATTTTATTATTTTCAGATCTATATTAGAGTGGCGTAATTCTCTTTGAATCAGACAAGATTTGCAATCTCTGCAGACTCCTTTGTGTGCTTCTTACCCCACTACTGTATTACGTAGCTGTTCAGCAGCCTGTTCCGGGCTTATGGTATTTACAAAGAGGCCTGACCCAAGTTCAAATCCTGTAGGGATGCTGGTGCGAGGTACGATCTCGAGGTGCCAGTGGAAACTTGCGTGACAGCTTTCGCAATCCTCATTGTGGGGGATTGAGTGGAGGAAGTAGTTGTACTGTACTCCACCAAGCACCCCATCGAGTCTCTGCATAGTCCGTTTTACAATTTTTGCGAAGTCTGCCAACTCCTCTGCAGAGGAGTTCAGATAATCACTTTGATGAACCAGTGGCAAAATATGCACTTCCCACTCAAAGCGACTGGCAAATGGCTTGATAGCGATAAAGTGGTCTGATCTGTCGACTACATACTGCCCCACATTTATTTTTCTGCGCACCTCACCTGAGTGACGATCATATATTGTGGTCTCGAAGGTGAGGGCCTCGTCAATCAGGGTGCAGAATATGCATTGATGATGTTTTTGGTAGTGAGCAGCACTGTTTATTACCTCGTCATGGACATTCTGTGGTACCACCGGCATGGCAATAATCTGGCTATGCGTGTGGCGGATGCTGGCACCAGCGGCAGGGCCGTAATTTTTAAAAACCAGGACAAAGCGAATTCTCTCACTCTCATACAGCTTACGCATCCTCTCCTGATAGGCACCAAACAGTAAGGTTAGATGCTCCTCACTCATCTCATTGACTACAGCCCCATGGTTGCTGTGATCGATCATCACCTCATGGTGACCATATCCCTCAATTGCTGACTGCAAACCAAAATTCAAGTTTTTCTGAGATTCATCACTAGCCTTGCCAAGGACAGGAAAGAGGTTCTCTACAACACGAATTTTCCATGACTCATCGTCCGGATAAGTAACAATTGCAGGTGGGGTCTTCTCCTCATTTCCCTTGCAGAAAGGGCAGCTCTCCACATGGCTACGGGTATCCCGTGGGGCCTGCTGCTCCTCCTTGATCGGCCGCATACTGCGGGCGGTTGCCACCAGTACAGATTCACTGGGAACAATAGGGTTTATGCGGATTTCACGAATCTGGCCTCTGTCATCTGGAGTTGTACTCATCGTATTGCATTCCGTTGTATTAGGGGTTTCTAATTATGGACTGATTTGTGATTTCCTGTCGATCCATTTTTTCCATGGTGATAAGGTCTGTCGGATGAATCTTACTCTAACTGCAACTGCCAGACAGGCTCGATATCTCAGGGACCGGTGGGGTGATGAGCAGTTGCAAAAAGGGGTTGCTGTATGGGAGACCCCCCCAGTTTTTTCTATTCAGGCCTGGATTCAGCAGCAGTGGAATGAACAGTTGCAGCGAGGAACTGAACTTTCGCACCTGTTGACGCCAGAACAGGAGAGGATCATATGGCAGCAGACTATTCCGCAGGAAAGTTTAGACGATGGTTCATTTTTGCGGAAGGGCGAGCTGGTAGACCACGCGGTATCTGCCAATAGAATATTTCATCAGTGGAGAGAGGATGGCCAGAGTCTGGTTAAGGACTCACATCTGCAGGAGCTGGATCTGTTTCAGCAGTGGCAATCAAGGTTTGCGGAGCAGTGCCAACAGAGAGGGCTATTGGAGCGTGCCAGTCTTGCTGAATGGGCGGTAAAACTGCTGCTCTCTGGAGATATTGCCACTCCTGAGACTGTCTATACATATGGTGAGTCCCAATGGAGTAGAGCTGAACGACAGATTCTGCAGACACTCAATAAGCTTGGTAGTGAGTTGAGAAGTGAGGAGGGTGTAGCTACAAGCAGTGTGGCAGTAAAGACGATTCTGCCTAGTGAGAGTGAGGAGGAGATAGCGGTTGCCTACTGGTTAAGAGAGTACCTGCAGGACTGTCCGGACCACAGGTTGGCTGTGGTAGTACCCGGCCTGTATGGAAGACGGCACCGTATTGAGAAACTGTTCAGAACCATTCTCGCTCCTGCAACTCTGCTCCAGGCAAAATCTGGCATGGAACTTCCATATCGGTTTAATAGAGGTACGGCTCTGCTGCAGGATCCACGTATCCATACTGCACTGCAGTTGATAAGGATGGTACAGAGAGGGCTGCCTCTGGCGGAGGCGTCTGCGCTGTTGCGTTCACCCTGGTTGCTACAGGGGACAGAGATGGGGGCAAGATCAACATTTGATCTTCAGCTAAGGCGTTGGCGTAACCCTGATGTCTATACTGCTACCCTGGTCCGGCTCTTTGATAAGGATGATGGAGAGTCTGGTCTTCAGGCTCCACGCTTTCTTGGTGCCTTGCATGCGGTGGAGGAGCTTGAGTTAAATGAGTCACGGTTGACCACCACAGAGTGGGCTGAACGTTTTAGCCATCTACTCTCATTTTTTGAGTGGGCGGAGAACGGGGAGAAGAGTGATATCTCGCTATCTGCCTATGATGGCTGGAGAGATGGTCTCGACCGTTTTTCTGCAGTTGGAGACTTTACTGGAATCCTCTCCCTTGCGGAGGCCCTCTCTGGATTAAGACAGATTCTCTCCAGAATGGATATGCCCCCACAAGGGGAGAGTGCAGTTGTAGATATTCTGACTCCGGAAGAGGCGTGTGGAGTACATTACGATGCACTTTGGGTAATGGGGATGGAGGATCGGAATTGGCCATCAACTGCGGAGCTGTCGCCATTTTTGCCACTGGAGTGGCAGCGCAGACAGGTGCCTGCAGTAGACAGGGCCAATAGTCTGAAGATTGCAGAAGAGATGGTGGCTGGATTCGCAATTGCAGCAGACCAAGTTTTCTTCACTCTATCTGAGAGTAGTGAGGATGGGGCTGAGGAGGGGCTACGGGAGACCCCCTTAGTCGATGATATTCCTCAGATGGATTACAGAAGCCTAGGGTTGAAAACCACAGTTGAAAAGTGGTGGCTTGATGGCAATAGTCTGGTGCTGGAGGAAATTAGTGAGGGGACACTATCTGTGGGGCGTGGAAGCAGGGTGCGCGGAGGCAGCTCGATTCTTGCAAACCAGTCACAGTGTCCATTCAGAGCTTTTGTGCGCCACCGACTGCAGGCAGATAGCATGGAAAGCGAGCAGTTGGGACTTGATCCACGCGAGAGAGGCACACTGATACATGGGTTGCTTGAGCGGTGCTGGGAGAGGTTGGGGCTCTCGTCAGACCGGCTGAATCAACTGAGTGAGCAGGAGTTGACCGCTCTGGTTGCAGCAGCAGCAGAGGAGACAGTCGAGAAGTTCCGTCTCTCTCGTCAGGACCGTATGGGGGATGGTTTTGCAGTTAATGAATCGGCCCGTTTGGCTCAGCTTGCAATGCGTTTTCTGGAGCTTGATCGGGGGCGTGTAACCAGCTTCAGGGTTGAGGAGATGGAGCGTCTGCACAAAGTTATTCTGGATGGGCTCTCTATCTCTGTGAAGATGGATCGAGTTGATCGACTGGATGATGGAAGGCGGATTCTGATTGATTACAAAAGTGGCAAGGTCAGTAGATCAGGATGGCAGGGGGAGCGCCCGGAGGAGCCCCAGTTACCACTCTATACCACTCTGCTGGATGATGTTGCGGCAGTACTGTTTGGGCAGATTCAGGTTAGTGAGGTTGCATATAAAGGTGAGCAGCAGGAGGAGAGTCTGCTTGAGGGGGCCGATGGCAAGGGCTGGGGTGGCAAGAGAAAGGTGGTTGTCAGTGAGGGGTGGGAGCAGCAAATAAGTCAGTGGGAGAGAGTTGTAACAGAGCTGGCAGGAGAGTTCAGAGAGGGAATTGCTGTGGTTGACCCTCTAAAAGGGAAGAGCAGTTGTCAGTACTGTGGACTGGAGCCATTGTGTCGTGTGGAGTACGAGGTTGAGAGAGATGAGTAACTCCAGGCTTATGAGTGAGGACAGAGCAGTTCGTGAAGAGGTGCTGGACCCTCGGCTCTCGGTAATTGTTCAGGCCCCGGCAGGTTCTGGAAAGACCGAGTTGCTGATACAGCGCTTCCTCTCGCTGTTGGCAGGGGTTAACCATCCGGAGGAGATTCTGGCTATTACTTTTACCCGCAAGGCGGCTGGTGAGATGCGTACCAGACTGCTTGAGTCATTGATGATGGCTGCCAGTAAACAGAAACCGAAAGAGCCGTATCTGGCTACAACTTGGGGGTTGGCCAACAAGGTGTTGCAACAGGATCGTAACCTGAACTGGAATCTGTTGACCAATCCGGGCAGGCTGGAGATTCGCACCATGGATAGTCTGAATGCAAAGCTGGTTCGGCAGATGCCGGTTATGGCTGCATTTGGGGGAGTTCCGGGAATTAGTGATGATGCAGAGGAGGCATTTGTTGGGGCGGCACGACGCACTATTCAGCGACTTGAGAGCAGGGATGGTGAGGCAGTAGCACAACTGCTGGCATGGCTCGACAACGATGTCTCTCAACTTGAGAGAATGCTGACAGAGATGCTTGGCCACCGTGATCAGTGGCTGCCTCATGTGGCGAGAGGTGCAGGTGGTGGTATTGATCGGGAATCACTGGAGGCAACACTCTGCTCGGCAGTAGAGAAATCTCTACAGAATGCCAGGGATGGACTGCTGCAAGCGTTAGGCAGGGATGGTGTCTCTCAACTGGTGGAGCTGGCATCTTCTGCAGCAGAGGTTGTGAACAGTATTGGAAAAAGTGCCGAGGTCGCTGCATGTAGCGGGATTGGTCAGCTACCATCTGGAGAGCCATCTTTCATTCTGCAGTGGCAGGGGATTGCCTCGCTATTTCTAAAAAAAGATGGGGTGTTCAGGGCGTCAGAGAATAGCTGGAACAAGAATAGCGGTTTTCCACCGGGGGCAGAGGGCAAGGTTCTAAAACAGCGGATGTTCTCTCTGTTGCAGAGAGTTGAGTCAGACCATGAGGCGGCTACAGCAATCCAGCAGGTTCCCTTGTTGCCGCCGGTGCAGTATGAGGATGCACAGTGGGACACCATCACCTCCCTGTTTCAGGTGCTGTTGATGGCACAAATTGAGTTGATGGGGTGGTTTGAAGAGAAGGGTGTGGTGGATCACAACGAGATTGCCAGACGGGCTCTTCAGGCGCTTGGGAGTGAGGAGCGGCCTACCAATCTGGCGCTCCGTCTGGACCATCAGATCTCCCATATTCTGGTTGATGAGTTTCAGGATACATCCCATGGTCAATTCGACCTTATGAGTCGCCTGACTGCAGAGTGGGCAAATGATGGCTCTGGTCGCACCCTCTTTCTGGTGGGAGACCCCATGCAGTCTATCTACCGTTTTCGCCATGCTGAGGTGGGGCTGTTTATAAAAGCGATAAACGAGGGGGTTGGCGGCCTGCACCTAGAATACAGGAAGCTGGCAGCAAATTTCCGTTCTGAGGAAGGGGTTGTAAGCTGGTTTAATGATAGTTTCAACTCTATATTTCCATTACGATCTGACCGCTTTAGTGGGGCGATTCACTACTCCGAATCAATCTCCACAAAACCCCAAACCACAGTACAGTCGGTAACGGTTCACCCTGCGTTGATGGCTGATTATGAGGTGGAGGCGGCTAGAGTGGTTGAGCTGATCAGGATGGAAATTGCTGAGATAGGTGACAGGGGAGGGAAAATTGCCATCCTGATACGTTCCCGTAGCCATCTGAGCGAGATTGCCAGAGAGCTTTACAGTAACGGGATTAGCTACCGTGCGGTTGAGATTGAGTCACTTGGGGAGCGCCCACTGGTACGTGATATGTTGGCATTGACCCGTGCCCTGTTGCACCAGGCTGACAGAGAGGCGTGGTTGGCTCTGTTGCGGGCTCCCTGGAGTGGCCTCTCTCTGGAGGATCTTCTGCATCTAACTGCTGATGCTGAGGATCGTACACTTTGGGAGTTGATGCATGATGAGTCTCGTCTGGCAGAGCTCTCACCGATTGGGGTTGAGAGGGTCCAGTGGTTGTGCGAGAGGTTGAATTCCATTTTTGATGAACGCGGCGAAACTGTATTGGAGTCATGGGTAGAGCACGCCTGGATCAGGCTTGGAGGGGCAGCCATACATCAGAGGCTTGGGGTGGCTGGCCGGTCTCAGAGAGAGGCGGACTCATTCCTTGAATTGTTGAGAAAGATGGGGCAAGGGGGGGAGCTTATTGACTTCAACAGGCTGCGGGAACAGTTGGAGAAGCAGAATGTACGTTCCGGCAGAGCAGAGGAGAGTGATGCAGATGTCCCCTCTACCACGGTTGAGGTTATGACTATCCATAAATCTAAGGGGCTGCAGTTTGATACGGTAATCCTGCCTGGTCTGGGCAGAAAGCCGAGAGGAGAGCAGCAAAAACTGCTGCACTGGATGGAGGTTCCGGGGGTGTCGGATGAGTCTGAGGAGAGTATGCAGCTGCTGCTCTCTCCGGTTCGTCACGCAGAGCAGGGCAGTGATGGTGACAGGTTGGGAAGATATATTAGAAAGATCGAACAGTCACGTGGGCGTAATGAGCTGTCGCGGCTGCTGTATGTAGCGGCTACCCGAGCTGAACGCAAACTGCATTTGTTTGGTGCTGTAAACATCAACTCTGCAGGAGAGCTTGGTAAGCCGCAGTCAGGTTCTCTGCTTGAGCAGTTATGGCCTGTTGTGAAGGTTGATTATCAGAGGCTGTTTGACTCTGGAGAGGTTGAGGTGGAATCTGTTAGGGGTGGTAAGAGAACTCTTCGTGGTAGTGCTCATCCACAGCGTACCGCAGATATCTGGAGCTGTCCGCAACCTCCGGAACCGATCCAGACAGGTAAGCCGTCGACCGGTGATGAGAGGGTGATCTATCAGTGGGCGGCTGCCAGTGCAGCACATGTCGGGACTGTGGTGCACGCAATTCTGCAGCAGATCACAGAAGATGGTGTCGGTAAATGGCTTGAATCTGATCTGATGTCGATTCGTGGTAGGGCGGAAAATCAATTGAGACAGCTTGGAGTGGCATCAGACACCCTGGGGAGAGCAACAGACAGGGTGATAGAGGCACTCCGCCTGGTGCTGGAGGATGAGACTGGCCGCTATTTGCTCTCTGAACATGCGGAGGCGAGGAGTGAGTGGAGCCTCTCAACGCGAACAAAGGGTAGAGCGCTTGATGTCACCATCGATAGAACATTTGTGGATGATAGAGGTACTCGTTGGATTGTGGATTGGAAGACCAGTAGCCATAGCGGTGGCGATCTAGAGGGGTTTCTCGATGAGGAGGTGGCTCGTTATACTCCGCAGCTACAGCGTTACGGTGAGGTGCTGCGGCAGATGGAGGATCGCCCTCAGAAGCTTGTACTCTATTTCCCAATGCACCAGATAACGCGAGAGGTTTCCCTATAGCTTCCCATCCACCATTTTCTTGCGACTTTTTAGGTAACTTTTGTATTTGCTAATAGCATCATTTCTGGATTGGGAGATGCTCTGGTCCTGCAGGAACAGTTCCATCCGTTTTCTATCTTTTGCTGCACGCTCGGTTCCAAAGGCCTCAGCCAGAGTGTACCAGGTGTGCGCAGCGGTAAAACTGAAGATTTTCTCTTCAAATATTTTGCCAATTTTACGTGCCATCTCCCCGCGCTCCTCATTTGTGAATGGGACAGGGTTCAGGGTTCGTTTTCCAAGCCAATCAGTGGCACGAGCTGGGTCTATGGCAACTGCTCCACCATCCTGGAACAGAATGCCCAACTGTTCCTGCAGGGCAGCTAGCTGTATCAGATTAATTTTTTTCTGCTGTTCTTTACGTAGTTGTTCAGCATGGTGATAGCCATTTTCAACTGCTAGGGTGAGTGCCAGCATGGCGCGGCTGGGGTCGGGGTCAGTCAGTCTGCCCTCCGCGTAGAGTTTTCCAAGTTCATACTGTGCCTCACTGTTTCCCTCGCCGGCTAGTCGACTCATCTCCATCATCGCAAGTTCTCCATTCCCTTTGGTAATGGCATGTTTTGCCGAGTTCAGATCAGCACTTGATGGGGAGGAAATAGAGAGGGATAGACCAAGCAATAGAATTGAGATGCTGGTTGATAGGCGTGATTTTTTCATGGGTAAATTATACTCATGAACCATGTATAATTCAGAACATGTCTGGAAATTCAATTGGCAAACTATTTACGGTCACCACCTTTGGCGAGAGTCATGGCGCAGCTCTGGGCTGCATTGTCGATGGCTGCCCTCCGGGGGTTGAGATTTCAGAGGAGGCCCTGCAAAAGGATCTCGATCTAAGAAAGCCTGGAACCTCTCGCCACACTACCCAGCGCCGGGAGTCTGACCAGGTGGAGATTCTCTCCGGGGTATTTGAGGGAAAAACCACCGGAACCCCTATTGGACTGCTGATTAGTAATGAGGATCAACGCTCCAGAGACTACTCCAATATTGCGGACCGTTTTCGTCCTGGGCATGCAGACTATACCTATAATCAGAAATATGGCTTTCGAGACTACCGTGGTGGTGGGCGTTCATCTGCCCGTGAAACCGCAATGCGGGTTGCGGCTGGTGGGGTAGCAAAGGCCGTACTGAAGGTACAATTTGGGGTTGAGATTCATGGTTATCTTGCACAGATTGGCCCCATCAAGGTTGAAAATCTGGATTGGAATCAGGTTCACCAGAATCCGTTTTTCTCTCCCGATAGTAGCAAGGTCTCCGAAATGGAGGCCTATATGGATGAGTTGCGCAAAGAGGGGAACTCCATCGGCGCGCGAATCAATGTAGTTGCCACCGGCATGCCTCCAGGTTGGGGTGAGCCCGTGTTTGACCGTCTTGATGCCGATATAGCCCATGCAATGATGAGCATCAACGCGGTAAAAGGGGTGGAGATTGGTGCCGGCTTTGACTCTGTTGAGCAAAAGGGGACAGAGCATCGGGATGAGATGACCCCCGAAGGGTTCAAGAGTAATAATGCAGGAGGGATACTGGGTGGAATATCTTCTGGCCAGGATATTCTGGTCTCCATGGCTCTCAAACCAACATCTAGTCTTCGTCTGCCTGCTGATACCATAAATGTAGATGGGGATCCGGTTGAGATATTGACAGAGGGGCGACACGATCCATGTGTGGGGATTCGTGCTACACCAATTGCCGAGGCTATGCTTGCTATTATATTGCTGGATCATGCCCTACGTCAGCGGAGTCAGAATGGTGCTGCACACTCAACTACACCTGTGATCTGATCTGATCTGCCTGCGGAGGGTCTCTCTGTGATTTGTGCTACTGTTTATGCTCCTGGACAGGCTCCCAGAGGTGCCCTTGTGTGACTAGCCCATTTCCATACTTTCGCCTCTCCAGTTTCTATCTTTTCTATTTCGCCACCCTCGGTGTGCTGATCCCCTATTGGGGGCCATACCTTGAGCACCTTGGTTTCTCCATTCGTGAGATTGGTGAGCTGACGGCAATTCTGGCGGCAACCAAGATTGTTGCCCCCAATATCTGGGGGTGGTGGGCAGATCGTAGGGGAGAGCATCTTTCGATTGTCCGTTTTGCATCGCTGGCATCCATTATCGCATTTGCTGGGGTCTTTATTGGCAGTGGTTACTGGTGGCTGGCACTGATAATCGCCCTGTTTAGTTTTTTCTGGAATGCCTCACTGCCACAGTTTGAGGCGGTAACCCTCAACCACCTGGGGGAGAGGGTGGAGCGCTACTCCTCAATCAGGCTTTGGGGCTCAGTTGGCTTCATCGTTACAGTGGCGATATTGGGGTCGATGCTGGAGTGGTATAGCGTAGAGTTGGTGCCGATTGCATTGATGGTATTGATGGTTGGTATATGGATTAGCAGTCTCTCTATTCCTACAGTACCGGATCCGGAGCATGATCACCCCCATATCTCAATGAAGAGTGTATTGCGCAACCCAGTGGTGGTGGCGTTGCTTGTTGTTGCTTTTCTCAATCAGGCGGCACATGGAACTTACTACACTTTCTATACCCTCTACATGGAGTCATTCGGTTACGGAAAGGGGTTGATTGGGATGCTCTGGGCTGTTGGAGTAGGGGTTGAGGTGGGTGTCTTTATAGTGATGTCCTGTTGGATGGCCAGGTTTGGTGAGCGCAACCTGTTGCTGGCAAGTCTCTTTCTGGCTGCGGTCCGCTGGATTGTTATCGCACTTTTCCCTGAAAGTTTGTGGCTTATGTTTGTGGCGCAGAGTTTTCATGCAGCCAGTTTTGGAATTATCCATGCGGTCTCCATCCATATGGTGCATGACCTGTTCCGTGGCAAGCTCCAGGGAAGAGGGCAGGCCCTCTACTCCAGCATCAGTTTTGGGGCAGGTGGTGTAGTTGGGAGTATGTTGGGCGGCGTGGTCTGGACCACTACAGGTTCCTCATCAATCTTTCTCTTTTCAGCCCTGCTTACAGCGTTTGCATTTGTAGTGACCTGGCGCTGGATTCGCTAGCAACATCAACACTTTTACAGCGGGGACAGCAGGGAGTAAAATGGGCCGCTTTCACGCTATCCACTTATTCAGGGACAGATAACAGAAGCCATGGCCGGAAAGACCTTATACGACAAGCTTTGGGATGCGCACGTGGTTAGATCCGAGGAGGATGGAAGCTCACTCCTCTATATTGATCGGCAGCTACTGCACGAGGTGACTTCTCCCCAGGCATTTGAGGGGCTGCGATTGGCAGGGCGTAAACCGTGGCGGGTGAGCGCCAGCCTGGCTGTACCTGACCATAATGTTCCTACCACAGAGCGGGAGCTGGGAATTGTCGATCCGGTGGCACGTACCCAAGTCGAGACTCTGGACAGGAATGCGGATGAATTCGGAATCACAGAGTTCAAGATGGGGGACATCCGTCAGGGAATCGTTCATGTTATTGGCCCTGAGCAGGGGGCAACCCTTCCGGGAATGACCATTGTCTGCGGGGATTCCCACACCTCAACTCATGGTGCCTTGGGTGCCCTGGCCTTCGGTATCGGCACCTCTGAGGTAGAGCATGTGCTGGCGACCCAGTGCCTGGTACAGAAAAAATCAAAAAGCATGCTGGTTCGGATCAATGGTTCGGTTGGTACGGGGGTAACTGGCAAAGATATTGTGCTCTCCATTATTGGCAAGATCGGTACGGCTGGTGGTACCGGGTATGCAATCGAATTTGCCGGCGAGGCAATAGAGGAGCTTTCGGTTGAGGGGAGGATGACAGTCTGCAACATGGCAATTGAGGCTGGTGCCCGTGCCGGTATGGTGGCGGTTGATCAAAAGACCATTGAGTATGTAAAGGGTCGGCCTTACGCACCAAGCGAGGAGCAGTGGCCACAGGCAGTGGAGGCGTGGCAGGAACTTCATAGCGATGCCGATGCGCTATTTGACTACGTGGTTGAGTTTGATGGGGCGACAATAGCACCACAGGTCACTTGGGGAACATCACCTGAGATGGTGGTGTCGATTGAGGATAAGGTCCCAAACCCGGATAGTGAGATAGACGATGTGAAACGTAGAGGCATGGAGAAGGCACTGGCCTATATGGGGTTGGATGCAGATACCCCGATTGATTCCATTGCCGTTGATAAGGTTTTTGTTGGCTCATGTACCAACTCGAGAATTGAGGATCTGCGTGAAGCCGCCGAGGTGGTCAAAGGTAGAAAGATTGCCTCAAATGTAAAGCAGGTATTGATTGTCCCCGGTTCTGGTCTTATCAAGGAGCAGGCAGAGAGTGAGGGGCTGGACAGGGTTTTTGTGGATGCCGGTTTTGAGTGGCGCGATCCTGGCTGTTCAATGTGTCTGGCAATGAATGCTGATCGTCTGGAGGAGAGAGAGCGTTGTGCCTCAACCTCAAACCGGAACTTTGAGAGTAGACAGGGGCTGAACAGCCGTACTCATCTGGTAAGTCCAGCCATGGCAGTGGCTGCCGCAGTAACTGGTCACTTTATTGATGTTAGGGAGCTTGTTGGGGGAGGTGACTAATGGAAAAATTCACTCAACATAAGGGGTTGGTTGTACCAATGGACCGACCTAATGTAGATACCGATGCAATAATTCCCAAGCAGTACCTTAAGTCAGTCAAGCGCGCAGGATTTGGCCCCAATCTTTTTGATGATTGGCGCTATCTGGATCCGGGTGATCCATCAATTGATAATGCAACACGTCGTATCAACCCAGATTTCGTACTCAATAACAGCCAGTATGAGGGCGCTACCGTGCTGTTGGGGCGTGAGAATTTTGGCTGCGGCTCTTCCCGTGAGCATGCGGTGTGGGCATTGACAGATTACGGTATCAGAGCGGTTATAGCCCCCAGTTTTGCTGATATCTTCTTTAATAACAGCTTCAAGAATGGACTGTTGCCTATCACCCTTAGCGAGAATGAGGTTGAGCAGCTCTTTCAGGAGGAGGCAGAGGGTAGCGGATATCAGTTACAGATTGATCTGGAGGCGCAGACGGTAACTGTTCCGGAAGGTGGCTCCTTCTCCTTCGAGATTGATGAGTTTCGCAAATATCGGCTTTTAAATGGGCTGGATGATATTGGTCTGACTCTACAGCATGAGGATTCCATCAGGGCATATGAGGCACATCGAAGCTCTGAGGCTCCATGGTTGTTCAGGTAGATGGATTGTCGAGATAACGATTTTTGGTTTATTAATTTTCAGTTTTTAAGAGTACAAGTTAATGAGTAAAAAAGTTGCAGTGTTGCCCGGTGACGGGATTGGTCAGGAGATTGTTGCAGAGGCAATCAAGGTGCTGAATGTCCTGCAGAGTGATTTCGGGTTATCGGTCGAGACCGAGAATGGATTAATCGGTGGTGCCGCTTATGATGCTCATGGAACTCCTCTACCGGATCAGACTATGGATATTGCCAGAGAGGCTGATGCAGTTCTGTTGGGTGCTGTAGGTGGTTATCAGTGGGAGTCTCTGGATATTGCTGTGCGTCCAGAGAAAGGGCTGCTTGGCATCAGAGCTGGTCTGGGGCTTTTTTCCAACCTTCGTCCCGCAATTCTCTATCCTCAGTTGGCGAGCGCATCCACTCTGAGAGAGGATGTTGTCTCTGGTCTGGATCTGATGATTGTCCGTGAGTTGACTGGCGGCATCTATTTTGGCCAGCCACGAGGTATCCGTACACTGGAGGGTGGTGAGCGTCAGGGATTCAATACCCTAGTCTATGCGGAACATGAAATTGAGCGTATTGGGCGGTCCGCATTTGAGATCGCAATGAAGCGAGACAAGCGTATCACCTCTGTCGATAAAGCCAATGTACTGGAATCTACAGAGCTGTGGCGTGAGGTAATGGAACGTGTTGCTAAGGATTATCCTGAGGTGGAGCTCTCCCATATGTATGTGGATAATGCAGCCATGCAGCTGGTTCGTGCACCCAAGCAGTTTGATGTGATGGTTACTACAAATATGTTTGGTGATATCCTCTCTGACTGTGCCGCAATGTTGACAGGCTCCATTGGAATGCTGCCGTCCGCCTCACTGGATGCAAATGGCAAGGGTATGTATGAGCCAATTCATGGTTCTGCCCCAGATATTGCCGGTCAGAATATAGCTAATCCACTAGCAACAATTCTCTCGGTCTCAATGATGTTGCGCTATAGCCTGGATGAGGCAGAGATGGCAGACCGTATTGATCGTGCAGTTGATAGTGTGCTGGATGGTGGATTGCGTACCCGTGATATCCACTCAGATGGAATGCAGGAGGTGAGCTGTTCGGCAATGGGTGATGCAGTGGTGGCTGCGCTGTGTAGTTGATGGAATCCTAGAAGAGGGTAATTTAGTGCTCCAGTCAATTGGAGAACCTTCTATTTCTCCAATTCAGGGGCGCAGATGCACTCAATCAAGCGTTCGACCTGGCGTCTGCAACAGCCGTTCCCATCAGTGGCAAGGGTCTGCTCTTTAACCGCCTTTACTGAGATGGCTCCATCCGCAATGGCATTGATCACATCCATCTTTACCACCTCATTGCAGGTACACAGGTTACGATCCAGATCTTCTTTAAGAATAGCTGGGAGCTTGTCCAGAGGGTCCGTTGCAGGGGGAGTATCCATGCGTTATATGATACACAATAACTCCATTACTGAGCAGGTGCCGGTATTAGTGTGCTTCTGCACGGATCTTCCATTTTCTCGTAGTGCTATGTTGCTGAAAGGATTATCATAGCTGTCTTTCGTCATCATCGCTCTGTCACTGGGTTGATGATGGATATTGGCCCGTTTGCAGGCGGTTTTTCTGTTTTACTAAGAGCTTGATTGAGATGAAAAAGGTAGGTTTTGTAGGTTGGCGTGGCATGGTTGGTTCGGTCTTGATGGGGCGAATGCGTGAAGAGAATGATTTTGAGAAGATTGATCCAGTCTTCTTTACCACCTCGCAGTTTGGGCAGCCAGGTCCTGATGTGGGCAAGAAGGTGCCACCACTTAAGGATGCCAATGATATCTCCGAGTTGGTGGAAATGGATGCCATCATCAGCTGTCAGGGTGGTAGCTATACCAAAGCGGTAATCGGCCTGCTACGCGAGTCAGGCTGGAGTGGGTACTGGATTGATGCGGCATCCTCTCTTCGTATGAATGATGAGGCAGTGCTGGTGCTGGATCCGGTCAACCGTAATGTAATAGATAATGCTCTGAGTGACGGAACAAATACCTTTGTGGGAGGAAACTGCACTGTAAGTCTGATGCTTATGGCAATAGGGGGACTTTTCCAGAAAGATCTGGTGGAGTGGATTAGCCCCATGACCTATCAGGCCGCATCTGGTGCCGGTGCACGAAACATGCGTGAATTGATCTCCCAAATGGGAAGTATCAGAGATAGTGTTGGGGGACTGCTTGATGATCCTGCCAGCGCAATCCTCGAGATTGATCGTACTATCTCTTCTCACATGAACAGTGATGGCTACCCAACAGATAATTTTGGGGTGCCATTGGCCGGTAGTCTGATCCCATGGATTGATACCCAGCTGCCAAGTGGACAAAGTCGAGAGGAGTGGAAGGCAGAGGCAGAGACCAACAAGATTCTGGGCCGCAATGATAACCCGGTACCTATTGATGGACTCTGTGTCCGTATCGGTGCAATGCGTTCCCATAGTCAGGCGCTGACCATCAAGATGAAACGTGATATTCCGGTTGCAGAGATCGAATCTATCATGGCCCAGGCCAATGACTGGGTGAAGGTGGTCCCAAATGATCGTGACCTGAGTATGACCGAGTTGACCCCAGCCAAGGTTACTGGAACCCTTACTGTGCCTGTTGGTAGAGTGCGCAAGCTAACTATGGGACCGGAGTATATCTCTGCATTTACCGTTGGTGATCAGTTGTTGTGGGGTGCCGCAGAGCCACTACGTCGCCTGATGGGGATTGCCCTGGAGTTATAGGCATTCTGCTGTGAAATATCTGATTGCCATTCTCCTTTGTAGCCTGACTATTGGGGAGCTCTATGCCAGTGGCAACATCAAGATCTTCTCTGCACTGGGTGATCCGTTGATTGCGGAGGTCCAGTTGCTGCCAGATGAAGGGCAGAAGAGCGAATTTTCCATTGAGGTCAAGAGTGAGTCAGCCTCTCAATTTAAGGTTGAGAGAGTTGGAGAGAGAGGAACTCTACTGTTGCTCTCTGATCAGCCGATAGAGCAGCCAATTCTGACATTGGGACTGTTGTCAGGAGAGGGGGCAGGGAAGACACGCCGGCAGCTAACACTGTTTCTTGTTCCCGTGCCGCCAGACTCCAGCTCTGCCTATCTTGTGCAATTGCTGAACGAGAGAAACATGGCACTGCAACAGAGTGGGGAGATGGCAGCGCAGCAGCAAGAGAGCAGAAGCCACTGGCTCTACAGGGCTAGGGAGCTGTTTTCGGTGCCGACCTACCAGATCTTCTCAAGCTGGACAATATTCCTGCTGCTGGGTGGGGGAATCGCCCTGCTACTGATCCGTTGGTGGCGTTTTGCGGAGCCGGTAACAGATGCAGATCTACTGCAATCTGGTGTAAGAACAGAGACTGAAGATGCTGATATTTGGGGTGATTTCAGGCGTGGAGTTGAGCAGATCGAGCGAAAGATTCGCCCCAAAACCCCTGGAGATGGGGGGGTATGAAGTATGCGGCCGGTATTGAGTATAGTGGGACCAACTTCCATGGCTGGGAGGTGCAGCAACCGGATGTTCGTACTGTTCAGGGTGAGGTAGAGAAGGCACTCTCCAGGGTTGCCAACCACTTTGTACGGGTAACAACGGCAGGACGTACTGATGCTGGGGTTCATGCTCTGGGACAGGTGATCCATTTTGAGAGCGACTCCGAGCGTAGTGTGCGAGCATGGGTTTATGGTGCTAACGCAAACCTCGACAGGGATGTCTCCATTGCCTGGGTAAAACAGGTGGATGATAAATTTCACGCCAGATTTTCGGCCCTCTCCCGCTCCTACCGTTACGTCATATTTAATCGTCCTGTTCGTACAGCTATATCTGCTGATGAACGTACCTGGATCTATAGGCATCTTGATGAAAATTTTATGCAACTAGGGGCAGACCACCTTCTGGGCGAACACGACTTCAGCTCATATCGGGCAGTTGCCTGCCAGGCCCATAGCCCTGTACGTACAATTCACAATCTAGATGTAACACGTCATGGGGAAGAGGTCTGGATTGAGGTGAGAGCCAATGCCTTTCTCCACCACATGGTAAGGAATATTGCGGGGGTATTAATCTCTATCGGTAGTGGACTCAATGAGCCAGAGTGGGCAAAAGCGGTGCTGGATCTGAGAGATCGGACCCGGGGCGGAATTACTGCCCCACCAGAGGGATTGTCTATGGTGTCGGTAGAATATCCGGACCGTTTTGATATCCCCTCAGTGTGATAATATTGCGTGATGCAAACCCGTCTGAAAATCTGTGGAATAACCTCGGTCGAGGATGCGATTTATGCCGCCGAGAGTGGTGCAGATGCCATTGGCCTGGTCTTCTATGATCCAAGCCCGAGGGCGGTAACTGTGGAGCAGGCAGGTGAGATTGTCGCTGCACTGCCACCATTCATAACTACAGTGGGGCTATTTGTTGATGCAGAGCCCGATTTTGTAAATGAGGTATTGGCAGCTGTCCCTCTGGATCTGTTGCAGTTTCACGGAGATGAATCCCAAGATTATTGTGCCTCATTTGTGCGCCCATACATGAAGGCGATCAGGATGAGGGAAGGGGTTGATCTGCAACAAGAGTCTACAAGATATGCAACAGCCAGGGCCTTGCTGGTAGATGCCTACCAACCTGGGGTTCCGGGTGGTACGGGTGAGACCTTTGACTGGGAGAGAATTCCTGTAGATCTGGACAAGCCGTTGGTGCTTGCCGGTGGCCTCAACGCTGACAATATTGAGTCGGCAATCAGAAAGGTTCAGCCATGGGCTGTAGATGTGAGTGGTGGTGTGGAGCGGGAGAGAGGGGTCAAGGATCATCTCAAGGTTTATCGTTTCATAGACAATGTAAAACGTGTCAAAGATTAGATGTGAATTGTTTCATGAGTATTGGTAGTTTTGAGCAGGCAGCCGTTTGCGGATAGGATGTCCGCAATCGAGTGACACATGGATGTGCTTGAGCGAGCTGCATGAACAAAACTGCCAATACTTTTGGTGCAACTGATATCAGGAAGTTAGACAATAAGACGAATGGAGCAGGATGTGAGTAATCGATGGACCGATCAGCCGGATAGCAAGGGACATTTTGGGGTCTATGGAGGTATTTTTGCCTCGGAGACCCTGATGGCTCCACTGGAGGAGCTGTCAGAGGCCTACACGCGCTATATGAAGGATGAGGATTTTCTGCGTGAGCTGGATGAGGATCTGCAGCACTACGTTGGCCGCCCCAGTCCGCTATACCACGCCCAGCGCTGGAGTGATCATCTGGGAGGGGCGCAGATCTGGCTTAAGCGTGAGGATCTCAACCATACTGGTGCCCATAAGGTAAACAACACTATTGGTCAGGCCCTGCTTGCTCAGCGCATGGGAAAGAGCAGAATTATTGCAGAGACTGGTGCGGGTCAGCATGGGGTTGCTACGGCGACAGTTGCGGCACGCCTGGGTCTGGAGTGTGTGGTCTATATGGGCGAGGTGGATGTGGAGCGCCAGAAGCTCAATGTCTACCGTATGAAATTGTTGGGGGCCAAGGTGGTTCCTGTCAGTTCCGGCTCTAAAACTCTTAAAGACGCGCTCAATGAGGCGATGCGGGACTGGGTCACCAATGTGGATGATACCTTCTATATTATCGGCACAGTCGCTGGTCCTCACCCCTATCCAATGCTGGTACGTGATTTCCAGACCATTATTGGACGGGAGGCGAGAGAGCAGATTCAGCAGCAGGCGGGAAAACTTCCCGATGCGCTGGTAGCCTGTGTGGGCGGTGGGTCCAATGCAATTGGCCTTTTTCACCCATTCCTTGTGGACGAGCAGATAAAAATATATGGAGTTGAGGCAGCAGGTCTGGGGCTGGACACAGACAAGCATGCTGCAACACTAAATGCAGGAAAGCCGGGGGTACTGCATGGTAACCGCACTTATATCATCGAGGATGAGAATGGTCAGATTATTGAGACCCACTCAATCTCTGCTGGACTTGATTACCCTGGAGTAGGTCCGGAACACTCCTGGCTTAAGGACCGTGGGAGAGCCGAATATGTAGCGATCGATGACCAGGAGGCGCTGCAAGGGTTTCATGACCTGACCCGTATTGAGGGGATTCTGCCAGCACTGGAATCAAGCCATGCACTGGCCTATATAACAAAGCTGGCACCAACCATGAGTAAGGACCAGATTATTATCGTCAACCTCTCTGGGAGGGGGGATAAGGATATTCATACTGTTGCTGATATTGAAGGGGTTGAGGTATGAGCCGAATTCAATCCTGTTTTGAGCAGTGCAAGGCATCGGGGCGTACCGCACTAATCCCCTTTGTGACTGCAGGTGATCCCGATCGCTCGGTTACGGTACCGGTTATGCACTCAATGGTGGATGCAGGTGCCGATATTATTGAGCTGGGGGTACCATTCTCCGATCCAATGGCGGATGGACCAACTATCCAGCGTTCCAGTGAGCGCGCGCTGGAGGAGAATACCAGTATCCACCATGTGCTGGAGATGGTTGCTACATTTCGAAGAGAGAATGAGACTACACCAGTGGTATTGATGGGGTATCTCAATCCGATTGAGAATATGGGTGTGGAGCAATTCGCTACAGCGGCAGAGGCAGCTGGTGTGGATGGTGTGCTTACGGTGGATATGCCACCAGAGGAGGGCGCAGAGTTTGAACAGATCTGTGAGACACATGGGCTTGATCCTATCTATCTGTTGGCTCCAACTAGCACTGCGAAGCGAATCGGCATGATTACCAGTTCTGCCCGAGGTTTTATCTACTATGTTTCAGTAAAAGGGGTGACCGGTTCACAGGCCCCGGATCTCTCCGAGGTTGAGAATAAGGTTGACTCAATTCGTCAACAGACGGATCTTCCCGTAGGAGTTGGGTTTGGAATCAGGGATGCAGCATCGGCTGCTGCAATTGGTGCAGTGGCAGATGCGGTTGTAGTTGGAAGTGTGCTGGTCTCAAAAATGGAGGCACTAGGTGAGACTCCAGACCGGATTCCAGCGGCGATTGGTGGTATCCTCTCAGAGATGCGGAGCGCGCTTGACAAGGTTTAGAGAAGGGAGCAAGAGATGACCTGGTTTGAGAAAATTCTTCCAAAGATTAGAACGGAGGGGAGCAAGAAGGCGGTACCAGAGGGAGTCTGGATAAAGTGCCCCTCCTGTGAGTCAATTCTCTACCGTGCGGAACTGGAGCGCAACCAGGATGTCTGCCCAAAGTGCAGCCACCATATGAGGATTGGGGCACGGCGCCGTCTGGAGTTATTTTTCGACCAGGATAGCACCCGGGAGATTGCAGCCAATCTGGCTCCGGTAGACAAACTCAACTTCAAGGATCTGAAAAAATACAGAGATCGGATTGCCCAGGCTCAGAAAAGTACTGGTGAGAAAGATGCGTTGATCGTAATGCAGGGTGAGGTGGATGGTGTCCCCTTGGTTGCTGCTGCATTTGAATTCAAATTCATGGGGGGCTCAATGGGCTCGGTAGTGGGCGAGCGCTTTGTGCGGGCAGTAAATGCCAGTTTGGAACAGAATGTGCCGCTGGTATGTTTTAGCGCCAGTGGTGGTGCCCGCATGCAGGAGGCGCTTTTCTCTCTAATGCAGATGGCGAAGACCAGTGCGGCACTGACCAGACTGGCAGATCGTGGGCTTCCGTTCATCTCGGTATTGACCGATCCAACTATGGGCGGTGTCTCTGCCAGCTTTGCCATGCTGGGTGATCTAAATATTGCGGAGCCCAATGCGCTAATAGGCTTTGCAGGCCCTCGGGTTATCGAGCAGACGGTTCGTGAGAAGCTCCCGGAGGGTTTTCAGCGCAGTGAATTCCTGGTTGAGCATGGTGCCATCGATATGATTATCGATCGTCGTGAGATGCGAGAGAAACTCTCCTCACTGCTATCCATCATGATGGAAAATAACCAGAACAGATCTCTGGCTTGATGACGCTTGATGAGTGGCTCTCTTGGCAGGAGAGGCTTCATCCAGAGGAGATTGAGCTGGGGCTGGAGCGTATTGGCCAGGTTGGTGCGCGCCTGAATCTGTTATCTCCGCAGGCAAAGGTGGTCACGGTTGCGGGAACCAACGGCAAGGGCTCATCTATTGCTATTCTGGAATCCATCGTTTGTACTGCTGGTTTGAGTGTCGGGGTCTACACCTCACCCCATCTGCTGCGTTACAACGAACGGATTCGTATCAATGGTAAAGAGGCCTCTGATGCAGATCTGTGTGATGCTTTTGAATGTATCGACAGAGCCCGTAACGGTGAATCACTAACCTACTTTGAGTTTGGAACCCTGGCTGCACTGGAGCTCTTTCGGCGTCACCCCCTCGATCTGATTGTGCTTGAGGTTGGATTGGGTGGCCGACTCGATGCAACCAATATTGTGGATGCTGATGTGGCGTTGATTACAACGGTTGATCTGGATCATCAATCCTGGCTTGGGGAGAGCCGTGAGGAGATTGGTCTGGAGAAGGCGGGAATCTTGCGGCCCGGACGACCGGCTGTGATCGGGGAGTACGATCCACCCTCAACAGTGGTGCAGTATGCCAGAGAGCTGGGAACCCCTCTGTTCAAGGTGGGGTGCGATTTCTCTTTCGTGGTTGAGGAGAGCAGCTGGTCGTGGCGGGAGTCCAATGGCAGAGAGCTCTACCATCTGCCCCTACCGGCACTGAGGGGAGAGGTGCAGATAGCAAATAGTGCAGCGGTGCTGGAGGTGATCCATCTGTTGGGGTGGATGGAGAGGGTGGGGGAGGCTCAGATAGCCAGAGGGGTGGCGGATGCAACAGTACCAGGGCGTTTCCAGACCATCCGTCAGGAACCTGAAGTTATTATGGATGTTGCGCATAATCCACAGGCAGCCAGGGTGCTGGCGCAGAATCTTGCCTCAACCGCGGGTAATGGCGAAACCATAGCTGTGGTTGCCATGCTCAGGGACAAGGAGATGGCTACCGTGGTGGCGCTGCTTGCACCGGAGGTTGACCACTGGATAGTGGGAGGCCTGCAGGGGACAAGAGGTGTATCATCAGAAGATATGTTGAAGGTGGTGGAGTCAGAGGTCAAAGATTCGGTGGTTGACTCGTTTGCGAACGTGAAGCTGGCATATGAGGCTGTACTGGAGGGTGCAAAGCGTAATGACAGGATCATTGTATTTGGATCATTCCATACAGTTGCAGCAGTTCTCAACACCCCATAGACTTGCCTCACCAACCACCGTACCATTAACCATTCTATAGATAGGAGTCGATTGTGCTGCAAAAGGTTGAACTGAAACAACGCATTATTGGCGGTATTGTGCTGATTTCACTGGCCGCCATTCTGGTTCCATTTCTGATGGATGATCCACGCCAGGAGGTACGCTTGCTCGAGAGTAATGTTCCGGCGTGGCCGGATAATCTGCCATTGACCACAATCGAGATCAATGAGGAGGGGTTCTCTCCGGCACCACAACCCGTAGCCTCGTCCAGACCTACTACAGCGGCAGATAGCAGCACTGTGACCAAGCCGATTGTTGATCTATCAACTGCCGCCGCCCCATCTACCGCAATCACCCCCGACACCCCCGCCGCAGAGAGTGCTGACGGCCGCTATGAGGTGCAGGTGGTTAGCTATAGTGTAAAGAGTCGCAAGCGCGCAGAGCGCTTTCTGCAGAGAATGGAGTCCAAGGGGTACCAGGTGAAGTTGGATGAGGGGACCCGCAAGGGGAAAAGAAGTCTGCGCATCACTACCCAGCCACTGCCGTCAATGAAGACAGCTCGGGAGATGAAGAGGAAAATTGATCTTGATTTCAAGGCTGACAAAGTCAAGTCCATGATTCGCTCCCTGAAGTGAGTCCGAACAGGAAATCTACCAGCAGAGCGACCAAGAGATCAGCCAGGAGATCCACCCGTACTCGCCATAGCGCAACCTCCTCTCTTTTGCGTCGGGCTCTACGCCTACTGCTGTTCACACTGCTTCCGCTCTCTCTGTTCTATACTCTCTGGCTGGACTTTACTGTTCGAGATCAGTTCGAGGGCAGGCGCTGGGAGTTGCCGGCACGGGTATATGCGTCCCCACTGGAGCTTTACGGGGAGAGGGCTATCCGCCCAGACCAGATTGTCAGTTCTCTGCAGCAGTTGGGGTATCGTAGCCGTTCTGGAAGTGAGGAGGAGGGTAGTTACTATCTCTCCAACAACCGCATTACCATCCATACTAGACCATTCCGCTTCTGGGATGGGGTAGAGCCATCCAGAGAGCTCAAGCTCTCTTTTCGTGATGGAAAAATCTCCAGAATCACCGACCTGAAGAGTGGTGATGGGGTTGGGGTTGTTCGTCTTGATCCTCTGCCGATCGGGAGTTTCTACCCATTACATGGAGAAGACCGGATACTGGTGCAGCTGGATCAGCTTCCAGACGTTTTGGTCCGTACCTTGCTCACTGTCGAGGATCGTTCCTTTTATGACCATTTCGGGATCAGCCCTCTGGGAATTGCCCGGGCGCTAGTCGCCAATCTGCGTGCGGGTCGTGCAGTTCAGGGGGGGAGCACCCTTACTCAGCAGCTGGCAAAGAACCTCTTTCTGACCCGGCAGCGCACTCTTTGGCGCAAGGCCCGTGAGGCATTGATTACGCTGATTCTGGAGTTTCACTATCAGAAGGATGAAATTCTTGAGGCCTACATCAATGAGGTCTATTTTGGACAGGATCAGAGGCGAGCCATACATGGGGTAGGGATGGCGAGCCACTTTTTCTTTGGTCATGATGCCAGTCAGTTGACTCTTGCTAAATCTGCCCTGCTGGTCGGGATGTTGAAGGGGCCATCATGGTATAACCCAAGAAAGAACCCGAAGCGGGCCATGGAGAGAAGGAACATGATTCTCGATCTTATGGCGCAGCAGGGGGAGATCTCCGAGAGTGAGGCTGCAGAGGCCAGGCGTACACCACTCGGGATATTGGAAAGACCACCATCCGGACGCTCGCATTCCCCCGCCTTTCTCGATCTGGTACGCCGCCAGATTCTGCGTGACTATGCCAAAGAGGACCTTACCTCCGAGGGGCTGCAAATTTTCACCACCCTGGATCCGCTGGTACAGTCGGCTGCAGAGCGTGGGTTACAGCAGCGTATCCGTGAACTTGACAGAAGTGGAAAAGAGGATCTTCAAGGGGCAGTTGTTGTTGTTCGTCCCGATAGTGGAGAGGTAGAGGCGGTTGTTGGTGGTCGAGATCCTCGTGCCACAGGTTTTAATCGTGCCATGAATGCGGTTCGTCAAATTGGTTCCCTGGTAAAGCCGGCACTTTTTCTTGCTGCCCTGGAGCAGCCAGAGCGTTATACCCTTGTCACCAAGCTGAGAGATCGCCCCTTTGAGGTTGGTCAGGGGGAGAACCGTTGGCGTCCCAGAAATTATGACATGAGATCCCATGGGGATGTTCCTCTCTATAGAGCCCTGAGCCACTCCTATAACATCTCAACTGCCAGGTTGGGGGTGGAGTTGGGTATTGGTCGGGTAGCCAATACATTGAAGCGTCTGGGGGTAGAGCGTGATATCCATCGCTATCCGTCACTCTTCCTTGGGGCACTGGAGCTGACTCCGCTTGAGGTTGCGCAGTTCTATCAACCTATTGCCGCTGGCGGGGTGCGTTCTCCGCTACGCTCAATTCGTGCAGTGATGGGTCGTAACGGAGAGCCTCTTAATCGTTATCCACTCCGAGTTGAGGAGGTGGCCTCATCAAAAGCGATAGCCCTTCTGCAGTGGGGAATGGAGGAGGTGGTACGTTCCGGAACTGCACGTTATCTCAATACCATGTTGGCACAATCAATAAGAGTGGCGGGAAAGACAGGCACTACCAATGATCTCAGGGATAGCTGGTTTGCCGGTTTTAGTGGTGATCGTCTGGCAGTAGTCTGGATGGGGAGGGATGACAATAAACCGGCAGGGCTGACAGGTTCATCTGGAGCATTGCGGGCATGGGGCAGGGTTATGTCTGCCCTGCCACTGGAACCGCTTGCTGCCATCTATCCGGAGGGTGTCACCAAATCATGGATTAATCCGGATGGTTTAAAAACCATATATGGATGTTCCGATGCGCGTGAGATCCCCTTTATCGAGGGCAGTGAGCCGGAGAGCACGGTACAATGTGGCTCAAATGGATAGCTCGAAACTCTTAACCTCTCTTGTAATATTCTCTCTGCTGTTACTGCATGGTTGTGCCACCACAACATCAAGAATTCCTGTGGAGGAGCATTCAACAGGGTCACAATCGCATGGAGTGGAGAGAAGTCCGGTGGTTGTTGCAAAAGCTGTGCACAGGGTGGTTACGGATAGAGTTATATCTGAACCTGGATCCGAGCCCAAGCCTGAACTCGAACCAACGGATGATCTTGATCCTCTTCATGATCTGATAGAGAAGATTGAGTATGCACTGCAACAGGGGCAGCTTGAAAAAGCAGAAGTGTTGTTGGAGAGGGCGTTAAGGATTGATTCCCAGCGTGCTGGCCTGTGGCACGACCTGGCTCAGGTGCACCACCTACAGGGCTCTTATCGCGAATCAATTACTCTAGCCAAACGCTCCAACACCCTCTCGGTCGGCATGCCTGCACTGCAGGAGCAAAACTGGTCTCTTATTGCAGGGTCAAGAGAGGCGCTGGGTGACCATGCTGGAGCAGAGCTGGCATGGGGTAGGGCTGGGCAGCACTGATATGGAATGGAGCAGATCTTCAGATGTTCTGGGTGATCACGGCCCGTTTGCAGATGCGATAGATGGATTCAGGCCGCGCCAGTCACAGATGGAGATGGCAGATGCGGTAGCAGCTGCACTGGAGAGTGAATCAATTCTGGTGGCTGAGGCTGGCACAGGTACGGGGAAGACATATGCCTATCTGGTACCGGCACTGCTCTCCGGGGAGCGGATCATAATCTCTACAGGCACCAAGAATCTGCAGGATCAACTCTACCATCGTGATCTTCCTGTGGTTCGTAAACTACTAGGGGTATCCTCGGTAACTGCACTGCTGAAGGGGCGATCCAACTATCTATGTCTGCATCGTCTGGCCCTGGCCGAGGATCAGGGGCGTTTCTACTCCAGACAGGAGTCGGCAAAATTTGTAAAGATCAGGCGCTGGGCCAGTGAGACCAGTAGTGGCGATATCTCCGAGATGAGCGACGTTGAAGAGGGTGATCTGCTCTGGTTACGGGTTACTTCAACTGCTGATAACTGTCTGGGACAGGAGTGTCCGGAGTGGGACGACTGTCATGTGGTTAATGCAAGACGCAGGGCGCAGGAGGCTGATCTGGTAGTGGTCAACCACCACCTCTTCTTTGCTGATATGGCATTGAGGGATGAGGGTTTCGGGGAGCTGTTGCCGGGAGCCAATACAGTTATTTTTGACGAGGCCCATCAGTTGGCAGAGACGGCAACCAGCTTCTTTGGGCAGCGTATAAGCCACCGTCAACTTCAAGAGCTGGCAGAAGATACCATTGCGGAATACCTGACAGATGCGCCAGACCATAAGCCACTTCAGCAGTGTGCGGATGATCTGAAAAAGGCAGTAGCTGATTTTCGTTTCGTAATGGGTGACAGAGTGGGGCGTTATCCATGGTCTCAACTCTCTACAAGACCAGGATTTCATGAAGAGGCCGAGATTCTCCAGCAGGCGATTAGACAGATTGCTCTTGAACTGGAAAAGGTTGCAGATCGTGGCAAGGGATTGGAGGGGTGTGCGCAGCGTGGAAAGGAGCTGCTGGATAGCTTTATTAGTCTGACCGGAGTGGCGACGGCGGGACAGATTCACTGGATGGAGCTGCGCAAGAGTGGTTTCTCGATACACCACACCCCACTGGAGATAAGTGACACATTTCAGGAGCATATGTCGAGCCGAAACTGCGGATGGATTTTTACCTCGGCCACTCTTACTGTGGGTGGGAGCTTCGACCATTTCTTGCGTGAGTTCGGGATTGATGAGGCGGATACATTTCACTGGGAAAGCCCGTTTGATTTTCAAAACCAATCACTGTTTTTCCATCCACAGGGGCTTCCACAACCAAACATCCCCGACTATGGCGAAAAAGTAATGGAAGCTGTGCTGCCTATTATTGAGGCTAGTCAGGGACGCACCTTCCTGCTCTTTACCAGCCACCGTGCCTTGCGTCATGCGGCAGAATACCTGCGTGAGAGAGATATAGAGTTTCCCCTTCTGGTTCAGGGGGAGGCACCACGAAGCAGACTGCTCGACCGCTTCCGTCGACTGGGCAACGCACTACTACTTGGGGCCTCCAGCTTCTGGGAGGGCGTTGATGTCCGTGGGGAGGCGCTCTCCTGTGTAATTATTGACAAGTTCCCTTTCGCCTCCCCTGGTGACCCTGTGCTACAGGCAAAAATTGAGGCCATCAATAGTGATGGAAGGAATGCATTTATGGAGCTGCAACTGCCCAGAGCGGTAATTGCGCTGCGCCAGGGGGCAGGGAGGTTGATTCGGGATGTGGATGATCGAGGTGTTTTTGTTGTCTGTGATCCCCGTCTACTGAAGAAGAGTTATGGGCGCACCTTTCTAAACAGCCTTCCGGATATGGCAAGAACTAGGGATATTGAGGATGTAAGGGAGTTTTTTGGTAGGGATCACAGGGAGGCGGCAGCATGAGTAGCAAGATACTTGCCATCGATACAGTTACTGAGGGGTGCTCGGCTGCACTGCTGATAGGGGATGAGGTGGTGGAGAGGTTTGAGATAACACCACGTGGTCACACCCAGAGGATACTGCCAATGGTAGACGAGCTGCTATCGGAGGCCGATCTTACACTCGCGGAGCTGGATGCCATCGCCTTTGACAGGGGGCCTGGCAGTTTTACCGGGTTGAGAATTACAGCAGGTGTTGTACAGGGGTTGGCTTATGGAGCTGGTCTTCCTGTAATTCCAGTCTCATCACTTGCAGCTCTTGCCTTTGCTTTGTATAGGGAAAACCAAAACAGAAATATCCTAGCGGCCATTGATGCCAGAATGGGCGAGGTATATTGCGGTTACTATCGGATCAATGATCGGGGCCTTCCTGCATTGGTTGGTGAGGAGTCTGTACTTTTACCCAACAAGATCATAAAACAGCAAGGTCCATGGGCTGGAGCAGGTAGTGGGTTCGAGAGTTATAGGGAAGAGCTCAAGGAATGCCTTAGGGAGAATCTGATTCATATAGATGGTAATGCACTTCCTCATGCAAAAGATATTGCTCGATTGGCTCTTCATGAGTTTGAGCAGGGGAGAGTGTTAAGCTCAGAAGAGGCACAACCAGTTTATTTGAGGAACCAAGTGGTTCACCAGAAGAGTTAGATTGGTGGCTTCAATTGAGTCAGTAATTCAATTTGTATTCTGCTTTTACCGTTGAACCTATTGAATTAAGTATTGCGTCCCCTTATTTTCTTCAATGATCATTAGTGTAACCGACTAAGTCCTGCCTGCAATTCATAACCAGACTAAACAGCAGAAGAGGGGCGATAACAGCCATTACAAAAAAAGCCCCATGGTGCTTATTCATGGGGCTTTTTACTATTGTATTGGCTTAGGAATTAGTCAAAAACAAACTCTCCATTTCCAAGTCTCTTTTTGATCTCTCCAATCACCCTATCTTCATCAGCCTCATCCTTGGCAACAAAGGTGACGGAGAAGCGGACATAATTTCCGGCATCATCCCAGGGGACGGTGGATATCATCTTCTCCTTGATCAGGTATTGTGAGAACGCTTCACCACTGTCAAAAGTGATCCCATCCCTGGTGGCGGTTGGTGCCTTGACGTAGAGATAGAAAGTGGCTTTTGGCTTCTTGATTTCGAATCCTGCATTGGTGAGTGCATCTACCAATAAATCATGTCTTCTGGAGTATTTGGCACTTGTCTTTTCGGTAATCCCCGGGTGTTGCAGGCAGTAGATTCCGGCATACTGGATTGCTGCAAATTGACCAGAGTCATTATTGTCTTTAACAGCTGCAAATGCCTTCACCATTAGCTCATTGCCAGCAATAAATGCCAGACGCCAGCCAGTCATGTTGTAGGCTTTGGAGAGTGATTGAATGGCGACACCTACCTCTTTTGCCCCCTCAACACTGAGGAATGAGAGTGGTTTCTCCCCGTCAAACATCAATGCAGCATATGCCTCATCGGAGACAATCATTATGTCGTTCTCTTTGGCAAACTGGATTGCTTTTTTGTAGAACTCTTCGCTGGCAACTGCACCGGTGGGGTTGTTTGGGTAGTTCAGATAGAGGAGTTTTGTCCGTTTTTTCTGTGCATCAGTCAGTTGATCAAGATCTGGCAGAAAGCCATTCTCTTCAAGGAGTGGAAGGTTTACCACCTCGCCACCAAGTCCCTGAGTTGTTGTCCCAAGCAGAGGGTATCCAGGGGTGGTCATTATGGTGATGTCACCAGGATTGATGAAGGCCATGGGCAACAGGGCAAGCACCGGTTTGCTGCCAATTCCATGGTTAATCTCACTGTTTGGATCCAGCCCGTTTGCCCCAAATACACTATCCATATATACGGCAGCAGCATCCTTAAAGGCCTGTATCCCATTGTCGGTGTAGCCACGGTTTTCCCAGTTTTTGGCCTCTTGGTAGAGAACCTCAATAACCTCGGGCTCAGCCATCCAGTCTGGCTCCCCAACCCCCATGTCGATCATCTCGGTGGTGGGGTTGGCCTCCATTGCTGCCCGCTTGGCACGTTTGATCTTCTCGAACTTGTAGATATTGGTGTCTTTACCAAACTGGTTGCCGCCAATGCGTTCTGCGAATAGCTCCTGAATGTAACTTTCCATGTTTCTTGATCCTGTTTTGAAGTAATCGTTCAGATATCAGTCACGTTATTTTATTTTGTATGGATTATGACTGGGGATGAGGATTATATACAACCGCCACAACTTCCACAGCGCCAATCCTCCATGTTTATTGCCTGATAGAACCACCCAAGGTGCTTCTCATCTAGGGGGATACCACTTTCTTCAAACAGAGGGGCGATCCACTCCATGTTTTCCAGGATCCACTCATCCTCCTCAAGACCCTCGGCAAAATCCGGGTCGTCGGGATAGAGGTAACTGTAGATTCCAAAGGTGCCCATCTCCTCGTCACGTTTAGTGGGCGGCAACTCTATCGGTTGACCATGATAGCTGATCTCCCAATGTCCCAGGCAGATGGTGTGCCCCTGTTTCGACCAAGTGGCCATAAATGGATTATCTTCTTTATGGCTCACTGTGGATCAAGCGCCTGTTTTAATTGCTCACTGAGGCGGTCATTTTCTTTCTGCCTGGTCAGAGGGGTATTGTCTTGATGTGTCACCCAGAACAGATCCTCGACCTTCTCTCCCAGGGTGGCAATCTTGGCGCCGTGGATCCGAATATTACAATTCATCAGGATGCGGCAGATAGTGGATAATAGCCCCGGACGGTCTGTGGCATGGATCTCCAGAATGGTCTGCTGTTTCGATTCATCTTGCTGAAATTGCACCTCACTCTCTTCATGGAAATGTTTCTGGTGGCGGGTTTTGCGGAAAGTGACTGGCTGGGCCAGCAGGGTTGGGTGCTCGATCTCGTTGTGTAGAGTCTGTTTGATCCTGGATATGGATTTTTCATCCTGGACTGTTTTGCCATCTCTGTCCAGTACAGTAAAGATGTTGAGGGCATAACTATTCAGGGTTGTATTGATTTTTGCTGTCTGAATATTGAGCCCAAGAGACTCCATGGCATGGACCAGAATGGGAAAGAGAAACTGTTGATCTCTGCTGTAGATCAGGATCTCACTGCCTCCATGATGACTTTTTCTATGAAACCTGATCAGGGGATATTGCTGATTTCCCAGAATGGACCTAGTGTGCCAGCTGATCTCTCTGGCGTCATGTTTTTGGAAATACTCGTCATCCAGTTCTTCCCAGAGTGATTCAGCCTGTTTGTTATTGATTCCATCACCATCAAGAAGCTCTAGGGCCTGTTTGCGGTTCTCCACCCCTCTCTCATCACTGTCTTCGGGTTGGCTGAGGCCACGTTCCAGCGCCTCTGAGGTTGAGTTATAGAGATGTGACAGCAGTGAATCCTTGAAATGATTCCAGAGGGTGCTGTTGGTTGCCCTGATATCGGCAACGGTGAGCAGATAGAGCATATCCAGTCTGGACTGCTGTTTGACCATATTGGCAAAGGTGTGGATCTCAGCCGGATCATCAATATCGTTGCGCTGCGCAAAGGCGGACATGATCAGATGGTTCTCAATCAGCCAGCTGATTTCTGTAGTGGTTTCACTGTCTACCTGGTGTTGTTTGCAGAAATTCTTGGCAACCTCCACTCCCAGTTTTGAGTGGTCTCCACCTCTGCCTTTGGCAATGTCGTGGAAGAGGGCTGCCAGATAGATCTGTTCAGGGTGTTGTAGTTCTGCAATCAGCTTACTAAGCTGAGGAGCCTCGTGATGAAATTCGGGGATTGTCAGCCGCCTCAGATTGCGTACTACAAACAGGGTGTGTTCATCCACGGTATATGCGTGAAATAGATCATACTGCATCAGCCCTATAATCTTCTCGAAGTCAGGTAGATATGCGCCGAGAACACCGTAGCGGTTCATCCGTCGTAGCTGGTGGGTCAACCCCTCTGGTTGGTAGAAGAGCTGCAGGAAGTGCTGTTGATGCCTGGGATTGTTACGAAATTTGGGGTCAATGGTGTGGCGCGCCGCGCGGACCTGCCGGATGGTCTCTGCAGCAACTCCCTTGATCTCCGGGTGGTCGCGTAGTATCAGAAACAGGGAGAGAATCAGGGAGGGCTCTCTCTCCAGTCCGTGTTGGTCCAGCAGGGTGAGATAGCCTCCGCTGCTACCAAAATTGTCATCTACAGGAAGAGGCTGTTTTTCACTGTCTGGGGTCAGCAGCTGCTCTTCAAACAGCTGCAGCAGGATCTCGTTGAGCAGTGAGAGCTCGCGTATAATCCTGAAGTAGCTGTGCATGAATGACTCAACACTTCTATTATGCCCACTGTCCAGATGGCCAAAATATTGTGCCAGCTCCGGTTGGTACTCAAACAGCAGCCGCTCCTCTGCACGCCCGGCAATCAGGTGGAGGGCGAAACGGATCTCCCAGAGTCGCTCCTGTCCAGCCTCCAGATCGGCACATTCGGTCGTGGTGAGGAAGTGGTGATCGACCAGTTCACGTAGAGTCCCTGATTCCCGATCCAGGTTGGTTGCGCCGAAATGGCGTCTGGTAACCCAGAGAATATTCTGGATATCTC
The DNA here is from genome assembly GCA_937877715.1 of uncultured Methylophaga sp. Lineage (GTDB taxonomy): Bacteria > Pseudomonadota > Gammaproteobacteria > Thiopontia. Next base: position 102,913 of record CALEHW010000046.1, on the reverse strand, counting down.
GCAGTCCCCCTGGTCCCTCCTTGATGTTTGGCTCCAGGTTGTAGGCGGTATCATTGTATTTTTCCAGACGAGCGTGCTGTTCATTGCGCTTGGCGATGAAGAAGGGGCCGCTGGGCCAGATGGAGTCATCTGAAATGCTGTGCTGCAGCTGATTGAAGAATTCTGCTGAGCCGGAGAGCAGCCGCGCCTCAAGCAGATTGGTAGTTATTGTAATATCTGCACGGCCCTCGTCGACGCACTGGGCGATTGAGCGAACGCTGTGGCCAATTTCCAGCCCCAGATCCCATAATATGGTGACAAAGGTGCTGATGGCGCTGCTGGTGGCAGGGTCGTCACTATCTTCTGCCAGGATCAGGAGATCGATATCGGAGAAGGGGTGGAGTTCCCTGCGGCCATATCCACCTACAGCGACCAGAGCGGTTTGCGGGCTGTTGGGGCCTATAAGCTGCCAGATTCCCTGCAGGGTGGAGTCGATAAGATCACTACGTGCCCTGAGCAATTGCCGTGCAGAGACCCCGTCATGAAATTGCCGGGTAATCTCTTCCCGACCACTCTGCAGAACCTCCCTGAGCTTCTCTGGCTTGAGAGGACTGCTCTCAAATATACTGGTGAGAGAGGCGAGCAGGGGGTCAGAGATCATCCTCTTCCTCTCTACGGGTCAGAACCTCCACACCGTCATCTGTGACCAGCAGGGTGTGCTCCCATTGTGAGGAGAGGCTGCGGTCCTTGGTGGTTACGGTCCAGCCATCCTTGGGGTTCAGTTTGCTGTGGCGCTTGCCGGCATTGATCATCGGCTCAATTGTAAAGGTCATCCCGCTCTGCAGAACTGGACCGGTGCCCTTGTCACCATAATGGAGAACTTGGGGCTCTTCATGGAAATCCCTGCCGATGCCGTGGCCGCAATATTCGTGGACCACGGAAAAATGGTATCTCTCCGCATGTTTTTGGATAGCATATCCAATATCACCAAGGTGAGTCCCTGGCCTTACCAGTTCAATTCCCTTGAGTAGACACTCCCTGGAGATCTGCAGCAGGCGCTGGGCCCGGATGGATGGCTTGCCGATGGCAAACATCTTGCTGGTATCGCCATGGTAACCATCCTTGATGACAGTTATGTCAATATTGATTATATCTCCCTTTTTCAGCCTTTTCTGGCTGGGGATTCCATGGCAGATAACATTGTTGATTGATGTGCAGATGGATTTGGGGAAGCCATGATAGTCGAGAGGGGCGGGGATTGCCTCCTGGGTCTCGACAATATAGTCGTGGCAGATCCGGTTCAGCTCCTCGGTTGTAACCCCTGCCACAACGTATGGTTCAACCATCATTAGCACATCAGCAGCAAGGCGGCCGGCTGTGCGCATCTTCTCAATCTCTTCGGCAGTTTTGATGGTGATGCTCATAGGCAGGGTAGCAAGGAAAGTCTGTTTGTCTGCATTGAAAGTACGTAGTATACTTCGCGCGCATTTTCTGTGAGAGAAAGTGTAATTTAATTTCACACGTATGCCACCACCATAAGCTCGGGTGTCCTTAATAAGGGATTGGGGTTATGGGGTATACGGAGGCAAAACCCAAACTGGAGAGATATTATTATGTCCATTTCTATGAGACAGATGTTGGAAGCTGGTGTTCACTTTGGCCACCAAACACGTTTTTGGAATCCCAAGATGGCACCTTACATCTTTGGTGATCGTAACAAGATTCATATCATTAACCTCGAGAAGACATTGCCGATGTTTCAGGATGCAATGAACTTCATCGGTGGGGTGGCTGCAAAGAATGGCAAGGTCCTGTTTGTGGGAACCAAGCGTGCAGCGCAGAAGAATATTCGTGAAGAGGCTGAGCGTGCCGGCATGCCCTATGTCAACCACCGCTGGCTGGGTGGAATGCTCACCAACTTCAAGACAGTCAAACAGTCCATTCGTCGCCTCAAGGATATTCAGGCGATGAGGGAGGATGGTCGTCTTGAACGCCTCACCAAGAAAGAGGGTTTGATGATGACCCGTGAACTGGAGAAGCTGGAGCGTACGCTTGGTGGAATTCAGGACATGGGCGGATTGCCATCTGCGGTAATTGTTATCGATACCGGACATGAAGGTATTGCCATCAACGAGGCAAGAAAACTTGGAATCCCTGTGATTGGTGTGGTCGATACCAACAACAACCCTGAGGTTGTTGACTATGTCATTCCCGGAAATGACGATGCAATACGGGCGATTCAGCTCTATGTTCGTGCCGCAGCAGACGCAATCATTGATGCAAGAGGTGCATCTGCTACAGCACCTGTAGCAAAGGCAGAGCCGCAGCCAGAGAAGGCCGCAGAGAAACCTGCCGTAGAGGCAGAGGCTGCCCCAGCTGAGCCTGAGGTCGCAGCAGTTGATGAGGTGACTGAGACCGTAGCCGCCGAGAAGACGACAGAGGCAGAATAACGCTGCGGCTACCACTAGGTAGCTACAGTTATATTAAGGATTAAGGAGAGAAACGCATGGCAATTACAGCGAGTCAGGTAAAGGAACTGCGTGAGCGTACCGGTGCCGGAATGATGGAGTGCAAGAGGGCTCTGGTAGAGACTGATGGCGATATAGATACGGCAATTGAGAACCTGAGAAAGTCTGGTCTGGCCAAGGCTGACAAGAAGGCGTCACGGGTTGCGGCAGATGGTATTGTGGCGATTGGTGTTAGTGATGATGGCTCCTGCGGGGTTATGGTTGAGGTTAACTGTGAGACCGATTTTGTCGCAAAAGGTGATGAGTTTATCGAGTTTGCCAACCAGATCGCAGCAACAGTTCTCTCTGGGTCGCCAGCTGATGTGGCCGCTCTTAATGATATGGATCTCTCCGGTGGATCGACCACTGTTGAGGTGCGTCGTCAGGAGTTGATTGCAAAGCTCGGTGAGAATATGACTGTACGTCGTTTCTCCATCATCGACTCAGATGATGGTGTGATCGGATTCTACTCGCATGGTGGTCGTATCGGAGTAATGACTGCGCTACAGGGCGGTGATGCCGTGTTGGCTAAGGATGTCTCCATGCATGTCGCTGCAAGTCGTCCAGTAGCTCTTTCCGAGGCGGATATTCCTGTCGAGGTTTTGGATAAGGAGAGAGAGATATTCTCTGCCCAGGCGGCCGAGAGTGGCAAGCCTGAAAATATTATCGAGAAGATGGTAATAGGCAGGATGAAGAAGTTTGTTAATGAGGTGACCTTGTTGGGCCAGCCTTTTGTGAAGGACCCGGATCAGACTGTTGCCAAACTGATGGATGCCAATGGTGCAACCATTGTCTCATTTGACCGTTTCGAGGTTGGTGAGGGTATTGAGAAGAAAGAGGAAAATTTTGCAGATGAGGTGATGGCCCAGGTTCAAGGGTAGGTTATCTGTCATCTGTAGTCGGTTAAAAAGCCTTCCTGATGGAGGGCTTTTTTTTGGGTTATAGGTATAATCTTGGGTTTGTGAACATAGCCAATTACAGCTCCGGAAAGAGAGGGAAATTGAGATGTCAGAGCAGTCAATATATCGTCGAATTCTACTAAAACTCAGTGGTGAGGCGCTGATGGGGGAGGGTTGTCAGGGTGTCGATCCTGTTGTTCTGGCGCAGATGGTAGAGGAGATAACGGCTATTACCGAGCTTGGGGTTCAGGTTGCCATAGTGATTGGCGGAGGAAACTACTGTCGCGGAGCTAGTCTGGAAGAGGTTGGCGTCAGTCGGGTAACCGGTGACCAGATGGGGATGCTGGCTACGGTGATGAATGCCATTGCCGTGCGTGATGCCCTGAACCAGGCGGGAGTGGCGGCACGTACCATGTCAGCCTTCAAGATATCCAAAGTTTGTGATGAATACAGTACCCACGTGGCAGTTGCTGCCCTGAAGAGGGGGGAGGTGGTGCTGTTTGCGGCGGGGACGGGGAATCCATTCTTTACCACCGATACTGCAGCCTGCCTCAGGGGGATTGAGGTGGGGGCGGATGTAGTGATGAAGGCAACCAAAGTGGATGGGGTTTACAGTGCCGATCCGGTGAAGGATCCAACTGCTACTTTGATTAGCCGTATCAGTTATGAAGAGGTGCTTGAAAAGCGGCTTGGGGTGATGGATTTGACTGCAATTGTTCTCTGTCGAGAGCATAATATGCCGCTTAGAGTATTCAATATGATGCGTCCTGGAGGGCTGCGTGTCGCCCTGTTGAACGAAGATGAAGGCACATTGGTCACAAAGGAGTTGTGAATGATTAATGAGATAAAACAGGATGCGGAAGAGCGCATGGGAAAGAGTGTTGAGTCACTGAGGGGGGAACTCTCCAAGCTAAGGGCGGGGCGTGCCCATCCAAATCTGCTGGAGCAGGTGAGCGTGGACTACTATGGGAACCTTACCCCGCTGAATCAGGTTGCTAACGTTAATGCAACTGATTCTCGCACCTTGACGGTTGTTCCTTGGGAGAAGAGCATGGTTCAGCCGATAGAGAAGGCTATCATGGAGGCCGATCTGGGGCTTAATCCAGCAACTGCAGGAACTATAATTCGTATTCCCTTGCCGCCATTGACTGAGGAGCGTCGCCGCGACTTGGTTCGGGTTGTCAAGCATGAGGGGGAGTCAGCCAAGGTTGCAATCCGCAATATTCGCCGTGATGCAAATAGTGACTTCAAGGAGTTGCTCAAAGAGAAAGAGATATCGGAGGATGAGGAGCATGGTGCCATTGATGATGTACAGAGTCTGACAGACCGTTATGTGGCTGAGGTTGATCAGACCATTCAGGCCAAAGAGGCCGATCTGATGGAGATCTGATCTCTGCCACCATCTTCCTATTGTGTCTTCAGGTCAGCAAGTTCCACGCCACATAGCCATTGTCATGGATGGCAATGGACGCTGGGCGCGTCAGCAAAATAGACTGCGTTTCTGGGGCCACAAGCGCGGGGTGGAGAGAGTACGCTCCTCTGTTGAGGCCTGTATTGATATGGGAGTTGAGGCGCTTACCCTGTTTGCCTTCAGTACGGAAAACTGGAAGCGGCCACAGGAGGAGGTCTCTTTTCTGATGGATCTCTTCATGTCATCCCTGAAACGAGAGGTCAAGCGTCTTCACAAGAACGGGATTCGTCTCCGCATTATTGGGGATCGCAGCAGGTTCCCCGAAAAACTGCAGAGTGCCATTGCCGAGTCTGAGGAGTTGACCAAGAATAATCGCACGTTGTCGCTGAATATTGCAGCAAACTACGGTGGGCGCTGGGATATAACAGAAGCGACACGGCAGCTTTGTGTGGAGGTGGCTGCAGGCAGAGTGGATCCAGAGCAGATCACGCAGGAGATGGTGCAGCAGAAGATAACTCTGAGTGATCTCCCGGAGCCGGAGCTCTTTATCCGTACTGGGGGAGAGAAGCGGGTCAGCAATTTCCTTTTGTGGCAGATGGCCTATTGTGAATTCTATTTCTCTGATCTTTTCTGGCCCGAATTTGATCGCTCTGCCCTAGAGGATGCGGTCTCCTCCTTTGGGGGGCGGCAGCGCCGTTTTGGGCGCACAAGTGAGCAGTTAGGTGGAGGTATCAAATAGTGAAACTATCCTCCTTTGCGCAGCGCACAATCAGTACGTTGGTGTTGGGACCTCTACTACTGCTAGCTCTGCTCTATCTGCGTGGAGATAATTTCTCGATTTTGCTTGCGCTACTGCTGATTCCGGCTGCATGGGAGTGGGGACGACTCTCCGGGCAGACCATGTTCTGGCCTCACCTATGGTATACGGTGTTGTTGGTTCTCCTCTTCTATTTAAGTCGTTTTATTTCGGTGGAGTGGCTGCTGGGGGCGGCTCTGTTCTGGTGGTGGGGCGCGCTCCTCTGGTTACGCCACTTTCCTGCGGGGACAGGGTGGCTCTTTGCCCCGGTTACAAGCCGTATTGCCGGGATATTTGTATTGATTCCAGCATGGCGCTCACTGGAGGTGATTCATCACCAGGAGCAGGGTGTTGAGCTGCTATTTTTTCTGCTGCTGTTGATCTGGAGCGCCGACATCGGTGCCTACCTGGTTGGGCGCAGTTTTGGCAGCAGAAAACTTGCTCCCAATGTAAGCCCGGGCAAGAGTATAGAGGGGCTGCTTGGGGGGATCGGTTTCTCAGCTGTTTTTGCATCCGTCGCCTATCTCTATATGGGGTGGTCAGGTATGGGGCTGCCGCTGTTCATGTTAGCTGTAGTGGGCATAGTCATATTCTCGGTAGTCGGTGATCTTGTGGAGAGCAGTTACAAACGTAGTGCAGGGCTGAAGGATAGTGGCAATCTGATCCCTGGCCATGGTGGGATACTTGATCGGGTGGATAGTCTGACTGCTGCTGCCCCGATATTTCTCTCCATCCTGATTGTCTCTGGAGGGCTCTGATGGGGGAGGGACGTATACAGGGCGTTGCCATCCTGGGGGCAACTGGATCTATCGGCAGAAGTACGCTGGATGTGATCTCCAGACATTCCGACAAATATCGGGTTGTTGCACTTACAGCACATAGTCAGATTGAGTTGCTGGCTGAGCAGTGCGGGCAGTTTCATCCTGATTTTGCAGTAGTTACAGAGGCAGATGGTGCGGAGCAGCTGGAGAGGTTGCTGCGGGATATAGCTCCAGAGACTACGGTACTATCAGGTGTGGAGGGGATGGAGCAGATTGCATCTGCCCCCGCGGTCGATCAGGTAATGGCGGCAATTGTTGGTGCCGCAGGTCTGCGACCAACGCTGGCTGCGGTACGTGCAGGCAAGCGGATATTGCTGGCAAATAAGGAGTCTCTGGTGATGACTGGTCACCTCTTCATGGAGGAGGTGGTGGCCAATGGGGCGCAGTTGTTGCCGATCGACAGTGAACATAACGCGATTTTTCAGTGCCTGCCTCAGCATGGGGTTCTGGGTAAGTTTCCTGCGGGGGTGGAGAAGATCCTGCTAACTGGGTCTGGCGGTCCCTTCCGCAAACGGGCAGTAGAGACTCTGGGGACGGTTACTCCTGATGAGGCAGTTGCCCATCCCAACTGGAGTATGGGGAGGAAGATCTCGGTTGACTCTGCAACCATGATGAACAAGGGGCTGGAGTTTATTGAGGCCTGCTGGTTGTTTGGGGCCGCGCCGGAGCAGATTGAGGTGGTGATTCATCCGCAGAGCATTATTCACTCTATGGTGCAGTACAGCGATGGTTCTGTACTGGCACAGATGGGCAATCCAGATATGAGGACGCCGATTGCACATGCGCTCAGCTGGCCGGAGAGAATTGATTCAGGGGTTGGGAATCTGGATCTGTTCGAGGTGGCGAAGCTTGATTTCGAGCAGCCAGATTTCGGGCGTTACCCATGTCTGCGCCTCTCTATCGATGCAATGGTACATGGAGGGAGTGCAACAACGGTACTGAATGGCGCCAATGAGGTTGCGGTAGCAGCTTTTCTGAATGGTGAGATTGATTATATGGAGATTGCAGAGGTTATTGAGCAGACTATGAGTGAGGTTGCTGTGGAGGAGGTGACAGATCTTGATCTGGTATTCTCGAAGGATGAGGAGGCACGCGCTGTGGCCACCGCTTTGATCAAGGGGAGAGGGTAGATGGGGTCGGGTCTCTACGCGCTACTAGCGTTTGTTGTTGCCATCGGAATTCTGGTAACAGTCCATGAGTTTGGCCACTTCTGGGTGGCACGTCGTGTGGGGGTGAAGGTTCTGCGTTTTTCGGTAGGTTTTGGACGCCCGTTGTGGCGCAGAATTGGTCAGAAGGATGGTACTGAATATGTGATTGCAGCTCTCCCCCTAGGCGGCTATGTGAAGATGCTGGGTGAGAGTGGTGACGATGAGGTCCCCGAGGCCGATAGGGAGCGCTCATTTGACTCCCAGCCACTCTCTGCCAGGGCAGCCATTGTAGCGGCAGGACCACTGTTTAATTTTATCTTTGCGATTATTGCATTCAGCTCGATTCAGATGGTTGGGGTCAGCGGGATGAAACCTGTAGTTGGCGAGGTTCATGAGGGCTCTATCTCTGCACTGTCCGGCATGCACTCCGGAGATGAGATCATCTCGGTTGGTGGCAGGCCTGTAAGGATATGGCAGCAGGCGCTGGAGGGAATCCTTGGGTCGGTTGTGTTGGGGGATGAAATTCCTCTGGAGATAGTCAGCAGTTCCGGGGTGGCGCAGAAACTGCTCCTGCAAAATCCGTTCAGGGAGAATATTCCTGAGGGGATGGAGCTGCTGGAGCAGTTGGGATTCACTATGAGCCGCCCCCCTATTCCTCCCAGACTTGGCGAGTTGGTGTCGGGCGGGGCGGCGGAGCTCTCCGGGCTTGAGGATGGAGATCTGATATTGAGTGTTGAGGGTGAGGAGATAACCTCCTGGAGAGAGTGGGTGGAGTGGGTGCGAGAGAGTCCGGAGCAGCAGTTGTCGCTGATCATAGAGCGTGATGGGGTGATCTTCCCGCTACAGCTGACCCCAGCCATGGTTGAGGTTGAGCTACCCGCTGGAGAGAGTGGAAAAGAGGTAATCGGCAGGATTGGTGTAGCGGTTGATCTGACCCAATATCGCAAGGAGCACTATCGTGAGGCCCAATATGGCCCACTGGAGGCGCTGGTTCGTGGCACCGAGAAGAGCTGGGAGATGGCATCCATGACCCTGCAGGTGATGGGGCGCATGGTCGTGGGCGCAACCTCTACAGATGGGTTGAGTGGGCCAATCAGTATCGCCCGTTATGCTGGCATATCCATGGAGAGTGGAGTGGTGCCGTTTCTCTCTTTTCTGGGGTTGATCAGTGTCAGTCTGGGGGTATTGAATCTGTTGCCTGTGCCGTTGCTGGATGGGGGGCATCTCTTCTACTACCTGGTAGAGTGGGTACGCGGTGAGCCACTCTCCGAGAGTGCGATGGCCTTTGGTCAGAGGCTTGGTATTGTATTTCTGGTTGGATTGATGTCACTGGCACTATACAATGATCTTCTTCGATTGATGTAGCTAACTCATTAGATATACGGTTAATCTTAATAATTATGCAACGCATTGTTTTTTCTCTTTTTCTGTTCTTCTCCTCCATCACATCATGGGCCTTTGAGCCATTTGTAATTGAGGATATCAAGGTAGAGGGGCTACAGCGGATTGCGGCTGGTACCATCTTCAACTACCTCCCCCTGAAGGTTGGGGATGAGCTGACTTCACGCAGATCGGCAGATGCAATCAAGGCGCTATTCAAGACCGGCTTTTTCAAGGATGTTCGTCTGGAGCAGGATGGGGATATTCTCTTGATTTCGGTGATTGAACGACCAGCAATTGCAGATATCACCATTGATGGCAACAAGGTTATCAAGACTGAGGATCTCAAAGAGGGTCTCAAGGGTATCGGGCTGTCAGAGGGGAGGGTGCTGGACCGGGCGCTACTGGACAAAATTGAGGCCGAGCTGCGGCGCCAATATCTGGGGATGGGCCGTTATGGTGTTGAAATTGAGGCCACCATTACACCTCTGGAACGTAATCGCTCTGCGGTAAGGGTTCAGGTAAAGGAGGGGGAGAGCGCGAGAATTCGCCGGATAACTCTAATCGGTAACCAGGCCTTTGAGACCGATGATCTGAGAGACCTATTTCAACTGAATACTGGGGGCTGGTTCTCATTCTTTACCAAGAATGATCGGTACTCCAGGCAGAAACTAGCGGGTGACTTGGAGACACTGCGTTCCTGGTATCTGGATCGGGGTTTCATTAATTTTGAGATTGAATCTGCTCAGGTGTCGATTACCCCGGATAGACAGCAGATATACATAACTATAAACATGAACGAGGGCAGCAAATTTACTTTGGGAGAGATCAGGCTGGATGGCAAGATGGTGGTTTCAGAGGAGGAGCTAGAGGAGAAGATCATCATGAAGAGTGGTGATGACTTCTCGCGTAAGGAGATTGCGGCCGTCAACGAGGCGTTGACCGATCGTCTTGGAGAGGATGGTTACGCCTTTGCCAATATCAATGTGATTCCTGATCTGGATGAAGAGAACAGCGTGGTGGACCTGACATTTTTTGTCGACCCTGGAAATCGGGTCTATGTGGATCGGGTCAATATTGTGGGGAATACCAAGACCCAGGATCTGGTGATTCGTAGAGAGATGCGCCAGTATGAGGGGAGCCGATTCTCAAACAAGGAGGTAGAGCGTTCCCAGACCCGTATACGAAAGCTTGGATATTTTGAAGATGTCTCGGTAGAGACACTGCCGGTTGCAGGAACGACTGATAAGGTAGAACTTAATTATCAGGTCAAGGAGCAATCAACCGGAAGCATGATGGTTGGTATGGGGTACTCACAGACCGGTGGCATGATGATGAATCTTAACCTTCAGCAGAATAACTTTATGGGGTCAGGGAAGAGTGTGGATGTTGAATTCAACAGTGGCGATAGTGAGACAGCTTATGGATTGGGATACAGAGACCCCTATTTTACCGATGATGGGATTAGTTTAGGGGGGGGGGTACATTTCCGGAAGAAGCAGGACTCTAACGGAAGTGAGAGTGCTTATAGTTATGATTCACTCAGCGCTAATCTGGATTTGGGGATTCCCACCAGTGAGTATGAAAAACTATTCGTTGGTTTTGAGCCGCAATTTATGAGTGATACTACCTGCGGAACTGCATCAACAAATAGTGAGTGTGATACTTTCCTAGATGCTGAGGGGGGATCCTTCAATGTGTTGGAGCTGTCGGCAAGCTGGAGTAGGGATAGCCGTAACCGTGCGGTGTTCCCGGATCAGGGTAGCTATCAGCGCCTCACAGCAGAGATGGGTGCACCGGGTGGTATTGAATATTATAAAATAGATTATCGACACGACTTCTTCTATCCAATTGCCGATGATTACACTATGATGTTGAAGGGGAATATTGGAGTTGGTGATGGTTATGGCGATCAGAACACATTGCCATTTTTTAGTCGATACTATGCAGGTGGAGAGGGTTCAGTCCGTGGATTCAAGGGCAATTCAATTGGGCCTGTTGATTCATCTGGTGATGCAGTTGGTGGAAACATCAAAGGAATACTTAATGCTGAGGTGATTCTCCCAGTCCCATTCCTTAAAGATGTGGAGTCCACACGGGTAAGTGGTTTTGTCGATATGGGTACAGTCGCCAATAATGGAGGTGAATTAGGTGATAAATTGCGTGCCTCAGCAGGGGTAACAGCTAAATGGTTCTCCCCGGTAGGACCACTGACATTTAGTTGGGCAATACCGTTAAGGGAGAAGTCTGAGGATGACCTTGAGCCCTTCCAGTTTAGTATGGGACAGATGTTTTAGATGTTGATTCAGGGGATGGATATGAAAAAAATAAAAGCAATTATTTCGAGCATATTGCTGTTGGCAATCTCGGGGGTGCATGCAGAGGGGAGCAAGATTGGTTTTGTAAATATCAATCTATTGTTGCAGAAAGTTCCACAGGCAGATGTAGCAACTAGGCGACTTGAGCAAGCATTTGGGGAGAGAAAAGCGGAAATTCTCAGTTTCCAGAAGAGCTGCAAGGAGATGGAGGTTGAATTGGAGCGTGAGGGTGTGGCGTTGAGCCAGCAGCAAAAGCAGAAAAAAATTCGCAAGATCCGTTCTTGTGGCAGTGAACTGAAGTTGATGGATGAGGAGTACGGCGAAGATCTACGAATTGCTCAGGCTGAGGAGCTCCAGAAACTACAGCGTCTGGTCTACGATGCTGTAAATCAGATTGCGGAGCAGGAACAGTTTGACCTGATTGTAAATGAGGCTGTTATTTTTGCTTCTCCTGGTGTTGATATATCTCGCAAGGTTCTGAATGCGCTGAAGGTTGTATCGGAACAGCCGGATAAAGAAACAGCAGCAGAATCCCCCAAATAGGAGCCAAATCCCATGGGGATCAGTCTGGGAGAAGTTGCAGGGCAGATAGGGGCAGAGCTTATCGGAGACCCAGACTGTCTGGTTGATGCAGTTGCACCCCTGAGTAATGCAACCAATCGGCAGATCTCTTTCCTCTCATCGGACAGGTTCCTCCCCAATCTCTCATCAACTGGGGCTGCAGCAGTGATTCTTCGTCCTGACCAGCGGGACCGATTCAGTGGAAATCGACTGCTTATGGATGACCCCTATCTGGGGTATGCAAAGGTTGCATCAATACTACACCCATTCTCATTCAAGGGTGAGGGTGGAGATCCCTCAGCCGTGGTTGATGAAACTGCCTCCATAGCCGGTGGTGGATGGGTTGGCCCCAACTGTGTGGTGATGGAGGGCGTTGAGATTGGTGAGTCGGTTTTTATTGGAGCCGGCTCAGTAATTGGCAGCGGATGCAGGATTGGTAGAGGAACCCGCCTGCTGGCCAATGTTTCGCTTATGCCAGATACCGTAATTGGGGACGATTGTATTATCCACCCCGGGGCGGTCCTGGGAAGTGATGGTTTTGGCTTTGCTAATGAAGAGGGGAGCTGGATCAAGATACCGCAACTGGGACGGGTTGTAGTTGGGGATCGGGTAGAGATTGGCGCCAACTCCACAATTGATCGAGGGGCGCTGGAGGATACGGTGATTGAGGACGGGGTCAAGATCGATAATCTGGTCCATATCGCCCACAACGTACGGATTGGAGAGAATAGTGCCATGGCTGCCATGGTTGGAGTTGCTGGTAGTACAGTTATTGGTTCCGGCTGTACTTTTGGAGGGCAGGCGGGGATTGTGGGGCACTTGGAGATTGTGGATGGTACCCACTGTACGGCCAGGACACTAATCACTCGATCTATCAATAAACCCGGACTCTACTCATCTGCAACTCCAGCAGATCCAAACCGAAAATGGAGAAGAAATGTTGTACAGTTCAGAAAGCTGAACGAATCTATACAGAGACTGAGAGCTCTGGAGAAGAGGGTGGAGTTGATCAGTGAGCAGCTGGATGGCAGTAATACGGATTAAAAAGGAATAGAAAAAATGAGTCAGATGGATATCAATGAGGTGATGAAACACCTCCCCCACCGTTACCCATTCCTGCTGGTGGATCGAGTGCTTGAGTTCGAGCCTGGCAAGAGCCTGCGGGCGATGAAGAATGTGACCATCAACGAGCCTTTTTTTCAGGGCCACTTTCCCCATGTGCCGGTGATGCCAGGGGTATTGATTATGGAGGCACTGGCACAGGCAACCGGCATTCTCTCCTTCAAGACCACGGGAAATCTTCCAACTGACCGCTCTCTCTACTATTTTGTCGGCATTGACAAGGCACGATTCCGTAAATCGGTGGAGCCTGGGGATCAGTTAATCCTTGAGGTTGAGCTGGAGCGTCGCATCAAGAACATATGGAAGTTCAAGGGGGCAGCGAGCGTTAATGGTGATGTGGTTGCCAGTGCTAATCTGATGTGTGCAGAGAAAGAACTGGAGTCGTGATTCACCCCACAGCGATCGTCGATGATTCGGCAGTAGTTGCAGAGGGAGTTGAGATTGGCCCCTACTCGATTATTGGCGCCGATGTAACTATCGGTGCCGGCACCAGGGTTGAGTCCCATGTGGTGATAAAGGGGCCAACAACCATCGGTGAGGACAACCACTTTTTTCAATTTGCCTCCATTGGTGAGGCCCCCCAGGATCTGAAGTACAAGGGGGAACCGACCAGGCTGGAGATTGGTGATAACAATATCTTCCGTGAGTCTTGTACTGTTAACCGTGGAACTGTTGGTGGAGGTGGGGTGACCAGGGTTGGAAACCATAACCTGATCATGGCATATGTCCATATTGCTCACGACTGCATTATCCATAACCATGTAGTTCTGGTGAACAATGCGTCACTTGCCGGCCATGTAACCATTCATGACCACGTAATCCTTGGAGGCTTTACCCTGGTGAGCCAGTTCCTTACCATTGGCTCATATGTCTTTTCTACTATGGGAAGTGCAATCAACAAAAATATTCCCCCATATATTCTGGTATCAGGGAATCTTGCGCGGCCTGTAAATCTTAATATAGTTGGATTAAGGCGGAATGGATTTGGTCGCGAGCCACTTCAGGCAATGAAGAGAGTCTACAAATTACTTTTTCATGGACACAACCCACTGGATGAGGTGGTTGGTGAGATATCTGGAATGATAAAGGAACATGGAGAGCTTCAGCCTTTTTTGGAGTTCATAGAGCTGCATCGAGAGAGTAAGGCAGGGATTATCAGATCCGGAGAGCGTAAAGGTGGGTAAGATCAGAACAGCAGTAGTCGGAACAGGCTATCTTGGACGGTTCCATGCGCAGAAATATGCTTCCCTTGAATCAAGTGAGCTGGTAGCCGTTGCCGAGATAGACCGGGAACAGGGGGAGCGTGTCGCCACTGAACTCAATACCAGGTGGGTGGAGGACTACACCACGCTAATTGGTGAGGTTGATGCTGTCAGTATTGTGGTCCCGACACAGCTTCACCATGAGGTGGCCAGCTTCTTTCTCGACCATGGTGTCCATGTTTTGCTGGAGAAGCCGATAACGGTTACTGTGGAGCAGGCAGAGGATCTGATTTTGCGCGGACGACAGAGTGAGGCCATCCTGCAGGTTGGTCATTTGGAGCGGTTTAATCCTGCGGTTCAGGCTCTATCCTCAGTGCTTGAGGCGCCACTCTTTATCGAGTCACACAGGCTGGCTCCATTCAATCCCAGGGGCGCTGATGTAAGCGTTATTCTTGACTTGATGATCCATGATATAGATATTATTCAGGATCTGGTTGACTCACCAATTCGTCATATCTCCCCAATCGGGGTTCCTGTATTGACCAATGAAACCGATATCTCCAATGCTCGTGTTGAATTTGAGAATGGCTGTGTTGCTAATGTAACCGCAAGTCGTGTTAGTACCAAGAGTGAGCGCAAGATGCGAGTTTTCCAGCATAATGCCTACATTGTGGTCGATTTCCAGGAGAAGACGCTGTCTGTATATCACAAAAGAGATTACAGCGAACAGATAACAGATCTCAGTGCAGTGCAGGCTGATCTATCCACATTTGAAAGTGGGGATGCCCTGATGGAGGAGATTGGTGCGTTCCTCCACTCGATCCAGACTGGAGAACGTCCACTGGTTCGTGGAGAAGAGGGAAAACGTGCACTAGAGACTGCATTGCAAATTAACAAACAGATAACTGACCACCCGGTAGGGTTGTAGTAAAAGGAGAAGATAGATGATACCAATGGTGGACCTTAAAGCTCAGTATCGGTCACTGCAGGACACACTCGAGCCGGCGATGCTGACTGCATTGGAGGCAACCCAATTCATTCTTGGTCCTAATGTACAGGCATTTGAAAAGGAGGCCGCTGCATATTTGGGAGTAGAGCATGCTGTTGGAGTTGCCAGTGGTACAGATGCGCTCCATCTGGCACTGATTGCAGCTGGGGTTGGAGCTGGGGATGAGGTGATTACCACACCATTTACATTTATTGCCACAGCTGAGGCAATTGACTATGTTGGAGCAACCCCGGTTTTTGTGGATATTGATCCACGTACCTTTAATCTTGATCTGAATGCGGTTGAATCTGCAATTACCCCCAAAACCAGGGCAGTTATCCCGGTACACTTGTTTGGCCAGCCGGTCAATATGGTTGAGCTAATGGAGCTCTGTGTAGCACGAGATCTTCATGTGGTTGAGGATTGCGCCCAATCATTTGGGGCTACTGTTGAGACAAAAAATGGTTCTGTACAGACGGGTGCTTTTGGCGATGCTGGATGTTTTAGCTTTTTCCCCAGCAAGAATCTGGGTTGCTTTGGGGATGGGGGATTGGTAACCACAAACTCGTCAGAGATTGCCGAGCAACTGAAGAGCCTGAGAAATCATGGTAGCAAGGTCCGTTATTATCATTCAGAGATTGGTTATAACAGCCGTCTGGATGAGCTGCAGGCGGTAGTGTTGCGGGCAAAACTTCCACAGATTGACAACTATAACCAGAATCGTAGAAGGGTTGCTGCTGCATATGCAGCAGGATTGGAAGGGCTGCCGGTAGAGATCCCCTTTGAGGATGGTTTTGGAACCCATGTCTACCACCAGTACACACTGCTGTCCGAGCAACGTGAAAACATTATGGAGGCACTGGCTGCTGCAGATATTGCTCATGCAATCTACTATCCTGTTCCATTGCATCAGCAGGAGGTGTTCGCGGATAGTTGTCATGGAGTCTCTCTACCGGTTACTGAACAGGTGGCCGCCCAGTGCCTATCATTGCCAATCTATCCTGAATTGGAAGGTGAGAGAGTGGAACAGATTACAGATGTAATTCGCAGTGTATTCTGAGGAGAGGCCAGTTAATCAACGCCCTTATCGGGTAATGGTGGTTGCGGGAGAGCCATCAGGAGATCTTCACCTCTCGAAGCTGGTCCAGGAGATGGGTCGTCGTACGAAGCATCTAATCCACTTTTTTGGAATTGCAGGTCCACGAACTGAGGCAGCAGGTGGGGAGGTAGTGGTGCCTATGGAGAAGATGGCGGTTATGGGTATCGTCGAGATATTCCGTCACTTTCCTTTTCTCTATGGGGTATTGAGAAGAATGCGCCGGGAATTGCGTAACAATCCACCAGATATGTTGTTGCTGGTCGATTATCCAGGATTCAATCTGTTGCTGGCGAAGAGTGCGAAAGAGCTGGGTATTCCAGTGCTCTACTATATTGGGCCACAGCTCTGGGCATGGAGAAGTGGGCGGATCCACAAGATTGCCCGACGAGTTGATTACATGGCGGTAATTTTTCCATTCGAGGTTCCATACTATGCTGTTGCTGGAGTCCCAGTTCGCTTTGTGGGACATCCACTGGTTGGAAAGGTGGAGGCCGATTCCACCCATGAAGAGGCTCGTATAAAAATTGGAGTTGATCCGGAGAAAAAGACTATTGGCCTGTTTCCAGGCAGTCGGATTGGGGAGGTAGAGAGGGTGCTTGGTGATCTTCTGGAGACAGCAGAAGAGATGTTGAGGCGGTGCCCAGATGTTCAGTTCGTGTTGTCACGTGCGCCTGAATTGCCAGCCACTATATTCTCTCCAGTTACAGATTTTGGGTCACTCCCCCTCACAGTGGTCACGGGTGAGGCCCATACAGCAATACAGGCATGTGATGTGATTGCAACTGTTTCAGGAACAGTAACTCTGGAGATTGCGTTGCTGGACAGGCCGCTGGTGGTTGTATACAGAACCTCCCCACTAAGCTATTGGGTGCTCAACAAGCTTATCAGGATTCCATCAGTCTCTCTGGTCAATATTGTGGCTGAATGTGAGGTTGTTCCGGAGCTGTTGCAGGAGGAGGTGACGGCGTCAAATATCGTATCCAACCTTCTTCCGTTGCTGGAGGATGGGGTAGAGAGGAGTCAAATGATGGCGGGACTTGGAGAGGTAAGAGAGAAGCTCGGGAATGGTAATGCCGCTTCCAATTTGGCTGACTGGATTGATGAATTGCTCGACCTTGTGCCTCGGTTGTTCGATGAGAAGCCGCAGAGAGCAGGATGAGTAGCTCGATTGCAGGTGTCGATGAGGTGGGGCGTGGACCTCTGGCAGGCCCGGTAGTCGCAGCTGCGGTCGTGTTGCCGAAAAATCATGGAATTGAGGGGCTAACGGATTCAAAAAAGTTGTCACCAAAGAGAAGAGAGAAACTTGCTGAGGAGATCAAGAGATCTGCTGTGGCCTGGTCAATTGCAGAGTCTTCTCGAGAGGAGATTGATGAGATAAATATTCTCCACGCCTCGTTATTGGCAATGAAGCGTGCAGTGGAGCAGCTGTCATGCAAGATTACTAGGGTATTGGTTGATGGCAATCGAGTTCCTGAGTTGACGGTTCCGGCAGAGGCCATTATTGGTGGAGATGCCAAAATTGAGTCAATTAGTGCGGCATCAATTATTGCAAAAGTTGAACGAGATCGGATGATGGTTGAGTTTCATCGACATCATCCGCAATATGGTTTCGACAGCCATAAGGGCTACCCGACAAAACAGCATCTGCAGGCACTACAGAGATACGGGGTATTGGATCAGCACAGGCGCTCTTTCCGTCCGGTACGGATGGTTCTGCAGAACTCTCTCCAGCAGTCGACAGAGATAGTGGAGCTATAGATGTCCTTTGTTCATCTGAGACTGCATACAGAGTACTCAATAGAGAACGGCCTAGTCCGTATTGCCCCATTGATGGAGCAGTTGCGTTCTGGTGGAATGGCTGCCGTAGCGGTAACTGATCTTGGGAACCTTTTTGCAACGGTCAAATTTTACCGTACGGCTACTGCAGCCGGGATCAAGCCTATTATCGGATCCGAGGTCAGGATACGCCCCCTCTCCGATGGTGGGGTAGAGTCTAGATTGGTGTTGCTGGCCCAGAACAGCCAAGGGTTCAAAAACCTGAAGACTCTGGTATCCCGTTCCTATATTGAGGGGCAGCACAGAGGGGTTCCCCAGCTAGAGCGGGCATGGTTTGAGGGATGTAGTGATGGACTGATTGCACTCTCCGGTGGCCGTAGTGGGGATGTTGGCCAGGCGCTCTTTGCCAAGGAGGAGGAGCAGGCGGAGTCTTTGTTGCAACTATGGATATCCCTGTTTCCAGACAGATACTATCTGGAGATCCAGCGTACGGCACGTGGTGGAGATGAGAACTGGAACCATGCTGCTGTTGCCATGGCGGAGAAATTCGGGGTGCCAGTGGTTGCAACCAACGATGTCCACTTTCTCCATAAGAGTGAATTTGATGCCCATGAGGCACGGGTCTGCATCCACGATGGCAGGGTGCTGGATGATTCCCGTCGCCCCAAGAACTTTACCTCGCAGCAGTATCTGCGCTCTGCCGAGGAGATGGAATCACTGTTTGAAGATCTTCCGGAGGCGATAGAGAATAGTGTAGAGATTGCACGCCGCTGCAATGTAGAGCTTGCACTTGGCAAAAACTATCTTCCCGATTTTCCGATTCCTGCAGAATTGACCATCGAACAATTTTTCCGCCAGGAGTCGGAGCGGGGGCTGGAATTACGCTTGCAGCAGCTGTTTGGGTCCGCAGAGATTATTGCTGACAAGAGAGCTCCCTATGATGAGCGCCTGGAAATTGAGCTTGAAGTGATAAATGGCATGGGGTTCCCGGGATACTTTCTGATTGTTGCGGATTTTATCCGCTGGACCAGAGAGCATGGTATTCCGGTAGGACCTGGACGTGGTTCCGGAGCCGGTTCCCTGGTCGCATATGTATTGTGGATTACCGATCTGGATCCGTTAGAGCACGAATTACTGTTTGAGCGCTTCCTCAATCCAGAGCGTGTCTCCATGCCAGATTTTGATATCGACTTCTGTATGGATCGACGGGATGAGGTGATACGTTATGTTGCAGAGACCTATGGAGTAGACAGAGTTTCCCAGATAATCACCTATGGGCGGATGAATGCCAAAGCGGTGGTACGAGATGTTGGACGGGTGCTGGGTCACCCCTATGGAATGGTTGATCGTATTGCCAAGATGATCCCTTTTGACCTCAAGATGACGTTGCAAAAGGCTCTTGATGAGGCAGAAGATCTCAGGGAGAGTTATGAGGGTGATGATGAGGTCAGGGAGTTGATTGATCTGGCACAGTCGCTTGAGGGGGTGGCCAGAAATGCTGGCAAGCATGCTGGTGGTGTCGTGATTTCCCCGTCGGATCTGAATGACTTTACTCCGGTCTACTGTGAAGAGAGTGGCTCCGGGTTGGTGACCCAGTTTGACAAGGATGATGTTGAGGCTGTGGGGTTGGTGAAATTTGACTTCCTGGGGCTGCGTACACTGACCATCATCGACTGGGCAGTCGAGATGGTTAACAGTCAGAGAGAGGCAGATGGAGAGCAGCTTCTTGAGATCAACAGTATCGACATGGCTGACCAGAAGGTCTTCGCCCTGCTACAGGCCTGTCAGACGACAGCTATCTTCCAGCTGGAATCATCAGGCATGAAGGAGCTGATTGGTAAACTTCAACCCGACAGTTTTGAGGATATTGTGGCGCTGGTGGCACTCTATCGTCCCGGTCCGCTGGAGTCCGGCATGGTAGATAACTTTATCGACCGTAAACATGGTCTAGAGGTGATCTCCTATCCTGATGCCAGATATCAGCATGAATCACTGCAGTCAATTCTGCAGCCAACTTATGGAGTGATTCTCTACCAGGAGCAGGTGATGCAGATTGCCCAGGTGTTGGCCGGATATTCGCTTGGTGAGGCAGATCTGTTGCGCCGTGCCATGGGCAAGAAGAAGCCTGAAGAGATGGCCAAGCAGCGTTCGGTTTTTGAGAGCGGGGCTGAGGCAAACGGTATTGACAGCATACTGGCGATGAGGATTTTTGATCTGGTTGAGAAGTTTGCAGGTTACGGATTTAACAAGTCACACTCCGCAGCCTATGCTCTGGTCTCCTACCAGACGGCCTGGCTGAAGGCGCACTATCCGGCACCCTTTATGGCCGCCGTCCTCTCTGCCGATATGGACAATACCGACAAGATTGTGACCCTGATCGAGGAGTGCAGGGTGATGGAGCTGGAGATCCATCCGCCTGATATAAATCGCAGCCAATTCCGTTTTACTGTCTACAATAACCAGGATGTGGCCTACGGTTTGGGGGCCATCAAGGGGGTCGGAGAAGCTGCAATTGAGGGGATTATCGAGGAGCGTCAGAGTGGAGGTGACTACAGTGACATCTTTAATTTCTGTCGTCGAGTCGATCTGCGCAAGGCCAACAAGCGTGTACTGGAGTCACTGATTTGCGCGGGTGCGCTGGATGAGATTATGGTTGCCACCTCTGGTGGAAAACTGTGGGATGGGCGCTCTACCCTGATGGAGACCCTGCCGGATGCAATGAGGGCGGCAGAGCAGCATCTGCGTGATCGGGAAAGGGGGCAGTGGGACCTTTTTGGTGGGGGGGATGAGAATGAGAGCGTGGTAGATGTCAGTTACCAGACGTCTGATCCATGGGGTGAGGATGAGCGCCTAGTTGGTGAAAGAGATACTCTTGGACTATACCTTACAGGGCACCCCATAGATCAGTATGAGGAAGAGCTTGGCAACATGATCACCCAACGCATGAGCAGCCTGGTTTCTGATCACGACAAGGCGGTAACCCTTGCGGGGCTGATGGTCTCAATACGTGTAGTCAAGACCAGGACTGGTAAGCCATTGGCGATTCTGGTTCTGGATGACAGAACCGGAAGAATCGAGATGACACTGTTTGCAGAAGCTTACGAGAAATATCGCCATCTGCTGGAGAAGGACGCCATTCTCGTTGTCAGGGGGACTGTTACCGAGGATGATTATAGTGGTGGTCTGAAGATGAATATTGAGGAGTTATGGAGCCTGGATGGTGCTAGGGCCAGCTACATGAGACGGTTGATCATCCATCTTGATAGCCACCAGCTTGACGGTAATCCGGTTGAGGAGTTGATGGAGCTGCTGAGACCGTTCTGTGAGGGCAGCTGTCCGGTACAGATTCACTATCGGCAACCACAGGCAGTTGCCAGAGTTGATCTGGGGGTGGAGTGGAATGTGCAGCCCAGCGAGTCACTGTTCCGCAGGCTCAGGGAACGTCTGGGAAATGGGGCTATATCTCCGGATTATGGTAGTGGTTCCACCCTTGCAACGGACTCCTAAACAGCGGTTTTTTACGGTATAGTGGGAGGGATGATATGGAATCCGAGCAGTGGACGAGAGCTACCTGAATTATGAACCTTAACTTTCTGGAATTTGAACAGCCCATTGCGGAGCTGGAGGCAAAAATTGATGAGCTACGTTACGTGGGGGACGATAGCGAGATAAATATAAGTGACGAGATAATCAAGCTGGAGGAGAAGAGCAAGGAGTTGACCCGCTCCATCTTCTCATCGCTGAGCTCATGGCAGATCTCCCAGCTGTCGCGGCATCCACAGCGTCCATACACACTCGACTATATTGAGGCTATCTTCACCGATTTTCAGGAGCTGCATGGTGATCGTGCTTATGCCGATGATGCGGCATTGGTTTGTGGTATGGCTCGACTGGATGGTAAACCCGTGGTGATTATTGGGCATCAGAAAGGGAGAGATACCAAAGAGAAGGTGCGACGCAACTTCGGGATGCCACGTCCAGAGGGGTACCGCAAGGCGTTGCGGGTCATGCGTCTGGCTGAGCGTTTTGGACTTCCCATCCTCACCTTTATTGATACCCCTGGGGCATATCCCGGCATGGGTGCCGAGGAGCGTGGCCAGAGTGAGGCGATTGCAAGAAACCTCTTTGTGATGGCTCGTCTGCGTACTCCGATTATCTGCACGGTAATTGGCGAGGGTGGATCAGGTGGAGCACTGGCTGTTGGCGTTGGTGACCGAATCAACATGATGGCCTACAGTACCTATTCGGTAATCTCTCCCGAGGGGTGTGCATCCATTCTCTGGAAGAATGCAGACAAGGCATCCGATGCGGCAGAGGCGATGGGGTTGACTGCGCCTCGTCTCAAGGAGTTGTCCCTGATTGATGCGGTCATTCAGGAGCCACTTGGGGGGGCACATCGTGAGCCATCCGAGGCGGCTACGGAGCTCAAAAAACAGCTCCTGACCCAACTGGAGCAGGTCACATCCATGGATAGAGAAGAGTTGTTGGAGACTCGTTATCAGCGCTTGATGAGCTATGGGAACTTTATCCCCTGATTCTATATTCACTCCCCATAAGCTAATTCCGTTTCTTGATGCACACCAGGCAGCAGAGGTGGTTACTGTTGCCTTTAGTGGTGGTGTCGACTCCTCAGTGTTGCTTCACGCACTCTCGAGACTGCGGGACGATGGCAGGTTGTCGGTAGCTCTGGAGGCAATCCATGTCAACCACGGGTTGCAGCTGGAGGCGGAGCAGTGGGGGATCCATTGCCAACAGTTCTGTGCGCACCTTGGGGTTCCTCTCCACCTGATCTCTGTTGATGCAACCCCACAGCCGGGCAGGAGTCCTGAGGAGTCTGCAAGGGAGGCACGTTACAGGGCATTTCGGGACCAGTTGATGGAGGGAGATCAACTGGTTACTGCTCACCATCTGGATGACCAGGCAGAGACATTTCTGCTGCAGGCGTTGCGTGGGGCGGGGCCCAGAGGTCTCTCTGCGATGAGTCCGGTAATGGGGCTGGGCCAGGGCTGGCTGTTGCGCCCGCTGCTTACATTTTCACGTCGATCACTGCTTGAGTATGCGCGGGTAGAGAAGCTGGAATGGGTTGAGGACCCCACAAACAGGCAGCTATCGGCTGACAGAAACTATATTCGTCACCAGATCATGCCGGCCTTGAAGGAGCGCTGGCCTGCTGCATCATCAACTCTGTCTCGTAGCGCTAGCCACTGTGCAGAGGCATCCTCGCTGCTTGATGGCTGGGCCAGAGAGCAGCTTATCGACATTGCCCCTGGAGAGCCGCTTCCTCTGTTGGAAGGGGAGCCTGTAGAGAGTAGCAAGATGAGAGTCCGCCACTGGCTGGAGCATAGTGGTGCGGGAGTTCCGGACACGGTTCATCTGCAGCGGATAGTGGATGAGATGGTCAGAGGAAGAGAGGATGCAACCCCACTGGTGCACTGGAGTAACCGAGATGGAGATGAGGTAAGGGTGCGCCGTTTCCGGGGATCACTTTATCTGGAGATAGGGGGTGACAATAAGATGGACTCCCCATACTCCGTCGAATGGGATCTGTGTAGTCCCTTGAGGCTCCCAGGCATGGGTATGCAACTGGTGGCCAGAGAGGTTGCCGGAAGAGGGATAAATAGGGAGCTTGTCGATGGCAGAACCATTACTATCCGTTCAAGAAGAGGCGGTGAGCGTTGTCGACTGCCCGGGGCGAAACAGAGCAGGACACTGAAGAATCTGTTGCGGGAGGACTCGGTGCCGCCCTGGAAGAGGGGGATGATCCCTCTCATCTTTATAGATGACGAGTTGGCGCAGGTGGTAGGACACTTCATCTGTGATCCGTTTTTGGCAAAGGATGGTGAAAGCGGGTGGTGGATTGAGGACATCCCTTTGGAGGAAGAATAAGGTGAAATTCACCGCCCAGAGGAGCTGAAACAGGGGGGGGGCTAGGGTACAATGATCAGCCATGAGAACAACTCACAATAACATCTTCATGGCACACTTCTGGACCCTAGCATGACTCGATATATCTTCATTACCGGTGGCGTGGTTTCATCCCTTGGCAAGGGGATTGCGGCAGCATCTCTGGGAGCCATCCTCGAGGCGCGCGGCCTCAAGGTGACCATAATGAAGCTTGATCCATACTTAAATGTGGATCCGGGAACCATGAGTCCATTTCAGCATGGTGAGGTCTTTGTAACTGAGGATGGGGCGGAGACAGATCTCGATCTCGGCCACTATGAGCGGTACATTCGTACCAAAATGACCAAAAACAACAACTTTACCGCAGGGCAGATCTACGATGCTGTGTTGCGCAAGGAGCGTAGAGGGGGCTATCTGGGGGCCACGGTGCAGGTGATTCCCCATGTAACTGATGAGATCAAGAACTCAATTGTTGCCGGCGCAGGTGATGTTGATGTTGCTCTGATCGAGATTGGTGGAACTGTGGGTGATATTGAGTCACTCCCCTTTATGGAGGCTATTCGTCAACTGGGTCTTGAGGTCGGGCATGAACGGGCTCTCTACGTCCATCTGACTCTGCTGCCGTGGATCTCTGTTGCTGGTGAGCTGAAGACCAAGCCTACTCAGCACTCAGTCAAGGAGTTGAGAAGTATCGGTATTCAACCGGACATCCTTATCTGTCGTTCTGACCGCCCCCTGCCGGAGGGTGAGCGCAAGAAGATTGCACTCTTTACCAATGTAGAGGAGCGGGCAGTCTTCTCTGCTGTTGATGTCGACAGCATCTATCAGATTCCTATGCTGCTACATCAGCAGGGAATGGATGAGATTGTTGTTAACAAATTCAGGATGGATCCTCCAGAGGCTGACCTGAGTGATTGGGAGAGTGTGGTCAACCACCAGCAGAATCCTCAGCACGAGGTGACCATAGGGATGGTTGGCAAATATATGGATCTGACAGAGGCCTACAAGTCGCTCTCTGAATCATTAATACATGCGGGCATTCATACCGACACCAAGGTGAAGATCCGGTATCTCGACTCTGAAGAGTTGGAGAGTTGTGACATCTCTTGCCTAGATGGGCTGGACGCCATTCTGGTTCCTGGTGGTTTTGGCAAGCGTGGTGTTGAGGGCAAAATTGCGGCAGTGCAGTTTGCCAGAGAGAGGAATATACCATACTTGGGAATATGCCTGGGCATGCAGGTTGCGGTAATCGAATATGCTCGCCACATGGCTGCCATGGATGGGGCTCACAGTACCGAATTTGATTCGGAGACGCCATACCCAGTGGTTGCACTGGTGACGGAGTGGCGGTCACGAGATGGTTCCATCGAACAGCGTGATGAGAATGCAGACCTAGGTGGCACCATGCGGCTTGGGGGGCAAGAGTGCCAACTCGCTGATGGCTCACTAGTGCGCAGGCTCTACAGCAAGGAGACTATTATTGAGCGCCATCGTCACCGTTACGAGGTAAACAGCCGACTGGTTTCCAGACTTGAGGAGGCGGGAATGATTTTTTCCGGACGTTCCGTTGATGGGGAATTGGTTGAGATGGTTGAATTAGCTAATCATCCATGGTTTGTGGCCTGTCAGTTCCATCCAGAGTTCACCTCAACGCCTCGGGATGGTCATCCGCTATTCAGCGGATTTGTCTCCGCAGCTCTTCAGTACAGACGGAATAGAGGATAATGCCTAGATCATGAAGCTATGTGGATTTGAGGTAGGGCTGGAGCAGCCACTTTTTCTGATTGCAGGACCATGTGTTATCGAGAGCAAACAACTGGCACTGGATACTGCCGGCAGGATGAAAGAGATTACGGACAGACTGGATATACCATTTATTTACAAGTCATCATTTGATAAGGCTAACCGGACATCACTCTCCAGTTACCGTGGTCCCGGAATAGAAGAGGGGTTGCAGATTCTTGCTGATGTAAAGCAGCAGATTGGGGTCCATGTTCTGACCGATGTGCATGAAGACACCCCTCTGGATGAGGTCTGTACGGTTGTTGATGTATTGCAGACCCCAGCTTTTCTCTGTCGCCAGACAAATTTTATCCAGAATGTGGCCAGGCAGGGGTTGCCGGTCAATATTAAAAAGGGTCAGTTCCTCTCTCCGTGGGATATGAAGAATGTAACCGAGAAGGCTATGGCAACCGGTAATGAGCAGATCATGGCTTGTGAACGAGGGGCCAGTTTCGGCTACAACAACCTGGTATCTGATATGCGCTCACTGGCAGTGATGCGTGATACTGGTTGCCCAGTGGTTTTTGATGGCACCCACTCCGTGCAACTTCCAGGTGGGCAGGGCGGGAGTTCAGGTGGGCAGCGTGAGTTCGTGCCGGTGCTTGCACGGGCTGCAGTTGCGGCCGGAATATCGGGCATATTCATGGAGACTCATCCGGATCCAGATAGGGCGCTGAGTGATGGACCAAATGCATGGCCACTAAACAGTATGGAGTCTCTGCTGGAGACCCTGAAGGCGATAGATTCCAGAGTTAAGGAGATGGGGTTTGTAGATTGGGGGTTATAATCAGACCGAGGAGTGTGAGTTGAGTTTGAAAACGGAATTAATGAAGTAGAAACAGGAATATCATGTCAGAAATAACCAACATTGTAGCTCGTCAAATTATAGATTCACGTGGAAATCCTACGGTGGAGGTGGATGTAACAGTCGCCTCTGGTGCGGTAGGGCGCGCAGCGGTCCCCTCTGGCGCCTCAACAGGGTCACGCGAGGCGGTGGAGCTGCGTGATGGAGACAGCTCTCGTTATGGCGGCAAGGGGGTTCTCAAGGCTGTTGGGAATGCCAATGGAGAGATTCGGGATGTCCTAGTTGGCAAGGAGGTTGAGTCACAGGCCGAGATTGATCAGACCATGATTGATCTGGATGGCACCGATAACAAGGGGCGGCTGGGAGCAAATGCACTCTTGGCAGTCTCAATGGCTGCAGCCCATGCGGCTGCAAATGAGCAGGGGGTTCCTCTATATCGTTATCTGACCCCAGATGCACCATACAAGATGCCAGTACCGATGATGAATATCATCAATGGTGGGGAGCATGCCGATAACAGCATTGATCTTCAGGAGTTTATGATTCTTCCTGTTGGAGCGGGTTCTGTAACTGAGTCCATTCGCTACGGGGCAGAGATTTTTCACGCCCTGAAGGGGGTCCTCTCATCCCATGGCATGAACACTGCAGTTGGTGATGAGGGTGGATTTGCCCCAAACCTATCCTCCAATGAGGCAGCTATTGAGGTGATCCTTGATGCTGTTGAGAAAGCTGGATTCAAGGCTGGCAGTGAGATATTTATCGGTATTGATGCTGCCAGTTCCGAATTCTATCAGGATGGTAAGTACAACCTGGCCTCAGAGGGCAAGATACTGGATTCATCCGGAATGGTTGATGTGTTGGAGAGTTGGGTTGATCAATATCCCATCCTGACAATTGAGGATGGTCTGGATGAGGGTGATTGGGATGGCTGGAAACAGATGACTGAGCGTCTGGGTAGCAAAATACAGCTGGTCGGGGATGACCTGTTTGTAACCAATACAGCAATCCTCAAGGAGGGCATCGATAAGGGTATTGCCAACTCCATTCTGATCAAGGTTAACCAGATCGGCACCTTGACCGAGACCCTGGCCGCCATTCAGATGGCCAAAGATGCCGGTTATACTGCTGTGGTCTCTCACCGTTCCGGGGAGACAGAGGATGTAACTATTGCCGACCTGGCGGTAGCGACCAGTGCGGGTCAGATCAAGACGGGGTCACTCTCGCGTTCTGATCGTATTGCTAAGTACAACCAGCTGATTCGTATTGAAGAGCAGCTTGGTGGAGAGGCGCAATATGCGGGGATGGGGGCCTTCTACAATCTGCCAAATCCGGGAACGGCTTGATTGGTAACTATTCAGGGCCTGGCGTAAAGCTATAGTGTTGTCGGCCATGAATATTCGACTCTCTATAATCGGGCTTATTCTGCTGCTTGGGGTGCTGCAGTACAAGCTCTGGCTCTCCCCGAAGGGTATCCCACAGTTCTGGGAGATGGAGACCTCCATTTTGCAGCAGAGAGAGATGGTTGAGCGGCTGCAGGATTGCAACAAGGAGTTGCGGGCAGAGGTGGTCGATCTGAAGAGCGGTAAAGAGGCACTGGAGGAGCGTGCCAGGTATGATCTTGGAATGATCAAGCCTGGAGAGATCTTCATCTCCTCGATTGCAGACCGAGACGATGACAGAATTGCTGATGGTTCCAGGGTGGAGGAGATAGGGCGATGCGAAAAGAGCGACCGCTGATCTGGGCTGCAGTGCCGGCTGCAGGAGTCGGTAGGCGAATGGGTGCAGCGCGCCCTAAACAGTATCTTCCCCTTGCAGACTCGACAGTTATTCAATACGCTATCGGGCGACTACTGGCGCTGGAGAAGCTGCAAGGCTTGGTAGTGGCTGTAGCCTCTGGGGATGTCTGGTGGCCGGAG
Source organism: uncultured Methylophaga sp. (assembly GCA_937877715.1). Taxonomy (GTDB): domain Bacteria; phylum Pseudomonadota; class Gammaproteobacteria; genus Thiopontia. Next base: position 74,499 of record CALEHW010000046.1, on the reverse strand, counting down.
CTTGAGTGGGGTGATACTCCCTTGGCGGAAAAAATCATGGTTGTTGAGGGGGGTAAGGAGCGCTCCGATTCCGTACTCAACTGCCTGGAGGTGTTGCTACAACATGGCTCCGAATCTGATTGGGTGCTGGTCCATGACGCGGCACGCCCCTGCCTGAGTGGTGATGCTCTTGAAAAGATGGTTCATGAGTTGTGGGACCATCCAGTAGGAGGAGTTCTTGCCGCTCCCCTGGCGGACACCATAAAACGTTCGGATTCTGGCCTGGATATTGTGGAGACTATAGATCGTGCGACCCTGTGGCGGGCACTAACCCCGCAGATGTTTCGTCTTGGAGCATTGCGTGAGGCGTTGCAGCAGAGTGTTGCGAATGAGGTTGCCGTAACTGATGATTCCCAAGCCATTGAGCGCCTTGGGCTGAGGCCGCAGCTGGTTCACGGGGATGCTGGCAATATGAAAATTACCCATCCTGGGGATATTCTGCTTGCAGAAGAGATCTTGCGTCGAGAGAGAGGGGAGGGTTGATGAGGATAGGCCACGGTTTTGATGTCCACGCATTCGAGGATGGCGATCACCTGGTACTTTGCGGAGTAACGGTTCCGTACAGCAGGGGATTCAAGGCGCACTCCGATGGTGATGTGGCCATTCATGCACTCTGTGATGCTCTGCTGGGTGCGACCGCGCTGGGTGATATTGGGCAGCTATTTCCTGACAGAGATCCAGAATATCGGGATATGGATAGCAGGATTTTTCTTAGAGAGGTGGTTTCCAGGGTTAATGCAGAGGGGTACAAGATCGGCAATGTTGATCTCACTATTATTGCACAGAAGCCCAAGCTGACCGACCATGTAGTTGCAATGCGACAGCTGCTGGCAGAGGATTTGGAGAGCTCACTTGGCCGGGTGAGCGTGAAGGCCACTACAACAGAGCATCTCGGGTTTGTCGGCCGAAGTGAAGGTATTGCGGCACATGCGGTAGTATTAATTGTCCCTAAAGTTGCATAAGTAACAGATCCAATATTCATGTCGCAACATCTACTACCTTTTGCTCACGGCGCCCCAGTTGGCTCTGCATTTATACGCAGTTGCCCCGAGGATTTTCGGGTGATCGAGGATCTGGGGTTTGCTCCCTCTGGCGAGGGTCAGCACCGGATGGTTGAGATCGAGAAACGCAATATGAATAGTGACCGTGTCGCCACTCTGTTGGCAAAGCATGTTGGGGCTAAGCGGCGTGATGTGGGGCTGGCTGGGCTGAAAGACCGTTTTGCTATTACTCGGCAATGGTTCTCGGTAGATGTTGCCGGCAAGGAGGTTGTGGACTGGTATGAGTTGGAGAGGGGTGAGCATGCAGAAGGAGAGCATCTTAGGGTTTTGCAGGTTCATGAGCATGCAAAAAAGATCCGCAAGGGTGCGCTCAAGGGGAATTATTTCCAACTGGTTTTGCGTCAGGTAGAGGGCGATCGTGAACTGCTTGAGCAGCGCCTGGAGCAGATTCGGTGCGATGGAGCGCCAAACTATTTTGGAGAGCAGCGATTTGGACGAGGAGGCGCAAATGTGGCGCGTGCGTTACAGATGTTTGAGCGCAACTATCGTCCCCGAGGAAGGCATGAACGGGGGCTGCTACTATCCGCAGTTCGCTCCGAGATCTTCAACCAGGTCTGTGCAAAACGGGTAGAGGCTGGAAGCTGGAACCATCCACTGGTGGGTGAGGTATATGCGTTGGCAAAAAGCCGTGCCTGGTTCCATGAGGATGAGGTGAGTGAGGAGATCCTGCGCAGAATTGCCGACCATGATATCCATCCAAGTGCGCCACTGTGGGGGAGGGGGCGCCTGGACTCTACAGGGGAGGCGAGGACATTTGAGGAGTCTGCAGTCTCCGGTCTGGGCGAGCTCTGTAATGGACTGGAGTATGCTGGCCTGTCACAGGATCGCCGCGCACTACGCCTGATTCCTGAGAAGATGAGCTGGCGGTGGCTGCAGCAGGATGATCTGGAGCTCTGTTTTTGGCTCCCCTCGGGTAGTTATGCCACGGTATTGTTGCGGGAGTTTGTGACCCCTTTCTCTCCTTAGAGGCGTTGCCAATACATCGAACAAGAATTTCAGTCAGAGGATGAACGATTACGTTTCAGCAAGACATAGAGCGCCCCACTGCCGCCATCTCGTTGGCGGGCAGAACAGAACGCAATAATCTCTTCTCGCTGGCGCAGCCACTGGTTGACCCTGCTCTTAAGAATCGGGAGCTGGCTGCTGGAGCTTCTACCCTTGCCGTGAATCAGGAGAAAACAGCGCATCTCGTGGCGAATTGCTTCATCGATAAAGTGTTGCAACTCTGTGGCAGCCTCGGCACTGTTCAGGCCGTGCAGATCTAGCTCCATGGAGGAGCAGAGCTCACCTCTTCTGAATTTGCGTAGGGTTGAGTGTGGCAGCTGATTGCGCAGATAGAAGAGGATCTCCTCAGGCTCCACAATTTCCAGAGGTATGGTGCTGTCGTATCCCGCCAGGTTGTTGTCGCCATCTTCTCTGTTGTTGGTGTGTGGGGGTAGTCTCTGGGTGGAGAGATCAGCGCGATCTGTCTTGTTGAGAGGACGAACCCCTCTAGTCATCTTACTGAACAGGGTTGAATCGTCTTCCTCAACCTTGTCGCTGTTCATGAAAAGAGCGTTTTCCACCACCGTCTGCGGTTGCCCGGCAGGACCTGGGCGGGGCGGAGATCCTCTGGCTCTGTTCTTGAGAGAATCCACCCAGGTAGCGGAGGGATCTCACTCGATCCACAGGAGAGCCCCAAGTTGTTTGGGTCATATATCTTCACCATGGATGGGGTCTTTGGATGGTTGGTATAGACTATTCCACAGACCCGTTCATCGTGTTCTTTGCGAATCAGGGCATCTATATGGTTAATAAATTGCAGAAACTCATCTGCTGATACAATAGCTGTCGGCGGTTTCTCGCCTATAGCGTAGATATACCATCCGGCCTGCTCACCATCTCGCAGATGGTCCCAGAAGTTGGCAAGGTCATCCCACTGAAGAAGGCTGGAGAAGGATCCATTGAGAGTCTCATGGTAGCTGGATTGTTGGCTGTTATTCATTGTGTGGATTTTACCTGAATGCGATTTTGCCGTGGTACCAAGTCGGTATTCCACTGTTTAGTGGCCCATTTCCACATATTATCGAGGTTATCGGATAGTAGTTCTGGGGGTGGATTCTGTCCCAGAAATTCGAGTGCCATGAATATGTTGGAGAGGGGGGTCTCTGGTGATAGTGGCTGTGCTAGGTTCTGTTTGCTCAATTTTTCTCCATCTCTGCCCAGTACGATGGGCAGATGGCCATATCTTGGGGTGGGATAGTTTAACTGGCTCTGCAGGTAGAGTTGTTTTGGGGTTGACTGCAGTAAATCACTGCCACGAATTATGTGGGTAATACCCTGCATGAAGTCATCTACCACCACAGCCAACTGGTAGGCATATAGCCCGTCACTACGGCGAACAATGAAGTCGCCAACCTCACTCTGCAGATGCCATGATTGATCTCCTTGCCATAGATCACCCATGGAGAGGCTCTCGTTGCCAACTGTGATACGGGCGGCGTGCCCATCCGGTGACAGTTTCCTGTTGCGGCAATGTCCCGGATAGATTTGCTCTCCTCTCAATATGTTACGTGAGCATTGGCAGTAGAAGAGGTGTCCAGTCTCTCGAAGATTCTCAAGGGCTGCTCTGTAGTAGTCGTTACGATTGCTCTGGAACAACACGGACTGATCCCAAAACAGTTGATGCCTTTCCAGGGTTTTGAGAATTGAGTCTGCAGCACCCGAGATAGTTCGTGGCAGATCCAGATCATCGATCCGTACCAACCACTCCCCATGGTTTGTTTTTGCCTCAAGATAGCCCCCAACGGCCGCAACAAGTGATCCAAGGTGGAGATCACCGGTTGGTGAGGGGGCAAAACGCCCTCGATAGTGGGTGGCGGAGCTGTTTTTTGGTTGCAAGATTTATTGATTTATTGATAATATTATTGAATATCTAGTTAATAAAATTTTATAGAGTGTTTATATTATGATTATGCAAAAAAAAGAAGAAGAGGGAGGAAATTGTCGTACGGTAATTGAGAGTCAGAAAAAGGATGGAGAGAAATTTCGTCCCAGCGACTGGATTGAGCGCATCTCTTCACAGATTGCACAGTATGGCAGGGGCAAGAGTCTCGGCTATCGTGACTGCGCACGTCCACGCATCATCAATGGCGAGAAATGCTTGGTAATCGAGTATCGATTAAGTAAAAGGGATCCGGATGCCTATGCTTTTGTTCACGAGTTTGCCACAGCAAACAACCTGAAGATTCGTGAGGAGTGCTCGGAGCAGGAGTAGTGGGTGGCTCTCCCCTCAGCTTGACTTCTCCTTGATCTCCTCGAGCTCTTTGCAGTCGATGCAGAGAGTAGCTGTTGGGCGTGCCTCAAGTCGGCGTATCCCGATCTCTATGCCGCAGGATTCACAGTAACCATACTCATCGCCATCAAGTTCGTGCAGGGTTTTGTCGATTTTCTTGATCAGCTTACGCTCGCGATCACGGGTTCTAAGCTCCAGTGAAAACTCCTCCTCCAGGGTGGCTCTGTCACTGGGGTCGGGTAGATTAGCGGTATCATCCTGCATGTGGTGCACTGTGCGATCAACCTCTTCCATAAGCTGATGCTTCCAGGCCAGAAGAATCTCCTCAAAGTGCTTCTTCTGTTTTTCATTCATGTACTCTTCGCCCTTCTTGGGCTTGTAAGGCTTAATGCCCCCAATCAATGATGACTGCTTCTTTGCAGTGGCCATGCTGTCGATACTCCTGACGGTGTAATAAAAGAGCGCATTGATACCAGATTGTTTCCGATCTGGCAACCAGAAATGGTTTTCTCCGCCTCTCTCCATGAGATAATGGCCACATATCATAACACTGAATCGGGATATGACCGAATCTCTTGACTCCAAAAATGGAGGAGAATTGTACAACAATGAAAGCGATGATTTTTGATGTGGACGGCACTCTGGCAGATACTGAGCGGGATGGCCACAGGGTTGCCTTCAATATGGCATTTGCCGAGGCTGGCCTTGACTGGGTGTGGGATGAGGAGAGCTATGGAAGGCTGTTGGAGGTGACTGGTGGCAAGGAGCGTATTAGATTCTATATCGAGGGCGAGGGGGGTGGTGGCGTCGATATGGACCAGGATGCAGAGGTGCTTGATAAGTGGATTGCAGATCTTCACGCCTCTAAGACCCGGCACTTTCTCTCCCTTCTGGAGCAGGGCAGGATTCCGCTACGTAGCGGCGTACGACGCCTGCTGACCGAGGCGCACAATGCGGGTATCACCCTTGCGGTTGCAACCACCACCACCCCACAGAATGTTACCGCACTGCTTGAGCATGCAATGTTTTCTGGCGCCGAGTCGTGGTTTCAAGTGGTTGGGGCGGGGGATATTGTCCCCAACAAAAAGCCGGCATCTGATATCTATGATTATGTGATAGAGCAGCTGGGGCTCTCCAGTGAGGAGTGCATCGCCTTTGAGGACTCCCATAATGGACTGCTCTCTGCCCGGGGCGCTGGATTGAAAACCATTGTAACTGTCAATGGTTACACCGAGAATGAGGATTTTAGCGGTGCTGCGTTGGTACTCGATCAGATGGGTGAGCTAGATGATCCCTGCCGACTACTGGGCGGGGTTGGGCAGAAGAGACCTCTGCTGGATCTCGAGTGGGTTAGGGCTGTATGGGGCGGTACTGCGGCGTGAGCTTTCATGAATCTAGGCGAGCGGCTGCGATTGAGCCGTTCTATGTAATGGAAATCCTTGCACGTGCCCGTCAACTGGAGAGTGAGGGACGCTCCATTGTCCATATGGAGATTGGGGAGCCGGATTTCGATACCCCACAACCCATTGTAGAGGCGGGGGTGAAGGCGTTGAGGGAGGGGCGCCACCACTATACTCCTGCTCTGGGGCTGCCTGAGTTACGCAGCAGGGTTGCGGATCACTATCTGGAGCGTTACGGTGAATGGATCTCTGCCGAGCGGGTTGTGATCACCCCAGGCTCATCGGGTGCGCTGCAACTTCTGGTAGCGTTACTGGTTGATCCAGGGGATGAGGTATTGATGGCAGATCCGGGATATCCATGTAATCGTCATTTTGTCCGGCTGTTTGAGGGCAAGACACTCCATATTCCTGTGGGAGCCGACAGCGGTTTTCAGCTGACAGCTGATCTGGTTGCGCAGTACTGGAATGCCAACAGTCGTGTGGTGATGATCTCCTCGCCATCCAACCCCACTGGAACGGTTATTGAGAGGGGGGAGCTGGAACGAATTGCTGCCTTTGTGGAGCAGCATGGCGGCACGTTGATAGTGGATGAGATCTACCAGGGCCTCATTTATGGGGATGACACGGTCACGGCTGTGAATCTTCCCGGCCCCCCTTTTGTGGTTAACAGCTTCTCCAAATACTATGGAATGACTGGCTGGCGGTTGGGGTGGATGGTAGTCGCGGAAGAGGCAGTTGGTGGGGTAGATCGGCTGGCGCAGAATCTCTTTCTGGCCCCCTCAACACCGGCTCAGTACGCGGCACTTGCCGCATTCGATGCGGCAACAGAGGAGATCCTGCAGCAGCGTCGTGAGCGCTTCAGGCGACGGCGGGATATGCTCTACTTGGCACTGCTGGAGCTGGGATTCATAATTGAGAGGGTGCCGGAGGGCGCCTTCTATCTCTATGCAGACTGTAGTGGATTAACCGATGATAGCAGCCGTTTTGCGATGAATCTGCTGGAGTATGCAGGGGTGGCGATCACCCCGGGAAAGGATTTTGCCATTCAGGAGCCCCATCGCTGGGTTCGTTTCGCTTATACAACCTCAACAGAGCAGCTGCGGCGCGGGATTGAGAGGATTCGGGCCTATCTCACCGAGCAGTCGGGGGCGGCGGCATAATGACAAGGGAGGTGACGTTGCAGCAATTTCGTGCCTTGCAGTTACCTCCTCTAGTGCAGAGTGTGGGGCAGGTGATCGGGGCTGTTGGGGTGCTTTACTGGTTCTGGTGGGTGCTGATTGAGAAAGGGTTTCTGCAGGTGTTGATATCTGGTGATCCTGCGCTACAGACCATCCTGTTGGGTGTCCCCCTGTTTCTGATTCTGCCGGCAATATACTACACGGCAATCTTTATTCTGTTGCGTGTAATGGTCTGGATATTGAAAGGCAGAGAGCCGGTGAACCAATCTGATCCACCGGCTCTCTGAGGTGAGAGTGCTTATTGGCTGCCTATTTTACAATTGAGGCGTAGTGTGGGGCAATACCATAGTACGGAGCCGCGCTGCGGCTCTCACTTCTCAGATCAGAGAGGCTCTTAAAGCGGCTGTTCTCGGCAATATCCATATCTGAGTTGACCTCAGATGAGCCCTTGCCGGCTGCGTTGATGCTCATGCTGAAGTTGCCCTCTGCATCACCGCGCCCCTTGCCGGCACCACGGCCATTTCCGCCAAATGCGCTATCAACAGATCCATTTCCATAACCATTCTGATTGTTGTCGCTGTTAAAGAAGGCAGAGGCACTTGTTGAAACGGCTGCAAGAAGGATTGATGCAATAACTGTTTTCATGATGTTTTCCCTATAACTTGTTGGTTTTGTGATTTGAGTCTCCCGTTCGATTGCTGAGATAAGAGTCTCTTTCCATAAAATAGTGTGGAGAGTATATAGGCATTAAATAAAGTTGTAAAATAAGATGGGCTTATAACCTCGATCAACGAAGTTATAGCTCCAGAGTTGGAAGTAGGGCCGCACCATATGCTGCATCCGTCTGTCTGGCTATGGATATCGGAAGATCGGGCTGTTGTCGATGGAATTGGTTCGCACGAATTTTCTGCCATTTGAGGTTGCCTGCCCCACCTCCAGATGTGATGATCTGATGCAGGGCCGGTCCACCCAGTGATCTCATCTTGCGATATCCCTGCTCCTCTATCTTGGCCAGCCCCTCCAGAATTCCCTGCAGGAAGAGACGATCATCGCTGGGTCTTGGGGTGAGACGGGGCTGGAGGTCGGGGTCAGCTACAGGAAAACGCTCTCCTCTGGAGGGGAGCAGGTAGTAGTTCAGTCCGGTGAGGTGGTTGGGGTCAATCTCGCTGCTTAGCTGTTCAATCTCCTGGGGCGAGAAATAGTCAAGCAGAACTCCTGCGCCGGTGTTGGAGGCGCCACTAATCAGCCACTGATCTCCAAGGCGGTGGCTGTAGATGCCATCCTCAGGTGAAAACAGGGGTGATGAGGAGAGAAGTTTGAGCACCAGGGTGGTGCCAAGTGAGGTCACAGCATCCCCCTCTCTGTGGATGCCGGCTGCAACTGTGGCAGCAACACTGTCCGTTGTACCACTACAGATCATAATCCGTTGATTTGTTGGTACCCCCCAGCGGCTGGCCAGTTCGGTTCTAAGGGTGGCATATGGGATTCCTGGGGGTGCCACAGTTGGCAGGATTGATGGGGGAAGGCCCAGGCTCTTGATCCACTCGGGCCAACACTGCCGTATGGGATCATAGCCCAGTTTTAGAGAGTTGTTTTCGTCGCTATGCCCAAATTTTCCACAGAGTCGGTTGCTCACCCAGTCAGCCTGATGGAGTGCGAGGAGCCCCGAGTCTCTGTCAATTACTGAGTGTTTCAGTAGCCATAGAAGTTTTGCCAGTGATGAGGATGGCCCGTGTGCGCCACTCTCTCTGGGCGCAATCCTGGATATCACCTCCGCCTCTATTGTGGCACGACGGTCATCATACATCAGTGCTGGCGTTAAAGGGGTACCGTGCCGATCTGTCAATAGCAGGGTGGAGGAGGTCCCGTCTACCGTGATTGTCTCAATCCCTCCGGTGGGGAGGGTAGGGATCAATCTCTGTAAAACAGATTGGAGCGCCTGCCACCAATGTTCCGGATTCTGCTCCGACCTTCCACTGTGCTTTTCTGGTGCGGGCAGTGGTTCATGTTGTCTGCCGAGAAGAGACCCATCGGCACCGATTGCGACAGCTCGGCAGCCAGAGGTGCCGAGGTCAACTCCAATATGGATAGCCATGCCGCAACATCATCAGCATCGTGCAGCCCCGGGAAGCTGGACAACTGGTGCTGGGCTCCAGTCAGGCGACTTGTGCTCTGCAACAACAGTGGTGTAGACCCCGCCACGCACATTGAAGATGGCAGTCAGGCGCATGAATCGAGGGCTGGTTGCAGCAACTAGGTCGGAGAGAATCTGATTGGTAACCGCCTCATGGAAAGCCCCTTGGTCACGGTATGACCAGACATATATCTTGAACGATTTCAGCTCGACACATACTTGGTCAGGAACGTATTCTAGCTCTAGGGTTGCGAAGTCGGGCTGTCCAGTTTTTGGGCAGAGGCAGGTGAATTCCGGGGTATGTATACGGATGGTGTAGTCACGTTCCGGGGTTGGGTTCTCAAAGCTCTCTAATTCTTTACTCGGGGTGCTGGGCATCTCTATCTTCCTTGCTTGCATACTATATGAATCAGTAGGATATATAATAATCCTAAGCCGTTTTCATTGATGGTTAATTATTTTGCTGGGTGTTATTATACGCCACAATCCAAAGGCATTTTAGCTATCGTCTGTAGCCCGATTCTGAGTGCCGCATCTATCTGTCGGATATAGTGAGGAAATGCGACTAAAAACCCTGAAGCTTGCCGGATTCAAATCTTTTGTAGATCCAACATCCGTCCCATTCCCCAGTAATCTGGTAGGGGTTATTGGCCCTAATGGATGTGGTAAATCCAATATCATTGATGCCGTTCGTTGGGTTATGGGCGAGAGCTCGGCCAAGCAGTTGCGTGGCGACTCCATGGCCGATGTCATTTTCAATGGCTCCAGTGCCCGCAAGCCGGTTGGCCACGCCTCGGTGGAGTTGATCTTCGATAATTCGGCAGGAACTCTCCAGGGGCAATATGCAGGTTTTAGTGAGATTTCCGTCAAGCGCAAGGCGTCGAGAGATGGCAAATCCACCTACTACCTGAATGGCACCAAATGTCGTCGCCGCGATATTATGGATCTCTTTCTGGGGACAGGGCTTGGGCCGCGCAGCTACGCTATCATCGAGCAGGGGATGATCTCCCGTTTTGTAGAGGCCAAACCGGATGATCTGCGGGTGCTGATTGAGGAGGCAGCAGGCATCTCCAAATACAAGGAGCGTCGCCGGGAGACGGAGACGCGGATGCGTCATACCAGTGAGAATCTTGACCGTATTAATGATCTGCGCGAGGAGATAGCAAAACAGCTGCGTCGACTGGAACGACAATCTCGTGTTGCAGAGCGCTACCGTAACCTCAAACAGGAGGAGCGGTTGATGCAGGCTCAGCTGCTTGCCCTGCGCTGGCGGGAGTATGATCAGAAGGCTGTGCAACAGGAGAGGCAGATCACTCAGGCAGAGCTTGCGGTAGAGGAGCGTCTGGCACAGCAGCGTGCCGTGGAGAGTGAGATTGAAAAAGAGCGTCAGCACCATACTGAGGCCAATGACTCATTCAATGAGGTGCAGGGGCGTTTCTATGCGATTGGGGCAGAGATCGCCAGGGCGGAACAGAATCTCAAGGGGATGAGGGAGCGTCGGGACCAGCTTGATGGTGATCTCGGCAAGGCGGAGAGTGTATGGCATGAGGCCAATGCGGTCATGAAGGCAGACCAGCAGCGTATTCTGGAGCTGGAGGAGTCCCTGTTGCGGGATGAACCGGATCTGAAGGAGCTGCAGAGAGAGGATAGCGTCCTCTCTGCGGTTTGGGAGCAGGCAGAACAAGAGTGGCACGAGTGGCAGGGTAAATTGGAGCACTTCAATCGCCTGGCTGATGACCCCAAAAGGGATGCTGAGATTGCTCGCTCGCGCATTGAGCAGCTGGAGCGCCAGCAGTTCAATAGCGACAGACAACAGCAGAGATTGTTTGATGAGCAGCAGCAACTGCCGGTAATCGAGAGTAGTGAGATGGAGCTGGTGAGCAGCATTCTGGAACGTGAAGAGGCAGATTTGCGGCAGGCACGTGAGCTAAATAGTAGGCGGCATCAGTCAATAATGGCGCAGCGCGAAGAGAACCGCAGAATTTCCGGACAGCTCAATGAAGAACGCGGAGAGCTACAACGTCTTCGAGGACGGTTGACCTCGCTGGAGGCACTACAGCAGGATGCCCTGGGGCGAGAGAAGAGTGGAGTGCGGTCCTGGTTACAGCAGAGCGGGGTGGCTGATGCCCCTCGTCTGGCGGAGAGACTTAATGTTGTAAATGGCTGGGAGCGTGCAGTGGAGACTGTTCTGGGGCGCTATTTGGAGGCTGTGACAGTTGAGAGTGATCACAATCTGCTACAGAGTGCGGATCAGTTACAGAGAGGAGAGGTCAGTTTTATCGCTACCCGGTCTGATCTGGAGCGTGATACAGAGCTGGATTCTAGGAAGTTGAATGGGGCAACACCACTCCACTCTCTGGTGGATTCTGAGGCGCCAACTGCGGCCCTGCTAAAGGGTATCTATGGAGTGGATTCACTGCAGCAGGCCATGCAGCTCCGTTCACAGCTTGAGGCGGACATGTCTCTGGTTACCAGGGATGGGATCTGGATTGGCAGTGAGTGGTCACAGGTGGTGCGTGAGGATGATAATGAGGAGGGGCTGTTGCAGCGAGAGCAGACCATCCATACCCTCAATCAACAGCAGCAACAGCTTGAGTCAGAGCAGGCTTCACTTGAGCATCTTCTGGCAGATGGGCGTCAACGCCAGCAGGAGCAGGAGCAGGAGCAGGAGCAGCAGCAGCTCGCACTTGACCAGCAGGCAGCAGAGCTCGCTTCCCGTAAGGCTGAATTGAGCGGTAAGCTAGCCCGTCAGGAGCAGGTGAATAGTCGCAGGGAACAGATAGAAGAGGAACTGCTACGGATTGAGACTGAGATACGGCAGGCAAATGAGGGAATACGTGATTCAAGGTCACGTCTTGAAGTTGCCTTGGCCGCAACCGAGGAGAGTGAGCTGCAGCGCCAGCAGATGGAGTCGAAGCGGGGTGTGCTGCGCGAGACCATGGATCGTTCCAGGGATCGAGCGAGAGAGAAGAGGGAGCAGCTACACAGGTTGACGGTGCAGGTGGAGTCAGCCAGAACCCGTCTGGAGTCAACACGCAACGGGCTGATCCGGATGGAGGAGCAGCTTGATTCAAGTGAGCAGAGAAAAATTGAGTTAACGGAGGCTAGAGAGGAGATGAAGGTTCCTCTGCAGACGCTGAAGAGTGAACTTGAGGAGCATCTTGCCAGGCAGCTGGTGGTAGAGAATGAGTTGGCCGATGCGCGTCGTCAACTGGAACAGATAGAGCACCGGTTGCGTGAGTTGGATGGCCAGAGAATGGAGTCAGAAAAAGATGTCCAGGATCTACGGTCAGCACATGAAAAACTGTTGCTGAAGGGGCAGGAGACACGTGTCCGTCGCCAGACTCTGGATGAGCAGCTACAGGAGAGTGGTTACCAGCGCGAGCCTCTGCTGCAGGAGATGCCAGATGAGGCAACTGCAGCGCAGTGGCAGCAGGATGTAGAGGAGATTGCCGGCAAGATCCAGCGTTTGGGGCCGATCAACCTTGCGGCGATTGATGAGTATCAGACCGAGACCGAACGCAAGGAGTATCTTGACCGACAGCACGATGATCTGGTTGAGGCGTTGAATATTCTTGAGGACGCTATCGGTAAAATTGATCGAGAGACTCGTAGTCGTTTCAAGGAGACCTTTGAGAAGATCAACGATGGGCTCAAGGAGAACTTCCCACGGCTGTTTGGCGGTGGCCGGGCTCACCTGGAGATGACCGGAGAGGATCTGCTTGATACAGGGGTAACCATTATGGCGCAACCACCAGGCAAGCGAAACAGCACCATTCACCTGCTCTCTGGTGGGGAGAAGGCGCTGACGGCAGTGGCTCTGGTGTTCTCCATATTTGAGCTGAACCCGGCTCCGTTCTGTATGCTGGATGAGGTTGATGCCCCACTGGATGAGGCGAATGTTGGGCGCTTCTGCAATATGGTCAAGCAGATGTCAGAGCGGGTGCAGTTCATCTTCATCACCCACAACAAGGCTACCATGGAGATTTCTGATCAGCTCTCAGGAGTGACCATGCATGAACCAGGAGTATCACGTATGGTGGCTGTGGATATGGAAGAGGCCCAGACTCTGGTAGCAAGCTGATGAAATTACTGAACAGAATACGGACCATGTTTAAGGGGGAGATATCATCTGACACGGTAGATAGTGAGCATCATCAGATTGGGGATGATCATCATGATCCAATAAATATTGAGGAGCAGTTCTCAGTTGAGGAACAGCTAATAACTGTCGGTGAGGATGAATTGCCAGAGCAGCAGACAAAGTCTGAGCAGAGTGCAGCAATGGTCGCACAGAATTCGGTCGGGCTAGCTGTTGCATTGACCGTGATGGCAGAAGATGGCGACCATTTTGAGGGCAGTGATCTGTTGCGTGAATTCAATGCGGCAGATTTTGAGTATGGAATGGGCGGCATCTATCACGCCTATCCGCTGGATTCATTCGGTAGACCTTCAAAGGAGGGGATGCAGACATCGATAGGAGGCCATGGGTCTGCGCGGCCACTCTTCAGTGTGGGAAACGTGTTGAAGCCTGGAAAGTTTGATCAGCAGCAGATCATGAATCTTAGAACCACAGGTATCGTCCTCTTCTTCCAGCTTCCAGGAGAACATTCAGGCAAGCTTTCGTTCGAAAAGATGGTTGAGACTGCGCACCAGCTTGCCGTTGGATTGGGGGGCAATGTGTGTGACGAGAATAGGGTGGTGTTGACGCCGCACTCTCTGCAGAGGCTGCGTGATCAAGTCTATGAGTTTGAGTACAACCGCGAGCTGGAGAGTCGTAGAACGACCATAGAGCAGTCACAACAGAGATGATTGAAAAGACCCCTCTGCCAGCTTCTGTCCGGGCTAGGGAGTTGCGTACTCAACTCAACCATCATAATTATCGCTACTACACACTGGATGCCCCGGAGATTCTCGACTCTGAGTATGATCTGCTGTTTCGTGAGCTGCAGCAGCTGGAGCAGAGGTATCCTGCACTAAAGAGAGCTGACTCCCCGACACAGCGGGTTGGTGGAGAGGTGCTCTCTGCCTTTCGTTCCGTAACTCACGAGATGCCGATGTCTTCACTCGGTAACGCCTTTGGGCAGAAAGAGATGGAGGAGTTTGAGCGGAGAGTACTGGAACGCACCGGTTTGCAGAGTATGAAATATTCTGTTGAGCCAAAACTGGATGGGTTGGCTCTGAGTCTGCTCTATGAGGATGGTATCCTGGTTCGGGGGGCGACCAGGGGAGACGGATTCAATGGAGAGGATGTCACTGTAAATGTGCGTACCATTAACTCCATTCCCCTGCGGCTGCAGGGAGGAGATATTCCACAGAGGCTGGAGGTGCGTGGTGAGGTTTTTATCTCTAAACAGGGCTTCAATGATTTGAACCGGAAGCAGCAAACTGCAGGTGAGAAGTCGTTTGCAAATCCGCGGAATGCAGCAGCTGGCAGTATGCGGCAGCTGGACTCTTCTATCACTGCAACACGCCCGCTATCCTTTATAAGTTATGGGCTTGGTGTTCAGCAGGGCGGAGAGAGGGCACAGAATTATCATCAACTGCTCCAGCAGTTGTCTGCATGGGGTGTGCCCGTCTCCCCAGAGGCCAAGGTGGTGGAGGGGGTAGATGGTTGCGTGGCAGCCTATGCAGATCTTGTGGAGCGCCGCAGTTCACTCCCCTATGAGATCGATGGGGTGGTCTTCAAGGTGGACTCTCTTGAGCTGCAGCAGGAGTTGGGTTTTACTGCCCGCGCCCCTCGTTGGGCCATCGCCTGGAAATTTCCGGCACAAGAGGCAACCACCAGACTGCTATCTATTGATCTTCAGGTAGGACGAACTGGTGCATTAACTCCGGTGGCACGGCTGGAGCCTGTAGAGGTTGGTGGTGTTACCGTCTCCAATGCCACGCTGCATAATGAGGATGAGATACAGCGTAAGGATCTGCGAGCGGGAGATATGGTTGTGGTGCGTCGTGCCGGGGATGTGATTCCCGAGGTGGTTCGTACGGTTGAGAAGAAGCGTCCGGATGGGGCCAGAGTCTGGGTAATGCCAGACCACTGTCCAGTATGTGGGGCAGAGGTGGTTCGTGAGGCTGACAAGGCTGTTGCACGTTGCAGTGGTGGACTCTTCTGTCCGGCACAGAGGAGTGAGGCTATCTGGCATTTTGCCTCCAGAAAAGGGCTCGATATCGAGGGGATGGGAGGTAAACTGATTGATCAATTGGTGCAACAAAAACTGGTAACTACCCCGGCAGATCTGTTCCAGCTGGATGCTGATCAACTAGTATCTCTGGAGAGGATGGGGGAGAGGTCGGCAGAAAATCTTGTAGCTGCACTGCAACAGAGCAGGGATGCAACCCTTCCCCATTTTCTCTTTGCCCTGGGTATTCCAGAGGTAGGGGAGGCGACATCCCGTTCACTTGCACACTATTTTGGTGATCTCGATAGTCTGATGGAGACAACTACCGATGAGCTGCAGAAGGTTGATGACGTGGGATCTGTTGTGGCAGAGAATATCGTCACCTTCTTCCAACAGAACCATAATCGTGAGGTCATCGAGCAGCTCTTGCAGGCAGGGATCCACTGGCCCCCGCCACACCATCAGGAGGAATCACCACAGCCACTGCTCGGGAAGAGCTATGTAATTACAGGTACACTGCAGGGCATGAGGCGCTCGGAGATTAAAGAGAGTTTGCAGTCTCTCGGTGCCAAGGTGACAGGGAGCGTGTCGGGCAAGACAACGGCACTGATATGCGGGGCAGACCCAGGCTCCAAGCGGGCCAAGGCAGAGTCACTTGGGGTTCCCGTACTGGATGAATCGGAGCTGCAGAAGTTGTTAACGTGATAAATAGCATACCTTTTCCCTGTTGGGAGAAGGGATGTCAATAACGTTACTACGCCTTACAGGTTTTGATTCTGAAGATACTGTAGGCAGGGCACCAAGACATCAGTCCAGTCACAAGTGGAACAACACCGATCCACCCCCAGGCCGGGAGCATCCCCATCACTGTTGCAACAATCAGCACAGCACCAACTACGATACGCACCATCTTGTCTCTCCCCAGATCACTGTTCAGGTTGGAGTGATTTTAACTCAATTTAATTGAACTGTTACGGGCTCTTAGTCCATCTAAATATGGAATTTTGCATATTCTCATAAAAGGGGGTGAGATATGGATGTATGCGGTTTGTGCGGGGTTGATTGAGGACCTCCACTCAAGAACCCTGGCCGATAAGGTCAGAGAGGGGTTTGAGGTGGTGGTAGATGTCTGGGGATAGAGGTATATCTGATGAGATAAAAAAAGCACGATCCATGAAGGATCGTGCTAAACCATAACCATTAAAGGAGGAGTATAACGATGGTTACAGGTCTGTGAGCAGGCTCACATGTCGAATTTAGAGAAGCTGATGTTGAGGAATCGAGGAGGAGGGTGATTCCCCAACATCAGTTCATGTGGGGTACAATACAGGGCGAATGTTTCGCTATTATTTCCCCATTATTTCAGAATATTTCAGTCCGTAACTTTCTCTATCTGAATACTGAGAGCGTGGATTTCACCATCCATTAATGGATCAACAGCACCATATACCATCCTGTGTTGCTGGATCAGACTCTTGCCGAAAAATTCCGGTGCTGCAATATGGATGGTGAAATGGCCTGCTCCTCCGGCACTCTTGTGCCCTGCATGTTCCTCTGAGTTGTCCTCGATCTGCAGAAATATTGGGGAGAGCTTCTCTGTCAACAGGGCGTGAATTGCCCTGATGCGTTCATCAGCAGTCACGGCAATACCATCTTGAATGGTTTGACCATGACCTGCTGGTAGACGTTTGCGGTAATATATGGATCACTATCAGCCCACTGCTGAGCATCCTCAATAGATGAGAATTCAGCAACAACAAGACTGCCGGTGAATCCGGCAGGGCCGGGATCACTACTGTCAATTGCTGGGTGTGGTCCAGCTAGTATCAGTCTCCCCTCACTACGCAACTGCTTCAGTCGCTGCAGATGGTCAGGACGAGCGGCAAGCCGCTGCTCTAGGCTATTTTTACGATCCTGGCTGATGATGGCGTATAACATCTATGATCCCTCTTGTTCGGTTACGGTATCTTCTGCCGAGCCCTCGGTGGCAGGCTCCTCCTTGATATGTCGGGTCATGTAGAAGGCTTGGGCGATGACAAAGGTGAAAGTTAATCCCATAACCCCAAATAGCTTGAAATTGACCCAGATCTCCTCGCGCAGCTTCTCATCCAGATCCAGCCCGTAGTAGAAGGCAACATAGAGGTTGATGAATCCAACCGTTATGAAGAAGATGCCCCAACTCCAGTTGAGGTGGTTCCAGATCCCTTTACCGAGAGTGACACTGCTTCCCATCATGCGCTCAGCAAGAGATTTCTTCCCGATATAGCTGCTACCGATGAATGCGAGGCCAAATATCCAGTTGACTACGGTCACCTTCCACTTGATAAAAACAGCATCCTGGAAGATAAGGGTGGCGCCACCCAGAATAGCGATTAGCCCCAGGGTAATGAGGTGCATCTTCTCGAAGCGACGGTGCCGAAGCCAGAAAATGGCCACCTGCAGGGCAGAGGCTGCAATGGCCACAGCTGTCGCAACAAAGATGCCGGATATCTTGTAGGCGACGAAGAAGAGGATTACGGGAAAGAGATCAAACAGAAATTTCATTGGACGATGAAGAGTAAAAATATTGGATGAGGGGTAAAATGGTTCCTTTGAACAGTGCGCAATCATATCACACCACAATATGCTGAATTACGATCTCCATAGCCACTCTACGGTATCTGACGGGACTCTGTCCCCGGATGCCTTGGTAAGGCGTGCCTGGAGCAAAGGGGTCGAGGTACTGGCCCTGACCGATCATGACGAGGTGGCGGGGTACTCCAGGGCGCTGGATGCAGCGGGAAAGCTTGGTGTCAAGTTGTTGGCAGGGGTTGAGATCTCGGTGACCTGGGGGAGGCAGACAGTTCACATTTTGGGGCTGGGTATAGATCCCGAGAACGGCATGCTGTTACGGGGTCTGGCACAGCTGCGTGAATATAGGGAGTGGCGTGGAGAGGAGATTGGCAGACGGTTAGAGAAGGCAGGGATCGTCAGTGCCTACGAGGGTGCCCTCCGATACCGCAAGGGTGACCTTTTGACTCGCACCCACTACGGACGTTTTCTGGTTGGCTCCGGGGCGGTGGAGACCATGCAGGATGCTTTCAAGAAGTATCTGTTGCGAGGGAGGCCAGGTTATGTCGGTGGCCGTTGGGCTACGCTGGGGGAGGCTGTGGGTTGGATCCACAGTGCCGGTGGGGCGGCTGTGGTCGCCCATCCTGCACGTTATGGAATGACCCGTACCAAACTGCGATCAATGTTGGGTGAGTTTATCGAGCATGGAGGTGAGGGTCTGGAAGTTGTATCCAGTAGCCACAATGGCAATGAGATCCGAACCATGGGACAACATGCCATCCAGTTGGGGCTTGCCGCATCTCGGGGATCGGACTTTCACGACCCGGGAAATCGCTGGGTGGAACTGGGGCGGCTACCAGCCATTCCCCGGGGGTGTGAGCCAATCTGGGAGAGAGTGGAGCTGGGAGGTTATAGTGCCACCCCAACAAAAATATCGGTGGGTGGGTAGATGGCCCAGATTCTGGAGATCCATCCGCTCAACCCTCAACCTCGTCTGATTCAACAGGCGGTTGAGGTGGTGCACCGAGGTGGGGTTATCGCCTACCCTACAGACTCGAGTTATGCACTGGGGTGCCATATTGGAGACAAACAGGCGATGGAGCGAATTCGCAAGATTCGTCAGGTTGGTAGTGACCACAACTTCACACTGGTCTGTCCCAACCTCTCTGATCTGAGTCTCTATGCCAAAGTGGACAATACCTCTTTTCGTCTTATGAAGCGGGTAATGCCAGGGCCATATACGCTGATTTTACGGGCAAGCCGCGAGGTTCCACGTCGCCTGCAACACCCTAAACGGAAGACTATCGGCCTACGAGTGCCAGATAATAGGGTTGCACACGCATTGATGGAGGCGCTGGGGGAGCCACTCATGAGCTCTACCCTGATTCCGCCGGGAGCAGATTTTCCACTCAATGATCCATATGAGATCGAGGAGCAGATGGGGCATGCGTTCGATCTTATTATTGATGGAGGCCCCTGTGGGGTAGAGCCAACTACAGTAGTTAATATGGTTGATGGAATTCCAGAGGTTGTCCGGACCGGATGTGGTGATCCATCTCCATTTGAGTAGACAGGCAGGTATAATTACCCACCAATGAACCAGTTCTCTATGATTCAGACCATCGCAATCTGGGCGCTCCCCGTCCTTTTTGCAATTACCGTCCATGAGGTCGCCCACGGTTGGGTAGCCAAACAGTTGGGCGACAAGACGGCAATGATGCTGGGGCGCCTGACCCTTAATCCACTCAAGCATATTGATCCGATTGGAACCATTGCCGTCCCTCTGCTGCTGGTGGTGCTGCAGACAGGCTTTGTGTTTGGCTGGGCCAGACCGGTCCCGGTTACCATGGAGAATCTGCGTAACCCGAAACGGGATATGGTCTGGGTGGCGCTGGCAGGTCCTGCCTCAAACGGGGCGATGGCATTGTTGTGGCTTGTGGCGATTGTGGTTGGAGTTGCCGTGCATACAACCCTTCCATGGATTGCGGAGCCACTTATCTATATGGGCCAGGCTGGTGTGTTGATCAATATTGTACTGATGGTGCTCAATTTGCTGCCACTGCCGCCGCTTGATGGTGGGCGTATTGTGACCGGGTTGCTGCCTGGCAAAATCTCATGGCAGTTCAGTCGCATTGAGCCATATGGCTTTTTTATCCTGATTGGACTGTTGGCAACCGGTATCCTCGGGCAGATCATGGGCTCTATGATTAACGGGATAAGCAGCCTACTATTCTCCCTGGCGGGATTTTGATTTTCAGAACCAATCGTACCTCATATGAATACAACAACAGATAGCCACTCCATGCTTCCCGCTCAGTTCCAGCGAGTTGTTTCGGGCATGCGCCCAACCGGCAATCTCCACCTGGGCCACTACCATGGGGTGCTGGAGAATTGGGTACGTCTGCAGCATGAATATGAGTGCTTCTTCTTTGTGGCTGACTGGCATGCACTTACCACTCATTACGAAGATCCATCAGTGATTGAGAGCAGCGTCTGGGAAATGGTGATTGACTGGTTGGCAGCCGGGGTAAATCCTAGCTCTGCCAGAATATTTATTCAGTCACAGGTGCCGGAGCATGCGGAGCTTCACACCCTGTTGTCGATGATGACACCACTGAGCTGGCTGGAGCGGGTCCCAACCTACAAGGATCAGCAGGAGAAACTGAAGGAGAGGGATCTCTCCACCTATGGATTCCTTGGATACCCACTGTTGCAGAGCGCCGATATTCTCGCCTATCGTGCCGGGCAGGTGCCGGTTGGGGAGGATCAGGTGGCACATGTTGAGCTGACCCGTGAGGTGGCCCGTCGCTTCAACCACCTCTATGGAAAAGAGCCCGGTTTTGAGGAGAAGGCAGAGGGTGCGGCCAAGAAGATGGGAAAGAAAAATGCCAAGCTCTACCATCGCCTGCGTAGAAGCTTTCAGGAAGAGGGGGATCATGAGGCCCTGGCAACTGCACGAGCCCTGCTGGAGTCTCAACAGAATATCACCATGGGAGATCGGGAACGACTCTTCGGTTATCTGGAGGGTGGCGGCAAGGTTATTCTGCCGGAGCCACAGCCTCTTCTGACTCCGGCCTCCAAGATGCCTGGCCTTGATGGACAGAAGATGTCCAAGTCATACAACAACACAATCTCTCTGCGAGAGGATCCAGTAGAGGTGGAAAGAAAGATCCGGACCATGCCAACCGATCCGGCACGGGTGCGTAGGACCGACCCGGGAGATCCAGCAAAATGCCCAGTCTGGGAGTTCCAGAAGGTTTATACGGATGATGGGACCCGCAGTGAGCTTGCCGAGGGGTGCCGTAGTGCCGGAATCGGCTGCCTTGATTGTAAACAGCATGTGATTGACGGTGTGCTCAGAGAGCTGGCTCCAATGCGGGAGCGTGCACAGAAGTTTGCCGAGGATCCAATCCTGGTTAGAAGCATAATTGAGGAGGGTGGTGAGTTGGCCCGGGAGGAGGCAAAGAGGACTATGGTCGAGGTTCGTCAGGCGATGGGTCTGGTATATTAGTGGCTGACCAAGGGGGTTAGATGAATAGTGAACTACCGTTGGATGGTGCGACAACTGATCCGGAGGGTGAGCGCCTGCTGCGCGAGATCAGGGTTTCCGGGGAGTCCATAGAGGAGCTGCCTAAGGATCTCTATATTCCGCCGGAGTCACTCAAGGTGGTGCTGGATGCCTTTGAGGGGCCGCTCGATCTGCTGCTCTATCTGATCCGCAGACAGAATCTGGAGATCCTCAATATTCCGATTGCCGAGGTGACTCGGCAGTATATGAAATATGTCGAGATGATGAAGGCACTTGACCTGGAGATGGCAGCAGAATATCTGGTGATGGCGGCGATGCTGGCAGAGATCAAATCCAGAATGTTGCTGCCGCGACATGAGGAGGTTGAGGATGAGGATGATCCACGTGCCGAACTGATTCGTCGACTCCAGGAGTATGAACAGTTCAAGAGGGCAGCTGAGGAGCTCAATGAGCTCCCGCGGATGGAACGGGACATTACTGCCATTGAGATTGCGGCCCCTGAACGTGGCTCCAGACCTCAGCCTGAGGTTGAGATGCAGGCCCTGTTGGCCGCATTCAGTGATGTCCTGCAGCGTGCAGAGTTATTTAATAGCCATCATGTGCAACGTGAGCCACTATCCATCAGGGAACGTATGAGTAGCGTACTTTCGCGACTTGAAGAGGCGGCAGAGGATGATGTCCCGTTCATCGAGTTTGCCACCCTATTTCGTGTTGAAGAGGGGCGTGCCGGTGTGGTAATTACCCTGATGGCCATACTTGAGCTGATCAAGGAGACCCTCATAAGCATCGTACAAAATGAACCCTACGGTCCAATCTATATCCGCCCACCTGCCGAGACCGTGGTACATCAAGAGGAGCCACTGTAGTGGAGACTAATCTGAAAAATATTATCGAGGCCGCACTGATGGCTGCGGGCAAGCCGCTCTCAGTGAAGGTGATCCGCTCCCTGTTTGAAGAGAATGCCCAACCAGAGCGCACAGAGATTTTGCAGGTGCTGAATCAACTTCAGGAGGAGAGTGCGGGCCATGGCTATGAGATTATCGAGGTTGCCAGTGGCTGGCGCATGCAGGTGAGACAGCAATTCTCGACTTGGATTGGCCGTCTCTGGGAAGAGAAACCTGCCCGTTACTCACGCGCACTGCTGGAGACCATGGCCCTGATTGCCTATCGTCAGCCCATTACCAGGGGGGAGATAGAGAAGATACGTGGCGTAGCTGTCAGCACCAATATAATGAAGACCCTGCAGGAGAGGGAGTGGGTTCGTCTACTGGGACATCGAGATGTCCCCGGAAGACCCGCAATCTATGGCACCAGTCGCAAGTTCCTCGACTACTTCGGCCTCAAGAGCCTGGAGGAGATGCCAACTCTGATGGAGCTGAGGAATATGGGCTCCATGGGTGAAGAGATTGAGTTTGAGCTGGAGCAGGAGGAGGGTACTCCAGATGACAATGGAGAGTCTCCAAGAGCAGAGTTGCGACTGGTTGTGAATGAGGGTACGGAGCAGTAATGGATTACAATTTACCAAAAGATGATAAGGGGGGTGATGCCCCTTTGAGCGGAGAGCGGTTGCAGAAGGTGATGGCACGTGCCGGCCTCGGCTCTCGTCGTCAGATCGAGCGCTGGATGCAGGAGGGGAAAATCAAGGTCAACCGCAAACCGGCCACACTTGGTATCCGGGTGACTGCCAGTGACGAGATTCGCCTCAATGGAGATCAGGTCCATCCCTTTCCAAAAGAGGGGGGACGTAACAAAAGCAGGGTCATTCTCTATCACAAGCCAGCAAGACAGATGACTACTCGCAGTGATCCGGAAGGACGTGATACGGTTTTTAACCATCTTCCAAAGATAAGAGGCGCTCGCTGGATCTCCGTGGGCAGGCTTGATTACAACACTTCGGGACTGTTGCTCTTTACCACGGATGGGGATCTCGCCAACCGCCTGATGCACCCCTCTGCTGAGGTGGAGCGAGAGTATGCAGTTCGCACCATGGGAGAGGCAACTGATGAGCAGCTGGACCAGCTGCTCAAAGGGGTAGAGCTGGATGATGGCATGGCCCATTTCTCCGATATTGTAGATTCCGGCGGCCAGGGGATTAACCACTGGTACCACGTAGTACTGCGAGAGGGCAGAAACCGTGAGGTCAGGAGGATGTGGGAGGCGGTTGGGTTAACAGTGAGCCGTCTGATGCGGGTACGATATGGCCCCGTCATCCTGAGCAAGTCAGTTAGAGTCGGCAAAAGCAGGGAACTCGCTCCAGAGGAGATTCGTGAACTACAACTGGTAGCTGGAATTGAGGTTGCAAAACCTCTGGGCGTAACGTCCGGAGCAAGAACAACGCCATCTCCCCGCAATAAAATCAGGGTAAAGCCATCAGTTAGAAATGGGCGAAGAAGCTAACCCCATTCACCTCTTCAGGCAGCTCCATCACCATTACGGCCCTCAGCACTGGTGGCCATCGGAGTCCCCGTTTGAGGTAATGGTGGGCGCCATTCTCACCCAGAATACAGCGTGGGAACGTGTTGAAACAGCAATTGAGAATCTGCGGGTAAACCAGCTGTTGTCGGTAGAGGGAATCCTATCAGTCTCACAGTCAGAACTCGCAGAACTGATCCGTCCATCCGGTTACTTCAATCTCAAATCCAAACGGCTGCAAGGTTATTGTAGCTGGTATATGGAACATGAAGAGCAGCTCTGGAAGATGGACACAAATAGACTCCGAGAGGCATTGTTAGGGGTTAATGGGGTTGGCCCCGAGACTGCTGACGATATCCTGCTCTATGCGTTTGAACGCCCGGTCTTTGTGGTTGATGCATACACCAGAAGAATCTTCCAGCGTACAGGGATACTGTCCGGAGATGAATCCTATGAGCCAATACGCTCCCGGGTGGAGCAGGCTTTCTCCGCAGAGGGTGGAGAGATCAGAGTGCAGCAGTTCAATGAATTCCATGCGCTGATTGTTGCCCATGCAAAACAACACTGCCGCACACGGCCACTCTGTGATGGATGCCCTCTCCGGTGTGGCTATCCGTCCACCCAGGCATCCAGTCGTTGACCGCTGACCCCACTACTGTCTGGACCCATAAGATATAGATAGACACCCATCAGATTTTCAGGTTTTGGGTTACTGTTTGGGTTCTCTCCAGGGAATGCTTTGGCACGCATCACGGTGCGGGCAACCCCCGGATCAATGGTGTTCACCCTGATCCTGTCCTGTTCCAGTTCATCGGCAAGAATCTGAGCCATCCCCTCGTTGGCAAACTTTGAGGTTGCGTATGCCCCCCAGTAGGCGCACCCGGTTTTCCCAACCCCTGAACTGGTAAAGATCATGGATGCATCATCGGACTGTTTGAGTAGTGGAATCGAGTATTTGGTCAACAGGAACTGGGCTGTTACATTTACCTGCAGTGTGGTCTCCCACTGCTTGAGCGAGAAGTGTTCCATTGGGCTGAGATCGCCAAGGTGGGCAGCATTGTGTAGCAACCCATCCAGGTGGCCAACCTCCTGGGCTATGCCGCCGGTTAGTCCCTTGAAATCATCTTCCGTAGCCTTGGCAAAATCGAGTTGAAAAATATATGGTTGCGGGTGCCCGGCAGAGACGATGGCATCATAGGTATCCTCCAGCCGGAACAGGGTACGCCCAACCAGGAGGGTGGTTGCCCCATGGGCAGCAAAGGATTCTGCAGCGGCGCGGCCAAGGCCATCTCCGGCGCCGGTGACAAGGATAGTGCGACCATCGAGAAGGTCTGGTCTTGGGCTGTAGTGCTGATCCATTATGGCGCGCTATTCTACCTGATCTTCCGGGGTGCTTTTCTCATCTTCCAGAACTTTCGGTTCTCTTGCCAGTTTTTCGACAGGGGCAGGCTCAGTGATCTCCTTTTTGGGGTGGATCCCCATCTCTATAAAGCGACGTGCGCTGGAGAATACATTTCGGTCCAGTGAGCCGACTGCCTTGTTGAATGCATCGATACTGCTGTCGAGACTTTTTCCCACTCGCCCAAGGTGGTTGCTGAAGGTGGCCAGACGGTCGTAGAGCTGTACCCCAACCTCTCGAATGGTCTCGGCATTTTTTGCAACCTCCTGCTGTTTCCAGCCAAAGGCGACTGCACGGAGCAGGGCGACCAGGCTGGTAGGGGTGGCGAGAATTACCTTCTCCTTAAGGGCATCCTCTAGCAGTGTGTGATCTCTCTCCAGGGCGCTGCTAAGGAACTGATCACCAGGGATGAAGAGCACCACAAAGTCAGGGCTCTCATCAAACTGGGACCAGTAACTCTTTGCCGCCAGCTCCTTGACCCGTTTTCTCACATTGCGTGCATGGCGCTCCAGTTCATGGTTGCGCTCATCATCTGTAGAGGCTTCGGTTGCATTTATGTAGGCGTCCAACGGGGTTTTGGCATCAACAATGATGGCACGCTGATCGGGCAGATGGATAACCATGTCTGGGCGTAGTGTAGATTTTCCATCCTCATCTCCATCCACCTGCTCCTGTTCGATAAAGTCGGCATGTTCCACCATTCCCGAGAGCTCTGCCAGACGTTTCAGGGTGAGCTCTCCCCACTGTCCGCGAACCTCGGGACGGCGCAGTGCCTGGACCAGATTGCGGGTCTCCTGCTGCAGCTGTTGTTGAGTAAGGGTGATACTCTCAAGGTGGTGGGTGAGGGCACCATACTGCTCCTTTCGCTCTTTTTCGATCTCCCGCAGCTGTTTATCACTCTTCTCCAGGGTTGAGCGAATCGGCTTGAGCAGCTCATCAATAGCCTGTTGCCGCTGTTTTAGATCCCCTTCTGATTGGGTGTGGTGTTTGGCTAGAGACTCTGTGGCCAGTTTCAGGAAAGATTCACTATTGTGCTTCAGTGCCTTGCTGGAGAGTTCATTTACCAGCTGGTTCAGCTGCTCCCGATTCTCGCCGCGTGCGTGTGCAATTCTTTCCTCCAGATGGCTGCGTTCACTCTCCAGGGTCGCCTCCAGTCGGACATTCTCTGCACGGAGTTGACTGTTTTCCGCAGCACCACGCTCTGCTCTGCGCCAGAACATGAAGGCGCCAGCGATAGTGACAACCAGCAGAAGCAGTGGCAGAAGTTCAGGCATGCGCTATATCCACTCAAGAAGTTCGGAAGGGTGGTCGATAATACCATCTGCGCACCACTCGGATATGGTGTCATGGCTGTTGAGGTAGCCGAAACTGGCTGCGATGGTGGTCATCTCTGCGCGGTTGCCAGCCTCAATATCACGACTGGCATCACCCACATAGATGCAGTGGTGGGGCTGTAGCTGCAACAGTTCACAGGCGTGGAGCAGTGGTTTGGGGTGTGGTTTGGAGTGCTCCGTGGTGTCGCCACTGACTATGCAGGCGGCACGCTGCGAGAGTCCCAGCTGCTCCATCAGTGGGTCGGTGAAGCGGGCTGGTTTGTTGGTGACAACGCCCCAGGCGATATCTCGCTGCTCCAGCTGTGACAGCAGCTCATCCATTCCGCCCATCAGCGTGGTCTCCCGGGCGATATTCTCGCTATAGATGGTCAACAGCTGTTGTCGATAGCTCTCGAACAGTGACTCCTCGAGCTGATCCCCGAAGCCGAGCTGGATCAGGGGTGCGCTACCATTGGATGCAACCTCCCGTACTCTCTCAAGTGGAAGAGGGGGGTTGCCACTGCTGGTTAGTACTGAGTTGAGGGCGTAGGCGAGGTCTGGTGCCGTGTCCGCCAGGGTGCCATCCAGGTCTAGAAAAACTGCCTTGATCATGGGTCCCCGAGTGGACGGGCGTGGGTAAAGTAGTTGACGTCCACGTTGGAGCCCAGCGAGTAGACCGTGGTCAACGGGTTGTAGTGCATCCCGGTCAGATCATCAGTCGTCAGGTTGGCGCTGCGTGCCCACTGCTCCAGCTCTGCCGGCTTGATGAATTTGTCATGATCATGAGTCCCCTTGGGGAGCAGGTTAAGAACATATTCTGCCCCTATGATTGCCATCATGTAGGATTTGAGGTTGCGGTTGATGGTGGAGAAGAAGAGGTGGCCGCCATCTTTTACCAGCTTGCTGCAGGCGGTTACTACCGATGCGGGATCAGGAACATGTTCCAGCATCTCCATGCAGGTGACGATGTCGTAACTATCCGGCTCTTTTTCCGCTAACTCTTCCACTGTAATTTGCTGGTAGTCGACATCCAGTCCGGACTCCAGTAGATGGAGTCGTGCCACAGAGAGCGGAGTCTCCCCCATGTCGATTCCGGTCACCACAGCTCCCGCACGTGCCATACCCTCGGAGAGGATGCCGCCACCACAGCCCACATCCACAATACGCATCCCTTGCAGCGGGGTGTAGCGTTCAATGTAGTCGAGGCGTAACGGATTCATCTCATGCAGTGGTTTGAACTCACTGTCACGATCCCACCAGCGGTGTGCAAGTGCCTCGAATTTGGCAATCTCTTCGTCATCAACATTATTCGTAACGGTAGTCATGCGTCTATTTTACCCTGCCACTCGGTGGCTTGCTGTTTCAGTTTTTCCTGGTCCAGGGTGACTAGCTCCCCACCCCTGAGCAGGTGTTCTCCGTTAACCCAGACCTCACGCACCTGATTTCTGTTGGCAGCGTATATTATCTGGGAGGCCACATTGTATACAGGATGGGTCTCCAGTGCGCTGAGATCAATGGCAATAAGATCAGCTGCTTTTCCAGGGAGCAGGGATCCGGTGATTTTGTCCAGCCCCAGTGCCTCTGCACCACTCAGGGTTGCCATCTTCAATACCTGGTGGGCAGAGAGGGATGTGGGATCCATGGAGACCCCCTTGGAGAGCAGGGCCGCAGTCCGCATCTCTCCAAGCATATCAAGATCATTATTGCTGGCGGCACTGTCGGTTCCCAGTGCAACATTGACTCCAGCCTTGATCAATTTATCAACCGGGCAGAAACCACTGGCCAGCTTTAGATTGGATTCCGGGCAGTGAACTACACTGACACTGCGTTCTGCAAGCAGTTCAATCTCCCTGTCCGTGAGTTGTGTCATGTGAGCTGCAGCCAGTTGTGGCCCCAGTAGTCCAAGTTCATCAAGTCGCTGCAGTGGCCGCATGCCAGACTGTGCAACCGCCTCCTCAATCTCATGGAGACTCTCGTGGATATGCATGTGGATTGGGAGGCCCAGCTCTTCTGCCAGAACCTGAATTCTCTTCAGCGGCTGGTCTGAAACAGTATATGGGGCGTGTGGTGCAAATGCTGTATGGATATGTGGGGAGTTGCGATACTGATCATGAAGAGTAATTCCCTTTTCCAGATACTCATCTGGACCTGTGCCCCAGGCAGTAGGGAAATCTATTATTATCAGCCCGATGACTGCCCGGATTCCGCACTGGGCAGCGGCGTGTGCGGTTACCTCCGGGAAGAAGTACATGTCATTGAAGCAGGTTGTTCCACTACGCAACATCTCCGCTATTGCCAGCTCACTGCCGTCACGGACAAAATGTTCACTCACCCACTTCTGTTCGGCGGGCCAGATATGTTCCTGGAGCCAGGTCATCAGGGGAAGATCATCAGCAACTCCTCTCAGCAGTGACATTGCGGTGTGAGTGTGTGCGTTGATCAATCCCGGGGTGATGGCGTGGTGAGAAAGATTGAATGTGTGTGTTGCCTGGTATCTCCCTTTGGCCTGGCTGCTTGGCAGCAGCTCGACAATCAGCCCGTCATGGATGGCAACCGCATGGTTTTCCAGAACGGTCTCGGCAGGCTCTACTGGGAGAACCCACTCGGCATGAATCAGTGTATCAATGGCTTGCATCCGGGTAAGATTACGGACTCTGTCTCAAAACACAAGTTCAGCACAAGGAAAATATAGAGATGATGATGGATCGAAGGGAGTCTCCAGCCATTCAGTGGGATGGTGAGGAGTTGATTCTGCTGGACCAGAGAATTCTGCCGTTGCAGGAGGAGTACATCAGCTACCGTGATGTAGATTCGGTTGCAGCTGCAATCACCGATATGGTGGTACGTGGGGCCCCTGCGATCGGGGTGACAGCTGCCTACGGCGTGGTGCTGGCCACAAAAAATCGTCTCGCGGCTTCTTCTGACCACTGGCAGGAAGATCTTGATGGTGATCTGGAGCGGCTGGCGCAGGCACGACCGACGGCAATCAACCTGCACTGGGCGATAGAGCGTATGCGCCCTCTGCTCGATGGTGACAGGGAGAGCCTGGTTAAGTCATTAGCAGCAGAGGCTGAGGCAATTCACCAAGAAGACATTGCTGCCTGCAAGAAAATGGGTGATTTGGGGGCTGCCTATATCAATCCCGGAAGTGGAGTGTTGACCCACTGTAACGCAGGTGCTCTGGCGACTGGAGGTTACGGGACTGCGCTGGGAGTTATCCGTTCAGCCTGGCGTGAGAATCGTCTGCAGGCTGTTTTCGCTGATGAGACTCGCCCCTGGCTGCAGGGGGCACGGCTTACTGCCTGGGAGCTGCTGCAGGATAACATTCCAGTCTCTCTGTTGGCAGATGGCGCCTCCTCCTGGTTGATGAAGCAGGGCCAAGTGGATTGGGTTGTGGTTGGCTCTGACCGGATTGCGGCTAATGGGGATGTGGCCAACAAGATTGGTACCTATGCAGTTGCTATTGCAGCTCGCTACCACGGAATTAAATTTATGGTGGTTGCCCCCACCTCAACGATAGATCAGGAGGTCGCCTCCGGAGATGATATTCCGATTGAGGTACGTGAGGCAGAGGAGCTCTTCTCCTGCAGTGGGGGGCGGATGGCAGCCGAAAAAGCGGCAGGGTGGAACCCTGTGTTTGATATAACTCCGGCCGAGTTGGTGGATGTGATTGTGACTGAAAGGGGGGTGGTGGAGAATCCCACAAGAGAGAAAATTGAGGCACTCTTTTCCGTCTGATTCTGTTACAATTGGTGGTTTGAAAAAGACGGGATTTCTTGCCCGTTCACAACCATTTACAACTCACAAAGCTTGACATTAAATGACTGAATTTGCAAAGGAAGTTCTCCCGGTAAATATCGAGGAGGAGATGCGGCAGTCGTACCTCGACTACGCTATGAGCGTGATTGTCGGACGTGCGCTTCCAGATGCCAGAGATGGCCTCAAACCAGTCCATCGTCGCGTTCTCTACGCAATGCATGAGTTGGGCAATGACTGGAACAAATCCTACAAAAAGTCGGCCCGTATCGTCGGTGATGTCATTGGTAAATACCATCCTCATGGGGACAGTGCGGTCTACGACACCATTGTACGTATGGCCCAGCCATTCTCCTTGCGTTACATGCTGGTCGATGGTCAGGGTAACTTCGGTTCAGTGGATGGTGATTCGGCCGCTGCAATGCGTTATACCGAGATTCGCATGTCCAAAATCGCCCATGATCTGCTGGCAGATCTGGACAAGGAGACGGTGGACTTCACTCCCAACTATGATGAGAGCGAGCATGAGCCCTCCATACTCCCGACCCGCCTGCCAAATCTGCTGATCAACGGTTCTGAGGGGATTGCAGTGGGGATGGCAACCAAGATTCCACCCCACAATCTGACGGAGGTGGTCAATGCAACCATCGCCTTGGTGGATGATCCAGAGCTGGATATTGCAGGGCTGATGGAGTATGTTCCGGGACCTGATTTCCCTACTGCCGCCATCATCAACGGGGTTAAGGGGATTCATGAGGCCTACAAGACGGGACGTGGCCGCATCTATCTGCGGGCCCGTACCCACGTAGAGGGTGAGGAGGGGAAGAAACAGACCCTGGTGGTTGATGAACTCCCCTATCAGGTAAACAAGGCACGGCTGCTGGAGCGTATTGGTGAGCTGGTGCGCGAGAAGAAGCTGACAGGAATTTCCGCCCTGCGTGATGAGTCTGACAAGGACGGTATGCGCATGGTGATTGAGCTGAAGCGTGGTGAGGTGGCGGATGTGGTGCGCAATAACCTCTTCAAACAGACTGCCATGCAGAATGTATTCGGCATAAATATGGTGGCACTGGTCGATGGCCAGCCCCGCCTGATCAATCTAAAACAGGCGCTTGAGGTATTTATTCGTCACCGTCGTGAGGTGGTGACCCGCCGTACCATCTTTGAGCTACGCAAGGCGCGTGAGCGAGCCCATGTGCTGGAGGGGCTGGCAATTGCACTTACAAATATTGACCCAATCATTGCATTGATTAAATCTTCTGCGACCCCTGCCGAGGCGAGAGAGAGGCTGGCGGTCCAGGGATGGCCACCGGGGATTGTGGTGGAGATGCTCGATCGTGGGGATGCGGCAGACACCCGTCCCGAGGATCTCGCCGCTGGATACGGGTTGATTGATGATCTCTATCACATCTCCCCGGTACAGGTTCAGGCAATTCTTGATCTCAAGCTGCACCGTCTCACCGGGCTGGAGAAAGAGAAGATTCTTGATGAGTACCGTGAACTGCTGGAGAAAATTGCAGAGCTACTCCATATTCTGCGTAATCCAGGTCGTCTGATGGAGGTGATCCGTGAAGAGCTGGTGGAAATGCGCGATAAGTATGGTGATGAGCGCAAGACCGAGATTGTACAGACTCAGGTGGACCTCTCATTGGAGGATCTGATCAGCGAGGAGGATGTGGTTGTCACCCTCTCTCATGGCGGTTATGTAAAGGCGCAGCCGGTTGCGGATTATCGAGCGCAGCGCCGAGGTGGCCGTGGCAAGACGGCAGCAACAATCAAGGACGAGGATTTTGTCGACAAGCTGATTGTTGCCAATACCCATGACACCATCCTCTGCTTCTCGACCAGAGGACGACTCTACTGGCTCAAGGTATATCAGTTGCCGCAGGCTGGACGTACAGCTCGTGGAAAACCGATTAACAACCTCCTGCCGCTGGAGGAGGGGGAGCGTATTACCGCATTCCTGCCAGTACGTGAATATAGTGAGGATCAGTTCATCTTCATGGCAGCTACAAGCGGTATTGTGAAAAAGACCCCGCTGACCGCATTCTCTCGTCCCAGAACCGCAGGCATTATTGCAGTTGAGCTGCGGGACGATGACGAGCTGGTTGGGGTGGAACTGACTGACGGAAATAGTGACATCATGCTCTTTGCCAGTGGCGGCAAGGCAGTTCGTTTCCCGGAATCAACTGTACGGGCTATGGGACGGACAGCTCGTGGGGTCAAAGGGATGCGGCTTGACGCTGGTGAGCGCATCATCTCCCTGCTGGTCCCGCAGAAGAGCTATGTTCTGACTGCCACCGAGCACGGGTTTGGCAAGCGCACCTCCATGGAGGAGTATCCATGCAAGGGGCGTGGTACCAAGGGTGTAATCTCCATTCAGACATCCGCAAGAAACGGTACTGTTGTGGGCGCGGTTCAGGTTGATAAGGAAGAGGAGATCATGATGATCTCCAGTGCTGGGGTACTGGTTCGTACCCGTGTATCCGAGGTCTCCGTTTTGGCGCGCAATACTCAGGGTGTAACCCTTATTCGTCTGGGAGAGGATGAGAGGTTGGTTGGAATTGAGCGTGTTGAGGAGAGTGAATCCGACGAGAGCGAAGAGACCGAAGAGAGTAGTGAAGATTAGTAACCGGCCACCATGGGTGGTCACAATTGATAATATAGGCAAGGAAGATAGATAATGGCAAGAAGCTACAATTTTAGTGCAGGCCCGGCAATGCTGCCGACCGCAGTTATTGAGCGCGCCCAGCAGGAGATGCTGGAGTGGGGTGAGTCTGGTATGTCAGTGATGGAGATGAGCCATCGTGGCAAGGATTACATGTCAATTGCGGAGAGGGCAGAGGCTAACCTGCGTGAGATTATGGCAATCCCCGAAAACTACAAGGTGCTGTTCCTGCAGGGTGGGGCATCCAGCCAGTTTGCAATGGTTCCACTGAATCTGTTGCGTGGACGGGAGAGTGCTGACTATCTTAATACCGGAATGTGGTCAAAGAAGGCTGTTGCTGAGGCTGGCCGCTACTGTAGTGTGAATCTGGCTGCTGATACATTAGAAGGGGGGTTCACTGCAGTTCCAGCAGCGGAATCACTAAATCTGAATGCAGATGCAGCCTATGTCCACTACACTCCTAATGAGACCATTGGTGGTGTTGAATTTGACTATGTTCCCGAGACTGGTGATGTGCCTCTGGTTGCAGATATGTCATCCACCATCCTCTCTCGTCCTATGGATGTATCAAAGTATGGGGTTATCTATGCTGGCGCACAGAAAAATATCGGTCCTGCAGGGCTGACTATTGTCATTGTGCGTGATGATCTGGTTGGAGAGACCCTGGGTGGCACCCCAGCGATGTTTGATTATGCGACCCACGTAAAGGCGGGCTCCATGTATAACACCCCGCCAACCTACAGCTGGTATATGGCTGGTCTGGTATTTGAGTGGATCAAGGAGCAGGGTGGGTTGACCGCAATTGGTGAGATTAACGAGCGCAAGGCTGGCAAACTCTACGCGACGATTGATGGTTCCGATTTTTATGGTAATCCGGTTGAGAAAAATGGTCGTTCATGGATGAATGTTCCGTTTACGTTAGCTGATTCAGAGCTGGATGGCACCTTCTTGACAGGGGCTGCGGAGCGCGGCCTGGTGACATTAAAGGGACACCGTTCTGTTGGTGGCATGCGTGCCAGTATCTATAATGCAATGCCAGAGGCAGGTGTGGATGCACTGGTTGAATATATGAAAGAGTTCGAGAAAGAGCAGGGATAGACAATGAATAAAATTCTTACACTGAACAATATATCTGTGGCTGGACTGGACCGTCTGCCACGTGACAACTATGAGGTTGCCTCCGAGATCCAGCATCCGGATGCGATCCTGCTGCGCTCCTACAAGATGCACGATATGGAGATCCCTGAGACCCTGAAGGCGGTAGGCCGTGCCGGTGCCGGGGTAAATAATATTCCGGTCGAGAAGATGACTGAGCATGGAATTCCAGTATTCAATGCCCCTGGTGCAAATGCCAATGCAGTCAAGGAGTTGGTGATCTCCAGTATGTTGATGGCGAGTCGTAATATCGCCCAGGCCTGGAACTATGCGCGTAACCTGGAAGGGGATGACTCCTCCATTGCCAAGGATGTTGAGGCTGGCAAGAAAAAATATGTCGGTTTCGAGCTGCCTGGACGTACTCTCGGAGTAATTGGTCTCGGTGCTATTGGGGTGCAGATTGCCAACGCAGCGATCTCGTTGGGAATGAAGGTTATCGGTTATGACCCGTCAGTAACAATTCAGAGCGCGTGGAATCTCTCCGCCGAGGCGGTTCGTGCACACAGCGTTGATGAGCTTCTGGCAGAGGCTGATTTCATCACCTTCCATGTTCCGCTCATTGAGGCAACCAAGAACATGATTAACGAAGATCGCCTCAAGATTATGAAAGATGGCGTCGTAATCATGAACTTTGCCCGTGGCGGTATTGTTGATGATACGGCTGTTCTGGAGGCCCTGGACTCCGGTAAGGTCTATGCGTATATAAATGATTTCCCGACTAATGAGAACAAGGATCACCCTCGCGTAGTATGTCTGCCACATTTGGGAGCATCGACTGCAGAGGCGGAGGACAACTGCGCCATTATGGTTGCAGATCAGGTCAAGGACTACCTTGAGAATGGAAATATAACCAACTCGGTAAACTTCCCGGAGATGAAGATGCCACGGGCAGGTTCGGCGAGGATTGCAGTGGCAAACTCTAATGTCCCAAATATGGTGGGACAGATAACCTCACTGCTGGCAGATGCTGGAATCAATATTGTTGATATGATGAACAAGTCGAGAGATGAAATCGCATACAATCTACTTGATGTTGAAGGAGATATGGATGATGTTGAGGAGAAGATTAGAGCCATCGAGGGGGTATTGTCGGTTCGTATTATTTAACTGATTGGGGGCACAATGGACGGAGAGAAGAGACTCGCAGAGATTCGCCAGGAGATTGATCAACTGGACCAACAGATCCAGCAGATGATCAGTCGCCGTGCAGAGCTTGCGCAGGAGGTGGCGGAGGTAAAGTTGTCTACAGAGGAGTCAACCGAGGAGAGGGTAGATTTCTACCGCCCAGAGCGTGAGGCTCAGGTGCTCTCCCGGGTGATGGAGCGTAACCAGGGGCCGTTGGGTGATGAGGAGATGGCTCGTCTCTTCCGTGAGATCATGTCCGCCTGCCTGGCGCTGGAGAAGCCGATGCGTGTCGCCTTTCTGGGGCCGGAGGGGACATTCACACAGGCCGCTGCCCTGAAGCAGTTTGGTCGATCGGTAACCACACTGCCATTGGGTGCCATTCCCGATGTCTTTCACGATGTAGAGTCGGGAGAGGCAAACTATGGCGTGGTTCCGGTCGAGAACTCTACTGAAGGGGTGATTTCCCATACCCTGGATATGTTTATCAACTCCCCACTGCAGATCAATGGAGAGGTGGAGCTGAGAATCCACCACCATTTAATGAGTCAGGCGGAGAGTCTGGAGAGCGTGGCGCGGATCTATTCGCACCAACAGTCTCTGGCACAATGCCGAGACTGGCTGGAGGCTCATCTTCCTGGGGTTGAACAAATTCCGATCTCCAGCAATGCAGAGGCCGCACGACTTGCGTCAGAAGAGACGGGGGCTGCTGCGATAGCAGGTGAGGTGGCTGCAGAGATCTATAAGCTCAATGTGTTGGCACACAATATAGAGGATGAGCCGGATAATACCACCCGTTTTCTGGTGATAGGAAAGCAGTCTCCACGCCCTAGCGGCAACGACAAGACATCTCTATTGATATCTACCAGTAATCGTCCGGGCGCACTCTATGAGCTACTCTCCCCATTTTCGAAAAACGGGGTCTCAATGAGTCGTATCGAGTCTCGTCCATCACGTCGGGGAAACTGGGACTACCTCTTCTTTGTCGATATTGAGGGACATACAGAGGATGAGCATGTCAAGGATGCACTGGAAAAACTGGAGTCAAGTGCCAGCATGTTCCGTGTTCTGGGGTCATATCCCAAGGCCATTCTCTGAAAGAGTAGAGAATGTCTGCCTGCGATCTTCATGAATATGCCATGCCCGGGGTTCAGGGTATTAACCCCTATCAACCAGGGAAACCGATCTCTGCGTTGGCGCGTGAGATCGGAATGGATGAGAGAGCAATCATCAAGCTTGCGTCAAACGAGAATCCGCTGGGGCCATCCACCCGGGCAACAGAGGCCGTCTCCAGGCTGCTGGGGGAGCAGGCCCGCTATCCGGATGGTGGAGCCGTAGAGTTGCGGGAGCGACTGGCGCAGCACCATGGATGCAGCCCTGCACAGATAACCATCGGCAATGGGTCCAATGATGTGCTGGATCTGATTGCCAGAACATTTCTTGGAGAGCGGCGTTCTGCGGTTATGTCTGAACACGCCTTTGCGGTATATCCACTCTCTACACAGGCTGTTGGTGCGACCCTAGTTGTAGCCCCGGCAATGGAGTGGGGGCATAATCTCGATGCGATGGCCAGTGCCGTCATGGAGGATACCCGTGTTGTGTGGATAGCCAATCCCAACAACCCAACAGGTACCTGGATTGATAGTGATGCACTGCACGGTTTTCTGTCACAGCTCCCACAGGATGTGGTGGCGGTGGTTGATGAGGCCTATATAGAGTTCGTGGACGACGACAACTATCCTGACAGCTCTCTCTGGCTGGATCAATTTCCCAACCTGATAGTTACCAGAACCTTCTCCAAGGCATACGGATTAGCTGGATATAGGGTCGGTTATGCACTGTCCAGCGAGACCATTGCCGATCTGCTAAATCGTGTGCGTCAGCCATTTAATGTGAACACCCTTGCCCAGGTGGCCGCAATAGCTGCCCTTGATGATCAGGACCATCTTAAACAGGGGGTGGAATTGAACAGAGACGAGATGAGAAAGATGGAGCATGGTTTGGACCATCTGGGGCTGGAGTGGATTCCATCAGCGGGCAATTTCATCTCGGTCGACCTGGGGCAGCCGGCCCTGCCCCTGTTTGATGCCATGCAAAAACAGGGGGTGATTGTGCGCCCTGTTGGTAACTACGGGATGCCCAACCATCTGCGAATCTCCATAGGTCTGCCGGAGGAGAATAGCCGCTGTCTGCAGGTTTTGACTACAATATTGAGGGAGCAGCAATGATCAAGCGTCTTGCACTGATTGGGGTTGGATTGATTGGTGGATCACTGGTACGGGCACTTCGTGAACAGAACAGTGTTGTTGAGGTTGTCGGTTATGGTCGTAGCCAGGAAAACCTGCAGCAGGCGGTTGAGCTGGGTGTGATTGATGCTATCGCAGATAGTGTTGCTGATGCAGTAACAGATGCAGATATGGTTGTTATTGCCACCCCGCTTGGATCCATGCGGCCGATATTTTCGGAGATGGTGGGGCACCTCTCCCCGGAGGCCGTCATTACCGATGTTGGCAGTGTGAAGGGGAGCGTGGTCAGGGATGCCAAAAAGGCCTTTGGGGCTCTCCCCGCACGCTTTGTACCTGGCCACCCCATTGCGGGAACAGAAAATAGCGGGGTCGCATCATCCTTCGCAACCCTGTTCCAGGAACGCAGGGTTATCCTCACCCCGCTCCGGGAGAGTGATCCAGAGGCGGTTCGCAGCGTAACCGCAATGTGGCAGAGTGTGGGCGCCGAGGTGATAGAGATGGAGATTGAACACCATGACGAGGTGCTGGCCGCAACCAGCCACCTTCCCCATCTGCTCGCCTACGCACTGGTTGACTCACTCTCCAGGCGGGAGACACACCGCGAGATTTTCCGCTTTGCTGCAGGAGGGTTCCGTGACTTCAGTCGCATCGCCTCCAGTGATCCGGAGATGTGGCGTGATATTGCCATGGCCAACAGAGAACCCCTGCTTGAGGCGGTCAGTTCATTCCGCAGAGAGCTTGAACAGCTGGAGGAGATGGTGAGGGCAGAGGATGGTGATGCACTGCAGGCGCTATTTTCACGTGCCAAAAAGGCGCGGGATGATCATTACGAATAACCTGTCAATTACATTTATAGGCAGAGGTGACGAGGATGTTTGAACAGACCTTCAAAAACATAGACGACGTCCTCTGGAAGGAGGCGGGCTGCTCCTCCGAGCTCGACTACACCGAGCAGACCTCGTGGATGCTCTTCCTCAAATATCTTGATGATCTCGAAGGGGAGCGTGCCATAGAGGCCGGGCTGGTTGGCAAACGCTACACCTTCATTATTGACGAGAGGCACCACTGGTCCCGCTGGGCAGCACCCAAACGGGAAGATGGTAGCTTCGACCACGATACAGCCCTGACCGGTGATGATCTGATTGACTACGTCGATAGTGAGCTCTTCCCCTACCTCAAAGGGTTCAAGCAGAGAGCATCCTCACCGGACACCATTGAATACAAGATTGGGGAGATCTTCTCCGAGATCAAAAACCGTTTCCAGAGTGGCTACTCCCTGCGGGATGCACTGGAACTGGTGGACCAGCTCCATTTCAGAACCCAGATAGAGAAGCACGAACTCTCCCATCTCTACGAGACCAAGATCAAGAATATGGGGAATGCGGGCCGCAATGGGGGCGAGTACTACACCCCGCGCCCACTGATTCGAGCCATGATCCAGGTGGTCAACCCTACCATTGGCGAGACCATCTACGATGGTGCCTGTGGCTCGGCCGGTTTCCTCTGTGAGGCACATGACTATCTTCGTTCCTCCGCTCTGACTACTCATCAGCTTCACACCCTCCAAACCACCACCTTCTACGGCAAGGAGAAGAAGAGCCTTGCCTATGTCATCGCGATCATGAATCTGATCCTGCATGGCATTGATGCACCCAATGTGCTCCACACAAACACGCTGGCCGAGAACCTGGCTGATGTTCAGGAGCGTGACCGCTACGACATCATCCTTGCCAATCCACCGTTTGGTGGCAAGGAGCGGAAGGAGATCCAGCAGAACTTCCCCATCAAGACCGGAGAGACCGCCTTCCTTTTTCTGCAACACTTCATCAAATACCTCAAGGCGGGCGGACGTGCGGCGGTGGTGATCAAGAACACCTTCCTCTCCAACTCCGACAACGCCTCCAAGGCACTGCGGCAGGAGCTACTGGAGAGCTGCAACCTACACACTGTTCTCGACTGTCCCGGTGGTACCTTCCTCGGGGCAGGGGTGAAGACCGTGGTGCTCTTCTTTGAGAAGGGGGCACCCACCCGCAACATCTGGTACTACCAGCTCGACCCCGGTAGAAACATGGGGAAAACCAACCCGCTCAATGATAACGACCTCAAGGAGTTTGTAGAGCTACAAGCCACCAAGGCAGAGAGTGAGAAGTCTTGGAGTGTGGATGTAGAGGAAATCAACAGCGAGAGCCACGACCTCTCGGTCAAGAACCCCAACGCCCCCGAAGAGCTGCCACTACGAGAACCGCAGGAGATCCTTACAGAGATAGCTGCACTGGATGCCGAGAGTACCAAGGTGCTGGATGAGATTGGGGGGATGGTGTGAGTAGTGAGTGGGTAGAGAAGAGGCTTGATGAGGTTAGTAAGATCGTCAACGGTGGCACGCCAAAAACAAAGGTTGATGAAAATTGGGGTGGACCGCATCGCTGGATCACTCCGGCGGAGATGGGAAAGAGGAGTACTCCCTTAGTATCAAAGACTGCAAGAACTTTGAGTGATGCTGGATTACAAGGTAGTTCAGCAAATCTTATACCGCCAAGTTCAATCATTCTTTCTACGAGAGCACCTATCGGACACCTTGTTATCAATACAGAGGCAATGGCATTCAATCAGGGGTGTAGAGGATTGGTTCCGTATGATGGACTGGACTATAGGTACCTCTATTACTTCTTGCTTGGAAGTGTTGGCTTGATGAATGACCTTGGGACAGGAGCAACATTTAAGGAGCTTTCGGCGAGTAAGCTCAAAGGGGTGCAAATACCATTCCCACCCCTCCCCGAACAAAAACAGATCGTCGCCATCCTCGACAAGGCCTTCACAGCCATCGACCAAGCGGTAGCCAATGCCGAGCGAAACCTCAACAATGCCCGTGAGCTGTTTGAGAGCTACCTCAATAAGGTATTCACCGAGCGGGGTGAGGGTTGGGGGGAGAAGAGGTTGGGGGATGTAATGGCGATCACACATGGGTATGCTTTCAAAGGTAAGGACTTTATTGTTAGTAGTGATAAAGCAATGCCGATAGTGCTAACACCGGGTAATTACACTGAGGAAGCTGCTCTCAATTTCACTGGTAAGAACACTAAGAGGCTTATCGGGGAACTGCCAGATGGTTATAAGTTTGATGATGGTGATTTAACAATTGTAATGACTGACCTGTCATCAAAGATGAAGATACTGGGGAAGCCAGCATTTGTTGAACAGCCCAATGTGCTACACAATCAACGAATTGGAAGGGTTGTGATGAAAGAAGAATTGATCGACGAGCACTTTATCTATTACTTTCTTCAAACAAAGAAATACATTGATAACATCAAGTTAACCGCAACAGGGACAATGGTCAAGCATACTGCCCCCAAACGCATCCTCTCAAATGTTATCTCATACCCTCTGAGCAGAGAGCAGCAAGAGTCAATTTCTCATCTGTTGGATATTTTGATTGGGCAGCGAATGTGTTTGGAAACCATCTACCAACAAAAACTAACCGCCCTTACCGAACTTAAACAGTCCATTCTCCAAAAGGCATTCCGTGGTGAGCTGACAACAACAGGAGAAAGCTATGTCTGATTCAATGATCATTTATCAACAAGAGGGTAGCCGACAGGGTGGAGTGAACGGGAAGTGTTTGCGGGAAGCAGCAACCAATAATTTTTAATCGCTTCCCACTTGTTTATGATAATCTGATGCTATATTGTAACTGTAAATAGTGGATTGATTGGTTATGGAATATCAAAATATCAGTGAATTAACCAAGATTGAGAGTTTACTGGAGCACTTCGTCTACTCGACCAGGATGTCGGAAGTGTTAGGTGTTTCAAGGCGATCCATTCTCAATTGGAAAAACAACCCTGATTCCATCTCGCCAGACCACCGTTTGGATCTGGATGTTCTCTACTGCAAGGTTTTCACCGTTCCTGAGTGGGATAAGAGCCAGAAAGAGTTTGATCCAGTTTTACTTCCAGATGAGTTGTCACATAATGATGAGCTTCTTCTGTCATACCTCCGTCACCTGAGTTATGGGACGGTGGAGATTGAGACTGGGATGAAGCGGGAGGATTTTGACAGAATCATGGATGAGAAGCGGCTTCCCAGAAACATGGATAGAGCGACTTTTTATGAGGGGTTTAATGGGTTTGTAACCTATCAAGAAATCTGGAAGAGAGTGGTTGGGTGCTCCGAATCGATCTCGGTGACAGAGGAGGGGATTAAGTCGCTCCATGCATCCTTGATGCGGGGGGTTCACAATGATGCGGGTCTCTATTCGAGAAAACATCGTCTGATGGGGCGGTTGGATGGGGTTCAAACCACTGCACCGGAGGATATTCCGGAGGAGCTTAACCGCTGGGTCTATAAGGCCGCTGCCTCAGAGACTTTGGATGAGATTGCCAGAGCGCATGCCTATTTTATCTTGATCCACCCGTTTGGGGATGGAAATGGTCGAGTTGGCAGGGCATTGGTGATGATTCAATGTTTGAATGCGGGGTTGATGCCTCCTCTATTGGACGGCAAAAACAGGGCAATCTATTATGCGGCAATGGAGTATGCGATGCGGCACGGAAGATACAGGCCACTGATTCGCCTGTTCTACGAGGCTGCAATGTTGTACCAAAAAATGACAGGTAAGTGGCAATGATGAATGATCTCAACGAGGCTGAAACCCGTGCCGAGTTGATTGATCCAGCCTTGGCCGAGGCTGGTTGGGGTAGGGTGGATGGTAGTCGGGTGCGGCGTGAGGTGATTGCACCCGGCAGAATTCTGGGTGGTGGCCGGAGGGCCAGAGAGGATATTGCCGACTATGTGCTGGTCTATCGGGGACAGAAGCTTGCGGTGATTGAGGCAAAGCGAGTAGGACTCTCCGAGACGGAGGGGTTGGCGCAGGCCAAGCGCTATGCAGAAAAACTGCAGAGCCGATTTGCCTACTCTACCAATGGCAGAAAGATCTATCGGGTCAATATGAAAACGGGGGAGGAGGGGCTGGTTGAGCACTATCCCACTCCGGATGAGTTGTGGGATGAGACCTTTGTGGAGCGCAGTGGTTGGCGGGACCGTTTTGCCGAGGTGCCGTTTGAGGATAAGGGGGGGAGCTGGGAGGCACGTTACTACCAGCACAATGCAATTACCAACGCACTGGAGGCGATTGCAGCGGGAAAAGATAGGATTTTGCTGACCCTGGCCACTGGAACGGGAAAGACCTTTATTGCCTTTCAACTGGCATGGAAGCTTTTCCATAGTCGTTGGAACCTAAAGGAGTGGAGGGGTGGAGAAGAGATTACAAGAAGACCACGCATCCTCTTTCTGGCAGATCGTAATATTCTGGCTGATCAGGCCTATAACGCCTTTGGTGCCTTTGCAGAGGACGCGCTGGTGCGGATCTCGCCCGATGAGATTCGCAAGAAGGGGCAGGTGCCGAAGAATGGCAGTATCTTCTTTACCATCTTCCAGACCTTTATGTCTGGTACGGATGCAGAGGGCAATCCCGCCCCCAATTTTGGCGACTATCCACCAGACTTTTTCGATTTTATTGTGATTGATGAGTGTCATCGTGGCGGTGCCAATGATGAGAGTAACTGGCGCATGATTATGGAGTATTTCTCCAGCGCAGTGCAGCTGGGGCTGACCGCCACCCCGAAACGCAAGGGCAATGTGGATACCTACGCCTACTTTGGGGATCCGGTCTATATCTACTCACTCAAGGAGGGGATCAATGACGGCTTTCTCACCCCCTTTCGGGTGCAGCAGATTGCCACCACGCTGGATGATTATCTCTACACCTCTGATGATGATGTGGTGGAGGGGGAGATTGAGACGGGCAGGCGCTACAGTGAGGAGGATTTTAACCGGATTATCGAGATCAAGGAGCGTGAGTTCTATCGGGTTAAGCTCTTTATGGGGCAGATCGATCAGGGTCAGAAGACGCTGGTCTTCTGTGCTACCCAGGAGCATGCATTGGCTGTACGGGATCTGATTAACCAGATCAAGCAGAGCAGTGATCCCAACTATTGCATGCGGGTGACTGCCAATGATGGGTTGGAGGGGGAGCGCTGGCTGCGAGTTTTTCAGGATAACGAGAAGTCCATCCCCACTATTCTGACCACCTCACAGAAACTCTCTACCGGTGTGGATGCCAGGAATATCCGCAATATTGTATTGATGCGCCCGATCAACTCGATGATTGAGTTCAAGCAGATTATTGGACGGGGCACCCGTCTGTTTGATGATAAAGAGTACTTCACCATCTACGATTTTGTGAAGGCCTACGAGCATTTCAGTGATCCGGAGTGGGATGGGGACCCAGAGCCAACGGGTGGTGGTACTGGTGAACCTGAATCTTGCAAGGTGTGCGGGAAGACCCCTTGTGAATGTGAGCCAGAACCTTGCCCGGTTTGTGGCCACTCTCCATGTATATGTAACACAGCAGTCTGTCCGATATGTGGTCATGATCCGTGTGCCTGCAACCGGCAAGAGAAGATTGTGATCAAGCTGGCAGATGGCAAGGAGCGCACTATCCAATCTATGAGTGCGACCACCTTCTGGAGCCCGGATGGAAAGCCGATCTCTGCAACCCAGTTTATTGAGCGACTGTTTGGTGAGATCCCGGAGTTGTTCAGAGATGAGGAGGAGTTGCGTCAACTCTGGAGCAATCCCGATACCCGTAGCAAACTGCTGGCTGGGCTGGAGGAGCGTGGTTATGGCCGTGAGCAGTTGGCAGAGATCAAGCGGCTGATTGGTGCAGAGCAGAGCGATCTGTTTGATGTGTTGGGTTATGTTGCCTTCGCCCTGCCGACGATCACCAGAGAGGAGCGGGTCAAGAACCATAAGCAGACTATTTTTGAGCCATATGGAGATAAACAGCAGCAGTTCCTCTCTTTTGTGTTGGATCACTATATTTCTCAGGGGGTGGGTGAGCTTGATAGCGGCAAGTTGCCTGACCTGCTGGAGCTGAGATATCACTCAATGAGAGATGCAGTGAATGA
Source organism: uncultured Methylophaga sp. (assembly GCA_937877715.1). Lineage (GTDB taxonomy): Bacteria > Pseudomonadota > Gammaproteobacteria > Thiopontia. Next base: position 30,173 of record CALEHW010000046.1, on the reverse strand, counting down.
ACTGGGCAGTGTTGGTGCGATAAGAGATATGTTTGTCAGTTTTCAGGCAGATCTGTATGGTACTCCTCTATAGGGCGCTCCGACACATTATGGATAGTAGTGGGTATAATCCGCGCAAATTAATAGCAGGGTAATGAGCAAGATGTCAGGTTTGAAATTCAAGGTGCAACCGGGTGGCAAATTGCAGGGGACCATTCGTGTTCCTGGGGACAAGTCTATCTCGCATCGCTCCATAATGTTGGGTGCGCTGGCGGAGGGGGTAACCGAGATTAGCGGTTTTCTCCAGGGTGAGGACAGTCTGGCGACGCTCAACGCCTTTCGCCAGATGGGTGTTGAGATTGAGGGGCCAACGGATGGAGGGGTGACTATCCATGGGGTTGGAATGGATGGACTGACCGAACCCGATGCCCCACTGGATCTTGGAAATTCCGGCACCTCAATGCGGCTGCTCTCTGGGCTTCTTGCGGGGCAAAAATTTAATGTGACCCTGACCGGAGATGAGTCCCTCTCCGGTCGCCCAATGGGGCGGGTCACCAATCCGCTTGGTGAGATGGGGGCGGAGATCAAGAGTGATCCTGATGGAACCTCACCCCTCAGGATTTCAGGTGGTGCGAAGTTAACAGGGATTGATTACGAGATGCCAATGGCCAGTGCCCAGGTCAAATCATCAGTTCTGCTGGCTGGTCTCTATGCCAATGGTGATACCTGTGTTACCGAGCCTGCCCCCACCCGTGACCATACCGAGAGGATGCTCAACGGCTTTGGGGTTGAGGTAAGACGTGATGGCAGCAGGGTCTGTTTGACTGGGGGTGGCTCTCTCAAGGCAACAAGAGTTGATGTTCCAGCGGATATCTCCTCTGCAGCATTTTTTCTGGTTGGGGCCTCAATATCAGAGGGGTCAGACCTCACTCTGCAGCACGTCGGGATGAATCCAACCAGGATCGGGATAATCAATATTCTGAGAGAGATGGGGGCAGATATTGAGGTATTGAATGAGAGAGTTTCCGGTGGTGAGCCGGTTGCAGATCTGCGGGTTAAATCTGCGCCACTTCACGGGATAGAGATCCCGGTGGATCAGGTTCCTCTGGCAATTGATGAGTTTCCAGTGCTATTTATCGCTGCTGCCTGTGCAGATGGGGAGACAACTCTTACCGGGGCAGAGGAATTGCGGGTCAAGGAGAGTGACCGTATCCAGGTGATGGCAGATGGGCTGACTACTCTCGGGGTGGACGCCAAACCGACCCCTGATGGCATCGTGATTCAGGGTGGAGTTATTGGTGGGGGAGCAGTCTACTCGCACCATGATCATCGTATCTCGATGTCATTTGCAATGGCCGGACTGCGAGCCACGGCACTAATCGAGATTGAGGGGTGTGACAATGTGAATACATCCTTCCCGGGGTTTGCATCTCTGGCGGCTAGGGCAGGTTTGAATATTGGAGAGGAGTCATGAATCAGCATGGCAGCAGTGGTGTAATTACCATAGATGGTCCAGGTGGAGCTGGAAAGGGGACTATCTCGCTGGCTGTTGCCAACAGATTGGGATGGGATTATCTCGATAGTGGCGCCCTCTATCGTGTGTTGGGGCTTGCGGCGGCACGCAAACAGATCGCCCTGGACAATGAACTTCTGTTGGTCGAGGAGGCTGCCAGTCTGGGGGTCTCATTTGGTACCGGACGTTCCGGCCTTGGGGTGGAGGTATTGCTGGATGGAGAGGATGTTACCTCCTCTATTCGCACCGAAACTGCAGGGGACGCAGCCTCCAAAGTGGCAGCTCTGCCAGCCGTGCGTGCGGCACTGCTGCAGCGCCAGCGTGATTTTGAACAGCCGCCCGGAGTGGTGGCAGATGGTCGGGATATGGGGACCACAGTTTTTCCTGGTGCGGCATTAAAGATTTTTCTCACTGCAAGTGCTGAAGAACGCGCTAAAAGACGGTATAAGCAGTTGATCGAGAAAGGTGATGATGCTAATATTCGCGCCCTTAAAAGTGAGATTGAGGAACGTGATCGTAGAGATTCTGAACGCTCCACCTCTCCGTTACGTCCGGCAGAAGATGCAGTGATGCTGGATACAACAGAGATGGATATCGAATCCGTGATCACAGCAGTCATGGGCCTGGCAACAGAGCGTGGACTGATGGTTCGGTAAATCTCTCGATTACAAGTTTAGTGTGTTGTGATGGTGGAAGGTGTCAATCAAGAGAGACCCCTTCTGTTTTTTTAATGGGTTCAAAGCAGCTCCAAATCTGGACGACTGAACCCCAACCGCTCTGTTGATGATGCTGAATGGAATCAGCTAAACCATCTTCTGGGTAAGATTTAGGAAAAAATTGTTATGAGTGAGAATTTCGCAGAACTTCTGGAAGAGAGCTTTCGTTCAACCGTCATGGAAAATGGCGAGTTGGTTAGTGGTACCGTTATTGAGGTAACCGATGAGGTTGTCCTGGTCAATGCAGGACTGAAGACCGAGGCAGCAATTCCTGCCGAGCAGTTCCGTAACCGTGAGGGAGAGCTGGAGGTTGCAGTCGGTGATATCGTTGAGGTGGCGCTGGAGTCTGTTGCTGATGGTTATGGTGAGACAATTCTCTCTCGTGAAAAGGCCAAGCGTCAGGAGGCGTGGAACCGCCTGCAGGATGCACTAGACGCAAACGAGACAGTCGTTGGTGTGATCAGTGGCAAGGTTCGAGGCGGCTTTACTGTAGATCTCGACGATATCCGAGCCTTCCTGCCCGGCTCTCTGGTAGATGTGCGCCCGGTTCGGGATACCACCTACCTCGAAGGCAAGGATCTGGAGTTCAAGGTCATCAAGCTCGATCAGAAGCGCAACAATGTTGTAGTCTCCCGCCGTGCGGTGGTTGAGGCAGAGTACAGTGCAGAGCGTGAAGAGCTACTCAAGACACTGGAAGAGGGCGCCAAAATAAGTGGTATCGTCAAGAACTTGACTGATTATGGTGCCTTTATCGATCTGGGCGGCATCGACGGCCTGCTCCACATCACGGACATGGCTTGGAAGCGTGTGCGTCACCCATCTGAGGTGGTTACTGTTGGTGAGGAGATCGAGATTCAGGTATTGCGTTTTGATCGTGAGCGTAGCCGTGTATCCCTGGGTCTGAAGCAGATGGGTGATGATCCATGGCTTAACATTGACCGTCGTTACCCTGCAGGCACCCGTGTATTTGGCAAGATTACCAATATTGCCGACTACGGTGCCTTTGTTGAGATTGAGGATGGTGTCGAGGGTCTGGTACACACCTCAGAGATGGATTGGACCAACAAGAACATCCATCCATCCAAGGTGATTTCGATGGGTGAGGAGGTTGAGGTAATGGTGCTTGATATCGATGAGGAGCGTCGTCGCATCTCTCTCGGCATGAAGCAGTGCAAGGCAAATCCATGGGAGCTCTTCACACTTACTCACAAAAAGGGCGATCGTATTGTTGGCAACATCAAGTCAATCACCGAATTCGGAATCTTCATTGGTCTGGATGGTGATATTGATGGTCTGGTTCATCTCTCTGACATCTCCTGGAATGAGAGTGGCGAGGATGTGATCCGCAATTTCTCTAAGGGTGATGAGGTAGAGACAATTGTACTGGCAATTGATGCGGAGCGTGAGCGCATTTCGCTGGGAATCAAACAACTGGAGCAGAACCCATTCTCAACCTACGTGGCTGAGAACCCAAGAGGCACAATCGTGACAGGCAAAGTCAGTGAGGTTGATGCCCGTGGTGCAGTAATTGCGCTGAGTGATGAGGTAAACGGTTATCTGCGTGCCTCTGAGATCTCACGTGACCGGGTGGAGGATGCACGTACCTTGATGAGTGAAGGAGATGAGGTTGAGGTTGCCATTCTGGGAGTGGATCGCAAGTCCCATACCCTGAATCTTTCGATCAAGCAGAAGGACTCTCTGGATGAGGAGAGGGCAGTCAAGGACTACAATGAGGCTAATGCTGTTGAGGATACAGGTTCAACCACAATTGGTGACCTGATCAAGGAGCAGATGGATAGTTAGGGGTAAAAGGTAGAAGGTTAAAGGTGCAAAATAAAAGGTGCGAGGCTCACCTTGCGCCGTGTACCTTTAACCTTTAATCTTGAGCCTCATAAAAGGGGATAATCATGACAAAATCGGAACTGATTGAATCGCTATACAAGAAGCTTCCGCATCTGGCTTATACGGATGTTGAGATGGCGGTAAAGACGATAATCGAAAAGATGACAGAGGCATTGGGGTCTGGTGAGCGGATCGAGATTCGCGGGTTCGGGAGTTTCTCTCTCCACCACCGCCCTGCACGCATGGGGCGTAACCCGAAGACAGGAGCTCCTGTAGAGCTTCAGGAGAAGTTTGTCCCACATTTCAAACCCGGCAAGGAGTTGCGGGAGCGAGTCAACGAGGCCTGGCTGAAGCAGCAGTAACATCCTGAGTGGATGTGATGCGTTTTCTGACTCTGCTGCTTTTTCTTCTGGTAGCTGGTTTTGGTACCCTGTTTGCGGTATTGAATGCAGCACCAGTTTCATTTGATTACTACCTTGGACAGGGGGAAATCCCTCTCTCTCTGCTACTGGTTATTGCCCTTGCATCAGGGGTGTTGATTGGTGTTCTCTCTGCGCTGCCACTTATTTTCTCTCTGAGGATCCGTCTTCGCAGGGCGGAAAAGATAACAGACCGAAATTAACTCCAATTCAACTGTGAACTTCATACTTCCATATCTTGGTTTTATCCTGCTACCAATTGCTGCGGCATCCGGCTGGTGGATTGCAAGGAGGGGAGGAGCACGAACCACTGATCAACGCTACTCAACACTCTCAACCGACTATTTCCGGGGCCTTAACTATCTGATAAATCAGGAGCAGGATCGGGCAATCGATCTCTTCTCCAGAATGGTGGAGGAGGATCCAAAGATGGTGGAGACACACCTGGCCCTGGGGACGCTGTTTCGCCGCCAGGGCGATACCTCACAGGCGATACACTTGCATAGCAATCTGATCAGTAGTGAGACCCTAAGTGATGAGCAGCGCAGTCTTGCTCTGCTGGAGTTGGGTAGAGACTATATGAAGGCGGGACTGCTGGATCGTGCAGAGCAGCCTTTTTTGGATCTGATTGAGCTAGGATACCATCAGCAGGATGCCTACGAACGGCTGGTGGTCATCTATCAGCAGGAGAAGGAGTGGGATCGTGCAATCGAGATGTTGCACAACCAGCACGAAAATAGTGGTAACGGCTCTCCTGTTATTGCCCAGTTTCTCTGTGAGAAGGCGGAGATTTCCAGAGCTGATGATAATTCAGCAGGCGCACTGGATCTGGTTGATCGAGCACTGATGGAGGATCCGCAGTCTGTTCGTGCTGCCATGCTTCGCGCAGAGATTTTGACAGCAACTGGTCATAACAGAGAGGCCATCGACAGTTACAAGGGGATAGAGCAGCAGAATGCCAGTTATATCCCGAATATCATAAAGCCGTTGCTAAAACTCTATCGAGCAGAGGCTGCCCCAGAAGAGGTCCTCAACTATTTAATGAACCTGCTCGATAACCACCCCAGTACTACAGTGCTGCTGGCCACTGTTGAGCAGATTCAGCTGATGAGAGGCGGTCCGGATGCTGAACAGTTTTTAGTAGAGCAGCTGACCAGGCGCCCCTCAGTTCGTGGTCTGGAGCGGTTGATTGAGCTAAATCTGACCCATGCAGAGGATGAGAGAGCCAAGGAGGGGCTATTTGGCTTGCAGATTCTGACTCGCCAACTCAGAGAGGAGAAGCCAGAGTACCAGTGCAATCAGTGCGGCTTTCAGGCCCACCATCTACACTGGCAGTGTCCAGGGTGCAACCGCTGGAATACCATCAAGCCGATTGTTGGGGTGTCTGGAGAGTAGTTACACTAGTTCGGCATTAATGGCGTTTAGCGCAACAAGCGGATCTGCCGCCGCAGTAATGGGACGCCCGATTACCAGCCAGTCACTACCAAGAGCGACTGCATCGGCTGGGGTCATGATGCGTTTCTGATCACCAACAGCACTCCATGCAGGACGAATACCTGGGGTTACCAGCCGGAACTCTGACCCCAGTTCATCTCTGATGGGTTTGATCTCTCTTGGGGAGCATACCACCCCATCCATGCCGGACTGTTGCGCCAGCCTTGCCAGTCGCATCACCTGATCTGCCGGATCAATATCCAGCCCAATCTCCGATAGATCTCCACGATCCATACTGGTGAGCACAGTGACTGCAATTAGTAGTGGCCCACCTGCCCGTTTTGTCAACGCCTCACTGGCCGCCTCCATCATCTGTCTGCCGCCAGAGGCGTGCACATTTACCATCCAGACCCCAAGATCTGCTGCCGCCTCACAGGCACGGGCGACAGTATTGGGGATATCGTGATATTTCAGATCAAGAAAAACATCAAACCCCATTGCGACAAGCTTTCTGACTATGTCCGGTCCAGATCGGGTAAACAGCTCCTTGCCAACTTTTACTCTGCAGCTGGCTGGATCCAGCTGCTCCGCCAGAGCCAGTGCCTGCGTTGCATCGGGAAAGTCTAGGGCAACAACAATTTTTGACTGATTTACCATCTGCTAGATTCTCTTTGCCTGTTCAGCAGCATTGCCGATATAGCTGGCAGGAGAGAGTTTACGCAGTGATGCCTTGGCATCCTCTGGAATATTCAGCCCATTAACAAAAGTGAGCAGGGCATCTCTGGTGATCCCATGGCCACGGGTCAATGCCTTCAGTTTTTCGTAAGGGTTCTCAACTCCATATCTGCGCATTACGGTCTGAATTGGTTCGGCCAGCACTTCCCAGGTGTTGTCGAGATCCTCTTGCAGTCGTGTCTCATTGATCTCCAGCTTGCTGATTCCGCGCAGGGTAGAGTTGTAGGCTATCATGCTGTGGGCGATACCAGCGCCGAGGTTTCTCAGTACAGTGGAGTCGGTCAAGTCACGCTGTCCGCGTGAGATAACCAGTTTCTCAGCCAGATGCCCCATGATGGCATTGGCGATCCCCAAATTTCCCTCTGAGTTCTCGAAGTCGATGGGGTTCACCTTGTGCGGCATGGTGGATGATCCAACCTCTCCCTCAATAGTCCTCTGCTTGAAATATCCCATCGAGATATACCACCAGACATCACGATCGTAATCCAGAAGAATGGAGTTGAAGCGACTTATTACATGGAAAAATTCCGCAATGTAATCATGTGGCTCAATCTGGATGGTGTATGGGTTCCACTCCAACCCAAGTGATTCAACAAACTGTTGTGCGATACTCTCCCACTCCAGTTCAGGGTAGGCTGAAATGTGAGCATTATAGTTACCAACAGCACCGTTTATCTTTCCTAAAAACTCAATCTGACTTAGCTGTTCACGCTGTCTGCGCAGGCGATAGACTACATTGGCAACCTCTTTGCCCATGGTCGAGGGGCTGGCTGGCTGTCCATGGGTGCGGCAGAGCATTGGTACATCTGCAAACTGGTGAGCCAATTCTGATAATGTATCAACAATCTCATCCATTTTTGGCAGAATGGCCTGGGTGCGTGACTCCCTAAGCATAAGGGCATGTGAGAGATTGTTTATATCCTCGGATGTACAGCCGAAATGGATGAACTCACTAACCGCCTCAAGCTCGTCGTTTCCGGCAATCTTCTCCTTGATGAAGTATTCAACCGCCTTTACGTCATGGTTGGTGGTGCTCTCAATGGTCTTGATGCGTTGCGCATCCTCCTCATGGAACTTCTCTACCAGATGATCCAGAAGGTGTTGGGCATGCTCAGAGAATGGGGGAACCTCTGGGATATCGGTATTTGCAGCCAGCATCTGCAGCCACCTGACCTCTACCAAAACACGGTGGCGGATCAGCCCAAACTCACTAAAGATCGGACGAAGATTGGCTGTGGCACGACCATAGCGGCCATCTACAGGAGAGACGGCGGTGAGAGAGCTGAGTTCCATGATCTATTGTTTCCTGAAAGTGGTATTTATGCAAATATTCATGATGGATGATTATAACGGAAAAGCGATGATTTCTGATCCCTGGAGTGAGAGAATCGGCCGATGAACTCAAAAACAGTGAGTAGTCGGGCCGGAGGTTGTGGGGCAGTTGAGGAGCTGAGGAGAGATATCGTTTTTGCAGAGCAACTGCTGGACAAGCAGCTGACCTTCCATACTACCTGGGGTCTTTTCAGCCCCAGAGGTATCGATGATGGGACCAGGCTTCTACTGAATTATCTGGAGGTTGGTCCGGAAGAGACTATTCTGGATATTGGTTGTGGGTATGGGCCATTGGGGTTGGCAATGGGGGGCAGGGCCACGAACGGAGATATTCATATGGTGGACAAGGACTATCTGGCAGTTGAGTATGCCAATCGTAATGCCGCAATCAATGGGCTTGACCACTGTCACGCCTACCTCTCCAACGGGTTGAGTGATGTACCAAAAGGGGTTCGCTTTGATATCGTGGTATCCAATATACCGGCGAAGGTGGGGAGGGAGTTGCTGACAATTATGCTGTGTGACGCACACTCACATATGAGGCCGGGTGGAGAGATTGTGGTGGTAACCATCAATGGGTTGCGTGATTTTATTAAACGCAACTTTAATGAGGTGTTTGGGAACTACAAGAAGCTGAAGCAGGGCAAGGCCTATACGGTGGCCCGGGCGATCAGAGAGTAGTTACCCTTCTATATCATACTGGGCAATCAGTCGTCTCAGGCGAGGCCGTGATACCCCACAAGGTGTACTGTTCCATCCAGACTGAAGAGGTGCTATCTCTTATAAACCAGATCAAGAATATCTTCTGCGAGGAGCAGCCTGAGAGTGGTTTGGTCTTGACCTAGCAGATATTAAGGGGGAGGTGGCGTAGCCGGTATTCTGTACAATCGGGATACCGGTTTTTTTTATAAAGATCGACAGGCGGATTGCCTGTGGACAGGTAGGGTACAATAGGCGGATGCAGGATACCTACAAGACAAATGAGGCCGGGGGCAATCCACAGATCCCTCCATTTCTGGCGGCACCGTTGAAGATGGTGCCGAACGTAGTTCATACGCAACTTCTGGTTGCGGTGTTGAACCACGTTTTCAAGCAGCAGCTGCGTGATGGTGATCTCGATTTTCTGGAGTCGCGAACTGCGGTAATTCGTCTACTGGATGGTGGGGTGGAGTTCCGCTTTACCAAGGGGAGGAAGGGGTTGGTTGCCCACTCTGGTGAGGGGCCGATTGATCTTGCTATCAGTGGAGACCTCTATGATTTCCTGCAGCTTTCACTGGGCAAGGAGGATCCCGATACACTCTTTTTTCAGCGTCGGATTCGCCTCGAGGGTGATGTTGAGCTGGGCCTTGAGACCAAGAACCTGATATATGGACTTGATGTCGAGGCGCTCTCTATTCCAGGGCCGCTGCGGATGGCCTTCAACAAGGCGATCAGTTTTTACCAGGATCGCCAGTAACCAACCTTTTTTATCAAGAAATTCCATCCGTCCTCTACTGATTCCATGGGGGATCAGATATACTTTTGCCCCATGGTACTGACGGACTATATTCACACCTTTGGAAGCGCAATGCAGGCCCGTTTTGGCGAGCGGGTCCACAAGGTATCGATTGATGCCGGTTTCACCTGCCCAAATATCGATGGCTCCAAGGGGCGAGGTGGGTGCACCTTCTGTAACAACATCTCTTTTAGTCCGCATGGCAGAAATCCACGAACTGTGGCGGAACAGATTGAGTCGGGTCGACAGGTAATTCGCAAGCGTACCGGTGCGCAGCTCTATGTTGCCTATTTTCAGGCCTACACCAATACTTATGCAGACCCCGGCGAGCTGGATCGGATGTACCGTGAGGCGCTCTCGGAACCGGATGTGGTTGGGCTCTCAATTGGTACACGACCCGATTGTGTGCCTGATCCTGTGCTCGATCTGCTGGCTGGGTATCGTGAGGAGGGGTATGAGATCTGGCTGGAGCTGGGGCTGCAATCAGCCTTTGACGAGACCCTGGATAGAGTCAACCGGCTCCACTACTTTTCCGAATATCGTCAGGCAGTGCGTGCTGCACAGCTGCGAGGAATTCAACTCTGCACCCATCTGATTGCGGGGCTACCAGGTGAAGGCGAACGCCACTACAGAGAGACTATGGAGCATGTACTGGAGCTGGGAACCAATGGGTTCAAGTTCCACCCGCTGCATGTCGTAAAGGGGACGGCGCTGGCAAATGAGTGGCGCCGCGGGGAGTTTGAGCCACTAACTCAGGAGCAGTACATCGATATTGTCGCCAACTGGATTGAGCAGGCACCTGATGAGATGATCTACCACCGTCTGACTGCCACCGCATCCGAGGATATTCTTCTTGCGCCGAGATGGTGTGGAAAGAAATGGAGTGTCCTGAATGCGATAGAGAGGGAGTTAAGCAGAAGGGTTAACTCTTCTACAACAGAAGTACCACCATTTATTAGCAAGTTAGGTTGATTATTGTTGATTGTGCCTAGAAGAGAAGGAAGATGCTTATTGGTTTATAATTGATTTATATCATAAAAAAGCACTCTTTTCGCAAAGAAATAATTGACAAATGTTAAAATTTCCCTATAATTGAATGCATCAGATATTTGATATCTATCAATTAACCTTAATAACCTGGTGTTTTTATCAGATTATCATGATATTTAAATTACTGTTCAAGACAAATGTATTATATGGAGATTTTTCAATGAAAAAAGTATCAGAAAAAATTACCGCTACTGTTTCCGGAGTCCTGCTTATTTCCACTGTAATTGTGTCTGTACCTCTTGTTGGGATACTACTTTCAACTGGTACCCTGATGACTTCAGCCAATACCGTATTGTTTGGGTAGTGGTACGATCTAAAATGTAACTTTTATTTGCTGATCCAGATATTCGCCGTGATTTATAGTTTTTTTGGATGTCTGTGTTGGCAGAGAAAAAAATAGTTATTTTTTTGGACTGTCAATAAGGGATACACTACAATTCCTGCCTCTATTCTGGATGATAATATATAAGTGGTGCAATGGAACTGGTATGCCCGGCAGGTAATCTCCCCTCACTGAAAGCAGCGATCGACAACGGTGCTGATGCAGTTTATGTGGGATTCAAGGATGACACCAATGCCAGAAATTTTGCTGGCCTGAATTTCAATGAGAAGAATGTTGGTCAGGGGATTGAGTATGCCCATAGTCACGGTGCGCGTCTCTTTGCCGCCATCAACACCTTCCCCCAACCGAGTGGCTGGGAGCGCTGGACAGCTGCAGTAGATAGTGCTGCCGAGGCAGGTGTGGATGCGGTAATCCTGGCAGATATTGGCATTCTAGATTATGCAGCAAACCGCTGGCCGGATCTGAAATTACACCTCTCGGTACAGGGTTCTGCCACCAACTATGAGGCGATCAGTTTCATGCATCGTACTTTCGGTATTCGCCGGGTGGTGATTCCCCGTGTCCTCTCTGCACCACAGGTGCGCCATCTTGCTGAACATACTCCGGTACCGCTCGAGCTATTTGGTTTTGGCAGCCTCTGTGTGATGGTGGAGGGGCGCTGCCTGCTTTCATCATATGCCACCGGCCGTTCTCCCAACACCTATGGAGCCTGCTCACCAGGCAGTCACGTGGAGTGGATTGATCGTAAGGATGGGGGAATGGAGACCAGACTGGGCGGGATTCTGGTGGATAGCTGTGGTGCGGGTGAAAATGTCGGTTATCCAACCATCTGCAAGGGGCGTTTTGAGGTGCAGGGCAAGGAGGGGTATGCAATTGAGGAGCCCACCAGTCTAAACACCCTGGAGCTGTTGCCGGAGATGATGGCGATGGGTATTGCAGCCATAAAGATTGAGGGACGTCAGCGTAGCCCGGCCTATGTGGCACAGGTAACCAGGGTGTGGCGTGCGGCGATTGATGCCTGCAAGCGCAACCCTGAATCCTTTCGTGTTCAGTCGGTCTGGAATGCGGAACTGGACAAGGTGGCGGAGGGGGCCCAGACCACACTGGGGGCTTACCACCGCTCATGGCAATGAAGATCTCACTGGGCCCTGTCCTCTACTACTGGAGCGAGGAGAAGCTGCGTCAGTTTTATGGACAGATTGCGGAGTCACCTGTAGATATTGTCTATCTGGGTGAGACCATCTGCTCCAAGCGACGTTCACTAAATACGGATCAGTGGATCGAGATTGCCCGGCAGCTGAAGGCGGCAGGCAAGGAGGTGATACTCTCAACCCTGGCGTTGCTGGAGGCAGAATCAGAGCTCAAGACTATGCGTCGCATATGTGGCAATGGTGAATTTACAGTTGAGGCCAATGATCTGGCCGCGGTCAATCTGCGTTCTGAACAGGGGGAGTCATTTGTGGTGGGCCACTCGGTAAATATCTATAACCAGGGGGCCATGGAGGTGCTGGCAGAGGCGGGGATGAACCGTTGGGTGTTGTCAGTGGAGCTCTCTCGAGAGACTCTGAGGGATCTTCAGCAACATAGACCGGATGGGGTGGAGACAGAGATCTTTGCCTGGGGAAGAATCCCACTCGCCTATGCTGCCCGCTGCTATACCGCCCGCCACTACGAACTGCCGAAGGATGACTGCCAGTATCGCTGTATTGATGACTCTGACGGGATGCTGCTCAATACCAAGGAGGGGGAGCCTTTCCTCACCATTAACGGTATCCAGACTCAATCTGCGCAGAGCTGCAATCTTCTCGGTGCAATGGAGGAGATGAGGGAGCTTGGGGTGGATGTGGTACGAATCAGCCCACAATCGATGTTTACCCCAGAGATTATCAAGCTGTTTGATCAGGTACAGCGTCAGGAGATCTCACTGCAGGATGGGATGGCAGCAGCTGACCGTTTCCTCCCCTATGGCGGGGTAGATGGCTACTGGCGCGGAGAGGCTGGTATTGACAAGACTGCAAAGACGGATGATTCATCTGTCATATAGTAGTTGTTAAATAGGTCCGACTAACTTGCTGACTTTTGTGTTTATTATATGAATCTGCGTAACGTTAACGAGGGAGAAGGTGTCATGGGATATACATTTGGAGCAGAGCTCAACTGCAGTTTTGATGAGGCTATTGAAAAGGTGACAGAGGCTTTGAAGACAGAGGGCTTTGGTGTGCTGACTGAGATTGATGTGGCGGCAACACTGAAAAAGAAGATCGACCGCGATATGCCGCCATACCAGATTCTTGGGGCCTGCAATCCGCCACTGGCATCCAGGGCTCTTGATGCCGACCCCAGTGTGGGTGCGCTACTCCCCTGCAACGTGGTGGTGCGCCAGGATGAGGCGGGGAAAATCAAGGTAGAATTTATTGATCCCAACCTCTTTTTAGAGCTTTCCGAGTTTGAGTTACTCAGGCCGATTGCCACTGAGGCGAGGGAGCGGTTGGTGCGGGTGAAGCAGAAGTTGAATTCTTTGTAAAAAACAGGTGGAATAAATCCGCCGCCCCATGCATCAATCTCCCGGATTGCCTCATGAGAGGTAAGTCGTATCAATTTTATACACTAACTACCTTTAGTGATATAATCAATAATAACAGCAAGTTATGTTAAGGTATTTTTTGTAGCACGTTGACTCGGCTGTTTTGTTGTGTCAAAGTCGTGAAACTTGAGGGGTGGAGTAATAATTAATAATATCAACATGAGGGGAGTATCTCGTAACATGAAGAAAGTACTTACAGGTGCAGCTGTAGCTGCGCTTACTCTATCGTCTGCAGCGGCTGTTGCAGGTGTATCCAAAGATCTGCCGCTACTATCTGGTACGCCTGATGCCAATGCCATCATGGACCAGGTCTACTTCGTTAATCACTTCTACTCTCTGAAGAACTACGGTATCAAGAAAAAGGGCAAGAACATCACTGTAATCATCAGCCGTACCGAAGGCAAAAAGCCAAGTACGCTGACAGTAGAGCGCTACATTACTAACACTCCCAAAGAGAAGCATGTCAAGACTAAGGATGTCGCCATCTTCCGTTCCGGTAAGCTCAAGGGTACCGGCATGTTGATTACCGACTTTAAGGATGATGCAAAATCCCAATCTTATGCCATCTGGTTGCCCGCGTTGCGCAAGATTCGCCGTTTTGCTGAGCCTGCACATGATGATGCCTGGGGTGGTACCGACTTCACCTTTGGTGACGTAATGCTGCGCAAACCACACCATGAGAACCACAAACTGCTTGGTACCGAGACATTTTCTGGTTGCCTGGGGGCGATGGAGGTTCCCAAGAACCAGCGCAACAAGTATATGAAGAAGCTGCCACAAGGCTCCTGTACCCCCAAAGGGCAGACAGTATACAAGGTAGAGAGCACTACCAAGCGTGACAACTGGTGGTATGACAGCCGTGTCAGTTATATCGACACCAAAACCTTTGCTGACTATCGTACTGAATTTTTTAAGGATGGCAACAAAATCAAGACGATCGACCGTGACTGGATCAGCTTCGGCATGGATGATCCTCGTGCACAATACTGGGGCTACTGGTATGGAAAGACCCACACCACAGGTCATGAGACCTGGGCAGTTATCCCAGCCAAGGTTGTCACCAAAAATGACAAGAAGCTAAAAGCCAGACTTTGGAGTGAGAAGACGCTTCGTAAGATCAAGCGTTAATCCAGCACAAAGAATTTAAAGAGGAAGAGAACAATGTTTAAGAGAACGGTAATAGCAACCAGTGTTGCACTAGCGATGGCAGCAAATGTTGCTGTGGCAGAAGAGGAGAGTAGTTGGGTTGATGATTTCGAGGTCTCTGGTGAGATCAAGAATGAGAGCGCGATTTTTACCAAAGATGGGACTACTGTTGGTGCAGCTTCTACGCATAATAGTGGGGATGTGATGAAGTCAGAGACCTCGGTCCGTCTATTCATTAACGGGCCTGTTGGTGAAAATGCTGAGCTGCATGCTGAGCTGCGGCCAGTACGTGATAGCAAAACAGTCGACGGTATGAAAGGACATAAGAAATATACGCAGCAAGATCCTCTGCGTGAGTTATATATCGATACTACGGCAGGAGAGGATGATGCGATTTCGTTGCGTATTGGTAAGCAGCAGGTGGTATGGGGTACTGCAGATGGTATGAAGCTGTTAGACATTATCAACCCAACAGACTATCGAGAGATGGCTCAAAATGTAATGGATGAGTCCCGTATTCCGGTATGGATGATTAATGCCGAAACTGATCTAGAGGATGGTGGTAACTTGCAAGTAGTGTTATCACAGCCTAAAGAAAACGTATTTGCTGGTCTTGATCGCAACATTAGTACATCACTTAGGGATAATGGAACTGGCAGCGGGGTTATGGATACAACAGATGCCACAACTTCTGCGGGTCATTCTCAAGGCCATGCTTTTATTATGAAGGGTCCGGATTCTATCTCTGGTAAATCAAATGGTTTTGTGAATATTGTTCCTGACCTGGGTTCAATTGCTAAGAGATTCTACAATGAATTTTCTGCAACTGGAGCTGGAACATTGCAAGGGAGTAAGACAACTGTAAATTGGTTTGCAACACAAGATGCTGCAACTATTGATGCAGCTTTCTCTGCACACTACTCCACAATAGGCTTATTTGCAGGCACATATGGATATGATGGCTCGCAAATATTGGGTGGTTTTGCTGGTGCATACGACACTAATTTAATAAATGCATCGAGTGCAAGTGCATATCGTTCAACGGCTGATTCAACGTTTGAGTATATGCAAAACACTACTTTTGGTACGTTCGATGCCATGGCTGGTGCAAGATCTCAATACGTCTACAATATGCCTGATGATACTGATGCAGATATTGCAATGAGATACAAAGATTCAACAGTAGATGGCATGAATTATTCTCTTAATTATTCTTATAATTATGATAAAAACCCAATCATTAACATGTCTTGGAGAAATAGTTCTGGTGGTGAGTTAACAACAACTAGAACGCATGATGCGGCAACTTCAACAACAACCCTTAAGTTAACTGATGCAGCTGGAAGGTATGGCGCTTATGGAGAATCTGGAACATCAGCAGGTCTTGCAACCTTACGGTTTGAAGAGACAGTTAAAAGGGCGCACAATATTGGCGGTTCATTTGACACAGCAATTGAGACAGATGGACTTCCAGTTGTATTGCGTGGTGAAGTTTTGTATCAAAAGGATGTATATTCACCTGTTATGGATCTAACTGCATTAAGTATTGGTGATCTTCCTGCGGCGTTAACCATGGTAAAAGGTGATCGGTTCAAATATGTTCTAGGTGCAGATATTACAGTCTTAAAAAACATGATGGTTTCGGCACAATTTATCCAAGATCGTAACCTGGATTTTGTCGATACCACAAGCACAATTAATGACCATACTCTTAATCGATTTACTACTGATTATGCAACCATGCACTTAACGAATGGATTTAATAAGGCAGAAGAGAACAAAGAGTTCTATTCACTCTTCCTCTCTAAGCCATTTGGCGCAGAACAGCAACACCGTTGGAACAATATCTTTATGTATGAAGAGAATGGTGGCAAATGGAATCGCTTCGATGTGGAGTACAGCTTCTCTGACGAACTTATTGGGCTTCTTGAGTACGACAAGTACTGGGGTGATGCCAATACCCAGTTTGGTCAGCTTGAGGCTTCATCAAATGCTACATTGGGTCTGAAGTATATCTTCTAACCTCACTCTAGGAACTAGGCTCTAGTGACTAGAATATAAGATAGAGAGCCCAGTTTAGATTTTTGAATCTGACTGGGCTTTTTTTATATCTAAATCAATCTTTACCAATCTTTCCTGGAAAATAATTATGTCTAACAAAGAACAAGGAAAAATCAGCCAACAGTACGCCCGTTTTGTATTGAGGTTTCGTTGGCCAATTCTGATATTGCTGCTTGTCTCAACAGTTGTTGGATCGCTGTTTGTTGATCAGCTCGACATCCGTAATGATCCCGATACTCTGTTACCACCAACAGACCGTTATGTTGCCACCAACCTTTATGGTGAGCACTCATTCGGGATGGGGAACCTGATGGTCTGGGGGATGAAGGTAAAGGATGGAGATATCTACCAGAACGGTGACCCCTGGTTTATCAATATGGTGCAGGATCTGCACAATGATGTAACCAAGCTAAACCATTCCAACACCCCAAACTTTATTGATATAGCATCTTCCAAGGTGAAATACATGGGGCTGGATGATGAGGGTAGCCTGCAATTCAAGCGTATGCTGCCGGTACAGGGAATTCCAACAGATGATCAGGAGCAGGCCAAGGCTGACCTCCAGTTTCTTGAGGAGGCACTCCACAACCACCCTGCGATGGAGGCGATGCTGGTCTACTATGAGGATGGTGAGGGTAATAAGTGCGATCTGCTAGACAGTGATGGACGCCTCACCGATGCCTCTCGTGCCCACGCCCACAATGACTGTATGCCCAAGGCCTCATTCATCATCGGTGACTACAGTGATGATGTAAAGGCGGACTATCTGCCATGGGTCCGCAGTGTATCCGAGTTGATTGAGCAGTATCGTGAGGTCTATGGAGACCGGGTTGAGTTCCTTACTGCGGGTGAGCCATATTTCCTCGCCTACATGCTGCTTGATCTGGTGGAGAAGAGCTGGCTCTTCATTATCTCCCTACTGATCGTGGTTGCGGTGCTCTGGTATGAGTTCCGTAGCTGGCAGGGGGCGCTGCTTCCGCTGGTCGGGGTAGGGATGACCATCATCATGACTCTGGGGCTGATGGGCTTTACCCAGTTCAAACTGACCACGATGATGGTGTTGACGCCGATGTTGCTGTTGGCTATTGGTATTGGTCACTCTGTGCAGATTACCAGGCGTTTTATGCAGGAGTTGCATGCACCGCATTGTGATGATCCCAGAACAGCTGCTGAGGTGGCGATTGGCCACACGATCGTTCCGGCAACGCTCTCTATTATTACCGATATGGTTGGTTTCTTTACCTTGTCATTTGTTGATATCTCATTCTACAAGGCATATGCCTACTTCGGGATGTTCGGGATGGCAACCCTGCTGTTGACTACGACCACCCTGATTCCACTGCTACTGGTCACTTTTACTCCTAAGCAGAAGGTGTCTGCTGATGGGCGTGCCTGGGAGATTACCATGGGTAACCGCATCTCGGCACTGCTGGCGGGGCCTGGGAAGTGGATCCCTGTTGCGTTTATTGCTGCGGTTATGGTGGTCTCCGCCAACTACGCCCAGCTCGGTACCGGAATCGAAGCGATGATGGCGGATGACCCAACCCCTGAGCAGGCTCGTATCCAGAGGGAGTGGGATATCATGCCGGGGGTGGAGAAGGGGATCAACTACTCCCGTGCCGCATTCAAGGACCACTTTATGCTGGGAGGTCTGTTTGGTGAGGAGGATGTGATGATCGGCAAGGAGGACAACCGTCGTCCCTCCAATGTTGCAGCCATTCACGAATTGGAACGGCTGGGTAATATCATGCCGGGGGTGATCTCGGTCAATATCCCGATCCGTGCCAAGATCCCGATTCTGCCGGAGTGTCGTCCTGATGCATATGATGATGAGGGGGAGCGTCTGCAGGGTCCAGAGATCTGCTACGACGCGGATGAGGACCCGGTACAGGGGATCTTCAATAACGCAACCATACTGGCGGCGATCAACGAGTTGGAGGAGTGGATGCGTGGCCACCCATATATCGGTTATACCGGGTCGTACGTACAGTTCGTGAAGACTGTAAACATGATCATGGCGACCCCTGATGGGGGTAAGCCGACCGATCATCTCAATCTCTACACTATCCCCACCGTTGCCCATATGACGGATGAGAGGAACTGGTACGCCTACCGGGATGTGGAGGATCCGGAGTATGTACCGAGTGCGGATGATCTGGTGCAGACCTACAACGGCCTGCTGGAGGCCAATACCGGGCCTGGTGATCTTGACTCCTTCGTCAATACCGAGACCTGGGATGAGGGTATCGTGATGGGGTTCGTTAATACCATGGATCCAATCGCAACCCATGTGGTGACCGAGGATATTCAGAAGTTCCTGGTCGAGCATGAGAATGATCCCGGCTTTGATCAGGTAATTATCGGCTTCCGTAACGGTGATGAGGTGGATATACATGTCGGCACTCCGGGGGAGGCAGGTTATCGTCACGTCACCCGGATTGAGGGTGATCCTGCGATTACCGCACCTGCAGTTGGGGGCTTCCTGGGTGCAACCGAGGCAACCCGAGTGGTGGCAATGAATGAGTGGCTCAAGAGTCCTCTGACCACGGCGCTGGCGATCTTCCTGGTTGCTGCACTGATGTTCCGTTCACTCTCGCTGGCGGGGATTCTGGTAACCATGCTCTTTATCACCCTCTTCTCGCAGTATGGAATGGGTGGCTACATGACCGAGATCAAGGAGTGGTCAGCCAATCTCGCCTTCCACGTTCAGGTGGCACTCAGTATCGCCATGGGGCTGGGGGTCGACTACGGTATCTACATGATCTCGCGGCTGCGTGAGGAGATGCGTGAGACCGGAGGTAACTGGAGTGAGGCACTACGCAATACCCTGAGTACTACCGGTTCTGCGGTGATTGTCTCGGTGGTTGTGCTGCTGGGCAGCTTTATCCCGTTGATGAATACCGAGCTGGCTAACACCTGGTCAGTCAGTTTATACATTGGTGAGGCACTGATTCTCGATGTGATTACCGCATTGACGATCCTGCCGCTGCTGGTGTTCTGGCTCAAGCCGCGGTTTATCTTCAAGCCTAATGACTAGGATTGTAGGGGCTATTAGGTCTGCGTTTTTACTAAGAACGCAGACCTGACCCAGTGATGCTGGATCCCCACCTGCGCGGGGATGATGGCTTGTACTGAGAATTGCTGCCATGAGACTGGTACGTGATATGCTCTTTGCATGGAGTTAATGAGCCCCGTAGAGTTTTTTCAGTTTATCAGTCGAGTACTGAGACGGTTTCGCCATAACCAGGGGATTCTGCTCTCCGGGGCGATCGCCTACTACACACTATTTTCTCTGATTCCGCTGATTGCACTGCTGCTGGTGGTGCTCTCTGCACTGGTGCCAGAGGCGGAGTTGTTGCGGGTGGTTGATGCTGAGCTGAAGATGATTGTTCCCTGGCAGGCGGAACAGATAACCTCACAGCTCTCCTCTTTTCTCGCTCATCGGGAGGTTATCGGCTGGGCTGGTGGTGTGATTCTGTTGTTTGCCAGTTCACTTGCATTTACCGCACTAGAGAATGCGATGTCAGTAATATTCTTCCATCGTGTGGAAATACACCGTCGCCACTTTCTGCTCTCTGCGGTGATCCCTTATCTCTATATTGTGGCGCTGGGGGTGGGTCTGTTGATGCTGACGCTGCTGGCCGGGATACTGCAGTCTGTCGAGAGTATGGAGTTCACACTTCTACAGTGGACCATCTCACTGCAGTGGCTTGCAGAGTCAGGCCTCTACTGGATGGGGATAGTTGGGGTTTGGTTGATGTTCTCCTCTCTCTACTGGGTGATGCCTGTTGGCAGGATCTCACTACGGCCTGTCTTGATTGGCGGGGCGGTAGCGACCCTGTTGTGGGAGGGGATGCGCCACCTGCTGGTCTACTACTTCTCCACAATCAGTTTTGCCGATGTGGTCTACGGCTCTCTGGCAACCGCAATCATTGCCCTCTTCAGTCTGGAGATGGCTGGGATAATTCTGCTATTGGGGGCACAGGTAATTGCCGAATTGGAGCATACAGATGATGTGGGGTCAGGTTTGCGCATTTGACCCCAGCTCTAGGGGAAGGGTGACAGTGAATATGGTCCCCTCCACATCCTTACGATTCTCGGCAATTACATTTCCACCATGGTGGATAGCCACCAGTCGTACCACATAGAGTCCCAGCCCGAGGTGGGGGCGCTCCGGATTGCTCTCCCTGCGGGAGGAGACCATCGATTCGAACAGGGTGTCACGAATATCCTCCGGAATGGGTGGCCCATCATTGAGGATCGAGATCTGCACCCGGTTCCCTGACTTCATCTCCTGCTCAACAGTTATCACAACCTTGACTGTGCCTCCCTCACTGCTGTAGTTGAGCGCGTTGTTGAGCAGGTTGTCCAGCATCTGTTCAATTGCGTAGGGCCAGCCACTCATCTGGATTGGGTGATCAGGGAGGCTGATTTCGAAGTGCTGTTGCGGGTGGCTGTTGCGGTAGTTCTCCAGATACTCCTGCAGTAGCTGGTGGAGATCGAAGGGCTCCTCACTGCCGGGGGTTAAGGCGTCCTCCAGGCTGGAGGCTTCGGCCAGGCTCTGTACCATCGATCCCAGCCGTTCGATTCCACGTCTGGTCTTGATTAGGTATTTCTGGCTGTTTTCAGTATTGGGGATCTCTCGCTCCAGATTCTCCAATGAGGTGGAGACGATATTGAGGGGGTTGAGGATCTCGTGTTTGAGCATTCTTGGCATCCTCTCAAGGTAGCTAGTGTAACGGGAGAGGCGTGAGAGCAGGGAGGAGATGCTACGCGACAGATCACCCAGCTCATCCAGCGAGTTACGCTCTGCCTCGATCGACTCGGTAAGGATGTGACCGCTCTCGTCAATCGATCTGGCGGTCTCCTCTCGCAGTCTGTGTAGCCGCAGGGTGAGCCTGGTGGCAATGGTGATGAGAATGAGTGAGGCGATGAGGATGATCAGCAGGGTGGAGCCGATGATATTCTCCAACGGAATTCTCAGCTCGGAGAGGATGCGCAGATTGCTCTGTTCTGCAACCACCACCCCAAGTTCGGCCTCCTCGCCGTGGATTGGATAGACGATGGTGATTACATCTGCTAGGCCGTCGTAGGAGGGGCGGACAAAGCGCTGCTCCTCTCCGCTCTTCAGGGCTCGATCGATGGCGTTCCAGGAGAATTCACGGGTGTCACGAATAGGTTCATCAAAGTGTCGGATCGGGGAGCCAAAGATCCAGTCAAAAATGGTGGCGGTCAGCGGGTTGCGCTCATTCTTCCGGGTGAGGGTGGTCAGCATGGTGCCACTGGTCGCCACTATTCGGCGGTGGCGGTCGGTGATGGAGAAGCGGGCATCTGGCAGATCGATGGCGTTGATCATCCTCTCCATTGAGGGGGCAGGGAGGAATACACGGTTGGTATAGGCCTCGGTCCACTCCTTGAAGGTGCCGATCTCGCTGTCGAGTTCACGACTCTTCTGGTTGTCGATATCGATAATGGAGAAGGAGAGCGCGGTGGTCTCATCAACCAATTTGCGCGGTATCTTGAGCTCGATCACATAGCCTCTATCGGTGATATTCATCGATGCGGAAAACATCCGTTCGTGTCTGCCGGTGAGCGGTTTCTCCCACTGCTCATCCATGCGGTAGATACTCATCAGCCCAGACTCATAGGCGGTTGCCAGATAGTTTTGGGGTGGACGGTCATGGTGCTGCAGGTAGATGCGGAGGTGGTCCCCGCTATCGACACGCAGCCCCTCGGGTTTGCGGAATAGGGTGTTGTCATCCTTGACCCGGAACAGTGCATAGATATAGCGACTATCGGGAGAGAGCCCGAGCAGGTGTTGGAAGGTGAGATCACCAGGTGCATAGAGCTGCCCACCCTGGATGATGTGAGTCTCGCCATATTCGGCGGCACGGTGGAGGATCGGCTCCCACTCCTCGAATGAGGGGTTATCCAGATTGGGGGTTTCGTCCATCTCGTGGACATAGAGATCCTGTTCACTACTGAGTTGGTGGGGGATACCACTCTCTGGGTTGAACAGCTCCGGGTTGTTGTGAAGTACGGTTGCAACAGCCTGAGAGGCCATGGAGAGGGCGTTCTCCTGCCCTTGTTGCAGAAACTGCTTCATCTCCTCGAGCATCTTGTACCCCATCACCGGGATGGTGAGAAAGAGAATGATGGAGAGGGTAAGTTTGCTACGAATCCCCCCCCACTGGGGCATTGCTTTTCGCAATATGGAAATCCACTTCGGATTTAGTGATTTTAGCAGTCCCAACGGTATCCCACCCCGAAGACATTGCGAATGCAGTTGAACTCACTGTCTATCCGTTTGAACTTGATGCGAATGCGCCGGATGTGGCCATTGATGGTGTTCTTCTCCACAATAGTTTGGCGGGTGACCGGCATCAACGCCTCATAACTGAAGGCCTCGCCGGGGGATTGTGCCAGCGCCTCGACTAGCCAGAATTCGGTCAGGGTAAGCTCGAGCGGCTGCCCCTTCCAGTGAACTGACATTGCATGCTCGTTGAGGGTCAGATCGCCACTTATAGTATCTCCAGAGTGGGGGGAGAGGTTGTGGGTAAGGCGCTCCTCAATCCGGAACAGCGAGGAGACCCGTACAATAAGGTAGTCGAGAGTTATCGGTTTGATCAGATAGTCCCAGGCCTCCAATTTGAGGCCCTCGACACGGTCAATCTCACTGTCGCGCGCGGTCAGGAAGATTACAGGGATTGATGGATGTCTGTTGTGAAGTTCGCTACAGAGTTCAAATCCGGCATCGTGGTTCTCTCCCAGCATTACATCGAGAATTGCCAGATCGGGCAGGTCTGCCTCGAAGCCACGCAGTGCCTCCTCCTTGTCAGCATAGGTTGTGATCTCGTAACCCTGACTGCGGAGGGCGTCTGCATAGTTTTCCCTCTGGTCTTGATCATCCTCAACGATGGCGATTTTTCTGTTCATAGGGGTAATAGTATATACTGTGCGGCTTTTGATGGGGCATTAGGCTCCACTTCAACACGATGAATTGAATGATGAAACTGACTACACGATTTGCCCCAAGCCCAACTGGATATCTCCATGTTGGAGGTGCCCGTACCGCACTCTTCTCCTGGCTCTATGCACGCCATCACGGTGGTGATTTTATTCTCCGGATCGAGGATACGGACCGGGAGCGCTCTACTGAGGAGTCGGTTGATGCAATTTTGAGGGGGATGGCATGGTTGGGGCTTGCCTATGATCATGGGCCTTTCTATCAGACCCACCGTTTTGACCGTTACAAAGAGATTATTCAGATGCTGCTGGATGATGGACACGCATACTACTGCTATTGCAGTCGTGAAGAGCTGGATGAGATGCGTGATGGGCAGCGGGCACGGAAGGAGAAGCCTCGTTATACTAGCCTTTGTCGTAGTCGTACTGAGCCTCGTGAGGGGATCAATCCGGTTATCCGTTTCAAGAATCCGACTGACGGTGCGGTAGTTGTTGATGATATGGTGCGCGGCAAGGTCGTTTTTCAGAACAGTGAGCTGGATGATCTTATTATCGCCCGCTCTGATGGAACCCCAACCTATAATCTAACAGTAGTAGTGGATGATCTTGATATGGGGTTGACTCATGTAGTGCGCGGGGATGACCATCTAAATAATACACCGCGGCAGATCAATATTCTCAAGGCGCTTGGAGCGGAGACTCCAAAATATGCCCATCTACCGATGATTCTTGGTTCGGATGGAAGTCGCCTATCCAAACGTCACGGTGCAGTAAGCGTGATGCAGTATCGGGATGAGGGGTATCTGCCGGAGGCGTTGCTAAACTACCTGGTGCGATTAGGGTGGTCACACGGTGATCAGGAAGTATTCTCTGTAGATGAGATGGTAGAGCTTTTTGATGTGACTAATGTTAACAATTCTGCTTCTACCTTCAGCCCGGAGAAACTGCTCTGGCTGAATCAGCATTATATAAAAAACAGTTCACCAGACCACATAGCCAGGCACCTGAGATGGCATCTGGGGCAGCTTGATATAGACCCTGCGGACAATGGTCCAGAGCTTGTGAAAGTTGTTAAGGCGCAGCAGGAGCGAGCCAAGACGCTGGTGGAGATGGCAGAGAATAGTCGTTGCTTCTATCTTGATTTTGAAGAGTTTGATGCAAAGGCAGCAAAAAAGAATCTTAAGGCTGCCGCAGCTGAGCCTCTTGAGAGAATTCGTAGTCTACTCTCAGAACTGGAGATCTGGGATGCGGAGCCTATCCACGAGATTGTGAAAGAGACTGCGGAAATTCTTGATCTGAAACTGGGTAAGGTGGCGCAGCCTCTGCGAGTGGCGGCAACCGGAACTGCAATCTCCCCGCCAATTGATATTACACTGGAATTGATTGGGCAAGAGCGTGTTCTGAAGCGGATTGATATGGCGCTTGAGTATATACGGCAACGTGTAGATGCGGCTCAACAGTAGAGTAAGTTAACTCTCAAAACAGCTGAAACTGCTTGACAGAAAACGGTCAAATCCGTAAAGTTGCGCCTCGCTATTTGGGGCTATAGCTCAGCTGGGAGAGCACCTGCATGGCATGCAGGGGGTCGGCGGTTCGATCCCGCCTAGCTCCACCAAATAATATTTATGAAGTTCTATGTCCCCATCGTCTAGAGGCCTAGGACACCTGGTTTTCATCCAGGCAACAGGGGTTCGAAACCCCTTGGGGACGCCATTCACTATTCCGTGATCATCCATGGAAGCACATAAGCCACTGTAATAGGTGGTTTTTTTGTGCATGTAAGTCTGTAATAATCCACTGATATCCATTGTCATCCAGGCAAATTGGGGGTATATTTGGGGGTATAAACTTACGAAGTCCTGTTGGGGGTATATAAGAGATGGCGCTTACAGATGTCAAGATTAAAGCAGCAAAACCAAGAGAGAAGCAATACAAACTTGCTGATAGTGAAGGGATGTATCTATTGATATTGCCTGCAGGGGGCAAGTATTGGAGGTTGAAATACCGCATAGATGGCAAAGAGAAGGTGTTGGCTCTAGGTGTGTATCCAAAGGTTTCTCTCTCAGGCGCAAGAGATAGGAGGAGGAATGCGAAAGATATTTTGTCTGAAGGGGAAGATCCTTCTGTTGTTAAAAAGCTAGAGAAGATTAAAAAGAAGAATGATGGTAAGGATAGTTTTGAAGATGTGGCAAGAGAGTGGCACAACAAACAAAAGACTAGTCTTGCAGAGGTGACTGCTAGAGATACTCTATCTAAGCTAGTCAATCATGTCTTTCCACATATTGGTGCTAGAAAAATTGGTGAGATCTCAACACCTGAGATATTGGCTGTACTGAGAAGATTGGAAAGTACGGGAAATGTGAGTGCTGCACATAGGACTAAGCAAATTATTGGTAGAGTTTTCAGATATGCGATTGTGACTGGAAGAGCAACTCATGATTTATCTGCAGATTTGAAAGGGGCGTTGACACCAGAAGTAACGAAGCATCATGCCAGCATCACTGATCCAAAGAAGATAGGTGAGATGTTGAGAAAAATTGATGATTTCAGTGGAACATTGCCAGTGAAGAGCGCATTACAGCTCGCCCCCCTGTTTTTTGTTAGACCTGGTGAGCTTAGAAGAGCTGAGTGGAAGGATATGGATTTTGATACCAAGCAGTGGATTATCCCTAAGGGGACTATGAAGAAGGTTGGAAGGGAGCGTAGAGAGCATATTGTTCCTCTCAGTACCCAAGCGATAAAGATACTAAAAGAGTTGAAAGGGTATACGGGGGAAGGCAGATACCTTTTTTCAACAAGAGATAAGCCAATGTCTGAAAACAGCGTAAACAAGGCTCTAAGAAGTCTTGGGTATAGTGGTAAAGAGATGGTAGGACATGGGTTCAGAACTACGGCATCCACAATCCTTCATGAGCAGGGGTACTTGTCGGATGCTATTGAGCGACAGTTGGCTCATGTTGAAGCTAGTGATGTGAAGAGAGTCTATAACAAAGCACTTCACATCAAAGAACGGACGGAGATGATGCAGGCTTGGGGTGACTACTTATATGGGTTGAAGGCTGATAAGTCTGGCAAGGTGCTTCAGTTAAAGGTTGTGTCATGAGCAGTAGATTTGATAGTGGTTTTGTAGAAAGGTTTATTCATGGTGCAACATATGAGGGTGTTGATCATGAGGAGGCGGCGCGGATTTCTTATAGGTTGTCGAAAAAATATGACTTTATATCGCAGGATCAACTCCTATATGGATGGGGAGTTCTGTCATTGGAGGAAAAGGCGCTGAAGGTAAGCAATAAAGAGTTAGATGTTCTGTATGCGGCGGTTAGGTTAAATGCGCGAAATCTTATGAATAGCATTACTCCTTGGCAGGTTTCAGTAGAGATTGATGGTGCTGATGAGTTGGTATCTGTATTGGGTAAGTTGATAGAGATAGAGACCCCGAAGAGGGGGAAATTGCAACACATGAATGAGTGTATGTTTCTTGGTCATGTTGCACGTATTTACGATCGAGTGTGTCCACATAGACATTTCAAGGGTAATGATTTGTTGATTAAGGCTGCACTAGAGATTCAAAGCGTTTTTAGTTTTCGTCAACAGCATGTTCCAGCTGTGATTAGGGATGATCCTAGTTCATTAAATAAGTATCTGCAGAGAGGGCGGAAACTGCTTAGGGTAACTGCTCGGGAGCGACATAGAATGACCGAATAAGAGGTACTTTTTTGTCGTTTGGTCGACACATTCTGATTGAGTAATACTGCTTGCATCCATTAACAACCAAGAGGATGCATAGCAATGAAAGACAGACTGTTAAGACTGCCAGAGGTGGAAGATACCACTGGACTAAAGCGATCAACTATTTATCAAAAGGCTAAGCAAGGTCTATTCCCCAAGCCTGTAAAGCTAACAGAACGCTCTAGCGCATGGCGAGAGTCAGAGGTTCAAGCTTGGGTTGCTGGCAGAGAGGTGGTCAATGTATGACTGTTTCTCGACAAAGGGCAATCTTCGAGCAGTGTCATCAGTGTGTGGCAGCAGACAAGAAACACTCATGGGTTAAAGATGTTGAGGGTTGCCAAGGGTATTCATGCTGCTTATATCACCTAAGACCAGTTAGAGGAGAGGATGGTAGGAAGGTTGAGGCGCAAAAGTACCCTGTGATGCTAGAAGGATGGCATCCTGACATTGCCTTATGCGTTGCACCGTCCCTGTCGCAGTTCCTGAGCAACAACCAGCCCCTAGAATCAACGAATGCAAGTTCAACAGATGGAGTTCTCAAATGAGCAGAGAACGCATAGAACTGCTGTTAGAAATTAATGAACTACTTCAATGGCTAAGTGTTCACAATCATCCACAGAATGAACTCACAGACTCTCTCCTTTATCGCTCACTTGAGGATCTTTGTGCAATTCGTAGAATCCTACGAAGACGAAAAATAAAAGTGGAAGGTTTGTGAGAGTTGATAGAGATACGCCCTCTGTTCCAATGGATTACGAAATTATCGTTAACTGTAGACCATCCAGGGCTATTTCGAATCACTTTATGCAGCTGGTAATGCATCGGCATCCACGAGTTCATCAATCCAAGCTTGATAGGCATTGCAAAATGATTACAGCAAACCTGATCCAGCAAGCACAAGCTGATTCATCAATGCTGATTGGTTATACGAGAGGCAATGGTAGCGTGTGTGCAAAGCGATACAGTAACCAAGACTATCGAGGTCGCTACCTGAAGATGATTGTGGATGTTCTGGTTGAGCATGGTTGTGTTGTAAATCACAACGGTGAGTGGAATTCATTGGATAAAATTAAGGGTTACCAGTCTCGTATACAAATCGATAAAAAACTAGTGGACTTGGTTGGGGTGCGTCATTACTACCATCATAGGTTCAAATCTAAGGAGTTGATACGTCTTAAGGATCGCCATAAAAAACTTATTAACTACAAGGATTCTGCTCTTACAAACGAAATGCGCAAGAACCTTAAGAGTCTCAATGAGCTGATCCATCGTCATAAATTTTCGGTAAGTGGATTTGGATGGATTGATTTTTCCAAGTGTGAAATTTACAGGGTTTTTAACGGGAACTTTCATAATGGTGGCAGGTTCTATGGTGGCTGGTGGATCAATCTGCCTAGTGAGATAAGGGAAAGGATACGTATTGAGGGCAGCCCCACGGTTGAGCTGGATTATGGTGCGCATCATATCCATCTACTGTACGGAAAGATCGGTGGGGTTTGTCCAAAAGAACCGTACTTGCTTTCTGATCAAAATCCAAAACTTCGACCACTGATGAAGATGGTGAATCTGATTGGGATCTGTGCAAAGAACAAGTATGTTGCAATTTCAGCAATTGAAAAAGCAGCACAACAGTTAGAGTCAGATGGTGAAGTAGTGCTGCCTACTGACCTTGATTGTGAGGAACTGCTAGAGCAGTTTATCGAGATGCATGAGCCAATCAGGGATTACTATTGCTCAGGGGTTGCTACTGAGTTGCAGAATCTTGATTCTAGAATTGCTGAGTATGTTTTGATGGAACTCAGGGAGAGAGAGATTGTGTGTCTGCCAGTGCATGACTCATTTATTGTGATGGAGGAGCATCAAGATACACTGAAAAAGATTATGGAAGAAGCGCCAGCAGTGCTGGGATTGGACTACATTCCACAAATAGATTGAGTTTTTCGGTGTAACTTTTCCTGAGTGAGCTTCTGGATTTCCCGAGTGAGCTTCTGGATTTCCTGAGTAAACCAAACTTTTCCCGAGTAAGCTCCTAGATTTCCCGAGTAGGGGGGTAACTTTTCCTCGTATTAGGTGGGGTCTTGTCTCTCCCCCCCCCCTTCTCCCTCTCTCTCTTCTTATCTAAAATCCTCAACCTCTTTAATGATTGCTGATGGACTTAGTGATAGTTGATTGGCTAAGATGAAAATAGTGGTAAGAGATGGTTGTCTGAGCCCACGTTCTAGAAGACTGATGTATGTTCGATCTAGATCACAGGCAAGGGCGAGTTTTTCCTGACTAATTCCTGTTTGGTTGCGTCTTTTTCTCAGGACTTTTCCAAAGGTGATATGAAGTGATTTTTCCTCACGAGACATGAGGATAATGTTCTCTGCTTGCGGACTGATAGTCGACGGACTATAGTCTCAGTTGGTATTATCAAAAAATGGAGGTATGTGATGATAAAGATAAAAATTCTAGTTACTTTAGTTGCTTGTATGGTCGCCTATTCTGGGTCTTCATCTGCTTTCGGCAATTTGTATGATCAAACCACTATAAAACCAAATCAGTGGGGTGATGGTGGATATCAGATACAAGATGGTATGGGGCGCACTAAGGGGTATGTGAAGCCAAACCAATGGGGTGATGGTGGATATCAGATACAAGATAATTTAGGTAGGACTAAACAAAGATGTGAGCGTAATGCCTGGGATGGATCGGTAACTTGTACTAAGTCTCCTTATTGATCTGATGCAGGCTAAGATGGTCAGCAGTAAAGTTTTGCTGTTGATGGCAACGCTGTTTATATCTGGTTCGTTCGTTTCGTTTTCGGTTAGTGCTGAAGATATTAATTTG